>PDOZ01000012.1 GCA_002747325.1 Rhodobacterales bacterium
CTCGTGCGCCTCGTGCGCCTCGTGCGCCTCGTGCGCCTCGTGCGCCTCGTGCGCCTCGTGCGCCTCGTGCGCCTCGTGCGCCTCGTGCGCCCTACGATAAAAGGGGATGATCATGAAAACCAAACTATTTATTGCAGCCGTTACAGCAACAGCTTTGACCGGATGTGGCTCAACCAACCCGCCGCCCGATCCGTTGTACAGACTGTCGCCAAAGGAGTTGGTGGAAATGCGGGAAGAGGTTTTTGAAAAATATGTAGATGTGCCCCCCGAACTGCTTGAAATGCCGACAAGCGGGCAGGCGACTTATTCCGGCGGGGTTGGGATTGTGTATAATGATAAGGATTCGGATGTTTCGATCCTCAGTGACCCCAGTGCCGTGCCGATGATCGGGGAAATGAATATGACGGCCAACTTTACGGCCGCGGGGGGCGATGTGGAAGGGCGCCTTTCGGGGTTTTACGCTGGAGACTTTGATGTTGCATGGACCGGAAATGACGCTGAACAATGGACTGACGCCATGTATTCTGGTGACATGCATATGATGACCCCCGCGGAGCGCGAGGCGATGATTGCGGCGTTTGATACGCCGGTTGAGGGGGAGCTTACGTTTGGCGGGGACATCGCGCCTGGCTCTTTTGCTATAGATATTTCCGGGACGCTGGACAATGATGGTAAATCCGTCGTGGTCGGTGGTCAGGGCTTGGTAAATTTTGGTCAAGGGGATGCTGAAATTGCTAATATCAACGGCGCCACGCACAGCAATTTGACGTTAACCGAAGACGGGGTGGATAAGACCGGTCGGATGAGAGGATTTGCGGTCAAAGACGACTGATCGGCCCTGTTGAGATGGTTTCGCCAACAACGACCGCCGCGCGTGACCTGCGCGGCGGTTTTTCTTGTTTTTGTGCGGAATTTCTATAGCTTGCGGCCATTCATTATGGATCGAGATAGCAATGCAGTGGAGAATGCCATGAACGCCAAATTACTTGCCGCAGCCCTGACCGCAACAGCCCTGACCGGCTGCATGTCGTCCAGCTTGTCGCCGGAGGAGCTGGTTGAGCGAAAACTTGAAGTGATTCAACGCTCTGAAGGTCTGGCCGGCCAAGCGCTCACCATGCCGGTCGATGGTCAGGCGACCTATTCCGGCGTCAGCAGTTTTGGCTATGGCCCCGGGGCACCGGGAGGAGGAGGTATCGGCGATATCGTGGTCATGATGGGGGAAATGGACGTGACGGCCGAGTTCACAGAGGATGGTGCCTTTGTCGATGGTGTCCTGTCCGGCTTCCAGTCGGCCACCGGCTTTGAAAATAATCTTTATGAAGGCGTTTTCCAGGATGGACTGAAGAGTTTGAGCGAAGCCCAACGCGCCGAGTTGATTGCCATGTTCGATACGCCGGTTGATGGGGAAATTGTTTTTAGCGGCACGACGGTTGAGGGGGGTGACGTGTTCCCGATCGCTCTGTATGGGGCGCTGGACAACAACGGAAAAGATGTTCGGGTTGGTGGTTTAGGGATAGCGGGGTTTGGGGCCAATAATGCTGCCGGGTTTAGTATTGAGGCGACACGTGAGACTGAAGAGGGTGAACCTGCTTTGTTGGTAACCGAGGGTGGCGTGTCCAAGGCCGGGCTGCTTGACGGTATGGCTTTGAGGAATGACTGATCGGTATTCCTGATTGCTGAAATGCTTCCCGTAACAACGACCGCCGCGCCTGATCCGCGCGGCGGTTTCTTGCTTTTGGAGCGCGGTTTCCTTAGGGTTAGGCGGTATATCCGAACCGCCGCAGGGGCGCGCGGAAAGGGAGGTATGATGAAACGCAAGGTATTCTTTTTCGCCGGTCTGGCCGTTGCTCTGACCGGATGCGCGGGCTCTGGTCCCGATGTTTTCATCCCCCGGCCCCCGCGTGATCTGGCCGATTTTCAGGTGGACCGGGCGGCGGAATTTGAGGCGGCGCGCAGCGAAGAGCGCGGGCTGCCGACGGACGGCACGGCAAGTTATTTCGGCCTTGCGGCCTTTGCCTATGGGGCGGAAACCGCACCGGGGGAGGGCGCGCCGGACGATGTGACGGCCATGCTGGGCGAGATGCGGATGAGGGCGAATTTTTCGGAGACGGGCGGCACGGTTACGGGCGACCTGACGGGGTTCGTCGCGGCATCCGGGGCGGAGGTCCGGGCGGCCACGGGCGTTGATCCGGACGCGGTGGAGGTTCCGGCCGTGTTGGAAGTTCTGGCCACGGGCAATACGGACTGGTTGAACGGAGAAGAACGGCAAGCGGTGCTGGCAACCTTTGATGGCACGGTTTCGGGCCGCATTGATTTGAGCGGCGACATTGCAGCCACCGGGGCCGGATTTCCCGTCGGGCTGGTCGGTTCGTTGCAGCATGAGGGAAAAACCGTCGCCATCGGTGGCAATGCGGAGGTTGGTTTTGAAGGGGCGGAGGCGAATTTCGTCTGGATTAACAGCGATCCCGATACGCCGGGCGGCATGGCCCTCACGGAAGACGGCGCGGCGCGAAGCGGGGTGTTGGTGGGCGTCGCGGGCCAACCGGACTGACCTTCGTTTTTGGTGAAAAGAACCGCCGTGCCGATCCGCGCGGCGGTTTTGTTTGGGGGGCATTTCCGCGTTGTTTTCTCCTTTGGGGGGGGTTAAGGCTTTAAGCACACGTTTTGCGTGCATCTGGATAACAAGGGATAAACCATGAAAACCGCACTCTTTCCGCTGGCCATTGCTGCCTTTGCACTTTCCGGCTGCATGACGAATGAAACACCGGACGGTGGGGGCCGTCCGGGCTCGTTGACTGCCCAGGAGTTGTTCGAAATTCACGAACAGCGCGGGGCCGAATTTGATGCGGCTGAGGAGGAAACCGCTCAGGGCGGTGTGACCCTGCCGTCGAGTTTGGATGCGACTTATTCCGGTGTTGCTATGCTGGGCTATCACTATTCACATACGGCGCCGTTTGAAGTGATGATTGGCGAGATGAAGCTGGACGCGAAGATTGATCCTAATGGTGCGGATACGATTAATGGTAACCTGTCCAACTTCTACGCCGCATCTGGTTTGACAATGGATGAGGCTGTGGGAGTACTAGATGGGTTCCCGGATGATATGCCCGCGCAGGATAAGGCGGATCTGATCGCATCCTTTGATCGGGATGTGACGGGTAGTCTTGATTTGACCGGAACAATTGCCAATGGCGGCAACGAGTTCCCGCTGAATATCAACGGCACGCTGGTGGATGGCTCGACCAATGTGGTTGTCGGGGGGCAAGTTCAGGCGGGCTTCCATGGCAATTCCGCTCAGGCTATTGGGATTTCGGGCAATAGCGACGTTGGGACGCTTATCCTTGATCCCGGCACGTTTGTCGAAGGGGGGATTTTTGGTTTTGCCATGAAGCAATAAGCACCGGATTGTCGTACATACAAACCGCCGCGCCTGATCCGCGCGGCGGTTTTGTTTGGGGGCTACGCTCTATCGCGCCAGCCAGCGGCTTTCGGTGATGCCGTCGAGCATGATCATGGTGCCGCTTTCTCGGATGAAGCGTTCGATGGCGGGTGGGTCCAGCACCACGGTGGCGGCGACTTCTTCGACATGGGCGAGCAGGCCGGGGCAGAGGGGCGCGGAAGGGCCGAGCAGCACTTTGCGGGTTTGCGGTCCGGCGAGGGGCAGGAGCGGGGCCAGCGAGGCGTTCATCAGGGTTTGCGCGGTGATGATCAGGGTCTTGGCGCCGTGGATCGCGGGGCCGGCCTCCTCCGCCGGGATGTCGCCGGGTTTGGGTTCGCGTTCGACGATGCGCGCTTGTGGCAGGCGTTTGGTGGCGCCGCGAAACCCGCCGATGATGATCACGCCGTCGCCGGGGGGCTGGAGTGCGGCGAAGCCCCCTTTGGCGGTCTCTTCGGGGTAGCGCATGTCGCGGCGGTTCCAGTAGGCATTGACGGCAGCGAGGCCCAGCGAGCGCGATAGGGGGTCGGTGGAAAACAGGAATTTTCCCAGTTCTTTCAGGCTCTTGCCGTGCAGTCCCTCCGGCGGGCGGATGCTGCGCGCCCCTTCCGTGCCGCGCGAGGGCGAGCGGGCGATGCCACAATAGGGACCGGCTTCGACGAAGGTCCAGTTGAAGCCGATGAGGATGTTTTCGGCCGCTACGTCATCGGGCAGGGGCGCGACCAGCAGGCGTTCGATCTCCGTCGCCCCGAGCGCTTCCAGCACGGCAAATCCCGAGGGTTCCGCCCCCGCCGGGTCCGGGATCAGGCTCACGGTTTGGGCGATGGTGGTGCTGGCGCCGTCGGTTTCCACCGCCCAGCCCGCCTCCGCCAGTTCCGCTAGCATCTTGTGCCATTTGGCGCGGTTCTCGCCGTCATTGTTGATGCGCAATTCGCTGGGGGAGGTTGGGGTGTGCATGGGGTGCCTTTCGAGCCAGAGTCGCGCGGATTATGGCACGGATGGCGCGGGCGGGGGTGAAAAAATACTGGACAGAGGCGCGCTGCTATTGAAACTTGTTGCTTCAAAGTCACTGGGGGGCAGAACGCAGCCATGACAGGGAAGAAAAACACCATTCATTTACGCCGTATGCGGGCGCGGGCGAGGCATGCGGCACCTCGAAAAACGCTTTGGTCAGTCCTGCGCGCCGCGTTACGCGCTGTCTGGAGCGGGTTTGAACACTTCCTGCTGCTGGCGACCTTTGCGTCGATCGTGCTGGGGGTGGTGGCGTTCTGGATTGATTTTGAGGACCGCAAGGTCGAGGCCCGAACCCGCGCGTGGAGCCTTATTACCACCCCGGCCACCGGCAACTCCGGCAAAGGCCCGGCGCTGGAGTATCTGAACGATCAGGGGATTCCGCTCAATGGTATTAACCTGTCCTGCGAGCGCATGGGCGGCGGTTGGGATGCGGAGAGGCTGAGTTGTGAAGCGCCGACCTATCTGGCGCGGGTGGCGTTGCAGAGGGCGGACCTTCAGGGGGCGCAGTTGCAGGGGGTCGACCTTTGGAAAGCGCAGTTGCAAGGGGCCGACCTCGGGGACGCGCAGTTGCAAGGGGCCGACCTCGGGGACGCGCAGTTGCAAGGGACCGACCTCACGGGTGCGCAGTTGCAAGGGGCCTATCTTTGGTACGCGCAGTTGCAAGGGGCCGACCTCAAGTTGGCGCAATTGCAAGGGGCCGGTCTCAAGTCGGCGCAATTGCAAGGGGCCAACCTCCTAGGCGCGCGATTGCAAAGGGCCGAGCTCACGGGCGCGCTGTTGCAAGGCGCCGTATTCTGGCACACGCGGTTGCAAGGGGCCGACCTTTGGGACGCGCAATTCGGTGGGGCAAATTTAAGTGAGGCGGATTTCACTGACGCATTGTCTCTCAACCACGCTGATTTCCGCGACCCGAAAACCGGCCTGTCTGCCTGGGCTTGGGCGGACATGCCGCCCATTGGGTTGGAGGGGATCGAGATTGAATTGTGCGTCTATGACGACAATATCCACGATCGCATCATACGCCCCGACCCCTGCATTCCCCCCGACTCCGCACAATAAAAGAGCGGCCCCGGAGGGCCGCTCGGGTGTTGTTGTAATACCTGTGCGGATTACATCGGCGCGTCGGCCGCGTTTTCCATCAGGTATTCCATGACCAGTGCGCGTTCGGCGTCGTCGAGGCCGGCGCGTTCGAACATGGAGGGCACGATGCCTTTCCACTGCTGCTGCGTGTAGTGGGTCACTTCACGCGGGGCGTGGCAGACGGTGCAGCGCTCGAAGAACATCTTCTCGCCCGGCGTCATGTCGGCATAGAGCTTCTCGGTCAGGGCTTCGAGCCGGTCCAGACCAAGTGCGTCCTCGTCGATCTCTTCGAGTTCCATATCGTCGATGATCGGCGGTTTCTCATAGGCCATGTTCGGGCCTTCCGGGTCAACGCATTTGCGCATCTCGACCAGCGCCGAGTTGGCGGTCGTCGCCTCGGCCAGCGCCGAAGAGCGCTGCGTCGAGGTGAGGAAGTTCGCCAGACCGGAGTTGTCGCGGCCCTTGCTGTCGAGTTGCGGCCAGCAGCCCTCATAGAGCGAGACCACGCCCGGCATGATGTCGTCGCTCACCACCGCGCCGACGATGACCGTGCCGCGCTCGTTATACAGCTCGACCAGATCGCCATCTTCGATGCCCCGCTCGGCGGCGTCCTGCGCGTTGATGCGCACCGGCTCGCGGCCTTGCACCGTGTAAAGCTCCCGCAGGCGCTCGGAGTTGGCCATCTGGCTGTGCAGACGGAACCACGGGTGCGGCGACACGATGTGCAGCTGACCGGGCTTCGCGTTGCCGAGATACTCTTCCTTCTCAAGCCACATGGCGGTGCCGGGGCAGTCCGGCAGGTCCATGTCGGCGATGTCCTGACAGAACATCTCGATCTTGCCGGAGGAGGTGTGCAGCGGGTTGGCCTCGGGGTCTTCGTAGAACTCCGAATGGCGGGTCCACTTGCGGGCCTCGGCAGGCACCGGCATCCGGGCATAGCCCTTCTCCCAGAACTCCTCGAACGGCACGTCCTCGGCTGCGCCCGAAGCCTCATAGGCGAGCTTGATGTGATACATCTTGTCTTCGGTCTCGGTGAACGGTGCCCAGAGGCCGAGCTTGTCGGCCAGACCTTCGAAGATTTCGTAATCCGGCAGGCTCTCGCCGATCGGTTCGATCACCTTCTTCATGGCGTAGACGCGGTCGTTCGAGTAGGTGCCGCCGGAGGTGATGTCGTCCTGCTCCAGCGTCGACGCGGCGGGGAACACGATGTCGGCCCAGCGGGTCGCGGCGGTCCACCAGACGTCGACCGAAACGATGGTCTCGACCTTGTTCAGCGCGCGGATCAGCCGGTTGGTGTCCTGCTGGTGCGACATGAAGTTGTTGCCCGCGTTGAAGATCATCTTGATGTCGGGATAGCTGTTATGCTGCCCGTTGTAGAAGAACTTCTTGCCGGGGTTTTCCAGCGCTTCGGTGATGCGCGAGGCGGGGACGATCTTCTTGACGAAGTTGCGGCCCTGACTCATGCCGACCGGGGTGCGGTTGCCGCCCTGCGGCATGCCGCCGTTGCCGTAATGCCAGCTGAAGCCGACGCCCTGACCCGGCTTGCCGATCTTGCCCAGCAGGGCGGCGTAGTTGACGATGGTCCAGTAGATCATCTCGCCGTGCCGTGCCCGCTGAATGGCCCAGGAGCCGGCGATGCAGGTGTTGTTGGTGGCGATGAGCTTGCTCAACTTGCGGATCTCGGCGGCGTCGATGCCGGTGATCTTCGCGGCCCATTCCGGGGTCTTCGGCGTGCCGTCGGTTTCGCCCTTGACGTAAGCGATCCACTTGTCGGCGCCGACGGTGTATTTGTCCATATACGCCTTGTCTTCCCAGCCGTTTTCCAGCGCGTCGTAAGCCATGGCCAAGAACAGCGCGGTGTCGGTGTTGGGGATGATCGCGGTGCGCTCGGCGTTCAGCACCTCGTCGGTCGCGGTCTGCTGCGGGTTGATCGAGATGAACTTGACGCCCGCGTCGCGGATGTCTTCCCAGTGGGCATACATGCCGTGGTCGGCCACGCGGTATTCGATGCGGTTGTTCTTGATCGGGTCACAGCCGACCAGCACGAACACGTCGCAATGGTCGCGGATGGTTTCCCAGGCGGATTGTGCGGAATAGACTTCCATGTCGCCGATGATGCGCGGCAGGATGACCTGACCGGCACCGGCGGACCAGTCGCCCGCCGTGTTGGTGCAGCCGCCCATGAGGTTCAGCAGGCGGCCCTGAAGCACGTTCGGACGGAAGGCGCCCGCGTTGGACCAGCCGCCATAGGACGAGCTGAAGATCGCTTCGTTGCCGTGGTTGGTGGCGGTGTCGAGCAGCGCTTTGGCCGCGAGCGACCAGGCGGTATCCCAATCGACCTGCACCCACTCTTCCTTGCCGCGCAGCTCGGGCTTGGTGTCGCCGGTTTTCCAGCCTTCGAGGTAGGACTTGCGCACCATCGGGTAGTTGATGCGGGTCTTGTCGTAGGTCCGGTCCATGACACCGTAGGTCAGCATCTCGGTGGGCCGGGCATCCAGTTCCATCATGGTGTTGATGCCAACCAGCTTGCCGTTCTTCACCACGCCTTCAAACGGGCCGTAATGGGTTGCGTGGAAGATGCGGCCGCGGAAGCTGTTGGGGTCGATTGACGCGAGCGCGGTCGAGCCCATCAGGCTGGTGGCCCCAAAAGCAGCGGCGCCTCCTTGCAGGAATGCGCGGCGAGTCGGGTTGGTAAAAGACATAGGTTCCTCCTCAGGACAACAAAATCGGTTGCCCCCATCATAGATGGGCTCTGTAAACGGGTCTTTCGCAACCTATGAACGGACGGTTTGCGTTTGTAAAAGAATGTGAACGAGGGTAGAACCGGGCAAATACCGGAGCGAGCCAGGAGCGATCTGTGAGCCAGCATATTGTGATTGTCGAAGATGACAGCGTGACCCGCCGCCGTCTGGGGGCGGCGCTGCGCAAGCAGATGTATCGGGTCAGCGAGGCGGAAACGGCGGCGCAGATGGAGGCCATTGTGGCGCGCGATCCGGCGGATTTGCTGCTGGTGGACATCAATCTGGAGGGCAAGGACGGGCTGACCATCACCCGCGAGCAGCGGGCGGCGTCGCTTGCGGGCATCATCTTGCTGACCAGCCGCGACGATCCGGTGGACCGCATTGTCGGGCTGGAAATGGGGGCCGATGATTACGTCACCAAGCCGTTTGACAAGCGCGAGCTGTTTGCGCGGGTCAAGAACCTGCTGGCGCGGATCGAACAGATCAAGACCGCCGCGCCCGCCCCGGTTGCCGCCTGCGAGATCGGGGGGTGGCGGCTGGACCGGGCGCGGCGGCGGCTGGAGCGTCCTGAGGGGGCGGGGGAGGAGGGGCAGATCGAGCCGCTGACCCGCGCCGAGTTTGACCTGCTCGACGTGCTGATGCGCCATCCCGGCGTGGTACTGTCGCGCGCCCGCTTGATTGACCTGACCCAGCACCGCGACGCCGCCCCCGAAGACCGCACCATCGACGTGCTGATCGGTCGCCTGCGCCGCAAGATCGAGACTGACCCGACCCGGCCCGACTGGATCATCACCGTGCATGGCGAAGGCTATCTGTTCGCCCCGGCGGAGGGCTGATTCCCGAGGGGGCTACGCTTCCAGCCCCAGTTCCCGCGCCGCCGCGTCCAGCGCCTGTTCCGCGCTGGCAAAGGCGGCGTCCAGTTCGGCGGCTTCGGTCTCAGGGGCGCGTTCCGCCCGCGCCGCTTCCTCCACCGCACCCAGCATTGCGCACAGCGCGGTCAGGCCGAAATTCGACGCGGCCCCTTTCAGCCGGTGCGCCATCTTCGCGCTCGCTTCATGGTCGCCACGGGCCAAAGCCGCCTGCAAGTCCGGCAGCGTCCGTTCGACCTGCGCCCGAAATTCCTGCAAAATGCTCTCCACCATCTCGCGGCCAAGGTCTTCGAGGTCCGATTGCAGGCTGTCGCGGATGGTGTCGTGGTCGCTCGCCGCGCGCGGCGCTTCCGGCGCGTCCGCTTCCCCCTCCAGCACCGCCCGCAGCGCGCGCGGCGAGATCGGTTTGGTCAGGATGCCATCGACCCCGAGCCGGGCCCGTTCCGCCGCCGTGTCGCTCAGATGATGCGCCGTCAGGGCCAGAATCGGCGGGCCATCGGGGCGGGCGCGGCGCAGGCGGGCGGCGACCTCTTGCCCGTCCATATCCGGCAGGTCGAGGTCCAGCAGCACGATGTCGAACGCCTCCGTCTGCCCCAGATGCACCGCCTGCGCCCCGGTCCGCGCATCGCGCACCGAGCAGCCCAGCCGGTCGAGATAGCCCCGCGCCACCATCCGGTTCACCGCATTGTCCTCGACCAGCAACACCCGCTTGCGAAGCTGCGCCGGGGCAACGCGGTCCGGCGCGCGCGCCACCTGCGCCAGATCGCCGGGCTGCAACGGCACGGTCAGGGTGAAGCGCGACCCCATGCCCGGCTCGCTCTCCACCGTCAGCAAGCCGCCCATCGCCTCGGTCAGACGCCGCGAGATCGACAGGCCCAGCCCCATCCCCTCGATCGCCCCGATCTCTCCGCCGCTGCCCCGGCCATAGGCGTCGAAAATGTAACTCATGTCGTCCTGCGCGATGCCGATGCCGGTATCGGATACCGAAAAGCTCAGAACCGGCGCGCCGGTATCGGGGCAGGGCGCATGGTCCACCGTGAGGTCCACCCGTCCCTGCGGCGTGTATTTCACCGCGTTGGACAAGAGGTTGACCACCACCTGCCGGATTTTCGGCGCATCGCCAAAGACGGCCAGCGGGGCGTCCGGGGACAGCGCGATCGAGTATTCCAGCCCCTTGTCCTCCGCCGCCACCCTCAGAAACGACCCCAACTGCCCCACCAGATCGCGCAGCGCAAAATGCGCCTCCTGCCGCTCCGGGACATGGGTTTCCGTGCTGGCAAAGTCGAGCAGATCGTTGGACAGGGTCAACAGATGCTCCGCCGAGACCCGCGCCGTGGTCAGCCGCGCCGCGGCGTCCGGGGCGTCGGGCGCGTCTTCCAGAAGGCGCAACATGCCGATAACGCCGTTGAGCGGGGTGCGGATTTCATGGCTCATCATGGCGAGAAACTCGGATTTGGCCCGGTTGGCGGCTTCGGCCTCGGCGCGTGCGGCGTCATGAGCCTGCATCTCGGTGACGATCTGCCCCGTGCGCTCCTTCACCGTGCTTTCCAGCTCGTCGCGCAGCTTTTGCGCGCTCGCCGCCCGCTGGCGCAACACATGCAGTGAACGCTCCATCTGGCCGATTTCGTCCGGCCCGGTGACCGGGATGTCGCGCCCATATTCCTCATGCGCCAGCGCGTCGATATGTTCCGCCACCCCGCGCAGCCGCAGCACGACACGGGTGCGCGCCAGATTCCAGGCATAAATCGCCGCCGCGCTGAGCAGCACCAGCGCCGCGATCAGGGCAAAGGAAATGACCCGGCTCTGGTCATCTGCCTTGCGCTGCGCCCGCAGAACCTCCGCCTGCACATTCGACAAATGCCCGTCCGCGATTTGGCTGAGCAGCACCGATTGCACCCGCACCTGATCGACCAGCCGCACCAGTTGCGCCTCGCGTTCCAGCATCCGCGCGCGCATTGCGAGGCTGCCGCCGGTCAGGCGTTCGGCGCCAATCTGCGCGAGCAATTCCGCCGTCCGCTGCCGCGCCGCCGCCGAGGGCAGGAAGTGCAGCCGGTTTTGCGCAAAGGCCAGTTGCGCTTCCAATTCCCGGTCAAGCCCCGCCAGTCGCTCCAGATCCCAGACCGTCGGCACCCGCAACAGCAGCGCTTCCGCCTGTTCCACCGCCCCCACCAGTTCCACATGCCGGTCATAGGAAAAGAAATCCACATCCGCCAGCTGGTCCAGCGTTTCCCGCACCGGGGCGGTATCCTCATACAGATCGGCGATGGTGGCGGTGACGCGCACGCGGGCGATGTCGGCTTGCCCGGCCAGAAGCCCGGATAGTTCCGAGAGTTGTTCGGTCGTTGTCCGCAGCTTCAGGTCCAGCGCATACAGGTCCAGCAACTGAAGCCGGGTCTGCTGCACCAGTTGCGAAATCGTGCTTTGCAAATCCTCCAGCGCCGCGGCGTCGCGTTCCTGCGCATTGGCGGGGAAAAACGCTTCCAGCGTCGTCAGATCCTGCCGCAGCGCCGCCATTTCGGCTTGCACCGCCCCGTCCAGCTGTTCCAGATCGTCCAGACTGCGCAGGTCGGGGAAGGCCGGGGCCAGCGTTGCGACAAAGCTTGACGCCCCGACAATCTTGTGCGCCAGCGGCCCGGCGGCCAGATTGTCCTGCATCAAAGCGCGCTGCTGGCGGGAAAGGTAGGTGTTCGACACAATCGCTCCGCCACTCGCCAGGAGCGCGAGGCTTACGATGAAGGAAAAGATGCGTAAAAGCTGTTTGTCAAAACGGGTATGGGCCATGCGGGCAGTCTATGCAGCCGCGACGCGGGCCGCAATCGGTGTTGCGCTTGTGTTTGGATTTGTTGGCACGGTGCAAGCGGAGGCGGGTGGCAAGCGGATTTGTGTCGTGGTGCCGCATTTCAAGGACGAATACTGGCTCAGCGTCGGCTATGGGCTGATCGAAGAGGCGAAGGCGACGGGCAGCGATCTGTTGTTGTTTGAAAGCGGCGGCTATCACGCGCTGCGCCGGCAGATCGAGCTTCTGGCGTCCTGCGTGGAGCGGGAGGCGGATGCGGTGTTGCTGGGGGCGGTGTCGGCGGATGACCCGGCGCTGCTGGCTGCCGTGGCCGATACCGCGCGGGCCGTGCCGGTGGTGGCGCTGGTCAATGAGTTGCACGCGCCGGAGATCAGCGGCTGGGTCGGGGTGGACTGGACCGCGATGGGGCGGGTGATCGGGCGCCATCTTGCGGGGCTTTATCCCAAAGGAAGCGCCCCGGTTGCGGCCGCGCTTGTGACCGGCCCGGCGGTTTCCGGCTGGTCGCCCTTGCTGGAGGCCGGGCTGACGGAAGGGCTGCGCAACGCGGCGGTAGAAATCCACCATATCGGCCGCTCCGATACCGGGCTGCACGAGCAACTGGCGCAGGTCGAAATCGCGCTGCAACAGGTGCCGCAGGCCGAAATCCTGATCGGCTCCGCCCCCGCTATCGAAGGCGCGATGGGCCTCGCCGCCACCCGGCCCGACGCTCTGCGCCCGATGCTGGTCTCGACCTATATCAGCCATTCGGTGCGGCGCGGCTTGCAAAGCGGCAAGGTCGCCGCCGCCGCTTTCGATGCGCCGGTTGCGCAGGGACGGCTGGGGGTTCGGGTGGCGCTGAACGCGCGGGTCGGCGTGTTTTCACAAGACCTGATCGGCCCGCAGATCGTGTTGGTGCGCGCAGACGCCCCGCAGCCCATGCCCCTCGCGCCTGCCGGTCTGGATCTTCTGATTGAATAGCGGCGGATGGCCGCAGTAACCCGCAGCAAGAGGGGCCGCTCTTGCGGAAAACCCGATCTGCCAAAGCCGTATCAAACTGGGGAAGAAGTGGCAGCCCGTAGGGGAATCGAACCCCTCTTTCCAGGTTGAAAACCTGGCGTCCTAACCGATAGACGAACGGGCCACTCTGTCGGTGGGCGGTTTCTATGTCGTGGGCGGGGGCGGCGCAAGAGGTTTTTTCGGGTTTGGTGAAAAAAATTTTGCGGCTTCCGTTTGGGTCAGTTTTGCGCTGGTGCGGCGTCTTCGAGGCTGAGTTGCGCCGTGGTGCGGCCGTTCCAGGTGTTGCGCTCCAGGCGGCCCGCGACGTGGAAGCGCGCGCCTTTGTGATCGAGCAGGGCTTTGCCCATCGCGGTGTCCATCGCGCCGAAGGCGATGGCGTCGAGCCGGGCGGAAAGGCCGTCCGACAGGGTCAGTTTCAGGTGCTTTTCGCCCACCACCTTGGCAAAGCGGATTTCCACGTCCGGCAGGGCGAAGCGCGGGGCGGGGGCGGCGGCGCCGTAAGGCCCGGCGCGTTCCAGCTCCTCGATCAGTTCGACCGTTGCGGCGCCGGGCATCAGTACGCCATCCAGTTTCACCTCGCCGTGGCCCAGCCGGTCCGCGCCCTGTTTGGCCAGAAGCTCGGCGAGGCGCGCCATGGCCGGTTCGAGTTGGTCGCGGGTCAGGGACAGGCCGGCGGCCATCTTATGCCCGCCGCCGCGCGTGATCATCCCGTCAGCGGCGAGGCGCTGGATCGCCGCGCCGAGGTCGATGCCGGAGACCGAGCGCCCGGAGCCCTTGCCTTCGTCGCCGTCGAAACCGATCACCACCGTCGGGCGGTGGGTCTTTTCTTTCAGGCGGGAGGCGACGATGCCGACCACGCCGGGATGCCAGCCCTCGCCCGCGGCCCAGACCAGCGGCGCGTCGGTGCCGCGTTCTTCCGCCTGCGCCAGCGCGCCCGCCAGCACGCTCGCTTCGATCTCGCGCCGGTCCTTGTTCAACGCGTCGAGCTTGACCGCCAGCGCCTCCGCTTCTTCGCGCGAGGTCGTGGCCAGCAGGCGCGCGCCGAGATCGGCCTTGCCCACGCGCCCGCCCGCATTGATGCGCGGCCCGAGGATATAGCCCAGATGGTAGGGGCGCGGCGCCTCGTTGATCCGCGCCACATCCGCCAGCGCCCGCAGGCCGGGGCGGTTGCGCCGGGCGAGGATCTTCAGCCCTTGCAGCACCAGCGCCCGGTTGGCGCCGATCAGGGGCGCGACATCGGCCACGGTGCCCAGCGACACGAGGTCGAGCATGGCAATCAGGTCCGGCCCCGTTTGTCCTGCTTCGCGCAGAAGCCGCCCCGCTTCGACGAGGAGCAGGAACACGACCCCGGCGGCGCAAAGGTAAGTCGGCGCGTCAGGGCTTTCATCCTGCCGGTTCGGATTGACCACGGCCAGCGCCGGGGGCAGGGTTTCGCCGCCGAGGTGGTGGTCGATCACCAGCACCTCAGCCCCCGCCGCGTTCGCCGCTGCGATCGGTTCATGGCTCAGGGTGCCGCAATCGACGCAGATGATCAGGGAATGGTCGCGCGCCAGTTCCTGCATGGCGGGGATGTTGGGGCCGTAGCCCTCCTCGATGCGGTCAGGGACGTAGAGCGTCGGCGTGATCTGATAAGCACGCAACCAGTCGATGAGCAGCGCGGCGGAAGTGCCGCCATCGACGTCGTAATCGGCAAAAATGGCGATGCGTTCGCCCGCGTCGCGCGCCGCGATCAGGCGGGTGGCGGCGCGGGTCATGTCCTTGAGTCGGCGCGGTTCGGGCAGGGTTTCCTTCAGCGTCGGGCTGAGAAACGCCTGCGCTTCTGGCGCCGGAACCCCGCGCCGGGCCAGAACGGCGGCCAGCGCCGGGGGCAGGCCGGTTTGTTGCGCGATCTGTTCCGCCGCCCGCGCGACTTCCACCGAAGGCCCGCGCCACGCCCGCCCGCTCAGGCTTTGTTCAACGCCGAGAAAGGCGGTCATGCGCCGAGATCCGCCGCCGCCAAAACGCGGGCAAATTCGCCGTTTAGGTGGTCCAGCGCGGCGATGTGAATGTCTTGCGCGCTTGGGGCCGGGCCGGGGCGCCAGCGCGTATCGGCGTTGGAATCGAAGGCGGCGCAGGCATCCTCTACCAGCGTCACCGTGAAGCCCAGATTGGCCGCCATGCGCGTGGAGGTGGAAACGCAATGCGGCGTGGTCAGGCCGCAGATCACCACTTCCGTGACGCCCGCCTCGCGCAGCGCCGCTTCCAGCCCGGTGCCGATGAAGGCGGAGTTGACGGATTTGTCAAAGCTCGGCTCGCCGGGGGCAGGGGCCACGGCGGGGTGATAGCCGATCTGGCCGCGCGCGGGATGCAGCGGGCTTTCGGGGTTGGTCGAGAGGTGGCGGACGTGAAAAACCGGGGCAGATGCGGCGCGAAAGCGGGTCAGAAGCGCGCCCGCCATCTGTTCCGCCTCCGGGTTGTTGCGGCTGCCCCAGACCGGATCGGCAAAGGCCTGCTGAATGTCGATCAGGAGCAGCCCGCGCATCAATCGACCTCGTTGGCCGGGGTGCGGTAGATCATGCGGCGCACGGAGCCGGATTTGGAGCGCATCAGCAGGGTTTCGGTGGTCAGCCAGCCGGGTTCGCGCTTAATGCCGGACACCACGGACCCATCGGTGACGCCGGTGGCGGAGAAGATGACGTCGGCAGTGACCATCTCGTCGCGGCTGTAGATCCGGTCGAGATCGGTGATGCCCGCCTTGGCGGCGCGGGCACGTTCGTCGTCATTGCGGAAGGTCAGCTGCCCCCACATCTGCCCGCCCATACATTTGAGCGCGGAAGCGGCCAGCACCCCCTCCGGCGCACCGCCCCGGCCCATATACATATCAATGCCGGTGATCTCGGCCTCGGCGCAGTGGATCACGCCCGCCACGTCCCCGTCGGTGATCAGGCGGATGGCCGCGCCGGTGGAGCGGATATCGGCGATCATCTCTTCGTGGCGCGGGCGCTCCAGCACGCAGACGGTGATGTCGGAAGGGTCGCAGCCCTTGGCCTTGGCCAGCGCCCGCACCCGTTCCGCCGGGCTCATGGCGAGGGAGACCACGTTTTCCGGATAACCCGGCCCGATGGCCAGCTTTTCCATGTAGACGTCCGGCGCGTGCAGCATGGTGCCGCGCGGGGCCATGGCGATCACGGTCAGCGCGTTGGGCATGTCCTTGGCGGTCAGCGTCGTGCCCTCCAGCGGGTCCAGCGCGATGTCCACTTCCGGGCCGTTCTTGCTGCCGACTTCCTCGCCAATATAGAGCATCGGCGCCTCGTCGCGCTCGCCCTCGCCGATCACCACAACGCCCTTGATGTCGAGCAGGTTGAGTTGCTCACGCATCGCGGTCACGGCGGCCTGATCCGCCGCCTTCTCATCGCCGCGCCCGACCAGAGCAGCGGAGGCGAGCGCAGCGGCTTCGGAGACACGGGCGAGACCGAGGGAAAGCATACGGTCGTCAAACTGGATTTTATCGGCCATGGGAGGTCCTTTTGTCAGAAATCTGCCCCCGGTTTACCGACCGGCGCCGCGCCCGGCAAGGGTCGCTATCGCTATCAGGCGACGGGCATCCGCCCTATACCGCGCAATGGCGGACGAGTTGGCCGTGATCAACCTGTCCCCGTGCCATTTTCTCGCTTTGGCACCAGACCGACATGCCATATTCATGTTCGGAAACGGTCCCCAACAATCTGTCCGCCGCAATGCTGATCAGGCAATCCTGCCCGCTCAGGTCTTCCCAGTTATTTGCAAATTCCGGTTCGATTCCCAAAAGTCGGTGCCCCCGCCAGCCGGTGATCTGCGCGTGTGCAAACGGGCGGTAAGGCTCGGGCAGGTCGTCAAAATTCGGGAATTTGCTGCGTAAATACGCCCAAACCATTTTCGCGCTGCCGTCAAGGATGGGCTTTATTGGGTAATCCAGCATGTTTTCGGCGACGGAACGCCGGTGCTGAAAGAGGTGTGCAAGCCGCCCGGAATTGACCGGATCGAGTGGGTTCTGGCCCGCAGCATGGTCTCTCCATTCCCTGAGTTTACTTATCAGATCCGGCGCGCGGTTCAGCACCAGTTTCAACTGATCCAGGTTGTTTTTCATGTTCTTGTTGTCTGGGTTTTTTTCGACCAGACGCACAAGTTTTTCTTTCCCCGCGCTGGCCTCTCTGACCTCACGTTCCAGCCGCTCAAGGGTAAGGTCGGCTTCGAGGGTGGCCATCGCCCAGTTGTTAATCCACTGCGCCGGGGTCGCATCTGTTTTCGCAAAAGCGGGCGGATGTTTTTCCCCTTTGCTGATGAAGGGAACGAGCGTGACCGGCCATTTGTTCAGCAGCGGTTCGGGGTGAAAAAAACCGAATTCCGTCAAAGGCGGTAGGTTTTTTGGGCAGGGCCGTTCAACGGCATGGGTCATTTCGGCCTCGGTGAGCAGATGGCAGGAAACTTCATCCTGCCATTGCCCGTTCTCCCCGGTTGTGGTGCTGAAAAAGACCAGTAGCGCGCCCTTGCGGGGCCAATGCGCGGGTGCGGTCAGGGCGTTGAGGTCGATCTGCGCCAGAAAATATTGGGGTTTCCCTTCTTTGTTTACCGGCCACGTAAAGCTTTTTGGAACGCATGGCAGCCCACCGAGCCAGGACCGGGTATCCGCATTTTTCATGAAAGGTGATTGCAGGAGCAGCCCCCATGCGGAGCGTTCATCGGGCGCATTATTCAGCAAGGGCGGGCGGGACGCAGCGGGTGTGGTTGCGCCGGAACGCGTGGTGCGTTCAGGGTCTTGTTTGTCCCGTGCCGCGAGTCGTGTGAAAACGAACCCCGCAAGCGCGAAAACCAACAGGCTGAAGCCAAAATACAAAAGGCTGGTCACGCGCCGGGCCTCCCTTGTTTCGGATGGATGTCGGACGGACTTTAACCTGTTCTCTTGTTATGTCCACCTTGTCAGGTTCTGTAGCTCATGCCTCTGTCGGGCGCTCCCCGGCAAGCTTCTCGCGCGTGCGGATGAAGCCGGTCAGAAGCACGCCGATCATGGCGCCGTTCAGGGTATGCCAGAGCGCGTGGGTGCCGGTTGGCAGGGCTTGGCACAGGTGCATGTCGAGGGTGCGGAAGGTGAGCGAGATGGTGAACAGGGCGAGGGCGGTGGCGATATAGGGCGCGAAGGGGTTGGCGCGGCGCCACGACAGGAAAGCAAACACCGCGAGTGCGATCACGGCGGGCAGGTATTGCTGTGAGCCGTTGAGCAGGGTCGGTTCGGCGGGGGCGGCGGCTTCGTTGAGCGCGCTGTCGCCGCCGACAAAGGCCGGCCCGACCACCACCAGCACCGCGACGCCGACCACGGCGGCGATGATTGCGGGGTGCGGGCGCCTGCCGGAAAACAGGTGAATTGCCGCCAGCACGAACAGCGCCACGAAGCTCTAGATCGGCCCGGTATCGGCAAAGCCGGACCAGACATTCGCGTAAGTATGAAACAGGAAGGAGCCGATGCCGACGCAGAGGACAAGGGTGCAAAGGGCGATGACAACCGGCACCATCTGCCCGCGCTTTTTCGCCTCATAAAGCCCCCACAGCCCGGCGAGGATGAAAGCAGCATTGGACGCGGCGTTCCAGGGCTCGGCCCAGAAGGAAGGGTCGGTGCGCTCGCAGTAAATATCTACCGGGGCGAACCAATCCATATCCTAAACCTCTTCGATCTGCCAATCCATGCCCTAGACCTCCTCGATCCGAATGGCGACCGGGGCCTTGGCGATCACGCCGGTGGTCTCGAAGCCCTCGATGGCTTCGTCCAGCGCGGTGCGGGTGCATTTATGAGTCACGATCAGCACCGGCGCGGCGGCGTCGTCGTGGCCGTATTGGCGCATCCGGTCGATGGACACGCCCGCATCCCCCAGCACCGAGGCCATCTTGGCCAGCGCGCCGGGTTTGTCGACCAGTTCCAGCCGCAGGTAATAGGGCGCGGCGATGGCGGCGCGGGCGGTGCGCGCGCGGGTCAGGGTGTCGGCGGGCTGGCCGAAGGTCGGGATGTCGATGCCGCGCGCGATGTCCATCACGTCGCCCATGACGGCGCTGGCGGTCGGGCCTTCGCCCGCGCCGGGGCCGCGCAGCACGACCTGCCCGATGGCGTCGCCCTCGACCACGACCATGTTGGTGCCGCCCTCAAGCTGGCCCAGCGGCGAGGTGGCGGGGACGAGACAGGGGGACATGCGCTGTTCCAACCCGCGCCCGGTCAGTTGCGCCACGCCCAGAAGCTTGACGCGAAAGCCCATATCGGCGGCGGCTTCGATGTCGTGGATCGAGATGCGCTGGATGCCTTCGAGTTCCACCCCGTCGAAATCTACCTGCGTGCCGAAGGCGATGGAGGACAGCAGGGCGAGCTTGTGCCCCGCGTCAATGCCGCCCACGTCGAGGTTCGGGTCCGCTTCGAGATAGCCCAGTTGGTTGGCCTCCTCGAAAACCTCCTCGTAGGGCAGGTCGGCGTCATACATTCGGGTCAGGATATAGTTGCAGGTGCCGTTCATCACCCCCATGACGCGGGTGATCTCGTTGCCCGCCAGCCCCTCGGTCAGCGCCTTGATGATCGGGATACCCCCGGCCACCGCGGCCTCGAATCGCAGCGACACGCCTGCCTTTTCGGCCGCCAGCGCCAGTTCCTGCCCGTGATGGGCCAGCAGCGCCTTGTTGGCGGTGACCACATGCTTGCCCGCCGCAATCGCCGCCTCGACGGAAGCCTTGGCCGGGCCGTCATGCCCGCCCATCAACTCGACATAGACATCCACATCCTCGCGCGTCGCCAGTGCGACCGGATCGTCCTCCCACGCAAATGCGGACAGGTCTTCGCCCCGGTCCTTGTCCTTCGAGCGGGCGGAAACCGCGACGATCTCCACCGGCCGCCCCGCGCGCGCTTCCAGCATTTCCGCATGGCGGCGCACAATACGCACCGTGCCGATGCCAACGGTGCCAAGACCGGCGATTGCAAGGCGGAGCGGTTTCGGATCAGACATTCGGGCCTCCAGTTTCAGCCATTTTGCGCGCATTCGCTTCCCCATAGCCAATAGGCGCGCCGCTTGCAACGTGGCAGGCGGGGTTGGCGGGGCTTGGCGGGGCGGGCCGCTTGCGCTACACCTGCCGCCATGGCGCGCAAAACCGGATCTCATGGCGATATTACTGGCCCCAAAGTGCGGGCGGCGGCGTTGAAACTTTTCGCGCGTCAAGGCTACGCGGCGGTGTCGATGCGCCAGATCGCGGCGGAAGTGGGGGTGCAGGCGGGGGCGCTGTATCTTTACATCACCGACAAGCAGAGCCTGTTAGCGGAACTGATGCTGACCCATCTGGAGGAGCTTCTGGCCGCGTGGGAAGAGGTGGAGGCGGGGGAGGCGCCCCTTGAGCGGCTCGAAGCCTTCACCCGCTTTCATATCCGCCACCACCTCGCGCGCCCCGACGACGTGTTCATCGCCTATATGGAACTGCGCAGCCTCGAGCCGGAGAATTTCGCTCGCGTCGAGGCGCTGCGGCGGCGTTATGAGCAGGTGTTGCAGGACATTCTGGAGGCGGGGGCGGAGGTGTTCAAACTGGCCGATCCGCGCCTGACCACGATGGCGATCATCGCCATGCTGACCGGGGTTTCGACCTGGTATCGCGAGGGCGGGCGGCTGTCGCGCGCGGAGGTGGAGCAGAATTACTGGGAATTGGTGCGCCGGGCGGTGGGGTGTTAGGGAATTATGTGTCTCGCTCGGAGGGCTGCGCGCGACCGCACGGGTGGGGGCGGTCGGGCGCTGCCCGGCGTTGCCGCCGGGCGATGAGGCATGAAACCGCTAGGCTTATTGCGATAATCCCCCCGCTTGCACCCCCCGCCGGAAAGCCCCATATTCGGCCCCATGTCGTTGCCCAAAGGATTTGTCGATGAAGTGCGCGACCGGACCAGCCTCGCGCAGGTGGTCGGGCGTAAAGTCACGTGGGACATGCGCAAATCCAATCAGGCCAAGGGGGATTTCTGGGCGCCGTGCCCGTTTCATCAGGAAAAGACCGCTTCCTTCCATGTCGACGATAAAAAGGGCTTTTATTACTGTTTTGGCTGCCACGCCAAGGGCGATGCCATCGGGTTCGTGAAGGAAACCGAGAATGTCGGCTTCATCGAGGCGGTGGAAATTCTTGCCCGCGAGGCGGGGATGCAGATCCCGGCCCGCGACCCGCAGGCGCAGCAAAAGGCGGACCGGCGCACGGAACTGGCCAATGTGATGGAGCAGGCGGTGCAGTGGCTGCGCCTTCAGCTCAAGACGGCGCAGGGCACGGCGGCGCGCGAATATCTGGCCCGGCGCGGGCTGGACGCGCAGGCGCAGGAGCGCTGGGAAATCGGCTACGCCCCCGACGCCCGCCACGCCTTGTTGCAGGCGCTCAAGGACAAGGGCGTGCCGGAGGAGCAAATCATCGCCGCCGGGCTGGCGATCAAACCCGACGATGGCGGCGCGCCCTATGACCGTTTCCGGGGCCGCATCATCTTTCCGATCCGCGACCCGCGCGGGCGGGCGATTTCGCTGGGCGGGCGGGCGCTCGACCCCAATGCGCGCGCCAAATACCTCAACGGCCCGGAAACGGACCTGTTCGACAAGGGCCGTTCGCTGTTCAATTACGGCCCCGCGCGGGCGGCGGCGGGCAAGGGCGCGCCGCTGATCGTTGCCGAAGGGTATATGGACGTGATTGCCCTGTCGGAAGCGGGGTTTGGCGCGGCGGTGGCGCCCTTGGGCACGGCGGTGACGGAGAGCCAGCTGGAGTTGGTCTGGCGGGTGGCGCCGGAGCCGGTTTTCGCCCTCGATGGCGACAAGGCGGGGCAGCGCGCGGCGCTACGCACGGCGGACCTCGCCCTGCCGCATCTCGTCGCCGGCCGCTCGCTGCGCTTCGCCATGCTGCCGGAGGGGCTGGACCCGGACGACCTGATCAAAACCCGCGGCGCGGGGGCAATGCAGGCGGTGATCGACGCGGCGGAACCGATGATCGCGGTGCTGTGGCGACGCGAAACCGAGGGGCGCGCCATTGACAGCCCGGAACGGCGCGCCGCGCTGGACCGCGACCTGCGTAACCTGTTGCAAAGGATCAAGGATCCGTCGATCCGGGGCCATTATGCCGACGCCTTCAAAGAGTTGCGCTACCGCCTGTTTCGCCCGCAAAACCCTGCCCCGTCCGGCGGGGCGCGCGGCGGGTTCCAGCCGGGGCGCGGCTGGCAGCGCGGACCGGAGCCCACGCGCATGGAAACCAAGGCCACCGCGCTGGCGGCGCAGGGGGCGGGGGCGGTGGAGGAGCAGGTGCGCGAAGCGGTGATCCTCGCCACGTTGCTGACCCATCCGGGCCTGCTGGACCGTTTCGAGACCCAGCTTGAGCGGCTGGTGCCGACCGACCCGGACCATGCCGAATTGCAGCGCCTGATCCTTGAACACCATGAGGCGGCGGACCTGAAGGCGGCGGTCGCGGCGGCGGGGGGCGCGGGGCTGATGCACAAGCTTTTCCGCCGGGGGCATGTGCAGATCGCGCCGGGGGTGCGCCGGGCGGATGAGCCGGAAATCGCGGCGCTGTCGCTGGCGGAGGAACTGGCCAAACTGACCACCGCGCGGGCCATGCGCCGGGAACTGGCGGAGGCGGAAGCGGAGATCGGCGCGCTGGCGGATGAGGGGCTGACCTTCCGGCTTTCAGAGGCGGTAAAAGCCCGGCAGGAAGCGGGACGCGGCCCCGGCGAGGACCGCGGCATGTTCGACCGCGCCGAAAACGGCGTCTTTCTGTCGCGCGAGGAAAAAGACGCGCTGCACGCGCTGCTCGACCGAATCGGGCAGGGCGATAAGGCACAAGGGGGCGATAATGACCCCTGATTCGCCGGAAATTTCGTTAAAATCCGGGCTTCTGCCGAGAATCGACTTGGCGAATCACCCATTCACTGGTTTTGTCTGCGAATCACCCGTGGGCCAAATGCTCCTGAGGACCGAACACCGAGGTATTTGAATGGCCGTCAAAGAAAACGACGACACGAAACGCAATGACGAGGACGTTCCGGTCTCGTCGGATATGAGCCAGGCGAAAATCAAGGAGATGATTGCAGAGGCGCGCGCCCGCGGCTTCATCACCTATGGCCAGCTCAACAAGGCGCTGCCGCCGGAACAGGTTTCTTCTGAGCAGATCGAAGACGTGATGTCGATGCTCTCCGAGATGGGCATCAACATCATCGAGGACGAGGATGCCGAAGAGGCGGAGGAGGAGCAGAAAGGCTCGACCGATCTGGTCGCGGCAGGGGGCGCCCGTGAGGTCACGCTGGCGACGGGGACGACCGAAAAGCTCGACCGCACGGACGACCCGGTGCGCATGTATCTGCGCGAAATGGGCTCGGTGGAACTCCTGTCGCGGGAGGGCGAGATCGCCATCGCCAAACGCATCGAGGCCGGACGCAACACCATGATCGCCGGTCTGTGCGAAAGCCCGCTGACTTTTCAGGCGATTACCATCTGGCGCGACGAACTTCTCTCCGAGGACATTTTGCTGCGCGACGTGATCGACCTCGACACGACCTTCGGCAACAGCCTGGTCGATGACGAGGAAGAGGAAACGCCGGTGGTGGCGGCAGCGGGCGGCACGGCGAAGCCGGGCAAGGAAGAGGCCAAGCCGGAACTTGACGCGGACGGCAACCCGATTGCCAAGGAGGACGACGACGATGACGAGGACGAGCAGGCCAATATGTCGCTCGCGGCGATGGAAACCGCGCTGCGCCCGCAGGTTCTCGCCACCCTCGAACTGATCGCGCTCGATTACGAAAAACTGTCGGAAATGCAGGACCTGCGCATGTCCGCGACCCTCAATGAGGACGACAGCTTTTCCGCCCGCGCCGAGAAGGAATATCAGAAGCTGCGCTCGGAAATTGTCTTGCTGGTCAATGAGTTGCACCTGCATAATAACCGGATTGAGGCGCTGGTGGACCAGCTATACGGCATCAATCGTCGCATCATGTCGATTGATTCCTCCATCGTGAAACTGGCCGATCAGGCGCGTATCAACCGCCGCGAATTCGTTGAGGCCTACCGGGGCCGCGAGCTGGACCCGACATGGCTTGAGGATATGGCGCAGAAGCCGGGGCGCGGCTGGCAGGCGCTGATTGAACGCTCCTCCGACAAGGTGGAAAAACTGCGGGCCGATATGGCGCAGGTCGGGCAATATGTCGGTGTCGACATCCCCGAATTCCGCCGCATCGTCGGGCAGGTGCAGAAGGGCGAAAAGGAAGCGCGGCAGGCCAAGAAGGAGATGGTCGAGGCCAACCTGCGGCTGGTGATTTCCATTGCCAAGAAATACACCAATCGCGGCCTGCAATTCCTTGATCTCATTCAGGAAGGCAATATCGGCCTGATGAAAGCGGTCGACAAGTTTGAGTACCGCCGGGGCTACAAATTCTCGACCTACGCGACCTGGTGGATCCGGCAGGCAATCACCCGCTCCATCGCCGATCAGGCCCGTACCATCCGCATTCCGGTGCATATGATCGAGACCATCAACAAGTTGGTGCGCACGGGCCGGCAGATGCTGCATGAAATCGGTCGCGAGCCGACGCCGGAAGAGTTGGCCGCCAAGCTGCAAATGCCGCTGGAGAAGGTGCGCAAGGTGATGAAAATCGCCAAGGAGCCGATCAGCCTCGAAACGCCGATTGGCGACGAGGAAGACAGCCAGTTGGGCGATTTCATCGAGGACAAGAACGCGGTTCTGCCCCTCGACAGCGCCATTCAGGAGAACCTGAAAGAGACCACGACGCGGGTTCTGGCCTCGCTGACCCCGCGCGAGGAACGGGTGCTGCGGATGCGCTTTGGCATTGGCATGAACACGGATCACACGCTGGAGGAGGTCGGGCAGCAGTTCTCTGTGACCCGCGAACGCATCCGGCAGATCGAAGCCAAGGCGCTGCGCAAGCTCAAACATCCGAGCCGCTCGCGCAAGTTGCGCAGCTTCCTCGACCAGTAAAGAAGCACCCCCGCTTGGGGGTGTTTTCATATCAAGGGATTGAAAATATGTGGAAATTTTCTGGGATCGTGGGGTTGGTGCTGCTCTCCGGGACGAGCGGCGCGCGGGCGGAATGCGTCCAGATGCTGGCCTGTGAAAACACCCATCGTCCCTATGCCCTCTGCGCCGAAGGGGAGCAAATTCGCTTTACCTATGGCCGCGAGGGGGCGAGCAATATGGTCCGGCTGTCGCGCAATGTGACGCTGGTGGATTTGATGCCGTGGCCCGGCGAGGGAGGGTCGATCTGGGAACGGGTGACGCTGGTCGATGGCGAGGTGGAATACGTCCTTTGGTATGACATTACGCGCGATGATGCGGCAAAACTCACCGGCGGGCTGAAGGTTTATCGCGATGGCGAGGCTAAAACCAGCGTGGAGTGTTCGGCGGACCATTTCCGCTTTTCTGGCCACCCGTTGCCCATTCGGGGGTTGAAAGAAGCGGCGGGGCAGCGCTGGGACGCGGACCGGCTCGAATGGGTGCGCGACTGACATGCACCGCCGTTTTGTGCTTCAGACCAGCGGGCCGGGCCTGTATGAATTCACCCGCGAGCTGCGCGGTTTTGTGCGCGAAGCGGCGGTGGGCGAGGGGGCGCTGACCCTGTTCGTGCGCCACACCTCCTGCTCGCTGGTCATTCAGGAAAACGCCGACCCGGAAGTGCAGACCGACCTGCGCAATTTCTTTCACAAGCTGGTGCCTCCAACCACCGACCTGTCCATGTCCTACCTGACCCATACTTACGAAGGCCCGGACGATATGCCCGCCCATATCAAGGCGGCGCTCTTGCCGACGACTATCACAATTCCGATCATTGACGGGCAAATTCAGCTCGGAACATGGCAAGGAGTTTACCTTTTCGAACATCGGGAGGCGCCACACCGCCGCGAAGTCATCGCCCAGATCCTGCGCGCATAGGCGCCCGGATCGTTCCCCCAAAGCCACAATTTGCCGCTACATCATCTTGTGGCGGGTAATTGGTGCTACCCAAAACCCATGACAGCCCCTATAGTGCCTGTGGATAAGTGGGCAAAGACCCGCAAGATAGAGGTGCAGGCAGAGAAGGGGACAGGCATGAGATGCCCGTTTTGTGGAAGTGTTGATACGCAGGTGAAGGATTCACGCCCGGCGGAGGATCATGTGGCGATTCGCAGGCGGCGGTTTTGCCCGGCATGTGGCGGGCGGTTTACCACCTATGAGCGCGTGCAGTTGCGCGATCTGGTGGTGCTGAAATCCAACGGGCGGCGCGAGGAGTTTGACCGCGACAAGCTGGAGCGGTCCATCCGTATTTCGATGCAGAAACGCCCGGTGGAGCCGGAGCGGATTGATCAGATGATTTCGGGCATTGTGCGGCGGCTGGAAAGTCAGGGCGAGCCGGATATTCCGTCCAACCTGATCGGTGAGATCGTGATGGAGAGCCTCGCGCGGATCGACACGGTTGCCTATGTGCGCTTTGCTTCCGTGTATAAAAACTTTCAGGCGGCGGATGATTTTGACAAGTTTGTCAGTGAGTTACGCCCGAATATTTCGCCGGAAGACGACTGAGCGCGTGGCGCTGGGCGAAATCGCTCTAGCGCCACAACCAGGCGTAAGAGGCAAAGACCCCCTGTAGTTTTGCCAGCAGGCGGATGGCCGGGCCGGTGGGCGCTTGATGCCCGGCGGCGAGGCGGTCGACCACGACTTCCGGCGGGCAGGCGCTGTTGGTCACGGGGTCGTGGTAGCGCGGATAGTCGATCAGCACCGCATGGGCCAGCGCGATCAGGTCGGGCCGCGCGCGGCGCCGCGCGGGCACGTCGCCCAGATCGGTGGTCAGCCCCCAGCCCGCATAGAACGGCGCGCCGACGCAGGTCACGGGCGTGTCGCGCAGGAGCGCTTCAAAGCCCAGAAGCGAGGTCATGGTCCAGACCTCATCCACCGCCTCGATCAGCGCCAGCGGGTCGGCTTCCTCGGCAATTACATCGGCAAGGCGCGCGGCCTCTTCCGGCGCAATCCGCCCGGCGCGCAGCCCCGCTTCGACGTCCGGGTGCGGCTTGTAAATGATCACCGCTTCCGGGTTGGCGGCGCGGGCGGCTTGCAGCAGGGCGAGGTTGGTGCAGGTATGGGTCGTGCCGAGGCGGATCGAGGCGTCGTCCTCGACCTGTCCGGGCACGAGGATGCGTCGGCCTTCGGGCAGGTCCGGCGCGGCGCGTTCCAGATTGTATTTCGACAGCCCGGCGGCGCGGATGCCTGCGATCAGCCGCTCGGCGCGGGCGCGCAGGCCGGCGGGCAGGCGGGTCGCGGCCGCGATGTGGCGCTCCAGCCGGCTTTCGCGGGTCGGGTCGTAATAGATGCCCAGATCGTCCGTCACCAGCGACATCGGCGCGGTCAGTTCGGCCCCCAGCCCGCGCGAGCGCAAAAAGCCGTCCTCGACCCGGTAGAGCCGCAGCCCCTCGGTGTCGCCCAGTTCCGCCGCGCGCCCGGCCCAGACAAAGAGCGGTGCGTCGGTCGCGCGGGCGCGGGCCACGGCTTTGGCCGGGGGCAGGAAGCGCGGCGCGGTGAAAAAGCGGCTCAGGGGGCCGCGTTTCCACAGCCGCATCCCGGCCAGCACCGGCTGTGTCCCGTCCTCGCGGGCGGCGCGGGCGCGGGCGGCGAGGGTGGTGATCACCTGTTCGGCGCCGGTCGTGCAATCGTGGAACGGGTCGTAATAGTGTGGGTAGAGCAGCATGGCGGCGGCGTAAATCTGCGCGCGGGTGAGCTTGCGCTGGCGCCGCCAGACCGGGTTTTCGTCCTCCGTCAGCCCCCAACCGGCGTAAAAGGGCTGGCCGAAAACGCGGGGTTTGTGGCCCGCGAGGATGGCTTCAAAGCCCATACCCGACGACACGGTAAACACATGGCTCGCCCCTTCCATGAGCGCCCACGGGCAGACCGGCGCGTCGAGCAGGGTCACGCGGTCGTTTTCGTCCTCGCGGCTAAAATGCCCGGCGCGGGTGCCGGCTTGGGTCTCGGGATGGGTCTTGATGACGATGCGGGCGCCGGGATGGTCGATCTGCGCAGTGACCAGCATTTCGCGGAAACTGTGTTCCGTCGCGCCTGCATGGGCGATGGAGGCGTCGCCGGCGGTTTGGTCGAGGATCAGGATATAGGGCGCGTCGGGCAGGGGAAGGGTCGGGTCGTGGCGGTTATATTTCGACACGCCGAGGGTTTTTTGCAGATCAATGGCGTGGCGGGCGCGGGTCAGGAGGGCGGTGTCGTCGAGCGGATGGGTGGCCAGAAGTTCTTCCAGATCCGTGACCTGCGCGCTGTCGTAATGCACCCCGCGCCGGTCGAGCAGAAGGCCCATTGGTGGTTCGCCTTCGCGCCCGGTGGCGACAGAACGCAGGAAGGCATCCTCGATGCGCAGAATATCGGCGCCGGTTTTATCCGCCACCGCCTCGCCGCGATGGGCCGTTCCCGCATGGCCCCAGATGCCGATCGTGTCGCCAGCGCCGGGTTTGCCAAGCGCCACCTGCCAGCCCGCCAGCGCCAGAATGCGGCGGATGCGGGCGTTGAGAAAGCCGCCGTTGAAAACGAACAGCCGCCGGGGGGGAGGTCCGGCGGCTGTGCTATTTTCGGGGTCGTCCATTTACGGTGTCCGGATCAGGCCCAGCCCGTTCGTGGCGGCGCTGGTCAGCGAATTGGCCGCGCCCGTGGTCGAGGTCAAGGCGCCCAGCACCTTAGTCCATTGCACGAAAGGGGCTTCGGTAACGTAAACCGTGTCGCCATCGCGGATCAGGAAGTCGCGGGCGCGGAACATGCCGTTGGGTTCGGTCAGGTCCAGCACATAGATCATGCGCTGGTCGCCGACGAGGTCGGTGCGGCCCAGAACCGGGTTGGCGATTTCCGCCGGTTCGTTGCGGAAGATGAACACGCCGGTCGGGTCGGCGGTGGCGGCGGAAAGCCCGCCCACCTGCGCGATGGCTTCCAGCGCGGAAAGGGTCTGACTGTCGAAGGTCATGCGGGTCTGTGCCCCGGTGGCGCCAAGCGCGGTGAAGGCGCGGGTATCTTCTTCGACGAGGATCTTGTCGCCGTTGCGCAGGGCGATGTCGAGTTTCGGGTTCTCGAACAGGTCTTTATACCAGATCTGCCCGGTCTTGGCCCCGCGCCGCACGCGCACCACGGCAACTTCCGGGCGCACCGCGATGCCGCCCGCCCGCGCCAGCATGGCCGAAAGCGTGCGGGTCGGGCGCTCAATCGGGTAAACCCCTTGTCCGCCAATGGCGCCGGTGACCGAAACCGTCGAACCGTTGCCCGCCGCGCGCACCACCATGACCTGCGGGTCCGGGGTCTGTCCTTCCAGCTTGCGGGTGATGATGCGGCGCACGGTTTCGGGCGAATTGCCCGCCGCCTTGATGCGGCCCGCATAGGGGATAAAGATGAAGCCCGCGCCATCGACCTGCACATCGGTCAGGGCGGCGGGGGCGCCGTCGGTGGTGGTGAAAATGCCCTCATCGACGTTTTCGTAAATCGACACGCCCAGCACGTCGCCCGGCGCGATGGTGTCCGATCCGACCACACCCGCCTTGGTGAAGCTGGAACTGAAGCCCAGAGCCGGGACCAGCGCGGTTTGCCGCGTTACAGTGTCGGAGACCGCGACCACAAAGGCGTCGCCTTCCTGCTGCACGGAGCCCGCGAAAATTTCCGCCTTGTTGGGGCCGCTGCGGGGGAGGGCGTCACAGGCGACGAGGCCGAAAACGCTGGTCGCAAACACGGCGACACGCATCAAACGGGAGGCGCTACGCGCGCCGAAAATCTCAGAATTGCTCACTGCTCGGGCCTCTTTTTTGTTTCTGCCACGATTATTTTTGCCCAATCTACGGGAATTGCTGCGAAAAATCCAGTGTTGATTGAAGCGCGCAGCTCAAGCCGGTCTAATTTGCAACACTATGGGTCAAACTCTGTGTTCGAGACATGCTGGATGCGGATTTGAGGGTATCAGATAGGGTGGATTTCCTCCGGGCCTCCTTTGAAGTCAGGTGCGTATCACCCACATACAAACGCATGCGATGCCGATGGCATCGCGTTCAAATTCTCAATGGCATTAAGAATGATAATGTGAGAGGCGGGATCGTGGGAAAATACATTACAAGTGAGATCGAGATTGCCGCGCCCTGTGCAGATGTTTGGCAGTGTTTGACTGATTTCGCTGCCTATCCGGATTGGAATCCTTTTATCCATAAAATTGAAGGCAAACCCGGTCTTGGTGAGGCGCTCAAGGCCGACATTCAGATGGCGAATGGAAAAATAATGGAATTTCGCCCAAAGCTGATCGAATTTGAGCCGCAGCGAAAACTGACGTGGCTGGGCCATTTTTTAATGTCCGGTTTGTTTGATGGCCGGCATGAGTTTGAGCTTGCCCAAAATCAGGATGGCACGACGATGTTTCGACAGTCCGAGTATTTCAGCGGCATATTGGTGCCGTTGTTCGGGCGCGGTTTTGATGACAAGTTGCGCAATAGCTTCCAGCAAATGAACAAAGCGCTTAAAGCGCGCGTGGAATAAGGCGTGGGCTGATCCGGCGAGAAAGCAATGTCGCGACGTGCGTTAATCGCGTGTGTTTTGGCGTTGAACGGGGCGCCGGGATTCGAAACCGGCTCTATTTTACCAGCCGTAACTGTTGCCGCGGTGCCGCTGTTCCGCGGGCCAGTGCGTCATAGGGATCGTCGGCGGCGAGCATCAGGTCGACCACCTGCCGCAACAACTGGCGGCGGCCCCGGATTGAATAATAGCCGCCGGGGATCTGGCTGGTTTCGAGCAGGAAGGCGCGGAAATCGCGGTAGGCGGCTTTGTCGGGGCGGGTTGGTTGGGCGAAGAATTCCGCCGCCGGTTGGGTCGAGACAAATTCCGGCTTGGCATAGATCGCGTCGCCGAAGGTTTTCACCGGCAAGCCGCGCCGCAGTGCCTGTTGGGCGGCGGTGGAATTGACGGTGATGGCGGAGCGGGCATGGTCGAGCAGTTGCGCCAGCTTGCCGCCGTGGACGTAATGAATGCGCTCGCTGACGCCGTATTTCTTCGCCAGATCGTGGATCACTTCGCGCAGCGGCACCCGCCCGTCTTCTAACGGATGCGCCTTGAAAACGAGGTGGTGATGGCGCGGCGCGCCCTTGGCAAAACCTTTCATCACCGTTTCGAGAAATTCGGGCATGGTTTGGAACGGGGAATGCTCCTGAAAGCTCGAATCGTGTTCGAGTTGCAGCAGCACGAGGTGATAGGGAAAGCCCCCGGCGCGGATGCGAAATTGCGCCGCCGCGCGGGTCAGAGCGATTTTCGGCATCAGCAGCAGGCGCTTGAGATACAGGCGGAATTCCTTGGAGACCGGCACCGAACGGTGCGGGCGGAAGCCGGGATATTTGCCGTTCCGAAACATGACGAACCAATGGTAGAGCGCGCCGTAGAAGATATGCTGGCGCATGTCGCCCCAATGGGCGGGGGCCTCGATCGTGTCGCGTTCCGCATCCGCCAGCGCCGCCTGCATCTGCGCCACATCCATCTGCATCAGCCGCGAATGCCCGTTCGAGCCGCCGCGCTCATAGGTGACCCAATAGGGGCGCAGGTAGCCTTCCTCAAAGACGTGAATGGTCAGTCCTTGCGCGCGGGCGATGGCGATGGCTTCGGCGTGGATGGTGCGCACATCGCCGTAAAGCACGATGTCGGTGACGGATTTTTCCTCAAGCAGGCTGCGGAAGGTTTCCGGCCAGTCCTCCGGCGTGCCGGTATAGGGCAGGTAATGCTCCCGGTCACGCCAGAAAAACTCATCGCCCCGGTTAAAGCCCACGCGCCAGATTTCCGCTCCCGTCTGCCGCACCATCGCCGCCAGACGCGCGAAAAACGGCCCGTGCGGACCTTGCAGGAAGAGAAATACCCGATTTTGACCGTCTAAACGCTGCATCTTACCCCTGTTTACCTTCTGCCCGCACCCCAGCGTGGATGCAACCGCTTACACAACCGCCTCAGGGCCGTCGGGCCACCCTAATACGGAAAAGTTAAGGCTCTCCTAATGCGGCAAAAAGGCGATTTTATGACGCGCGGGGCGGGGGGTGTGGGCGTGTGTGATTGCGCTGGCAAAGCATGGGACGAGGGGGTATCGTTGCGGGGCGATTTCAGGAGAGAGCGATGGCAGCGGATGGTGAGCGCAATGTGTTGGAACGACCGGAATTTGACCGGCCGGTGAAGCTGTTGGTCGTGGTGGCGCCCTATTATCAGGACATTGCGGAGGATCTCGTCGCCGGGGCGCAGGCGGAAATCGAGGCGGCGGGCGGCGGGTTTGACGTTGTGGAAGTGCCCGGCGTGCTGGAAGTGCCTACCGCGATTGCCATGGCCGACCGGCTGTCCAGTTTTGACGGCTACGTCGCGCTGGGCTGTGTGATCGGTGCGGCGGAACTGGCGGGGCAGGCGGCGCATGGGCTGACGATGCTGGGGCTTGGCGGGCTGGCGGTCGGTAATGGGATCGTGACGGCCAAAACCCGCGCAGATGTGACCGGCGCGCAGGATAAAGGCGCGCAGGCGGCGGCTGCGGCCTTGCACCTGATCGCACTTCGCCGTAAGTGGGGCGGCTCTGGCAAGAAGGTGGGATTTACCCCCGCCGGTTCATACAAGATCGCAGATAGGGCTTGAACATGACGCTCTCGGGAAATCAAAAGCGCAAGATGCGCTCGGCGGCACGGTTTTTCGCCGTGCAGGCGCTGTTTCAGATGGAAGCCTCCGGGCGGGTGGTCGATCAGGTGATGGTCGAGTTTGAGGACCACCGTTTCGGCGAGGAATTTGACGGCTACGCCATGGAAGAGGCGGATCAGCGCCTGTTTCGCGCCCTGTGTCAGGAGGCGGTCAACGAGCAGGCGAAGATCGACCAGATGACGGACCGGGCGCTGGTTGCCAAATGGCCGATCGCGCGCATTGACCCAACCTTGCGGGCACTGTTTCGCGCGGCGGGGGCGGAGTTGTTGCTGGGCACGACGCCGCCGAAAGTGGTAATCGTCGAGTTCCTCGACATTGCCCGCGCCTTTTACCCCGAGGGGGACGAGGCGAAATTTGCCAACGCGGTTCTGGACCACATGGCGCGCGAGGCCCGGCCGGAAGGCTTCTGATGCGCGTTTTGCCGCAGGCGCTTGCGGGCGCCGGGGCTTTCGCCGTAAGATAAGACAGATCAACCGCAGCCGGAGCCACGTCATGCCCAAACTCGTCCGCCTCTACATCACGCAGGTCTTTGTTGGCTTCGGCCTCTCCGCCCTCTTCGTCGGCGCGCTGCTCTGGCTCAATATCGGCGATCTGTGGCGCCTGATTTCCAATTCCGACATTGGCTGGATCGCGGTGGTCATGCTCTGGGTGTTCCACGGCATCGTCTTCGCAGGCGTGCAATTCGCCATCACCATCATGCGTATGGGCGAGGACAAAACCCCGCCGAACAAGGGCAAGAAAGTGCCGGTCGCGACCAACATTCCGGCGCGGGTGCATGCCGCCGCCGGGCGTAAGCCGCAGAAATAATACCACAATCAAAGCGCCCGACCTTGAACGGGAGGCGAGAATACCCCGCCATTCCTTTGGCATTCTCAGGACATTCGTGCCGCTTGATGCTGCAGGTTAAAGTGGCGGGACCGCGCGCAACCGTCGGGGTTTGATTCCCGAGGACCTGTATGTACAGGTGGGCGCCAGGTAAGTGGGCCAGGACCCAAACAGAGCCAGCTCCCTCGGATTTGCTTAAGGCCACCGGAATGTAACCCCATGCAGACGAGAAGGGCAGACCGCCGGGAACCTATGTAAGCCGCCCCGGCGCGCCCTGCAAGGGGCGGTTACTTTTTGCGCTTGGCAATCGCGGTGGCATGTTCTGCCGCCGCGCGAATCTCTTCCGCGATTTCCAGCGCCTCTTCCGGCTCGAAATCCATCGGCAGGTCCACCCCCGGCGCTTCGATATAAATGCGCACCATGCCGAGATCCGTCGGGCCGATCTGCAAATTGGCGGCAATTTCGCTTTCTTTATTGATACCCATGGAGTTCTCCTGACCTTTCCCACCGGGTTACGGCTCGGCGCGACATTTTTCAACCCCGCCCCTTGCAAACCCGCGCCCGGCCCGCTAAATCACCGCGCAGTGCCGCCTTAGCTCAGTTGGTTAGAGCGCTGGATTGTGGATCCAGAGGTCCCCCGTTCAAGCCGGGGAGGCGGTACCATCTCCCCCTCCCCTGCCGAAACATTTGTCAGCGCGTTGCGGTTAACCTGTTGGGCAATGACGGTGGGTCGAAATATCTTTGCCCGGCGGCACCGCCGGGCAGCGCCCGACCGCCCCCGTTTTGCCAAAGGCAAACCTCCGGTTTTACGGGGCGGGCGCTTCTCGCCCCCCCCCGTGCGGCCGGGCGCTACCCTACAAGCAAATATCAAGCTTTTGCCATTTGCTTTATTCCCCAGCTACAATCTCCCGCGTCACCTCGCCATCGAGATTGAGCAGGAAAATGCGCTCGTCCTGCGTCACCACCAGCAAGAAATCCGGCCCACGCGTCACCGCAATCGCTACCGCCCCTTCGGGCAGGGTGACGTTTTCCGGCAGCGGCACCGTGCCTTCCTGCTGGAAGCGCATGACAATCACCGTGATCAGCACTATGAAGCCTGCAATCATGGTCGCGGTCAGTGTCGTGACCAGTGTTTTCAGGTAGCGCACCAGTTGCGCGTTTTCTTCAGGAATCGGATCGTCCATGGCCCTCACCGATGTTACAATCACCATTGCGGAAAATCCGCCTTCCCGTCTTGATAAGGCGCTTTCGCGCGATGTGGAAGAGGGGGCGGGGCTGTCGCGATCGCGGCTGGTCAAGCTGATCGAGGCGGGGGCGGTGACGCGCGAGGGCGTGCCGGTGACGGACCTGCGGGCCAGGGTCGCGGCGGGCGAGGTCTATGTCGTGCGGGTGCCGGAGGCGGCGGAGAGCCATATTCTGCCCGAGGCGATTGCGCTCGAGATCGTGTATGAAGATGATGACCTGATCGTGGTCAATAAGCCGGCGGGCATGGTGGTGCATCCGGCGCCGGGCACCCCGTCGGGCACGTTGGTTAACGCGCTTCTGGCCCATTGCGGCGCGGATTTGTCCGGGGTGGGCGGCTCGAAACGCCCCGGCATCGTGCATCGGATCGACAAGGACACGTCCGGGCTGCTGGTTGTGGCCAAAAACGACATCGCCCATCACGGGTTGGCGGAACAATTCGAAAAGCACAGCGTCGAGCGCCATTACCGCGCCGTGGTGTTTGGGGTGCCAGACCCGGCGGACCCGCGGCTGCGCGGCGTTCGCGGCGCGTCTTTCGAGCCGGGGAACGTGCTGAAACTGACGACGCAACTCGCGCGACACAAGCACGACCGGCAAAAGCAAGCCGTTGTTTTTCAAGGCGGAAAACATGCGGTGACACGGGCGCGGGTGGTGCAGGATCTCGGCGCGGCGGCGCTGATGGATTGCTGGCTGGAAACCGGGCGCACGCATCAGATCCGGGTGCATATGGCCCATGCCGGGCACGGGTTGATCGGCGATCAGACCTATGGCGGCAAGCGTCGGCTGAACGCGAAAATCATCGGCGAGGCGGCGGCGCAGGCCGCGCGGAATTTCCCCCGCCAAGCGCTCCACGCCGCCACCCTCGGCTTTACCCACCCCGTCACCGGCGCGCCGCAGAGCTTTCAGGCCGAGCTTCCCGCCGATATGCGCGCGCTTCTGGCGGCTCTGGGCGGGCAAACCGCGTGAGCAGTAGAAATTTCTGGTTCCGGTAACGGTTTGGTAACATAAGGGCGCTAACAGTCTTGAAACTGCGGGTAACGCGATTATCTTAATGTTAACGCCCGAAACATTGGGCGATGCGACAGGAAAGAAGTGAGAATATGGGAAATTATGCAAATCTACCGGCCCCGACGCCCGAAGGCGGCCTGAATCGGTATTTGCAGGAAATCCGCCGGTTTCCGATGCTGGAGCCGGAAGAGGAATATATGCTGGCCAAGGCCTGGGTCGAAAACGAGGACACCGAGTCGGCGCATAAGCTGGTCACGTCGCATCTGCGGCTGGCGGCGAAAATTGCCATGGGCTATCGCGGCTACGGATTGCCGCAGGCGGAGGTGATTTCCGAGGCCAATGTCGGTCTGATGCAAGCGGTGAAGCGCTTTGATCCCGAGAAGGGCTTCCGGCTGGCGACCTATGCGATGTGGTGGATTCGCGCCTCGATTCAGGAATATATCCTGCGTTCGTGGTCGCTGGTGAAGCTGGGGACGACGTCGGCGCAAAAGAAGCTGTTTTTCAATCTGCGCAAGGCGAAGGCCCGCATCGGCGCGCTGGAAGATGGCGACATGCGGCCGGAAAATGTCGCGCGGATTGCCCATGACCTGAACGTGTCGGAGGCCGAAGTGATCTCGATGAACCGGCGCATGTCCGGCGGGGATGCCAGCCTCAACGCTACGGTTTCCGCCGATGGCGAGGGGGCGATGCAATGGCAGGACTGGCTGGAGGATGAGAGCGCCGATCAGGCGGGGGATTACGAGGCCAAGGACGAATTGGACACCCGCCGTGAGCTGTTGGCGCAGGCGATGGACGTGTTGAACGACCGGGAGAAGGACATCCTGACCCGCCGGCGCTTGTCGGAAAAAACCGTGACGTTGGAAGAGCTTAGCGGCGAATACAACGTCAGCCGGGAACGCATCCGCCAGATCGAGGTGCGCGCTTTCGAGAAGTTACAGGAACGGGTGCAGGCGCTGGCCTCAGAGCGGGGCTTGCTCGCCGCGCCGTAAAGGGGGCATATGCTGGCGCAGTTTCGGGTGGCACCGGAGGCGCTTTTCCGCCTCGGCGGGGATGCGCTGGGAATACACGCTGGTTTCGGTGCAAAAATCGTTTGAAAAGACGTTCAGGCTCCCGTTTTGGGGCACTGGTAAGGAAGATCAGGAGGAAGTGGAGATGACAGATAAAGATGACGCGATTGAGCCGCAGGTTCTGCAAGAGCCGGGCGTATCGGCGACGGATGCGGAAGCGGCGGAAAACCCGTGGATGCGCGGCCTGTGGATGCTGATCATGGCGATGCTGTTTGGCGTCGCCGAAACGGTGTTGCTCGTCGCGGCTGTGGTGCAGTTCTGCTGGCTGCTGTTTGCGCGCGAAAAGAACGTGCATGTGGTGGAGTTTGGCGAAGACCTGTCCGACTGGCTCGCCCGCACGGCCAAATACCTGACCGGCACCAGCGAAGACCGTCCCTTCCCCTTCACCAAATGGGGTAAAGAGGGCTAACTCTTTGGTTTTAAAGAAAAAGGCCGCCGGGGAGGCGGCCTTTGGTGTTCCGATGCGGCCCTGCGGCGCGCTCAGTCCTCCATCGCTTCCAGCTCGTCGATAAAGCCGGAAATCATCGACAGGCCTTTGTCCCAGAATGCCGGGTCGGAGGCGTCGAGGCCGAAGGGGGCGAGCAGGTCTTTGTGGTGTTTCGACCCACCCGCTTTCAGCATATTGAAATATTTCTGCTGGAAGTCCGGGTCGCCCTCCTCGTAGACGGCGTAGAGCGCGTTCACCAAACCGTCGCCGAAGGCATAGGCGTAGACGTAAAACGGCGAGTGGACGAAATGCGGGATATAGGCCCAGAAGGTCTCATAGCCGTCCATGAAGGTGAAGGCCGGGCCGAGGCTTTCGCCCTGCACACTCATCCACAGCGCGTTGATCTGCTCCGGGGTCAGTTCGCCCTCGCGTCGCGCGGCGTGTAATTTGCACTCGAAATCGTAAAACGCGATCTGACGCACCACGGTGTTGATCATATCCTCGACCTTGCCGGCGAGCAGCACCTTGCGGGTCTGCGCGTCCCTGGCCTCGGATAGCAGCTTGCGGAAGGTCAGCATCTCGCCAAACACGGAAGCGGTTTCCGCCAGCGTCAGCGGGGTTTGCGACAAAAGCTCGCCCTGATCGGCGGCCAGAACCTGATGCACCCCATGCCCCAGCTCATGCGCCAGCGTCATTACGTCGCGCGGTTTGCCGAGGTAATTAAGCATGACATAGGGGTGCGCGTCGGTCACGGTTGGGTGGGCAAAGGCGCCGGGGGCTTTGCCGGGTTTCACGCCCGCATCAATCCAGCCCTTGTCGAAAAACGGCTCCGCGATGCGCGCCATTTCCGGGTCAAAATCGCCATAGGCGCCCATCACGATCTCGCGCGCCTGCGTCCAGTTGACGATGCGTGTGTCCTCCATCGGCAGCGGCGCGTTGCGGTCCCAGACCTCCAGCGTGTCCAGCCCGAGCCACTTGCGTTTCAGCTCGTAATAGCGGTGGCTCAGTTTGGGATAGGCGGCGACCACGGCGTTGCGTAGCGCCTCGACCACCTCCGGCTCGACATGGTTCGACAGGTGGCGGGCGGCCTGCGGCGTCGGCAGGTTGCGCCAGCGGTCCTCGATCTCCTTTTCCTTGGCGAGCGTATTATGCACCCGCGCGAAAAGCTTGATATTGTTGCCAAAAACGCGGGCCAATTCGCGCGCGCCCGCCTCGCGGCGGGGGCGGTCCTGTTCGGTCAGCAGGTTGAGGGTGGCCTCCAGGTTCAGCTCCTCGCCCTCCGGCGTAAAGCTCAGATCGGCGATGGTTTCGTCAAACAGCTTGTTCCAGGCGGCGGCACCGACGGCGGACTGGTCGTGCAGGAATTTTTCCAGCTCATCGGAGAGCTGATAGGGCTTCATGGCGCGCATCCGGTCCAGCACCGGGCGGTAGCGGGCGAGGTCGGCGTTTGCTTTGTAAAGCGTTTGCAGATGCGCCTCGTCCAGCCGGTTAAATTCCAGCGAAAAGAACACCAGTGCATTGGTGAAATCGGTGATGCGCTCTTGCAGGTTTTGCAGGAACTGGGCGCGGGCGGCGTCGGTGGTGTTTTGGTAATAGCGCAGCCCGGCGAAGCTCATCAGTCGCCCGCCGAGGGTCTCGATCGCCTCATATTCGCGGATGCAGGCGGCCAGCGCGGCCCCGTCCAACTCCGCCAGCTGGCCTTCGTAGCGTTCGGCGAAGGCGGTGCAGGCGGCTTCCAGCTTCGCCATATCCGCCCCGACCTCCGGCGCCTCGGCGCTGGCATACAGGTCGCTCAGATCCCAGTCGGGCAGGGCGCCAAGATCGCTGTTCCCGCCGGTCGCTTCGGCGTTTTGGGGGGTGAATTTCGGCGGGGTCAGAAAGCGCATGATCAATCCTCTTTGTCGGTTGTCTCGAGATAAAGCGTTATGCGAAAAAAATGAATCGCTTAACGCTTCCTGAAATCAAGGATTTCAACGCGTTAAGCGATGCTCTTTGTCTCAGGGGTTTCGTCAGACGCTATAGGCAATCCGGAGCGAAACGGCAATGGGCGGAACGGATTTAGCCGGAGGAGGAAGCGGTTACCCCGGATGAATTTGCCGGAAATGTGCTGAAAACACCCCGGTTTTGCCCCATTTTTGCCCAGAAGTTACGGTCCTCTGAATGATGAATAGGACCGCTGTGGGGCCAGCGTGTCCGGCGCAAGTGTGGCTTGCGCAAATTGACAGGGCGGGTTTCGCCCCGGGGGATGACATGGATATAAAACGTATTTTCGCCAGAGCCAGAGGGTTTGGACGCAAGGAGGACGGGGCGCTGTACATTTTCGGCCTGTTCATTTTCCTGTTCATTCTGATGAGCGCGGGGCTGAGCCTCGATGTCATGCGCTATGAGGCGTATCGGACCCGGCTTCAGGCCACGCTGGACCGCGCGGTGCTGGCGGCGGCGAGCCTTGATCAGCCGCTGGACCCGGCCGATGTGGTCATGGATTACTTTGAGAAGGCGGGGCTCTCGGGCTATATCGACCGCGACGATATCGAAGTCGATATGGATGCGACCTATCGTTATGTTTCGGCGCAAGCGCGCATGAATATGCGCACCTCGCTGTTGCAATTCTCCGGGATCGAGACCTTATCGGCCCCTTCCTCTGGTGCGGCGGAAGAGAGTGCGTCGCAGACCGAGATTTCGATGGTGCTGGACGTGTCCGGTTCGATGGGCTGGACCTCGGCGTCCGGCAATACGAAGATTTCCGAACTGAGGACGGCGGCCAAGCAATTCGTCAATATCGTGTTGTGTAATCCCAACGATCCGACACAAACCACAAACTGCACCGTCGAAGAGGGCAAGATTTCGGTCACGCTGGTACCCTACGCGGAACAGGTTTTGCTCGGCGAAAGCCTGTTGCAGCGCTTCAATACGACGGAAGAACACGCCTATTCGTCCTGCGTGACCTTTGCTGCGAGTGACTTCAACACCACGGCAATTGATTTTTCGCAGCAATTCAAACGTACCGGACATTTTGATGGTCGTTTTTATTCAGGTTATCCGCAGTATCGCGCTTGTCTGACCAATAGCTGGCGTGAAGTGGAGCCGTATCTGGGGGATGTGCAGGTGTTGCATAACGAGATTAACAGCCTTCAGGCCTATGGGGCGACCTCGATTGATATCGGCATGAAATGGGGCGCGACATTCCTTGATCCGAGCATAAAGAGCACGATCAGCGATATGGTTAGTGATGGGGAAATTGATGCCGACTATGATGGACGTCCCTTCGGCGATGAAGCGCGCGGTGTTTCCAAGATCATCGTTCTGATGACCGACGGGGTGAATACAGATCAGTATTATCTGCACGATTGGGCGCGTTCCGGTCCCTCGCCGGTCTGGAAGCTGGAGAACGGTCAGTATTCGGTCTATCGCGCCGATGTCAATATGTATTACTGGCCCCATGATGATACATGGTGGAGCCAACCGGGGGGCGATGCTGGTTTGACGGCGACACGGATGAGCTATCCGCGGCTGTGGAACGAGCGCACCTGGCGTTGGTTCACGAATAACACCGGCTTGCCACGCCCCGGAGACGTTTATTGGAACGCCGAGAAAAATCAACGGCTGCACAACATCTGTACTGCCGCCAAGGACAACAAAATCCGGGTCTTTACCGTTGGCTTTGAGGTGGATGATACGTCTGCGGCGGTGATGCGCGATTGTGCGTCCAAGGATGGGGATTTCTTCCGCGTTGATGGCATGAACATCGTGGATGCTTTCTCTTCCATCGCGCGTGAGATCATGAAACTCCGGCTGGTGAATTGAGGTGTGTGATGCGTAAATTAATCAAAGCAATCGCCCGGCGGTTCGGTCGTGAAGAGGGTGCGGCCACGGTTGAGTTCGTCCTGTTTTTCCCAATGTTTATGTACTTGGGCCTGTCGAGCTTTGAAGTGTCGTTTTACATGCTGCGCACGGCTCTGCTGGACCATTCGGTCGACAAGAATGTGCGGCTGCTGCGTCTGGGTTCCTTCGAGCCGATGACACAGGACGCGCTGCAGGATGCGATTTGTCGTGACGCGATGCTGCTCAGGGATTGCCCGACCAGCGTGCGCGTAGAGTTGGTTGAAGTGTCGACCAGCGCCTGGAATTTGCCTAATCCGCAGATTACCTGTGTGGACCGGGACGCGAATATCCAGCCAGCTGTCACGTTCAGCCCTGGCGTGACCAATGAACTGATGATCGTGCGCGTCTGCGCCATGGTGAAGCCCTTCTTTGCGCCGACGCGCTGGGTCATGGCCCTGCCGATCGACGCGCATGGCGAAGTCGCTATTACGTCCGTCTCAACCTTCCTGAACGAAAGCTAGGTGTGATCATGGCATATATTTTCCATAAACTCCGGGCCGCGATTGCCGATTTTCAACGCGAGGAGAACGGCGCCTCCATGCAGGAAGCGGTCATCATGTTCCCTCTCATTATCATGGCCTTTACCGCCGTCTACTCCTTTACCGACGCCTACCGGGTGAAATCCAATACGCTGAAGGCGAATTATGCGGTCAGCGATTTGTTGAGCCGCACGGGTAATATTATCGACATGAATGACTTGTATGGGATGGAAAGCCTGTTTCGGTATATGACCCGCACGGCGGATACGGATACATGGCTGCGGGTGACGGTGGTGTTTTGTGAGGAGAAATGCGACCAATCTGATCGGGAGTTGGGGCTGGACTGGTCGCGCAGCACGAAGCCTGGGGTTGCGCCGCCTTATACGGAAGGACAGATACGCAGCGCGCTGGGTGAAGCGATTCCGGTTATGGCGGAAGGTGAACGGCTGATCATTGTCGAAACGCTGAAAGACTGGACACCAAGTTTCGGCAAGAACCTAACTGGCTTTGGCGGGCGGGAATTTATTGATACCGTCATGACCCGTCCCCGCTTCTCCAAGCAATTGTGCTTCCAGGGTGTCGGCTGCGGCGCGTAGCCTGCGCAACGGGGGCTGCGGCCCCCGATTGCAACTTTCGCGCCGCGCGCCTATACCGCCCGCATGTTGGATACACCGAAAAACCGCCCCGATCTGCCGGACGAGATTGCCCGTCGCCGCACCTTCGCCATCATCTCGCACCCGGATGCGGGCAAGACGACGCTGACGGAAAAATTCCTGCTCTATGGCGGCGCGATTCAGATGGCGGGTCAGGTGCGCGCCAAAGGGGAAGCGCGGCGGACCCGCTCGGACTTCATGCAGATGGAGAAGGACCGGGGGATTTCGGTCTCCGCTTCCGCCATGTCGTTTGATTATGGTCCCTATCGCTACAACCTCGTCGACACGCCCGGCCACTCGGATTTTTCCGAGGATACCTACCGCACGCTGACCGCCGTCGACGCTGCGGTGATGGTGATTGACGGGGCGAAGGGGGTTGAGAGCCAGACGCAAAAACTGTTTGAAGTCTGCCGGATGCGCGACCTGCCGATCCTGACCTTCTGCAACAAAATGGACCGGGAAGCCCGCGATACCTTTGAAATCATTGACGAAATTCAGGAAATGCTGGCCATTCACGTTACGCCGGCCTCCTGGCCCATCGGTATGGGGGCGGATTTCCTCGGCTGTTACGACATGCTGAACGACCGGCTGGAACTGATGGACCGGGCGGATCGCAACGTGGTGGCGGAAACGGTGCAGATCGCGGGGCTGGACGATCCGAAACTGGCGGATCATGTGCCGGAACATCTGTTGGCGCAGTTGCGCGAAGAGGTGGAGATGGCGAAAGAATTGCTGCCCCGGCTTGACCCGGAGGAGGTTCTGGCCGGACAGATGACGCCGATCTGGTTCGGTTCCGCCATCAACTCTTTCGGTGTGCAGGAGCTTATGGCGGGCATTGCCGATTTTGGCCCCGAACCGCAGGTGCAATCGGCCGAACCGCGCGACATTGCGCCGGAAGAAAAGAAGGTGGCCGGGTTTGTCTTCAAGGTGCAGGCCAATATGGACCCGAAACACCGCGACCGGGTGGCCTTTGTGCGCATGGCGAGTGGACATTTCAAACGCGGCATGAAGCTCACCCATGTACGCACCAAAAAGCCGATGGCGATTTCCAACCCGGTGCTGTTTCTGGCTTCGGACCGGGAGCTGGCGGAAGAGGCCTGGGCGGGGGATATTATTGGCATCCCGAACCACGGCCAGTTGCGCATTGGCGACACGCTGACCGAAGGCGAAGCGCTGCGCGTTACCGGCATCCCCTCCTTCGCGCCGGAATTGTTGCAGGGCATCCGGGCGGGCGATCCGATGAAGGCCAAGCATCTGGAAAAAGCCCTGATGCAGTTTGCCGAGGAGGGCGCGGCCAAGGTGTTCAAGCCCAATATCGGCTCGGGCTTCATCGTTGGCGTGGTCGGGGCGTTGCAATTCGAGGTTCTGGCCTCGCGTATCGAGCTGGAATATGGCCTGCCGGTGCGCTTTGACGCCAGCCAGTTCAAATCCGCCCGCTGGATTTCCGGCGACAAGGCGGCAGTGGACAAGGTGATCAACGCCAATAAACAGCACATCGCCTTTGACCATGACGGCGACCCGGTTTTCCTCACCCGCCTGCAATGGGACATCGACCGGATCGAGCGCGATCATCCGGAAGTAAAGCTTTCCCCGATCAAGGAAATGCACGGCGCGTAAGGGTTTGTGCGGCCTTTGGGTGGTTCCCCTCTGAAAGCCCCCCGCAAAGGGTCCCGCGGGGGCGGGGGGGGCGTGGAAGGCGCGGCTTCTCCGACCCGCTTGCTTTAATTGCCCAGAATACCCGGCAGGCGCAGGCCGTGTTCGCGGGCGCAGTCGAGGGCGATGTCGTAGCCCGCATCGGCGTGGCGCCAGACGCCGCTGGCCGGGTCGTTCCACAGCACGCGTTCGAGCCGCTTGGCGGCCTCGGGCGTGCCGTCGGCGCAGATCACCACGCCGGAATGCTGCGAGAAGCCCATGCCGACGCCGCCGCCGTGGTGCAGGCTGACCCATGTGGCGCCCGAGGCGGTGTTGACCAGCGCGTTCAGCAGCGGCCAGTCGGAGACCGCATCGGAGCCGTCTTTCATCGCTTCGGTCTCGCGGTTGGGCGAGGCGACGGAGCCGCTGTCCAAGTGGTCGCGGCCGATGACGATGGGGGCTTTTAGCTCGCCGCTGGCGACCATCTCGTTGAACATCAGCCCCGCTTTGTGACGATCTCCCAGCCCGATCCAGCAGATGCGCGCCGGAAGGCCCTGAAACGCGATCCGGTCGCGGGCCATGTCGAGCCAGTTGTGCAGATGCGCGTTTTCGGGGAAGAGCTTTTTCATCGCCGCGTCGGTCTTGTAGATGTCTTCCGGGTCGCCCGACAGCGCGGCCCAGCGGAAGGGTCCGATACCCCGGCAGAACAGCGGGCGGATATAGGCGGGCACGAAACCGGGGAAGGCGAAGGCGTTTTCCAGCCCCTCTTCCAGCGCCATCTGCCTGATATTGTTGCCGTAATCGACCGTGGGCACGCCGTCTTCGTGGAAGGCGACCATGGCTTCGACCTGCACCTTCATCGAGGCGCGGGCGGCTTTTTCCACCACTTTCGGTTCGGTCTCGGCTCGGGCGCGCCACTCGGCCACGGTCCAGCCCTGCGGCAGGTAGCCGTTCACTGGGTCGTGGGCCGAGGTCTGGTCGGTCACGATATCGGGGCGGATGCCGCGCTTGTGGATCTCGGGGAAGATGTCGGCGGCGTTGGCGATCAGCGCCACGGATTTGGCCTCG
>PDOZ01000042.1 GCA_002747325.1 Rhodobacterales bacterium
GATCGCCTTGGGCGTCACGCCAAAGCGCGCGGCGCGTTCATATTGATACGCGTCGGGATGATCGCATACGTCCTGAGCGAGTGCTTCAAGATCAATCTTTAACCCCTTCTGGCGCTCATACGGTTTGATTTCAATCTTGTTGCTCCAGCGCACAAGACTGGCTATTCCAACAGAAAACCGCTCGGCGGTCTCGGAAAATGTCAGCCCGCCGCGTGCCTTAATCGCCAGAACATGACGGCGAAACGATATCGGGTAAGTCATGCCTTAATATAATTAATATTCAGTCGTTTGGGTATATCACGAAACGCATCAAGGTTGCTCTCCTGTTGTTTACAGCCGTGACACAAAACTCGGATCAATCGAGAATTACGAACGTCAACAGACCCAATCACCTCCGGCATTTAACCTGAAACCTCAAGCGGCACGAATGCCCCGGGAATGCCCAAGGCACGACAGGGCAGTCGTGTCTCACATTCAAGATCCGGCGCTTCAGGCTACAGGCCAAAGGTCGGGCGCTTCAGGCTACAGATAGATTTCCCCCATCCATCCACACCGGCATTGTCGCAACCATGCCTTGGCCTCCGAAAGCGAAATCGACCTAATCTGCAAATTGAGCATCAAATATCGCGTTCGAAATCAGCAGGAGGTTGACCCAGAGGCAGAGAATATTGTTGTAGACTTAGCGTTTTCAGCTCTAATGCCCCCCTCGGACACGAAGCACTGCTTAACGCGCCCCAAGTCCTCGACTTCGGGCAGCGTCAAAGAATTCAGGCTTTTCGCATACTACTACAAATATCAATAGGTTCGGATCAGCCCGGCGAGGACGCCCTGAATTTCGACCTGATCTTCGCGCAAAAGCCGGGTTTCGTAAGCCGGGTTGGCGGCTTCTAGCATGATCATGTCGTCAGACTTATGGTATCGTTTCAGGGTGGCTTCGTAGCCTTCGACCTGCGCCACGACGATATCGCCGTTATCCGCCGCTGTGGTTTCCCGGATCACCACTACATCACCGGAATTGATACCGGCGTCGATCATGGAATCGCCTTTGACCTCAAGGGCATAGTGGTGCCCACGACCGGCGAGCATGGTGCCGGGCACAGCGACGTGACTGGAGCCGTCGGAGATGGCTTCAATCGGAGTGCCTGCGGCGATGCGACCGAGAAGGGGCAATTCGGTCACGGAATGGCTGCTGACCGGCTCGGCGGCGGGGGGCGTATGTTTCGGCCGACCGCCTTCGATGATACGCGGCTCAAACCCGGCCTTGCCGGACGGGTCCAGCGCTTCCGGCAAGCGCACAATCTCGATCGCCCGCGCCCGATGCGGCAATTTGCGAATAAAGCCGCGCTCCTCCAGCGCCGTAATCAGCCGGTGAATGCCGGATTTCGACCGCAGATTCAGCGCGGTTTTCATCTCATCAAACGACGGGGGAACGCCATCCCGTTGCATACGCTTATGAATGAATTCCAGCAGATCCATTTGTTTGCGTGTCAGCACAGTTCGCCTCCCCTTCACATTGCATGTTCGGCCTGTGTTCTATCTATGTTCGCGACACAAGTCAACCTTTTCGCGATATGTTTCCAAAATTATCACGTAATATTCGATTAAAGTTCTAAGTATTCTACCCGTTGACCGGCCGAAATCGCCGGACTATTTGCTGGATGAACAAGAAGCGCGTTGGCATCGCGCAGGACGGAGAGGAAGGCGCTGTCCTGACGCGGCATGGGGGTGATTTCGCCCTCACGGATTGTTGCGCGCATATAGTGTTCACGCGGGCCGTTAGCAAGCAGGTCCGTTGTCAGGATTGCGGTTTCGCGCGGTGCGGGTTTGGCGGGAAGGCCCTGCATGGCGCGCAGAACAGGGAGGATGAAAATGTGACCACAAACCATTGAAGATACAGGGTTTCCCGGCAAGCCGATCAGCATGGATTGTCCAATGCGACCGGCCATCAGGGGCTTGCCCGGCCGCATCGCGATCTTGTGAAAGGACATCTCCATGCCGAGGCTTTCCGCCACCGGAGCCACGAGATCATGGTCGCCAACGGAGGCGCCGCCAATGGTAACGATAAGGTCGGCGCCCTCGGCCAGTTCAAACGCAGTGCGCAGACTGTCCGGGTTGTCAGCGGCGATGGGTAACAGGCGCGCGGCGGCTCCTTCGGCCTCGAACATCGCTTTCAGGCCGAAACCGTTGGAGGCGATGATCTGATCCGGGCCTGGTGTTTCGCCGGGCATGACCAGTTCGTCGCCGGTGGCAATGATCGCCACGTCCGGGGCGCGGGCAACGGTGAGGCGGGCCGCATTCATCGCAGCGGCGAGGGCCAGATCGCGCGGGGTCAGGCGGCGCGGGGCCGCTATCTCGGCACCGATGGCGAAATCGGACCCCATCGGGCGCAGATGAGGCGCGGGCGAAAGGTGGCGGGCGAGGGTGATCAGGTCGCCATTGACCTCCACCTCTTCCTGCATGATCACGCGGTCGGCGCCAACGGGCACCGGAGCGCCGGTGAAAATGCGCACCGCCTGTCCCGGCCCGACGGTGCCTTCAAAGCGCTCGCCTGCGCGCGAGGCGCCGATGACCTTGAACATGGCTTCGGGATCGGCTTCGACGCCCTTGAGCGCATAGCCGTCCATGGAAGCGGCGGCGAAGGGCGGCTGGTTGCGCTGTGCCACGACCGGGCGTGTCAGCACGCGCCCGGCGGCACGAGAGAGCGGCACCTGTTCTTCAGCCATTTCGGGGGTGAGCTGAAACAGCAGCGACAGGGCTTCGGCAACGGAAATCACGTCACGTCCGCCTGATACGTGCCGGATTTCCCGCCGGTTTTTTCCAGAAGGCGAATGGACAGGATTTCCATACCTTTCTCCGCTGCTTTGAGCATATCATAACAGGTCAGCAGGGCCGTACTAACCGCCGTCAGAGCTTCCATTTCAACGCCGGTCTGGCCGGAAGTTTTCACTGTGGCGCGGACGCGAATGCCGGGCAGCGCGTCGTCTGGCGCTAGTTCCAGTGCGACTTTTGTCAGCGAAAGTGGGTGGCAAAGCGGGATCAGATCGGCGGTTTTCTTGGCGCCCATAATGCCTGCCAGCCGCGCAATGCCCAGCACATCGCCCTTGCGCGCACTGCCCTGTTTGACAAGTTCGAGCGTGGCGGGGGACATGCGGATCGCACCCTCGGCGGTCGCGCTGCGAGCGGTTGTTTTCTTGTCGGACACATCGACCATATGGGCCTGTCCGGCGGCGTCAAAATGGGAAAGAGTCATGCGGGCACCGGGTTTGAGAGCAGGGATTTGATGGCGGCGGCAACGTCATTTTGCCGCATCAGGCTTTCGCCGATGAGGAAGGAGCGCGCGCCGTGACGGGCCATGTCGGCGAGGTCGGCGGGGGTGGAAAGACCACTTTCGCACACCAGCAGCCGGTCGTCGGGGAGGTGTTTGGACAATTCGCGAGTCGTATCGAGGCTGGTCTCGAAGGTTTTCAGGTTGCGATTGTTGATGCCGATCAGTTCGGATTTCAGGCGCAGGGCGCGATCCAGTTCCACCGCATCATGCACTTCGATCAGCGCGTCCATGCCCCAATGCGTGGCGGCGTCCTCCAACTCGGCCGCCTGTGCGTCCGTGACCGAGGCCATGATGATCAGGATGCAATCGGCGCCGAGCGCGCGCGCTTCCGTGACCTGATAGGGGTCGTAGAGAAAATCCTTGCGCAGGGCGGGCAGCGCCACTTCGGCGCGAGCGGCTACAAGATACTCGTCCGCGCCCTGAAAGCTCGGACCATCGGTCAGCACCGAGAGGCAGGTCGCGCCGCCGGTCTCGTAAGCGCGGGCCAGTGCGGGCGGATCGAAATCGGCGCGGATCAGGCCTTTGGAGGGGCTGGCCTTCTTGATTTCCGCGATCAGCCCGTAGCCGGTTTTTTGTGCGTTTTTCAGGGCTTTAACGAAACCTCGGGTCGGGCCTGCGGCCTTGGCGGCGGCGTCAATTTCGGCGAGTGGGCGGCGGGCTTTGCACGCGGCCACATGTTCGAGCTTATAGGCTTTGATCTTGTCGAGAACGTTGGTCATGGGAGTGTTCTACGCCGCATGGGCGCGGCTGGGAAGCGGCAATGCAGGGGCGGGCGTGAAAATGCCGGGAGGTTGGAAAAGATCGGATTTGAGTATTTTTGCTAAGAAGAAGGAGGGGTAAAAGGCGAAATTTCTGCCGCCTTTTACCAAATCTTAACCCGGAGGGGTTATTTCAGAATCGAGCGCCCGGCATATTCCGCGGTTTCGCCGAGGGCTTCTTCGATACGGATCAGCTGGTTGTATTTTGCCAGCCGGTCCGAACGGGCAAGGGAACCGGTTTTGATCTGGCCGCAATTGGTGGCAACGGCTAGGTCGGCGATGGTGGCGTCTTCGGTTTCGCCGGAGCGGTGCGACATGACGTTGGTCATGCGGGCGCGGTGCGCCATGTCGACCGCTTTAAGGGTTTCGGACAGGGTGCCGATCTGGTTCACCTTGACCAGCATCGAATTGGCGGCGCCTTTGGCAATGCCGTCCGCAAGACGGATCGGGTTGGTGACGAAGAGGTCGTCGCCGACCAGTTGCACCTTGTCGCCAAGCGCTTTGGTCAGCGCGACCCAGCCATCCCAATCGTCTTCGGCCATGCCGTCTTCGATGGAGATGATCGGATAATCCGCCACCAGCGCTTCGAGGTAGGTGACATTCTCCTCGGAGTTGAGGGTTTTGCCCTCACCGGCGAGGACGTATTTTCCGTCCTTGTAGTATTCGGTGGCGGCGCAATCGAGGGCGAGGTAGATGTCTTTGCCCGGCGTGTAACCCGCCTTCTCGATGGATTTCAAAATGAAATCAAGGGCTTCGCGGGTGGATGCGATATTGGGTGCAAAGCCGCCTTCATCGCCGATGCCGGTCGAAAGCCCGGCGGCGGACAGTTCTTTTTTCAGCGTGTGGAACACTTCAGAGCCCATGCGCACCGCTTCACGCACCGAGTTGGCGGCGACCGGCATGATCATGAATTCCTGAATGTCGATCGGGTTGTCCGCATGTTCGCCGCCATTGATGATGTTCATCATCGGCACCGGCAACACGCGGGCAGAGGCGCCGCCGACATAGCGGTAGAGCGGCAGGCTGGAGAAATCCGCCGCCGCTTTGGCCACGGCGAGGGACACGCCAAGAATGGCGTTGGCTCCCAGGCGGCCTTTGTTCGGCGTGCCATCCAATTCGATCATGGCGGCATCGATGGCCTCCTGTTCGGTCGCGTCAAAGCCGACCAGCGCTTCAGCGATTTCGCCGTTTACCGCGTTCACCGCTTCCAAAACGCCCTTGCCCATGTACCGCGCCTTGTCGCCGTCGCGTTTTTCCACCGCCTCATGCGCGCCAGTCGACGCGCCCGATGGCACGGCGGCGCGGCCCATGGTGCCGTCTTCCAAAATCACGTCCACCTCAACGGTCGGGTTGCCCCGGCTGTCGAGGATTTCGCGGGCGAAAATGTCGATAATGATGCTCATGGGAACCCCCTTCGGTCAGCGTTTGCGCCTTCATAGCAGGCGGGGGCGCGCAAACAAGGGGGGCGTCACTTCGTGCGCGGCGGGAACGGTGCTTTTTGCATTTGGCGACGTTCGCGCAGCAGCATGTAAAGGCCGGAGCCGACCACGATGGTCGCGCCGATCAGAGTTGGCGCGTCGGGGCGTTCGCCAAACAGGATCAGGCCGAAGCCGATGGCAAAGATCAGACGCGAATAGCGGAAGGGAATCACGAAGGCGATATCGCCCTTTTCCACCGACAGGATCAGGGCGAAATAGCCCGCCATGCCGCTGATCAGTGCGCCGATCAGCAGGCCCCATTGCCACAAATCCGGTGTCACCCGCCCGCCGTCGATCCACATCATCGCGGCGCCAATGGGCACGATGGAGGCGAAGCCCCAACTGGCGAGTTGCAGCGGATGGACATGGGCGGGGCGGGCGCGGGAAGCGAGGTCACGCCAGGCGAGGCCGAAGGCGGCGAGGATGCCGATAAGCGCGAGCGGATTAAAGCCGTCCAGCCCCGGATTGAGGATGATCAGGACACCGGCAAAGCCGGTCAGAATGGCGGTCCAGCGGCGCCAGCCGACCCGTTCGCGGTAAAACACGATGGCGCCAAGGGTGACAAAAATCGGCGAAGCTTGCAGCAAGGCACCGAGCAGGCTCAGCGGGATTAAGGTTAACGCGGTGACATAGGCGGTGGTTCCGAGCAATTCCCCGGTGTTACGCAGCAGCACCATGGGATGAAAAAAACTGCGCGACAGGATGCAGATACCCTTGCCATAAGCGATACCCGCAAAGCCCAGCCCCCCAAAAAAACCAAGAATGACAAGCACTTCCCCAATCGGCAGCCCCACCGTCGCCTTTTTGATAAAAACGTCCTCAATGGCAAAACCCGCCATAGCGAAGATCATGAGAAGGGCGCCGCGCAGGTTGTCCATCGTGGTGTCCATATTAAAGGGGCGCCGCATCGGGCGGATTAAGTACAAAACCCAAACGGGATCAGAATAGCCTCGGCAGCTTCAATACCGCCTGAACGAATCCTATCAACTGTTCAGAGCTTCTGAAAGCGCGATAACACCAACACCGACAAACATGGCATCAGCGTGACAGCTCCCCCTACCCCGTTTTACGCCAAGGCCCTATCTGGCGACGATCAAAACCACCGCCGCATAATGCAGCGCCGCACCGATCAGCACATGCGAATGCCAGATCGCGCGATTGAAACGCAGCCTCTCCCAATGATGAAATATCGTGCCGATGGTGAACACCACGCCGCCCAGCAGCAGCAAAATGCTCACCGAAACCGGCAATGTTTGCACCAAAGGCCACGCCGCCAGAACGCCGAGCCACCCCTGTATCAGATACAGGGCAAAGCTCAGCCGATACCAGCGGTGAAAAAAGGCCAGCTTCAATGTGACGCCCAGCACGGCCAGCGACCACGCCGCAACCGCGATGGCCAACCCGGTCGCCCCGCCCAGACCGATCACCGCCATGGGCGTATAAGTCCCTGCGGTAAAAAGGAAAATCGCCGCGTGATCGAAGCGGCGTAACAGGGGGCGCAACTTGCGATGCAGGGTCATGTTATAGGCGGCGGAACAGATGAACGAGGTCAGCAGCCCGACCGCATAGAGCCAAAGCGGCCAATGCGCCTCCAGCGGCACCCGAAGCGCCGCCCAGATCAACAGCGCAAGAACACCGACAATCGCCGCCACCACACCAATCCCATGCACGACGCCATCGGCAACGTGTTCGGCATAGCTATGTTCCATCGGCGCACGACTCATTTCGGGTCTCCTCACCCCAACATAAGCAAGCAAAGTCCTAATATTCGGTTAACCTGACGTCAGCTTATGTCCGAAAGCGGGATTATGCCGCGTCCAAAGCATCGACAATTTGAATAAAATCCGCGGCTTGCAGCGACGCACCGCCCACCAGCGCCCCGTCGACATTAGCAATCGCAAAAATCTCCGCCGCATTCGATGGCTTCACCGACCCGCCATATAACAGCCGAATCGCCTCTCCCGCCGCGCCAAATCGCGCCACCAATTCCGCCCGCAGAAAATCATGCACCGCACCGATTTCCGCCAGCGTCGGGATCTTGCCGGTACCAATGGCCCAGATCGGCTCATATGCAATCACCAGCCGCGCCGGGTCCACCCCGTCGGGCAGGCTGCCAACCAAAGAAGTGCCAATAACATCAAGGGTTTGCCCGGCCTCCCGCTGCGCCAAACTCTCCCCGAGACACAGCACCACATCCAGCCCGGCCCCCTGCGCCGCCGCCACTTTCGCCGCCACATCCGCATCGCTTTCCCCATGATCCGCGCGGCGTTCCGAATGGCCCAAAATCACATAACGCGCGCCCGCATCAAGCAGCATCCCCGCCGCCACATCGCCCGTATGCGCCCCCGCGGCCTGCGCATGGCAATCCTGCCCGCCGATCGCCACCGGCCCGGCAACCGCCGCCGCGCGGGAAATCAGCGTCGCGGGCGGGCAAATCAACACTTCAGAACGCGCCTCATGCGCCGCAATCGCTTCCAATTCCGCCAAAGCCGCCGCCCCGCCGTTCATCTTCCAATTTCCCGCCGCCAGTTTGCGCATATAACCCTCCAGATAGTTACCCAAACCCTAACGCCTCCAGTGACCACGGCAAGCACATTCACCCTTTTCTCCAAAGAAACCCTCGCCCCGGCACGTCAAAAGCCTTGCAGGATCAACGGATTACCAATTCGCTACGCCTTGCCATCTGACCTGAAACCCTGGCCATCGAAACAAAAGATCATCCGAAATGCGTTCCCGCATACCCGGTTACCGCCCCCCCCCTGATAAACCGCCCCGAAAAGATGCGCATGACGGTTTTCGCGCGCTCAGGAAGAAGAAAGGGCGCTGATCTGGGCGATGAAGTCCTCGCCGCGTTTTTCGAAATCGGGGTATTGGTCAAAAGAAGCAGCGGCGGGGGCGAGGAGGATGGTGTCGCCGGGTTTGGCGTCGCGGGTGGCGGCTTGCACGGCGGCTTGCATGGTTTCGCAGATTTCCAGCTCGGTATCGGGCAGCGCAAGGGCAAATTCGCGGGCGCAGTGGCCGATGAGATAGGCTTTCGCGACGTGTTTCAGGTGCGGGCGCACCGGGTCCAGCCCGCCTTCCTTGCTCAGCCCCCCCGCGATCCAGCGGATGTGGTCAAACGCGGCGAGGGCGGCGGCGGCGGCGTCTGCGTTGGTGGCTTTGCTGTCGTTGACATAGCGCACGCCGTTGATTTCCGCCACGGTTTGCGAGCGGTGCGGCAGGCCGGTGAAGCTCTTCAGCCCGGCTTCGATCTGGCGCGGGGCGAGGCCGACAGCGCGGGCGGCGGCGTAAGCGGCGCAGGCGTTCTGGTGGTTGTGGCGCCCCGGCAGGCCCGCGATGGGACGCAGGTCGATGGAGGCCACCTGCCGCCCCTTGCGCCACTCACTCAGGAAGCCCTTTTTGGCGAAGACCAGCCATCCCGGCCCGCTCAGTTTACCCGCCGCCGAAACCCGGATCACCCGGTCATCCGCCGGGCCTTCCGCCAGTTGCCCGGCGAGGTATTGCCCCTCCGCTTCATCGACGCCGATCACCGCGCGGTCTGGCCCGCCCTCGGCAAAGAGGCGGCGTTTGGCGGCGAAATACCCGCCGAGGCCCCCGTGTCGGTCGAGGTGGTCCGGGGCGAGGTTGGTAAACACCGCCACGTCCGGGGTCAGGGCGCGGGCGAGGTCGGTCTGATAGGAGGAGAGTTCCAGCACCACCACTTCCCCGTCACGCGCGGGCGCCAGATCCAGCACGCCGCGGCCGATATTGCCCGCCAGCTGACAGGGGCGGCACGCTTCGGTCAGGAGGTGGTGGATCAGGGCGGAGGTGGTGGATTTGCCATTGGAGCCGGTGACGGCGATCACCTGCGGGGCGCGTTCGAAATTATCCCATTCCGACGTCGCGAAGGAGCGGAAAAACAAGCCGATATCATTGTCGACCGGCACCCCGGCGGCATAAGCGCGGGCCAGATGCGGGTTCGGTGCGGGGTAGAGATGCGGGATGCCGGGGCTGGTGATCAGGGCGTCCAGCCCCTCCATCGCGCCGCCGCGCCCGAGATCGAACAGGCTGTGCCCCGCCGCCTCTGCCCGCGCGCGCGCCTCCGCGCTGTCGTCCCAGCACAGCGCCTCGGCGCCGCCCGCCTCCAGCGCTGCCGCCGTAGCCAGACCGGACCGCCCCAGCCCCAGCACCGCAATTCGTTTGCCCTCAACGCCTGTGACCGGGATCATGCGCACCTCCTGTTATCGAGGCATATCTAACGCGCCCGGCCCGGCTTCTCAACTCTCCTTATGGCGCACCACCGGCACCAGCAGCGCCCCCAGCCCGACCAGCCCGAAGGCCGTGCCCGCCAGCACCATCGGCGCCACCGGCCACAGGTCGAACAGCGCTGCGCCGATCATCGGTCCGGTCATGCCGCCCAGCCCCTGCGCGGCGGAAATCGCGCCTGCCGCCTGCCCTTGCTCCTCATGCGACACGGCGACGGAAGCGCGCGCCGTCAACCCG
>PDOZ01000013.1 GCA_002747325.1 Rhodobacterales bacterium
GCATCGCGACCCGCTTCGACAGACGCGCCGTCTACTTTCTCAGCTTCATACACCTCGCATCAGCAATGCTTTGGATGCGATGAATGTCGATTCAGCCTAGGGCGTAGACCCATAATCCCTGCACCACTGGTTTGTCAGATTTTTGTTCTGACTATGAGCGGCACCGCAGGAATAGTGGGGCTATTTCAAGGGGTCGCAGCAGAAATCAACAAGGCAGGATCAAAATTCGCTGCCTCCGGGTCCGCTCACGCGGCTTTCGAACGCGAATTTCGATGCATTTTAATCAAATGAAGTTGATTTCGCTATTGAAGACGCTCAGGGCAAAAATCTGGCAAATCGTCCCGCCAAAGGCGGGCCTTCTGTAAACGGTTTTCCTTCGGAAAAACGACGTCAAATCCGCTTCATATCGCTCCAAACCACTGATCTTTCGCGGATTTGGCGCCAGTAGCGCAGGGAGTATAGGTCTACGCCCTAAGCGTAGTACCCGCTTTCGTCGTAGCCGCTGGCGCCAGAGATGTCGCGCGTCAGCGCCGCAACGATTGGCACCTCCGGGCGAAGCGTTTCGCGCAAGCGGGCATGGGCAAGGCGCAGGTCGGTTTGCGACGTATCGGCAAAGCGCACGCACAGCACCGCCGCATCGGCAAAGGGCGCAATGAACTGCGCATCGACCACAGCATTGAGCGGCGAAGTATCAATGAGGATCACGTCCACTGCGTCGCGCGCACTATCGAGCAAAAGCTGAAACTGGCGCGACATCAGGAGTTGATCGGTCGGCACATCCGCCCGCCCGCGCCCAACCAGAACGCCCGCCGCACTCAGCGGATCGCGCAGGTAAAACCCCTCCGCCGAGCCTTCCGCCTCCGGGTCGCGCAGATATTCCAGAAAACCATGATCGGGCATCACGCCGAGACATTCGTGCAGCGACGGCTTGCGCAGATCCGCATCAATCAGCGCCACCGATCTCCCCAACTGCGCATAGGTGCGCGCCAGCGCCAGTGCGGTAGTGCTTTTGCCCTCGCCCGCAACCGCCGAAGCGATCAAAACCACCCGCCCGCGCCCGGTTTCCTCCGGCGGGGCGAGCCGGTCCAACGTCGTGCGCAAATGGCGGAAACTCTCAGAAAAATGCGACAACGGCGCCTCGACGATCCCATCCGCAAGGCAGGTCTGGTCACGCCGCATTTTGACAAACGGCACCGAAACCGCCCGCGAAACCGGCACCACCGTTTCCAACTGCCGCCCGGACAAAATGCCGCCAATGTAAAACTCGCGGATCAGCGCGACGCCGACGCCAGCCCCAAGGGAAAAGACCAGCGCCATCGACAGGATCAGCTTGTAGCGCGGCGACGAGGCGACATCCGGCGGCAGCGCTTCGCTGACGATACGGCTGTCGGCAACCTGCACCAGCACCTGCGCATCAAGGTCGCGCAAGCGGGCTAAGAGGTTGGTATATTGGCGCTGCGCAATCTCCGCCTCCTGCTGCAATTCAAACATTTCCGCCAACCGCGCAGAGGGCAGATCCGACGACAAAACCGCCTCGCGCAACGCCCCTCGGGTGCTGGCAATCGCCGCATCCGTGCGCGCCAGCTCGCGTTCAAGTTCCGCGCCCCCCTGCCCCACCTGTTCGCTCAGGCCGGTTCGCACCGCGTTCAGCCGCTGCAAATCCTCCTGCAACCCGATCAGCCGCGGATTGCCGGCCTCCGACGCCAGTGCCTGCAAATTGCGCCGGATATAGCCATCAACCCCGTCATCGCTCGCCGCCAGCCGGGTCCGGGCGCTCTCAAGCTGGCCCAACAGCAAATCCCGCGCTTTCTCCACTGCCCCAACCTTGGCCGCGACCTGCAAATCGATATAGGTACGCGCCAGCGTGTTGGCGAGTTCAGCGGCGCGCTCGGGCGATTTGGAGGTCACCGACACGGCAAACACATGGGTCAGGCCGCGCCGCTCGATGCGGGTCGCCTCGCGCAACTTGCGCCGTGCCACGTCCAGCGCCGCTTCCCCTTGCGGCACTTCCGCCGCCAGCCCGAACAGTGCGCGCAGCCGGTCGCCCGCGCCCGGTCCGGGGCCAAATTCCGGGTCCAGCGCCAGCCCCGCCGCCCGCGCCGTTGCCCGCGCCACCGCCACCGAGCGCGCAATCTCAATCTCGCTCTCCACCCGCGCGTTGTCCGCCGAACCGCCGGGCTGCACCGCCGCTTCCGCCGACAGCAAATCCTTTTGCGTCGGGTCAACCAGCAACAGCGCTGTCGCGGTGTATTTCGGCGTCAGGAACAAAAGCAAAAGCAGCGTCAGCCCCAGCACCGCGCCCATCGTCGCCGCAATCATCCGCCCGCGCCGCCGCAGGATCGAGACCAGCGCCCTCAGATCGGTCTCCGGCATGCGCTCAGGTTGTGTATTCATTACTTACTCGCATCTCGTGGTTGCGCGCCTCTTCTCATACCAATGCCGTCAGATCAACCGAAACCGCGCCGCCCGCGCGCCGAGCTACCAGCAATTCCTCCGCCCGCTGCGCCCCAAGGCGCACCGCCGACAAACGCCCCGTCGCCTTAGCCCCGGTATCCAGCCCGATCCGATGCGCCGCTACAGTCGGTGTTTCTTCAGGCTTGTGCCCATGCACCACGCAATAGCCCGGCATCGGTCGGTGATCCAAATCGCGCGGATCAGACCAGAGAAAATCATCCGCCTCCTGCGCCTCCAGAGACTTGTCCGGGTCCACCCCCGCATGGGCCAACAACCAATGCCCCGCGGTCAGGCACAGGGGTGTTTGGCGCAAAAACGCCAGATGCGTCGCCGGGATGACGCGTTTCGCCACCTCCCCCAAACGCCCCGCCCCCACCGTCGCGCCATAGGATTGCAAAGTCTCGATACCGCCATGATCAAGCCATTCGCGCGCAGCCCTTGGCGCCGCCATAAAGTCCAGCATCATCTGCTCGTGATTGCCGCGCAGCAAAACGCGGGTCAGCCCTGCGGGTGCGGGCTCCAGCAAATGCGCCAGAACCTGCGCGCTTTGCGGCCCGCGATCTATCACATCGCCGAGCAGAACCAGCAGCCCCGGCGCCTTCGCCTCAGACAACCGCGCCGCGATGAACCGCTCCAACGCCAAGTAAAGGTCGAAACAGCCATGCACGTCCCCAACCGCATAGAAATGCGGCGGCACCTCGCGCAGTATCAACCGCCGCTCCGCCTTTCCTCTAGTCGACCGCATACTCCCGCCTCCCGCTGCCAAGCACCAAAATCACCACAAACAACAGCACATTGGCCTGCATTTCCAAACTGAAATCGACCAAAGAATGCAGCGCGCCGATAATGCCGACCCCGAGCGCGGCCGCCGGCAGGGCCGGATCGCGCTGGCGGCGCAGATGAATTAAAGCGCGCTGCAGCGCCAGCGCTGCGGCGAGTGGCGGTAAAGAACCGGCAACAAATCCGGCTTCGACCCAAAGGGTGAGGTAAGAATTATGCGGCAAATCCCAGATCAGAACCGGGTTCAGCGTGATGGGATGGGTCTGTTCAAACGCGAGTGCAAAGGCGTCGAGGCCAACGCCGGAGAACGGTCGCGCCGCAGCCATCGACAGCGCATGGCGCCAAAGCGCGCCGCGATCCCCGACGCCTTCCGCCAAGTCCCGGAACCGCGCGCCGCCATCGGCCAGCGCCAGACCAAGCGCGACGATCAGAAAAAGCCCCGCCACTTCCGCCAAACCCCGTCCGGGCCTCGCCCCGCTGCGCCAACGCATCACCACAAAGACCACCCCCGCCCCCGCGAAACTGCTCACCATACCCGCCCGCGAGCCGGTGCCGATCAACGCCAACACAATCACCGCCAGACAAAGCGCCAACATCCCCCGCTGCCGCCCGCGCGCCATCACCAGCGCCAGACTAGTCGTCAGCCCGAAGCCAAGGAATGTTGCGAAGGAATTACGATTAACAAACGGCCCGGTCACGACCCCAAAATAGGCGCTTTTCTCACCCCAAAGCGCGATGTCACCAAAAAGCCGTAACGCCGCCAGCCCCCAAAGCGCGTGCGCGGCGATACCTATGACCAAAAACACCGCCATCCGCCGCCCCTGCCCCGCTAGCTCAAGCGTCAGCGCAAAGAGCGAAATATAGGCCAGAATGCGGATCAACCCCAAGGCACCCGCATCGGGCGCGAGGCTGACCGGCGCCAGAATTTGCCATAAAACAAAGGTCGCGAAGGTCAGACCAATCATCGGCGCGCGCCATTGCCCCTCTCGCATCACCTGTAACTTGCGCCCCGGCGCCACCCAACTGATCAGCGCCAGATACGCCCCATGCAGCGCGAAAATCACCCCGGACCAAAGCATCCAGAATTCCGGCCGATTGGCTCCCATCGCAAGGGGGGCGAACAACACCAGAGCCACCACAAAACCGGAAAAAACAGCGTTCAGCCGACGCAGCGAGGCACGCCGCGAAGTGGTTAATACCGGCGCCTCCTCGAACTGGATAACCATGTCGGCTTCCCGCATTTCAACCGGCCTTTCCCGCTTCAATCCGCTTGCGCACAACCCCGTCAAACGTCGCCGTCAGACCGCCCTGCGCGACAATCTCCGAAACCCGCGCCTGCCAGTCCGGAAAGCGCAAATACAGCCCTGCCAAATCGTCGCGCAGCTTATGCGCCCCGGCGAGCAACAAAACATCCGCCGCAAAGCCGCCATCGTCGGCAAAATCCGTCGGCGCAGAGTAACGCATCACCGCCCAAACCCGCCACGTCGCCTGCCACCCTTCACGTGGCGCAACCTGCCTCGCAAACACCATTTCCTCTGTAAAATCAAATACCTGCCCCAAGGAGGCGCGCGACACAACGCCCACAAGCCGCGCCAGACCAAACGCCTCGGACCGCACCAACATCGCATCCGAAATCCGCACACATTCCCGCGCCACTTCCCGACGCGCTGCCGCCGGATAAAGCGCCAGAATCAGGCCGCCCTGCACCTCAAGACACAGGTTCAACAATTCCACACGCCGCAACTGCGACGCGGGGATCGCGCCCATGCCAGAACGCAAAACCGCAATCTGCCGCGCGGGCGTGTCCAAGACCAAAACCGCCGCCCGCGCTTCAATCGGCACTCGAGTAAACGCCAACCCGGACAACAGGAAAAGGGCCAAAACCCCAATCATGCGCCCGCTCTTCATTGCTTTCTTCAACACATCAAAATCCCGCAAAACTGCTCTGCGCGGGTTTTATTGCCAAAAAGTTAACTTTTTATTAACTCTCGCCAATTAAAGATGCTGATGAACCATAAAATTGAGCGTCAACATGAACCTTTCCAAACTCCGCCTCTGCGTCACCGCCTTGCTCGCCCTCATCGGCAGCGCCTTACCCGGCCTCGCGCAGCAAGCAATTTTCGACATTACCGCCGTGCGTAACGCTTGCACGTTCAACGCCTGCAACACCTGCAAGCCCGAAATCACCAAAGCCATCACCGTCATCAAAACCGCAAACCTGAAACCGCTTCAAACCAATGAGCAACTTGCCCTTCTGGCCGCATACATTTTACAGGCCGCAAAGGAATGCCCGGATCAGCAAAGAGATATTGGCGCCAGCATGATCGCCCTCGCCAATGCCTCCAGCGACACAACCCAGCAGGCGGCGTTGACCCAACTTGGCGATCAGATCAGCAACCAAACGCTGCCTTTGACAGATATACCGTTCAACGTCCCAGTCGCGGTCAGTCCGAATTAGAGTGAAATTGACTTAATCATCAATATCGAACATCAAAATTCGCGTTCGGAATCAGCAGGATGCTGACCCGTAGGCAGAGAATTCTGATTCAGATTTAGCGATTTCTGCTTTAGGCACCACTCATCAAATGCAACGCCGCACCCCCATTCGGATCAATTCTCGCCCGGAGATTTCGTAAAAGCCCATGATGCGATTGCGACCCTCGCGCAGATACCAACCACGCAATTTACGCGGATAATGCGCGGCCATGACACGGGACCAGTGTTCGAACTCTTCCGGCGGCAAGGCGAGGCCGTAGACCTGCGACGAGGGGCCATGAAAACCGAACTTTGTATGCGGCGAGATGCACAGATTGGCGAGACCGAGATATAACGTGCAGGAAGACATGCAGTAATTCCCGCGAATCTCAACCCGCGTACCTTTTGCGCGCAATGCCTCCACTTCGCGCACCCGCAGCGCAACATTGCCCCCCGGATCGTCACGCACAACAAACGCCCCTGCCGCCGCAACACCGGCAAAACCCGCCGACATACACAGCAGCACAGTCACCAGCCTCAGCGCGCTCACAACCCTGCGCCACGGCAAATCATTCCTATGTGCGGGCGCGCCAGACAAACGCCAACCCGCATCGCCCAAGCAATGCTCAAACATTTCACCCCAGCCGCGAACGGCTCCCTTTTCCCCAAACGAGACCCATTCCCAAGACCTCGCCCCCTGAGGCTATCCTTTAAGATGTAAACAAAGCGTTACCACCGCGTGCTTAAATACATACATTTTTAGACACTGATTCTGAGAATACTTAAGTAAAATCAGCATGATAGAGAAAAAACAAATCTGTTAACCCTTTGTTAACCCCCCTCTCCTAAAAGTTGCATCACATGCGGAGAAACCGCCGACTTTGGGGACGAGTATATGCGCGATTTAGCGGACCAGCAGGATTTGAACCTCAGCAGCGAATACGTTTCAGAGCGGATCATTGGGTTGATCCGACCCGCGCGCCAAAGCCTTTATGCCAGACACGGCAAACGGGTGTTGGATTTGCTCCTGACGACCCTTCTGCTGACCGCCGCCGCGCCGCTGATCGGCCTGTTTTATCTCATCGTGCGCCTTGACGGTGGCCCCGGTTTTTACGCCCAGCCCCGCATTGGCCGCGACGGGCGTGAATTCCCCTGTTTCAAGCTGCGCACCATGATGACCGGCGCGGAGGCGGAGCTGGATCGGCTGTGCCGCGAAGATCCGGCGCTGGCGCAGGAATGGCTGGAGCATCAGAAGCTAACCAACGATCCGCGGATCACTCCCATCGGCAGGTTCCTTCGCGCCAGCAGTCTCGACGAATTACCGCAGCTTTTCAACGTGTTACGCGGCGAGATGAGCCTTGTCGGGCCCCGCCCTTTCACCCCCGATCAAAACGACCTCTATTGGCAGGCGGGCGGGCGGGCCTATTACCGTCAATTACCGGGCCTCACCGGGCCGTGGCAGGTCAGCGACCGGGGCGAAAACAGCTTCCTCGGGCGCATCGCCTTCGATGAAGCCTATGAGGCCAATCTCTCGCTGCGCCAAGATCTCAGCCTGCTCCTTCAAACCATCGGCGCGGTCATTCGGCGGACGGGACGTTGAAAAGCGCCCCTTTGGGCGGCAAAGTAGGATATGGGTTGCGGGACAGGAATAAAGGGAACCGCTCGATGGCATTGAAATTCGGCACCAGCGGCTTGCGGGGCTTGGTCACGGAGATGACCGCGCCGGTGATCGCGCGCTATGTGCGGGCGTTTCTGGCCCATGCCGGGACCGAAGCGCCGCTGTTCATCGCCCGCGATCTGCGCGCCTCGTCGCCCGAAATCGAGCGGGTAATTTGCGATACCGCTTTGACGCATGGGGTCGCGGTCGTCACGCTCGGCGTGCTGCCAACCCCGGCGCTGGCGCTACAGGTGCAGACCGCTCACGGCTTAGGCATCATGGTCACGGGCAGCCACATCCCGGCGGACCGCAACGGGCTGAAATTTTACCTGCCAACCGGCGAGATCACCAAGGCCGACGAGCGCGCCATCTCCGAGGGCTACGCCCAACACGCCACCCCGCCCGACGCCCCCGGCACCCTGCGCGACGCGGCACAGCCCGCGCGCAACGCCTATATCGCGCGTTATGTGAATGCCTTTGGCCCGACCGCCCTGAGTGGCTTGCGCATCGGTGTGTATGAGCATTCCTCGGCGGCGCGCGACCTGCTGGGCACCGTGTTGTCAAAGCTCGGCGCCAGCGTCTATCCCCTTGGCCGCACAGAAGAATTCACCCCCGTCGACACCGAAGCGGTCGACACCGAAAGCCGTCGGCAGTTCCAAAGCTGGTGCAAGGAACACCAGCTCGACGCGCTGGTTTCCACCGACGGCGACGGCGACCGCCCCATGCTGACCGACGCGAGCGGCAAGGTTGTGCCCGGCGACCTGTTGGGCGTATTGACCGCCCGCGCTTTGGGGGCAAAAATCCTCGCCGTACCGATCTCCAGCAACTCAATGATCGGCACCTTGCCCGACTTCGACGCGGTGCGCCTGACGCGCATCGGCTCGCCCTATGTCATCGAAGCGATGCAATCGGCACAAGGCGGGTTGGTCGCCGGGTTCGAACCGAACGGTGGCTTCCTTCTGGGCGGCACGGCACGCGGCCCGGCGGGCGAGATCGCGCCCCTGATGACCCGCGACGCCCTCCTACCCATCATCGCCCCCCTATGGGCCACGCGCGGGGCCGGTATCCGCGCCGCCATCGCCGCCCTGCCCCCGCGCTTCACCGCATCCGACCGGCTGCAAAACGCGCCGCAAGACGCCATGCGCGCCCTGATGGAGCGGCTGCAAACCGAGGCTGGGCGTAGCGCGTTCCTCGCCCCGCAACGCTGCGCCGCGCTGGATGAAACCGACGGCACCCGCATGACCCTGCCCAATGGCGACATCGTTCACCTGCGCCCCTCCGGCAACGCCCCCGAACTGCGCGTTTACACCGAAGCGGACAGCGCAGAGGCCGCAACCGCCCTGCTCACAACCTATCTCAACCGGGCCAAAACCGCCCTCAACGCCCCCGAAAGCGCCCCATGCTGATCCATCCCATCCTCCTCGCCGGCGGTTCCGGCACCCGCCTCTGGCCCCTGTCGCGCAAAAGCTACCCGAAGCAGTTTTCGCGCCTCATGGGGGAGGAAAGCCTGTTTCAGGCATCGGCCAAACGCCTGTCCGGCGCGGGCGGCTCCCTGCGCTTCGCCCCGCCCGTGACCCTGACCAATTCCGACTTCCGCTTCATCGTCACCGAGCAACTGGCCGAGGCCGGGATCGACCCCGGCGCCATCCTGATCGAACCAGAAGGGCGCAATACGGCTCCGGCGGTGCTGGCGGCGGCGCTGCATGTGGCGAAGGCAAACCCGGAAGCGGTGCTGATGGTCGCGCCCTCCGACCACGTCATCCCCGACACGGCAGGCTTTCACACGGCGATCGAACGGGGGCTGGAAGCGGTCGCGCGCGGCGATCTGGTCACTTTCGGCATCCGGCCGGACCGCCCGGAAACCGGCTATGGCTACCTTGAACTGACCACCGCCCCGGACGACACCGGCGCCCCGATCCGCCTGAGCCGTTTCGTGGAAAAACCAGCGCAGGACCGCGCGGAAGAGATGCTTGAAGCGGGCAATTTCCTGTGGAATTCCGGCATGTTCCTGTTCCGCGCCGCCGACATCATTGCCGCCTTTGAGGCCCACGCGCCAAACCTCATCGCCCCGGTCGACGCCGCGCTGGAACAGGCGGAAGTTGACTTGGGTTTCCTGCGTCTGGAGCCGCATTCCTGGGCGCGCGCCGAGGATATTTCCATCGACTACGCAGTGATGGAACGCGCAAGCAATCTCTCCGTCGTGCCCTTTGCGGGCGCCTGGTCCGACCTTGGCGGCTGGGACGCGGTCTGGCGCGAAAGCGGGCCGGATGCGGCGGGCGTCGTGACCTCCGACGACGCCACCGCCATCGACTGCACCAACACCCTCTTGCGCTCAGAAAGCGGCCGGCAAAAAATCGTCGGCATCGGGCTGGACCACATCCTCGCCATCGCCATGCCCGACGCGGTTCTGGTCGCCGATATGCGTCGGGCGCAGGACGTAAAGCAGGCAGTCGAAGTGCTGAAAGAACAAGGCGCGTTGCAGGCGCAGAGCTTCCCGAAGGACCACCGCCCCTGGGGCTGGTTCGAAAGCCTCGTCATCGGCGGGCGCTTTCAGGTCAAACGCATTCAGGTCCACCCCGGCGCGACGCTATCGCTGCAAAGCCATTTCCACCGCTCCGAACACTGGATCGTCGTCACCGGCACCGCGCGGGTTACCATCGGCGACGAGGTGCGGCTGGTGACGGAAAACGAGAGCGTTTACATCCCGGTCGGCACCAAACACCGGATGGAAAATCCGGGCAAAGTGCCGATGGAGTTGATCGAGGTGCAAACCGGCGCCTATGTCGGCGAGGACGACATCGTGCGCTATGAAGATGTCTACGCGCGCGAGTCTTAGGGCGTAGACCCCTAAAGCCGCACCACCTCGCCCACCGCATCCGCCGCGTCATGCGTCACCAGCAAGACCGGCAAGCCCGCCGCATGGGCGCGGCTGAAAACCATGTCGCGCATCCGGGCGCGCAGGTCGGTGTCGAGGCGGGAAAACGGTTCGTCGAGCAACAGGACTTCCGGTTCCGACAGCAAGGTGCGCATCAGGGCCACCCGCGCGCGCTGGCCGCCCGATAGCGTCGCCGGGTCGCGCGGACCAAAGCCCACAAGGTCAATCTCCGCCAGCGCCGCTTCGACCCGCGCCCGCCGGTCCGGCACACCACGCGCCAACCCAAAAGCCAAATTGTCCGCCACCGACAGGTGCGGAAACAGCAAATGATCCTGAAACAGAATGCCGGTGCGTCGCTGCTCCGGCGGCAGGCCCATCAGGGCGCGCCCGTTCAGCCAAATCTCGCCGCTCAGGCTGAATTCCGGCGCCAGACTGCCGGTAATCGCAGCCAGCAAGGTCGATTTGCCAGACCCGGACGGTCCCATCAAAGTCAGCACCGATTGCGGGGCGATCCGAGCATTGAAATTCTCAAACAACCGGGTGTCGCCCTGCGCGATGCAGAGATTGTTTAATATTAAACCATTATCCATTCAGCACCCCCTTGCGCCGCCGATACAGCAGCCTCGGCACGAAAATCGCAAGGGCAAATGGCGCCCACGCAGCAACTGTGAGCGCCAAAGCCCAAGCCCCGATCACCCGCCGGTCGCCGCCGGACGCCAGCGCCAGCGCCTCAGTGGTCAGGGTCGTCACCCGCCCGCCAGAGGCCAGCAGCGTCGGCAAATATTGCCCGACCGAAACCGCCATGCCAACCGCCAGCGCGGTGAGTAACGGCGCCGCCAACATCGGCAGACGCAGGCGCCAAAACACCCGGTTCGGCCCGGCGCCGAGGCTGGCGGCGAGGGTGGCCAGCCGGCTGTCCCAGGCGCGAAACGGGCCGGAAAGGGAGAGGTAGGTGTAGGGCAACACAAAGACCAGATGCGCGGCGAAAACCGGCGCCCATCCCTGCGCCGCGCCCAGCGACAGGAGCAGGATTTGCAGGCCGGGCAGGAAGGTGATTTGCGGCAAAATCAGTGGTAGATAAAGCACCCCCTGTCCGCTGGCGCCGAGCGCCCAGCCGCGCCGGTGTTGCGCCTCAAGGCTGGCCAGAACCAGCAGCAGCGCCACCAGTGCCACCGCAAAGGCCAAGAGCAATGTCGCGCTGGCAATGTCCAAAATCTCCGCCCCGTGCCGCGCCCAGATGCGCAAGCGCAAGCCCTCCGGCAGCGCCTCCGGGAAGCGCCAGCGCCCAGCGAAGGACCAGATCAGGTGGCTCGCCAACCCGCCAAACACCGCCAGCGCGGCCAGCGCGCCAAAGCCCAACCCCGCGCCACGCGCGGTCACACCCAACACGCCCGCCCCGCGCGGTCCGCGCCACAATATCCACCGCCCCAGCGCCGCCATCCCCCGTTCCCCCGCGCGCCACAAACCCAACGCACCCAGCACCAGCGCCAGCTGCACCAACGCCGCCGCCGCCGCAGGCGCGCGCAAGGCCAGATCCGGGTCGGACATCCAGCGCAAAATGGTAACGGACAGCATCGGCGGCGTCGACGGGCCCAGCACCAGCGCCATGTCGACATTGGACATGCCATAGGCCAACACCGCGTAAACCGGCAGGCGCAGTTGGGCGTAAACACTGGGCAAAACCACCAGCGCCCAGCCCATCACGCGCCCATATCCCGCCGCGAAGGCCACGCGCATCCGTTCCGCCGGGCGCGCTTGCGGCAGGGCGGCGAGGAGCATGAGCAGCAGGAAGGGCAATTCCTTGGCGACCAGTCCGAAGATCAGGCTCCAGCCGCCGGGGTCTTGCAGGATGAGCAAGTCCGGCGGGCGGCTCCAGCCGGTAAGCGCGGGCGAAAATACGCGCAGGAGCCAGCCGGACGGCGCGATCAGGAAAGCCAGCCCGAGGGCGGCGGCGGCGTGGGGCACCGAGAGCAAGGGCGACAGGGCGGTTTCGATGGCGCGAAAGGCCCGCGTGCCGTGCCAACCCGCAACAATGAGCAGGGCCAGCCCGGTGGCCAGTGCGGTGGAAATCAGCCCGACTTTGAGCGACAGAAAGGCGGAATGGGCGATCCCCGGCGTGGCGCTCATCTGCGCCCACGGAGCAAGGCTGAACGCCGCCGGCTGCCCCGGCCGCAAGCCGCCAAAGGCGGGCAGAAGGGTGCCGATCAGCCCGGCGGCCACCGGCAGCAAAAGCAGCGCCACCATGAGCAGCGGCGCCGCGCGCAAGGGCGCAAATCTGCCCCGATCAGCCGCCAAAGCGCTCCGCCCAATCCGCTTCGATCCGCGTCATCCAACTCGGATGCGGCTCCGGCAGAGCTTGCCCCAACTCGGCAGGCGAAAGGGTCGCGACGCCCAGTTCCAACGCCTCAAACCCGGCGCGATCTGCTTCCGGCAGCGCGGCCATGTCCAGCACCGTGCCGTAGCCCAAAACGTCCGGCGTCTGCGCGCGCAACTGCGCTTCCGGCGAGAGCAGGAAATTGGCGACGACCATCGCACCCGCCTTGGCCGAAGCGTTATAAGGAATGGCGACAAAGCTGGCATTGCCGATCGTGCCCCCGTCCAGCACGAAGGTGCGCGCGGTTTCGGGCAGTTGGTCATTGGCAATCGCCGCCGTCGCCTCGCCCGGCGAGAAGGAAATCGCCATGTCCACCTCGCCATCATTGATCAACTGCAACTGGCGCGGGCCAGATTGCGGATAGGCCCGCCCTTCGCGCCACAAATGCGGGGTCGCGGCATCGAGCCAGTCCCAGAGCGGCGCGGTCACGGCGGCGTAATTCTCCCCCGCTTCCGAGGCCAGCACCGACGGGTCATCGACCAGCTCCACCAGCATCTGTTTCAGAAACGTCGTGCCGAGGAAATCCGGCGGCTGCGGGTAGGTGAACCGCCCCGGATGCGCCTTGACCCATTCCAGAATGGCTTCCGCCGATCTGGGCGGCTGCGGCAGGCTCTCGCTGTCGTAAATGAACACCACCTGCGCCATGGCCCACGGACTTTCATAGCCTTCGGTCGGCACGGTGAAATCGCTGCGCACCGTCTTGCCCGCGACGTCCACATACCGCCAGTTCGGCAGCGCCTCGGCGAAGGGACCAAACAGCAACCCCGCCTCTTTCATGCGGGCGAAATTGGCGCCGTTGATCCAGATCATATCGACCGCACCGCCCGCATCCTTGCCCGCCGCCTGTTCCGCCACAACCCGGCCCACCGCGTCCGCCGTATCGGTCAGCTTGACATGCTCCAGCGTCACACCAAATTCCTCCGACACCCGCTCCCCGACCCAGGCGATGAAATCATTGGTCGCCGACGCGCCGCCCCAGGCGTTCCAATACACGCTCTGCCCGCGTGCTTCCTGCAAAACCGCGTCCCAATTCGCCGGGTCCGGCTCGGCAAGAGCCGGAGCGCTCATCAGCATGGCAGCAGCAAGGCCGATCCACTTTTTCATGTCTTATCCTTTCGGTCGTGTGAGAAGAGTTGCCGCGCCAGCAGAATGCGCGCGGTAGCGGTGAGAAAACACAGCGCGGCAAAGGCGGTGGCAAGGGGAATGAACAGGGCGGGGAACAGGCAGAGCAAGACGAAAAACCCAATGGTTTCCGTGCCTTCCAGCAATCCGCCGGTGAAATAAAGCGATTTGGCACCGCGCGCCGTGCTTTCCATGCCGTGTTTTTGCGCGAGAATGGCAAAGCCGAGGAAGGTGGCGCCGTTGAAGTAGAACGAAGCGAGCAGGAAGCCGCCCGCGAGGCCGTTTTCCGGCGCGGCGGCGATGAAGGCCAGCGGGATCAGGCCGTAGAACAAAAAGTCGCTGGTGATGTCGAGATAACCGCCGAAATCGCTCGGTTGCGTGGCCCGCGCCACCGCCCCGTCCAACCCATCCGCCAGCCGCGAAGCAAGGATCAGGGCGAGGCCCGCAAGAGGGGCGTCCAACGCGATGGCCACAGCCGCCGCAACCCCCAGCGCCAACCCCACCAACGTCACCGCATTGGCCGAGACCCCCGCCCGCGCAAGGCGTTGACCCAGACGGTTCAGCGGCGGGTCGATCAGTGGTCGGATGCGGGCGTCTAACATGGGCAGAACCTAGCCCGCCAGACGCAGCTTCGCAACGCATCAAACCGGATTGAGCAATGCCCGCCCGACCGCGAAGGCTTCGAGATTGTCCAGCGCCAACATCCCCATACCGATGCGCACCTCTTCCGTCGCCGTGCCCAGATGCGGCAGCAAAACGGCGTTTTCCAGCGCCCGCAGCGCTTCCGGTACCTCGGGTTCAAACTCGTAAACGTCCAGCCCCGCCGCCGCGATTTCCCCGGTTTGCAGCGCCGCAATCAGCGCCGTTTCATCGACCACCTCGCCTCGGGAAATATTGACGAAAACCGCCGTGGGCTTCATGGCGCGAAACGCAGACGCGCCGATCAGATGTTCGGTTCCCGCCCCGCCCGGCACCGCCGCAACGACAAAATCCGCCACGCGGCACAGCGCTTCGATTCCATCCACCTGCCGGGCCGGAAAATCCAGCGCCCGGTGCGAACGGTTCACGAACACAACCTCCATACCAAAGCCGAAATGACAGCGCCGCGCGATGGCCTGCCCGATACGGCCCATGCCGACAACGCCCAGAACCTTGCCGCTCACATGCTGCCCCAGCATCTGCGTCGGATGCCAGCCGGTCCAGCCACCCGACCGCACCAGCCGCTCCCCCTCGCCCGCGCGTCGCGCCGCCATCAGGAGGAGCGTCATGGCGATGTCCGCCGTGGCATCCGTCACCGCGCCGGGCGTATTGCTGACCGCCACCCCATGCGCCCGTGCCGCCTGCACGTCGATATGGTTAAACCCAACGCCGAAATTGGCCAAAAGGCGGGTGCGAATCTGCCCGGCACTGGCGAAAATCTCCGCCGTGAAGGCGTCGCGCAGCGTGGGCAGGATCAGATCGAAATCGCGCAGGGCCGCGCGCATCTCATCAGTTCGCATCGGCTCGGTCGAAGCGCGTTCCGTCACCTCGAACAACGTCTGCGCCCGCGCGATCACCGGCGTGGGCAGCGGTCGGGTGATCAGTAGTTTCAGCACAGCCGCGCCCCGTCCGGCACGTCCCCGTCCGGACCGATCAGCACAATCTCCCCCGCCGCATCTGCCAGCCCCAGCACCAACACCTCGGATCGCATCGGGCCGATCTGGCGCGGCGGAAAGTTCACCACCGCCAGCACGGATTTGCCCACCAGCCCCGCCGGTTCGTAATGCCCCGTGATCTGCGCCGAGGATTTTTTCACGCCCAATTCCGCGCCAAAATCAACCCACAACCGGATCGCCGGCTTGCGCGCCTCCGGGAAGGATTCCGCCTGCACCACCGTGCCCTTGCGGATGTCAACTTTCAGGAAATCCTCGAAGGCAATCTGGCTCATTCGCCCAGTTCCCGCGACTTGTCGACCGCCGCCTGCATGGCGCGCAGGAGCAGCGGCGGGAAGCCGTCTTCTTCGTTCATCAACACCTTCAGCGCCTCCGCCGTGACGCCCCCCGGCGAGGTCACGTTAACGCGCAATTGCGAGGGCGTTTCCTCCGAAGCTTCGGCCAGTTGCCCCGCGCCGGAAACCGTGGCCCGCGCCAGTTCGAGCGCCAAATCCGGCGCCACGCCCAGCGCCTCGCCCGCCGCCGCCATGGCTTCGATCAGGTGAAACACATAGGCCGGGCCGCAGCCGGAAACCGCCGTAACCGCGTCGAGCTGATCCTCGCGCTCCAGCCGCACCACCTTGCCGACCGCCTCCAACATGTCATGCGCCAGATCCAGCCCCGCTGGAGTGACCTTATCGTTACCGACAATCGCCGTGACCCCCTTGCCGATGGCGGCAGGCGTGTTGGGCATGGCGCGCACCACCGGCGTTCCCGCGCCCAAAACCGCCTCCATCGCGGCCAGCGTGGTGCCCGCAGCGACGGACACGAACAGGGTCTCCCCCCCGCCCAGCTTCGCCATCGCAGGCAGCGCGTCGCCCATCATCTGCGGCTTGACCGCGATCAGCACCACGGCGGGCGCCTCCGGCAATTCCCGGTTCAGGTTCAGCCCCTCGATGCTCTGCAACCAGTCCGACGGATGCGGGTCCAACACCCAAACCGCGCCGGGCTTCACCCCCGCCTCAAGCCATCCAGCCAGCATGGCGGACCCCATCTTGCCGCATCCCAAAATGACCAGACCGTTTTCGTTCAGTTCCTGCATGCAATCCTCCCGATTTGGAGCAAGCTAGAGCGAAATCGCTTTAATCTGCAATACCGCGCATCAAAATTCGCGTTCGAAATCAGCAGGATGCTGATGGAGAGGCAGAGAATTTTGATTCAAATTTAGCGATTTCTGCTCTAACGCAAAACGCCCTCCCGAGGGAAGGCGCAAAGCAGGAGATTTTGCGGGGGTCAGGCGCGGCCGTAGGTCTCGCCAATCGCCACCTGCATCGCCTGATCCAGCGGCTGTTCGCCCCAGCTAACCAATTGAAAGGCCGGGTAAAATTTCTCGGAATTCTGCACAGCGGCGTCGATCAGCGCGTTGATCTGCTCCGGCGTGACAACCTGCCCGCCCGCAAGGCCCAGCTCATAGCGATAAACCATCAGACGCTGGTCGTGCCAGTAGGTGAACGCGCCGGACCAGCACATATCATTGGTGCGGTTGAGCGCCTCATAAAGCGCGGGCAACCGGCCCTCCGGCGGCTCCATCTCAAAGGTGCAAATCAGGCGCAGCTTCTCTTCAAGGCCGCTCCACGCCAGGGTGATGGAATAGGTGCGCCACTGCCCCTCAACCGCCATCGCGATCTGATCATCCGCCACCCGGTCAAAATCCCAAGCCTCGCGGCTCGCCAGCGTTTCGACCATATCAATCGGGTGCAGGTCTTCGGTTTCGAGATAAAACTCGGTCGCCGTCATTGCTCTTTCCTCTGCCTGTCGCCCCTGCCGGACCCCCCAGGACCCGAATACCACACAAGGGCTAGCTGCCTATGCAGGTTCTAGCGTCTAAGCGCCCGTAACCTACGACATATGGTGTAGCCATTCGGGATTCCCTGTAAAGCAAAAAGCAAATTTTACCGAAATTTTATCAGGTTAGAGTCGCGCAAAGACTCGCGACTTGCACAAATCGAACATTTTTCACGACAGACACAAAAAAGCCGGCCGCGACTTTTCTCGCGACCGGCGGGTTTCTCAGGGATTGCGCGCGGTTACAGGTAGCCGTGGCCAATAACCTGCAACGCAATCGTTTCACGGGTCAGGCCGCGTGCGCGCAGTTCTTCGTTCGACAGACGCGACAGTTTTTCGATCTCGGCATGATGCGAACGCACCTCGCCATAGGCGACCATCGCCTTGCCCACACGGTTGAAAAAGCGGGAAAACAGCGACGCGCGCGGCGCGAAGCCATCCATGTTCGTTGCAACATAAGCCATTTTGAGAATCTCCAGTAAATCGGCGTGTTCGTTACTCAAAGCCGCATCTATGCGATCCCCTGCGCCACGAGAAGCCCCGAAAAAGCATTCCCGCCATGCGCGCGCTGCAATGCAGCGTGACGGGTGGCCATAGCCCCTTGCCCTACTCCTGCGCGATATAGGCGGTGGCTTCGATCTCGATCAGGGCCGCATCTTCAACCAGATCCTTGATGATCAGCATCGACATGGCCGGGAAGTGTTTGCCAAACACCCGGCGATAGGCCTGTCCGACCTCGCGTTGTCTGGCGACATATTCGTCCTTGTCCTTCACAAACCAGGTCAGACGGCCAATATCCGTCACCTCCCCGCCCGCAGCGCGCACGATCTCTGCGATATTGCGCAACGCCTGTTCCATCTGCTCGATAAAACCGCCTTCGGCAAATTTCTTGTCCTTGTCCCAGCCGATCTGACCGCCGATATGCAAGGTGCCATCGGGCATCAGCATGCCGTTTGCGTATCCCAGTGCGGGGGCCCAGCCTTCGGGATGAATCGTTTTCGCTGTCACGGTGTTCTCTCCAATAGTTCATCTATTCTGCTGCGCAGGGGGGCGGGCCAGTGCCGCGCGCGTCCCTCCCTGTCGACACAAACCAGCGTCTGCTGCGCCACAAACCGCACCTCCTCGCCGTCGCGGGCGAGTAGGTGTAGATCCATGCTGGACCCGCCGAGCCTGTTGATCGTGACCTCAAGGTCAAGCCGGTCGCCATGCCGGCTTACGGCCTTGAAATCAACGTCGATATGCACCGTGGGCACACCGCCCTCCTTGTGCAATTCTTCAAAGGGCCACCCTAAAAGGTCCGCAAACATTGCTTCGATCGTATCGTTGATTATCTCGAAATACCGCGGGTAAAAGACGATGCCCGCGGGATCACAATGCTTGAACAACACCTTCTGTTGCAGGGCGAAATGCATCGGCTCAGAAGGCTTTATAGGTCTGGGTCGTGTAGGTCCGCTCAATGCCGTCGATCTGCAACAGGTTGTCGTTGATAAAGCGGCCAATATCTTCGCCATCCGGCACATAGACTTTCATCAGCAGGTCATACTCGCCGCTGACCGAATACAGTTCCGAATGGATCTCCCGCAGACAGATTTCATCGGCCACCTGATAGGCGGTTCCGGGGCGACAGCGAATTTGCACGAAAAGACAGGTCATGGTGGGTCCTATTTCAGTTATGTCACGCGCGATCTTACCTGGTACTTCGGATCACGCCAGAGTTCTTTGCCGATCACCTCTTCGATGATCTCACAGGCGCGGACAATATCCGCCTTGTCCAGATACAGCGGGGCAAAGCCAAACCGCATGATATTCGGAGCGCGAAAGTCGCCAATGACGCCGCGTTCGATCAGTGCCTGCATGGCGGCATAGCCCTCCTCAAAGGCGAAAGACACCTGAGAGCCGCGCCTTGCGGCCTCTCGCGGCGAGGCCAGCACCAACTGCGGGCAGCGCGCTTCGACCTCGGCGATAAAGGTTTCGCACAGCTCAATCGAAGCCTCGCGAATGGCGTCCAGCGTTACCCCGTCCCAGACTTTAAGCGCCTCCTGCAAAACACTGAGCTGGATGATCGGCGGGGTGCCGACCCGCAGGCGTTCAATCGACATCGCCGGGCGGTAATCCAGTTCCATCGCAAACGGCGCATCATGCCCCATCCACCCGGCCAAAGCGGGCTGGACGTCTTCGATGAGGTCGGGGCGGGTGTAGATAAAGGCGGGCGCGCCGGGGCCGCCATTGAGATATTTATAGGTGCATCCCACGGCAAATTCCGCCCGAGACCCCGTCAGATCGACCGGCACCGCCCCCGCGCTATGCGCCAGATCCCAGATCATGACCGCGCCAGCTTCCTGCGCGCGCCGGGTGATCTCGGCCATGTCATGCATCCGACCGGAGCGGTAATCGACCTGCGTCAGCATCACGACGGCCACCTCGTCGGTGATCTGTTCCATCACGTCCTCCGGGGCCGGGCTACGCAACTCATAGCCCTTGTCAATCGTCTGGATCAGCCCTTGCGCCATGTAAAGATCGGTGGGGAAATTGCCATTATCCGACAGGATCACCCTGCGGTCCGGGCGCATTTTGAGCGCCGCCGCCAGCGCCTGATAGACCTTGATCGACAGGGTGTCGCCGGAAGCCACAGACCCGGCGGGCGCACCGATCAGGGGGGCAATCTGATCGCTGACGCGCTGGGGCAGGGAAATCCAGTCCGCCGTATTCCACGCGCGGATCAGTTCATGCCCCCATTCGTCGCAGATAACATCGCGGGCGCGCGCAGCGGCGCCTTTCGGCAAGGGACCAAGCGAGTTGCCGTCTAGGTAAATCACGCCCTCCGGGATGTCGAAAAGATGCTTCTTTGGCAGGGTCATCGTCACAATTCTCCGCGCAGGTTCCAGAGTTCCGGGAACAGTTCCACACTCAGCATGCGCTTCAGGTAATCGACGCCAGAAGTGCCGCCCGTGCCGCGTTTGAAGCCGATAATCCGCTCCACCGTGGTCACATGGTTAAACCGCCAGCGACGGAAATAATCCTCGATATCCACCAGCTTTTCACCCAGTTCATAGAGTTCCCAATGCTGCTCAATGTTCTCATAAACGATTTTCCACCGCGACTGAATTTCCGGCATCGCCTTATGCGGGGAATTCAGTTGCGGGGCAGGCATTTTCGCCTCATCGCCATCAATCCTTTGAAACAACAGCCGCACCACCTCATCATAAAAGCTCGGTCGCGCCAATTCGTCGGTCAGGATTTTATGCGCCTCGGGGGTGTGTTCATGCGGTTTGAGCATGTTGGGGTTGCGGTTGCCCAGCACATATTCGATCAGGCGATACTGGTGAGACTGAAAACCGGAGGACGGGCCGAGCGCCTCGCGGAATTTGGTGTAATCCGCTGGCGTCATCGTGCGCAGCACGTCCCAGGCATTGTTGAGTTGTTCGAAAATACGGCTGACCCGCGCCAGCATCTTGAACATCTGCGCGGTATCACCCGCCCGCAGAGCATTGCGCGCAGCGGCCATTTCATGCAGGGCGAGTTTCATCCATAGCTCGCTGGTCTGGTGCTGAATGATAAACAGCATCTCGTCATGCGCGGTGCTGAGCGGTTGCTGCTGCGTCAGGATGCCATCCAGCCGCAGATAATCGCCATAGCTCATCGCATCCGCATAGGACATTTTCGCGCCCTCTTTGCCGGGATCATAGGCATCTGCGCTCATTGTGTTTCCTTCAGTTTGAACCGTTGCAGTTTGCCGGTTTCGGTTTTCGGCAGCGCCTCGGTGAACACAACCGAACGCGGGTATTTATAGGGAGCAATGCGCGATTTGACATGGTCCTGCAACGCCTCCGCCAACGCATCCGACGCAACCTCACCAGCGGACAAAACCACATGCGCCTGCACGATCATGCCGCGCTCCTCATCGGGCACCCCAATGACCACACATTCCGCCACCACGTCATGCGCCAACAACGCGGCTTCAACCTCTGGCCCGGCGATATTGTAGCCCGACGAAACGATCATGTCGTCATTGCGCGCCGCGAAGTGGAAATAGCCGTCCTCGTCCATGGAAAAGGCATCGCCCGAAATGTTCCACCCATCCTGAACATACTCGTCCTGACGCTCCCCGAACAGGTATCGGCACCCGGTCGGGCCGCGCATGGCAAGCCGGCCAACCTCATTGGGCGGCAGGGTCTCCCCATCCGGCCCGATCACTTTCGCCTCATAGCCGGTCACGGGTTTGCCGGTGCAGGTCGGTTTGTGATCCTCGAAACGGTTGGTCAGGAAGATATGCAGCATCTCGGTTGAGCCGATACCGTCCAGCATCGGCTTGCCGGTGTGCTTTTGCCAGTCATCATAGACCGGCCCCGGAAGGGTCTCGCCCGCGGAAACGGCAGCCCGCAAGGAGGACAGGTCCGCCCCCTCATCCATGGCGTGCATCATGGCGCGGTAGGCGGTCGGCGCGGTGAAACAGACGGTTGCCTTATATTTCTCGATGATCTCGACCATGTTGGGCGGCGAGGCGTTTTCCAGCAGCGTCGCCGCCGCCCCGAAGCGCAGCGGGAAAATCGCAAGCCCGCCCAGCCCGAAGGTAAAGGCCAGAGGCGGCGAGCCAACGAACACATCGTCGGGCCGCACATGCAGCACTTCCTTGGCGTAGCCATCCGCAATGATCAGCAAATCGCGGTGGAAATGCATTGTGGCCTTGGGGTTGCCGGTGGAGCCAGAAGTAAACCCGATCAGCGCCACATCGTCCTGCGCCGTGTCCACCGCATCAAACAATACCGGCTTTTCCAGCGCCAGCCGGTCCAGTTCCGCATCGTGGTTGGAGGTGCCGTCAAAGCCCACGATGGTTTGCAGCACATCACATTTCTTGCCACAGGCAACCATCTCATCCATCAGGCGCGTGTCGCATAAAGCATGGGTGATCTGCGCCTTTTCAACATATTTGCTCAGTTCCGCCGCCCGCAACATCGGCATGGTGTTGATCACAACCGCCCCCGCCTTCGTCGCCGCCAGCCAACAGGCCACCATCGCCGGGTTATTCGCCGAGCGGATCATCACGCGGTTGCCCGGCCTGACCCCCAGATCCTCGACAAGCGCATGGGCCAGACGGTTGGTCCAGTCGGCCAGCTCTTTATAAGTGCGCCGCCGTCCATTGCCGATCAGCGCGGTGTGATCCCCGAAGCCCTTCGCCACCATCGCATCGGTCATCTCAACCGCCGCGTTCAGCCGGTCCGGGTAATCAAATCCGTCCAGCAAAAGGTCGGGCCATTGGTCGAATGGCGGCAGGTTGTCGCGGGTGAAGGTGTCCTGATGGGCCGTCTGTCGCAGCATGTTTCATTTCCCCTGATGTGACGCGAGTGCCTGACGGGCAATCACCACGCGCTGGACGTCTGACGCGCCCTCATAAATGCGCAAGGCTCTGATCTCGCGGTATAATTTCTCTACCGTTTCGCCGGATTTTACCCCGTCCCCACCATGCAGCTGCACAGCTTTGTCGATGACTTTCTGGGCCTGATCGGTGGCAAAAAGTTTGGCCATCGCGGCCTCGCGGGTAACGCGCGCGGCCCCCGTATCCTTGGCCCAGGCGGCGCGATATACCAGCAGCGCCGAGGCATCGACATCCAGCGCCATGTCGGCGATGTGACCCTGCACCATTTGCAGATCAAACAGCGCCGCCCCCTGCACATGCCGGGTCGTCACGCGCGTCAGCGCCTCGTCCAGCGCACGTCGGGCAAAGCCCAACGCCGCAGCAGCCACGGTCGCGCGGAAAACGTCCAGAACGGACATGGCAATCCGAAACCCCTGCCCCGGCGCGCCCAACAGGGCGGAAGCGGGAATGCGGCAATCGGTAAAGCGCAAGGTTGCAAGGGGATGCGGCGCGATGGTTTCCAGACGCTCGACCACCTCAAACCCCGGCAACCCGGCCGGCAGGATAAAGGCGCTCAGCCCCTTGGCGCCCGGCGCTTCTCCGGTGCGTGCAAACAACGTATAGACATCCGCAATCCCCCCGTTGGAAATCCAGGTTTTCTCGCCGTTCAGCACATAGTCGTCGCCATCGCGCGTGGCGGTCATGGTGGAATTGGCCACGTCGGAGCCTGATTGCGGCTCGGTCAGCGCAAAGGCGGAAATCGCCTTGCCCGCGCGGGTCAGCGGCAACCACCGGGCTTTCTGCGCATCCGTCCCGAACAGGGAAATCGCGCCGGTGCCCAGCCCCTGCATAGCAAAGGCAAAATCCGCCAGCCCATCATGGCGCGCCAGTGTTTCACGGATCAGACACAAAGAGCGCACATCCAGAGGCGCGCCGCCCGCCGGGTCAACGGCGGAATGCTGCAAAAACCCCGCCTCCCCCAGCGAAGCCACAAGCTGACGACAGGCCCGATCGGTATCGCGATGGTCAATCCCGCCCAACGCGGCCTGCGCCCATGCGTTCAACTCATCGGACAAAACGCGGTGCCGGTCTTCAAAGAAAGGCCAGGAAAGGAAGCTCTGATCCGCCATCAATCGCCCTCAAACACGGGTTTTTCTTTGGCGACAAAGGCGTGGTAGGCGCGGTGGAAATCCTGCCCCTGCATGCAGATCGCCTGCGCCTGCGCCTCCGCCTCGATGGCCTGTTCAATCGACATGGACCATTCCTGCGCCAGCATGGTCTTGGTCATCATATTGGCGAAGTTCGGTCCGGCGGCGATGCGGCTGGCCAGATCATGCGCCGTGGCGAGCAGGTCATCCGCCGGCACAACCCGGTTGAAATAGCCCCAGGCCTGCCCTTCCTCAGCGCTCATCGACCGCCCGAGATAAAGAAGTTCGGCGGCGCGCCCCTGCCCGATGATACGCGGCAGGATGGCACAGGCCCCCATGTCACAGCCCGCCAGCCCGACGCGATTGAACAGAAAAGCCGTCTTGGCTTGCGGCGTTGCCACGCGCAGATCCGAGGCCATGGAAATAATCGCACCGGCCCCGGCACAAACCCCGTCCACCGCCGCAATGATCGGCTTGCCGCAGGTCAGCATGGCCTTGATCAGATCGCCGGTCATGCGGGTAAAGGCCAGCAGTTCCTTCATGCTCATTCTGGTCAGCGGACCAATGATGTCATGCACATCGCCGCCAGAGCTGAAATTGCCGCCATTCGGGGCAAAAACCACCGCCTTGACGTCATCGGCATAGTGCAAATCCCGAAACCAGTCGCGCAGCTCCGCATAGCTTTCAAAGGTCAGGGGGTTCTTGCGCTCCGGGCGCGCCAGAGACAACTCGGCAATCCCGTCTGAAATGGAACAGTTGAAATGCGTTACGTCCGTTCTCATTGTTGGCTCCGATCATCCAAAGTGAGGTTAAGCTGGTCCAGCCGCTGGACCATGCCGTCTATGTCATCGCGGTCGAGACCACCGAGAATTTCGTCGATCCACCCTTCATGCACCGCCGCATGTTCGACAAAAACCGCTTCGCCTTTCGGGGTGAGGCGGACCCTGTTCGCCCGGCGATCCCCCGGCACGGCGACGCGAAGGGCGAGCCCCTCTTCGGTCAGCTTGTCGACAATGCCGGTAATGTTGCCGTTTGAGACCCGCAGCAGCTTGGAAATCTCGCTCATCTTCATGCCGTCCGGGTGGCGCGACAGGGCGGACATCACGTCAAAGCGCGGCAGGGTGGAATCCAGTTCACGGCGCATCTGACGGCGAATTTCGTCCTCGATCTGACCGCTGGCTTTCAGCAGTTTCAGCCACAACCGCAGACGCGCCTTTGAAAGCGGCTCAGAACCCGTTTCAGGCCCGGTTTCCGACCGGCGAACCGCACTCATACCTCTCCCCCCGAAATCGCAAGCGCATGGCCATTCACCGACGCGGCGCCCTCGGAACAGAGCCAGACCGCGGCGCTCGCAACCTCTTCCGGCTGCACAAAGCGCTGTTGCGGATTGCCCGCCATGAGCGTGTCGCGGGCCTGTGCCTCGGTCTGCCCGGTCTTTTCGACGATATTGGCAACCGAGCGCTCCAGCATCGGCGTTTCGACAAAGCCGGGGCAAATCGCATTGACGGTCACGCCGGTCGTGCCCAGTTCCAGTGCCAGCGCGCGGGTCAGGCCCACAACACCGTGTTTCGCCGCGCAATAGGCCGACACATAGGCATATCCCTTCAGCCCGGCAGTCGAGGCGATGGCGATCAGCCGCCCCCATCCCTGCCCGATCATACCCGGCAAAGCCGCCTGCCAGACATTGGACACGCCGATCAGGTTCACCGAAAGCATCGCCTGCAACGACTCCGGCTTCATGCGCAGAAACGGAGCGGATTGCGCCGCACCTGCATTGGCAATAACCGCCGAAACCGGCCCATGCGCCTTGCGCGCGGCGTCAAACGCCGCCTGAACGGCGGTTGCATCCGTCACGTCGCAAGTCTGAAAGGGCAGCCCCTGCGCCTGCAACGGCTCTGCGCGGCGCCCCATGATGGTCACGGTCGCGCCCGCCTCTTTGAGCGCGTGGGCCGTGGCGGCGCCAACCCCGGTGCCGCCCCCCGTGACCACAATATGTCTGTCCTTCAGGTTCATACGCGTATCATCTCCGCTTCCCGGTCCGCCAGACGCCACGCCTGATCGCGCCCCGCCAGATACGGCGCCGGCCAGTGCTGCGCCCGATCCCCGATCCGGGTCGCCTCATGCGCCGTCCAATAGGGATCGGCCAGATGCGGACGCCCAACCGCCACGAGGTCCGCCCGCCCGGCCATCAGGATCGAATTGGCGTGATCCGCCTCAAAGATATTGCCCACGGCCATGGTTTTGATCCCGGCCTCGTTGCGAATGCGGTCCGAGAACGGGGTCTGGAACATGCGGCCATAGACCGGCTTGGCATCGACCACCGTCTGCCCCGCGGAAACGTCGATGATATCCGCACCAGCCTCGCTGAACGCCCGTGCGATTTCGACCGCCTCCTCCGGCGTAACCCCCGCATCGCCAACCCAGTCATTGGCCGAAATCCGAACCGACATCGGCTTGCCAGCAGGCCAGACCGCGCGCATCGCCGCAAACACTTCCAGCGGGTAGCGCAGACGGTTTTCAAGGCTCCCCCCATATTCGTCACCCCGCTGATTGGATACCGGCGAAATGAAAGAGGAAATCAGGTAGCCATGCGCCGCGTGCAGTTCGATCATGTCAAAACCCGCGCGCCCGGCCATTTCAGCAGAGGCCACAAACTGCGCCTTGATCTCCTCCATGTCGGCGCGGGTCGCTTCGCGCGGCACCGCATTCTCCGGCGACCACGGGATCGCGCTGGCGGAAATCAGCTCCCAGTTTCCGCTGGCCAGCGGCTTGTCCATGCCCTCCCAGCCAAGATTGGTCGAGCCCTTGCGGCCCGAATGGCCGATCTGACAGCAGATTTTCGCCTCGGTCTCGGCATGCACAAAATCGGTCAACCGCTTCCACGCCGCCTCATGTTCCGGCGCGTAAAGCCCCGGACAGCCCGGCGTGATGCGGCCGGTTTTCGACACGCAGGTCATCTCGGTATAAACCAGCCCCGCGCCCCCCTTGGCACGCTCCCCGTAATGGATCAGATGCCAGTCGTTCGGCGTGCCGTCGACGGCCTTGTACTGCGCCATCGGGGAAACCACGATGCGGTTCACCAGATCCATCTCACGCAGCCGGAAAGGCGCGAACATCGGCGCGCGCACCGGAGCATCTTCGGCAACCCCCGCCTGCATCTGGAACCACTTTTCCGCCGATTGCAGCCATTCGGCATCGCGCAGGCGCAGGTTCTCATGGCTGATCCGTTGGGATCGGGTCAGAAGGGAGTAGTTGAACTGAACCGGGTCGAGATCGAGATAGCGCTCGACATCTTCGAACCATTCCAACGAGTTACGCGCCGCCGATTGCAGGCGCAGCACCTCCAGACGCCGCTCTTCCTGATAGCGCTCAAACGCCGCTTCCATATCCGGCTCGGTGTGCAACAGCTCCGCCAGCGCAATGGCGCTGTCAAAGGCCAGACGCGAGCCGGACCCGATGGAGAAATGCGCGGTCGCCGAAGCGTCACCGAGCAAAACGACATTCTCGTGGTGCCATTTCTCGCACAAAACGCGCGGGAAGTTCATGAAAACAGCAGAACCGCGCAGATGCGCCGCGTTGGACATCAGGTCATGCCCCCCAAGATGCGCCTCGAATGTCTTACGGCAGGTCTCGACGATCTCCTCCTTGGACATATCTTCAAAGCCGAAATTGTCCCAAGTGTCCTGCGCGCATTCCACGATGAAGGTCGCGGTATCCTCGTCAAACTGATAGACATGCGCCCAGATCCAGCCGTGTTCCGTCTTCTCAAAGATGAAGGTGAACGCGTCGTCAAACTTCTGATGCGTGCCGAGCCAGATGAACTTGCAGGCGCGCAGATCAATTTCGGGTTTGAAATGATCGGCATAGGTGGTGCGCACCTTGGAATTCAGACCATCGCAGCCGACGACAAGATCATAGTCTTTGCGATAGCTGTCGATATCGTCGAACTCGGTCTCGAAACGCAGGTCCACCCCCAACTCACGCGCCCGCTCTTGCAGCAGGGTCAGGAGCAGCTTGCGGCCAATCCCGGCAAAGCCATGCCCGCCGGACACCGTGCGCACGCCGTCATGCACCACCGCAATATCATCCCAATAGATAAAATTGTTGCGAATGGCCTCGGCGCTTGGCGGGTCGTTCTCCTGCAAATTCTCCAGCGCGTCATCCGACAGCACAACGCCCCAGCCGAAGGTGTCGTTGGCGCGGTTACGCTCAAAAACCACCACCTCATGCGACGGATCGCGCAGCTTCATCGAGATCGCAAAATACAGACCGGCGGGTCCACCGCCTAAACACGCGACACGCATCGCATCCCCCCATTTGTAGCGCGGTTTTCCGCTGCTTGTTGCAAGAAGCCTAGCGAAGCCGTTTTTATATTTCAAGCTTGAAATATCTAACCCTGAAATATATCATTGCCGCGAATTTGAGAAATGGGAGGCGCATCGTGCAACACGGCAGAAAGTCCTGCCCGGATGCCGGGATCGACTGGGAAAACGCCTTTGCCAATGCGGCCTACATTCCCGACGGCTTAACCTACCCGAAGCGCTGGTCCGAGCGGGCGGCGGCGTTTCGGCAAAGCGCGAAGGGGCGCTTTGATCTGGCTTATGGAACGCATCCGCGCGAAGTGATGGACCTGCTGCTGCCGGAGGGCGCGCCCAAGGGACTCGTGGTGATCATTCACGGCGGGTATTGGCTGGATTTCGACAAGTCCAGCTGGTCCGACCTCGCTGAAGGGCCGCTCCTGTCCGGTTGGGCCGTGGCCCTGCCGAGCTACACCTTGGCCCCAGAGGCCGGCATCGCCGAGATCCGGCAACAGATCGGCCGGGCAATCACAAAAGCCGCCGAACAGGTCAACGGGCCGATCCGGATCACCGGGCATTCGGCGGGCGGCCATCTTGCCGCCTGCATGATGTGCGCCAACACCCCGCTGCCGGAGAAAATCGCGGCGCGCATCGAGCGCGTTGTTTCCATCAGCGGGCTGCACGATCTGCGCCCACTTATGCTCAACAGCATGAACGCCAAGCTCAAGCTGACACAAGAAAGCGCCCGCGCGCACAGCCCAGCCCTGCTCCCGCCCATGCCGGGGCCGGATTTCATCGCCTGGGTCGGCGCTAACGAACGCCCGGAACTCCTGCGCCAATCCGCCCTGCTGGCGGAACACTGGCGCGCGGCGGGCGCTGACACCAAACTGGTCACCGATCCCGGAAAACACCATTTTGACGTGATCGACGGATTGAAAGACCCGACCCACCCCTTGACCCGCGCCCTTGTTGGCGCCTGACAGGTTTCTCAGCCCCGCGGGGCGCTGTTGCTTTTTCCGCGCCCCGAACCGCGCTGGCCGCGCCTTCATGGCGGGTGCAGACAAAAATCAGTGACCTGCCGGGCGCGTCACCCGAAGGTCATTCCCTCAAGCAGCTTGTCCACGATCGGGACGAAATGGCCGGTGCTGGCCGCTTTGGTGGCCTCGTCCGCCTGTTCCATGCCGCAATCGGACACCGCCGAAATACTGTGCGACAGGGGCAGCTTGCCGAGGAAGGGAATGCCCTCGTTGCGGGTGAACTCCTCCAACCCGGCGCCGAACGGGTGATCCTCCGCGCCGCAATTCGGGCAGATATGCACCGCCATGTTTTCCACCAACCCCAGCATGGGAATATCCGTGCGCCGGAACAGGTCCATCGCCCGGCGCAGGTCGAGAAGCGACAAATCCTGCGGGGTCGATACCATGACCGCCCCGTCGATCTGCACCTGCTGCAACAGCGTCAGTGGCGCATCCCCCGTGCCCGGCGGCAGGTCGATGAGCAGCACGTCCAGCGGCGCCCAGCGCACCTTGAACAACAGCCGCGTCAGCGTGTCGTGCAGGATCGGTCCGCGCCAGACCAGCGCCTGATCCGGCGTGGTCAACAGGCCCAGCGACATCAGCTTGATGCCGGAAGTCGCAATCGGAATCAGCACGTCCTCATAACTGACCGGCCGCCCCGACGCGCCCCAGATGCGCGGCTGCGACGGGCCATACACATCGGCGTCCAGCACCCCGACCCGCAACCCGCGGGCCACCATCTCCGCCGCGATCCCGGCGGTCACGGTAGACTTGCCAACGCCGCCCTTGCCGGACCCGACCAGCACCACATGCTCAACCCCCTCGATCGGCGGCGGGTTGTCTTCGTCCGGTTCACTGTCCGGCAGAACAAACTGCGGATCGGTCAGCGCAACCTTAACCTCCCGCACCCAATCAAGCTGCATCAGCCAATCGGTGATCTCCGCCTTCAGCGCCGCCCCGTTACTCCCCGCGGGCGGCTCCAGCACGAAATGCACCACGCTGTCCCCATCGGTCAGCGACAAAGCGCGAATCAACCCGGCCTCGACCGGGTTCGTATCCGGGGTCGGCAGGGCAAGCCGGGTGAGGTGGGTAAGGACTTCCTGGCGACGGTCTGACATGGCTTCTCTCGCTTTGTTCAGGGTGGAAAGGCGGCTCGAACAGGTTCTGTATACAGAGGAAATCCAGCTTCCGCACGGCATTTTCCCCGGCAATGGCCGACAGGGCCGCGCAACAAAATGCGACAATATAACGCATGACAGAATGGCAAGGCTGTTTTGCCAAAATGTCAGGCTCTCGAACGAGATATACTCGGAAATTTCCCAGAGGAAGTGCAGGCGCCGCCGGGCTTATGTCAGAATGGCAGTAAGTGTTTTCCTCAGGAACTCCGCGCAACCCTTTGAAAACAAATAAGGTAATGAACGCGCGAAGCCAGAGGCGTATTATTCGGACGAGGAAAGAGATTCCCGCACGTCCCGCCCGGAAAAGAGCCGGGATCAGGGCCGCCAGTTCGAGGAGGACAAGCCATGGTGCGTGACATGTTACGTTGGGGAACCGCAGCCGCGCTGGTAGCGTTAACCGTGCCTCAGGTTGCTTTGGCCGATGGTGCCAGCGAGGAAGAGGCTACGGCGCTTTTTATTGCGGGGGTGAAGCCCTATGAGCGCCCCGAGGGTGCGCCGGTTGTGAGCAAGTTCGGCAAGAACAATGCTTGGTATGTGTATGCCCTCACCGGGGTCAAAGCCCCGTATCCCAGCAGTTTGAGATTTCTGGAAGATCAGGAAGCGTGGTTTGACCCGTTTCTGGCGCCAGGGATGACCGGCCCCTACGACATTCGGGGTTGGCATTAGAAATTCGGCTCCGGCGAAAGCCGGGGTTCGATGTAACTGCCAGCGAGACACTAAATAGTTTCGAAAACGGCTGGCAAAAACCAAGAAGCAAAAAGGAAGCTCCTATGAAAAAATTCTCTCGTACGCTTGCTGCAATCATGTGCAGTGCCGCCGTTTTCGCCGTGCCCGCCACTGCGGGCGGCATGAGCGGCATGTCTGGTATGTCCGGAATGGACGGTATGTCGGGTATGTCCGGCATGGGTGGCATGTCGGGTATGTCCGGTATGGGCGGCATGTCGGGAATGTCCGGCATGGGCGGTATGTCCGGCATGTCGGGGATGTCCGGCATGGGTGGCATGTCCGGCATGAGCGGCATGTCCGGCGACTGGACCCCGCCTGCTGACGAAGACAAAGGCGACGACAGCTAATCCTCGGGTTAGCCCCGAGGGGCCGGGTTTCTGGCCCCTCTCCTGAACACTGAGGCGGCCCGCCTGACCGGGCGGACCCCTCTCACGAAACGCCGGGACAGGCGATTTTCCTGACTACGGTGTGATTAGACGGATAACATTACCCAGCCACGTGGGAAGCCGGTTTATCGGTTTTTCACCAGCCAAGACAAAACTGGTTGCAGGCCGGGTTCAAGCCGAAGAGGGATTGGACCAATGAGGTTCCTGGAGAAGGTCTTAATCACCATAAGCGCAGTTTTACTCGCAGGTGTTGCCGCTTTAGCGGTGTTCTGGGGCGGCGTCATTGCCGTCATGCTGGTGAAAGGCGCTCCCGCAGTTGAGAAAGCCCGGCTGTCAGCGGTCCGGCCCGTTGTTTCCGCACCGCCTGCCGCCGATCCCTCAACCCCCGAAACCCCCGCTGTCGCTGTGGTTACCGCAAGCGCCGGGGAGAAGGTTTTCAAGAAATGCAAGGCGTGCCATACGGTGGCGTCTGGTGACGGCCATAAAACCGGGCCGAACCTCTGGAACATCGTCGGCCGGGACGTGGCAGTGGCGGATGGGTTCGAATATTCCGACGCCATGATCGGCCATGCCGGCACCTGGACGGTTGACCGCCTCCGGACTTACCTGCTGGACCCGAAAGGGGACATTCCCGGCAACAAAATGGCCTTTAATGGCCTCAAGACCGAAGCAGATGCGAATAATCTTATCGCCTATCTGGGCCTGCAAGCCGATGCGCCGCAGGACGTGGTAGCGCTTGGGTTGAGCGATACTGTCGTGCTGGCCGAAGCCGAGCCGGAAGATGGCGCCGATGAGGTGGTCGAGATCGACCCGGTGCCCTACCCCGAAGGCGTGACTTACACCAACCCGCCGGGGCGCTCGCCGGAAGAACAGGCGAAATTCGACGCACTGGTCGCCGATCTCGAAGCCCTTGCGCCGACGCTGGATTACCAGCGCGCCCGCTATCATCCGCTGCACTTCTCGCCGATGATCGAAGAGGCGAGCAACGAACAATGCCTGACCTGTCACCAGGAAATTCTGGATCACAAGCCGCGCGCGGCCTCCATTGCCGGGGTGCCCGCCGAGGATACGATCGCCTGGTATCAGACGCTTGACACTTATGCCGGGCCGCAGGACACCTTCCACTATCGCCACCTTGAAAGCGACTTCGCCAAGGAAGTGATGAACCTCGAATGCGTCTTCTGCCACAAGGGCAACGACCCGCGCGAAGAGACCCCGGACATGCTGCCGACACGCGAAGCCTTCGAGGCTGGGGTGGTGCCGGAGTTCACCCTGCGCAAGATGGTGAACCCGTCGGAAACCTGCCTGCGCTGTCACGGACAATTCCCCTATGAGGTGATGGATCTGGAAGCCCCGTGGCATGAAATCCGCGCCGATATGGAATACCCGGAAGCGCCGAATGGCTGTCTGTCCTGCCACGCCGAAGGCTTCCGCACGGTGCGCCATGGGGTGTCCTACCTCAACGCCGCCAATATCGAGAAGCTGGCGCGCGAAGGCTCGTCGGACACCTGCTACGGCTGTCACGGCGGACGCGCCTGGTATCGGATCTCCTACCCCTATCCGCGCCACGCCTGGCCGGACATGGACGAGGAAATCCCGGAATGGGCGGTGGATCGCCCGACCGAATCTGACCCTGAATATGCCCTTCCGGCTGCTGAGTAAGGAGCAAAGCCAACATGACCTATCATGAGAGCGAAAATCGTCCCGAAGCACATGAAAGCCCGGAAAGCGAGGCGCGTCGGGATTTTCTGAAAACCAGTGCCGCGCTGACGGCGGCCGGGCTGGTCGTCGGGGCCGGCGCCGAGGAGGCCCACGCCTTCGCCTATGAGCCCTATCCGACGGATGACGAGCTGGAGACCGTGGTCACGAGTTGCGCGCATAACTGCGGCTCGCGGCACATGCTGGTGGCCCATAAGAAAGGCGACGTGATCGTGCGCATCAGCACCGATGACGGCTCCTATCAGGGCGACGCCTATGGCACCGACACCTTTGACAAACCACAGGTGCGCGGCTGTCTGCGCGGCCGCTCCTACCGGCTGCGCCTCTATAGCCCCGAGCGCCTGCTGTATCCGATGAAGCGCGTCGGCAAGCGCGGCGAGGGCAAGTTCAAGCGCGTAAGCTGGGACGAGGCGCTTACGGACATCGCGCAGCGTATGGTTTACATCAAGAACAAATACGGCCCGACCGCGCTGGTCGATCAGAGCTATGCGGGCGCCTCTTACGGTGTTCTGCACAAATCGGACCAGATCGAAGGCCTGCTGGGCCGTTTCCTCGGCATGTTCGGCTGCCGGACCTCAAGCTGGTCGGTGCCCTCCTATCAGGGCACAACCTTCTCCAGCCGGATCACCTACGGCACCATCGAGGACGGCAACGAAGACGACGCCTACGCCTTCACCAAGCTGATGATCATGTGGGGCTGGAACCCGGCCTACACGTTCCACGGCGGCAACACCTTCTACTACATGCGCATGGCCAAACAGCGCGGCTGCAAGTTCGTGCTGATCGACCCGCAATATACCGACTCGGCGGCGGCCTATGACGCGTGGTGGATCCCGATCCGGCCCAATACCGATGCCGCGATGATGGCGGGCATGGCCTACCACATCTGGGACAACGACTGGCACGATCAGGAGTTCATCGACAAGTTCGTGCAGGGCATGGACAAGGGCACCATGCCCGGCTGGGCGCAGGGTCAGGAGAGCTTCAAGGAGTATATCTTCGGCGAACGCGACGGCGTTCCGAAAACCCCGGAATGGGCGTCGGAAATCTGCGGCGTGTCGGCAGAAGACATCAAGAAGCTGGCCGAGATGTATGCGACCACCAAGCCCGCTGCGCTGAAAGCAAGCTGGGCGCCGGGACGTAACGCGTACGGCGAGCAATACAACCGTATGGCCGCCGCGCTTCAGGCAATGACCGGCAATATCGGCATTCTGGGCGGCTGCGCCGAGGGGGTTGGCAAGGGCTGGCACTCGGAAGCGGTGGCCTATCCTTACGACCAGTATTCCAACGTATGGTATGCGGCGATCAAGTCCGACCGCTGGGCCCATGCGGTGTTGAATTATCCCAATGTCAAACGCGAGGAAATCGGCTGCTGGCCCAAGGGGCAAGGCGACCCGATGGATGGGGTGATCCCCAACATTCGCGGCATCTTCTGGCAGGGTTCGGACTGGTTCAACCAGTTGACCAACATCAACAAGGAAATCGCCGCCATCCGCAAGCTGGAAGACGAAGGCGACATGGAGAGCCTGTTCGTCTGCATGGACAGCACGATCACGCCGACCGGCATCTGGGCCGACTACATCCTGCCCATCGCCACGCACTTTGAGCGGCACGATGTCGCCCTGCCCTGGTATAAAGGGCATTACTACATCCACCGCCCGGTGGTGATCCAGCCGATGGGCGAGAGCAAATCGGACTTTCAGGTCTTCACCGAACTGGCTTACCGCCTCGGCTTCGGGCCGCAATACAACCCGAAAGCCCCGCGCAGTTACTTCGACGATCCAACGGCGGTCGACGAAGCCTATCTGGTGGATTGGTGGCACAAGGTGCAGCACCATCAGGGCGCGGATATTTCCTGGGAAGAGTTCAAGAAACGCGGGGTTTACAAATTCGTCCTGCCGGAGCCGCATGTCGCCTTCCGCAAGCAGGTCGAAGAGGGCGTGCCCTTCCAGACCGCCAGCGGCAAGATCGAGATCTTCTCGGGGCAACTGGCGCAGATCACCGACTGGACCAAAACCCAGTATGGTTATCACATCCCGGCCATTCCGAAATGGATCGAGCCCTGGGAGAGCCTGAACCACCCGTTGACGGAGAAATTCCCGTTCCACATGATCACCCCGCACCCGCGCTGGCGGACGCATTCGATCTTCAACAACATCCCGTGGCTGCGCGAGACTTTCAGTCAGGAGATCACGATGAACGCCTCCGATGCGCGCAAGCTTGGCATCAAGACCGGCGATACGGTCGAGGCGTGGAATGATCGCGGGCGGGTCATCATGCCAGCCTATGTCACCGAGCGGTGCATGCCCGGCGTTGTGGTGCTGCATGAAGGCGCGTGGATGGATCTCGACGAGAACGGCGTGGACCGCTCCGGCAACCCGGACTTCCTGACCGACGACAACCCGTCCCCCGCCGGTGCCTTCGCCTACAACACGATCCTGTGCAACGTGAAGAAATCCGATCTGGCGCACCGTCCGGGTTGGGACCAGCTTTCCACCGCGCGGAGCCATGTGTTCCGTCGCGATCTGTGATCGGCGCGAGGAGTTAGAAAAATGGCAAATAAAGTTGACAAACAACGGATCCGGGAAAACGTCGCGCGCAGAAAGCGGGAGAAATACGTTCCCGTAGTGCCGGAAATGCAGATGGGGTTCGTGCATAACAACGTGGACTGTATCGGCTGCCGGGCCTGCGAGATGGCCTGTAAGGACAAGAACGGACTGGCGCCGGGGCCGCGTTTCCGCCGGGTGCAATATATCGAGGGCGGGGTGTTCCCGGACGTGTTCGCCTTCAAGGTCAATATGTCGTGCAACCACTGCGCCGAACCGGCCTGTCTGCCCGCTTGTCCCACCGGGGCGATCTGGAAACGCGCGGATAATGGCGTGGTGGATATCGACTCGACGCTTTGCATCGGCTGCCGCAAATGCGAAGCCGCCTGCCCGTTTGGTGCGCCGCAATATGACCCGGAAGAGAACGTGGTCAAGAAGTGCAATATGTGCATCGACGAGTTGGAAGCCGGGCGCAAGCCTTACTGCGTCGCCGCCTGCATGATGCGGGTTCTGGATGTCGGCCCGATTGATCAGATCGCGGATGGCAGCTATGATACGAAAGCGGTTGGCCCGAATGAGGAAGTCGTGCGGCAGGTCAAATCCATGGCCGACCCCGAACTGACCAACCCGTCAATCCGCTTCGTAGCGCATTCCAAAGGAAAGGTCTGATATGGGCGCAGCACAAAAGGCACCGGCGGCTCTGACCCCTGAACAGGCGCAGCGGCTGGTGCAATTCGCGGACGGGTTGGACGTGCTGATCCGCTTCCACGACCGCGAGATCGACGCCGATTTGCTGGCGCAGTTACACAAGCACGGCGTTGTCGCCGGCTTGCATGAATTGTCCACCAGCGCGCGTTCTGCGGCGGCGATTGACGCACTCAGCGCCGCGCTGGACGCGCTCGGCCCGACGCCGGACGCGGAGGTTCTGGAGCTGCTGGCGGCGGAATATGCCGACATTTTCCTGACCCACGCCTACCGCGCCGCACCCAGCGGTTCGGTCTGGATGACCGAGGACAAGCTTGAGCGGCAAATGCCCATGTTCGACGCCCGCGACTGGTATGAGCATTACGGCATTTCGGTGCCGAACTGGCGGGTGCGCGCCGACGACCATGTGGTGCATGAATTGCAGTTTGTCTCGCATCTGTGCCGACTGGCCAGCGCGGTTCCGGCGCAGGACGCGGCCCGGTTCATGGACCTGCACCTCCTGCCCTGGGTGCCTGCCTTTTTCGAGCGCGCCGCCCTGTGTTCGACCCAGCCGCTCTACCGCGAGGTGATGGTGCTGACCAACGCCTTCCTCGACGATCTGCGCGGCTATCTGGAGGAGATCACCGGCACCGCGCGTAACGTGCGCGACATTGCCGATCTCGACACGCAGCGCTCGCCCGATCCCGAGGACGCGCCCTTCATGCCGGGAGTGGCCGAAAGCTGGTAAGACGCGCAGGCAGACAGGACACAGCCCCGCCCGTTGACAAACCCTTGCAGCGGGACGGGGTGCTTTTGCTGCCGCAGGTCTGGGCATCGGCGCAAATCGCGTTGCCCGACGCCTTCGCCCCCCTCGCGAGCGCCTATGTCGCCGAAATCCGCCGGGTGGTCTGGATCGGCGAAGACGCACCGGACCTGCCGGAGAAATTCAACGCCTTGCTGCGCAGTCGCGCTCTGCCGGAAATGGCTCTGCGCCATATCACACCGGATGCCCCCGGTATGAAGCGGGTTCTGGCGTGGTATCGCGAAGAAGCGGACACGTCCAAACGCCGCGACCTGTTGCGCAAAATCGCCCCGATTGTCGAAGAGGACGCCCCGCCCCCGCTCGCCGTGATACAAGCGCTTGCCGCCGATACGCCCGGCGCCCTCTTTGCCGCCGCCCCGGTGATCGACGCGCAAAAATGCGTTGGCTGCGACGCCTGTCTGCGCATTTGCCCCGAGGATGTGTTGACACAGGTCAAGGCGCCGGAAGGGGAACTGGTCTATCAGACCCGCGCAGCGCCCTGCGATGGGTGTTCTTTGTGCGAAGAAGCCTGTGACCACGTCGCGATTGAGGTGCGTCCGATGCAGGAAGCCCCGCCGGACGTGGTGCTGTCAGAATGGACGTGCAGGGCTTGCGGCGTGATGGTTCACCCGCCTGTGCAAAACGATACCGGGGACGGGCTGTGCCATATCTGCGCCCGCACCCAACACCACAAGAAGCTGTTTCAGGTTCTGGACGGGTAATCGAAGGACGGGGGGCGCGCCTTTGCGAAACTGGATTGCGCAGCGGCTGAAACGGCAGTTTCTGCTGATGGCGGCCCTGCTGGTTTTGCTCAGCTCGGCCCTGCTGCTGCCGCTCGTCATCGGACAATACCGCGCCAACCTGCTCGACACCCAGCAAACCGCCTCGCTCAACGTCAACCTCCTGCTGCAAGCGGCGCTGGAAAACGCCATGCTCAAGCGCGATCTGGACGGGTTGCAGGACATCGTGACCCGACTCGGCGCGCAGCCCGACATTGCCGGCGTGATGATTGCCAATCCGCAAGGCGAAGTGCGGTTTTCGTCTTACCCGGAGCGGCTCGGCACCCCGGTTGCGGATGCGGATTTCGATACGGCCCTGTTGAGCGGCGAAGCGCAAACCCGCTACCTTGCCGGGCGTGATGGCGAGGTGCTGCGTTCGGTCAACCCCCTGCCCAACCAGCCGCGCTGCCAGCAATGCCACGGCGCCATTGCCGACAACCCGATCAACGGCGTGCTGATCGTCGATTATGACGCCTCCAACATGCGCACCCTTCTGCGCTCCGGGGCGATCGGGCTGGCAGTGCTGGGGCTGCTGGTGCTGATCTTGCTGGAAACCGGCCTCTGGCTGGCGCTCAAGCGGCTGGTGCTGAAGCGGATCGACATCCTGACCAACCGCACGCAGGCGCTGTCCGACGGCGATCTGTCGGTGCGCATCCCGGAGTTGGGGCAGGACGAAATCAACCGTTTTGGCCGTCATTTCAACGACATGGCCAATCATTTGCAGGACAATATCCAGGCGCTGGAGTCAGCACACGGCGCGTTACAAACCCTGATCGACGCCATCCCGGACGGGGTGCGCGTCATTGGCCCGGATTTCCGCATCCTGATGGCCAACCGCGCCTATTGCGACCATCTGGACGCCGATCCGGCGCAGGTTGCCGGGCAGTTTTGTTACCGCTCCAGCCACGGCTGCGACGCCCCCTGCGCGCCAACGATGACCTGTTGCCCGGTGGTGGAACTGCTGCAAAACGGCAAGCCGGAGGTGGTCACAACCCATATCCACAAGGACCAGCACGGGGCAGAGTTTTCGGTCGAGGTTTCCGCCGCGCCGGTGCGTCTGTCGCTGCCGGAAGGGGAATGCGATTGCGTGGTCGAATCCATTCGCGACATGGAGAAAGATATTTCCATCTCGCACAGTCAACGGCTGGCGGAAATGGGCGGGCTCGCCGCCGGGGTGGCGCATGAGGTCAACAATCCCCTGTCCGCCATCGCCCTCGCCCTGCACGCGGTGCGCAATCACCCCGATCTCCCCGCCGCCGCGCGCGAATATATCGACATCGCGGAAACTGAAATCGCGACCTGTCAGAACGTGACCGAAAGCCTGCTGCGCCTGTCTTCGCTGCCCAGCGCGAATATCGAACTGGTCGAGATGCAAAGGGTCATTTCCGACACCATCACCCTCCTGCGGCTGGAGGCAGAAAACTCCGGCGTTGAGATCCACGCGGATATACGCAACGCGCCCCGCATCCTTGCCCGCGACAGCGACATGCGCACCGTGGTCTTCAACCTCGCCCTCAACGCGATCCACGCCATGCCGGAGGGCGGGCGGCTCGACATTCGGTGTTACAAGGCTGCGGGCAAGGTGCATCTGAAGCTCTGCGATACCGGCGTCGGCATCCCGGAACGCGACCGCGCCAAGGTGCTGCTGCCCTTCTGGACCCGGCGGGCGGATGGGACACGCGGGCGCGGGCTGGGGCTTGCCATCTGTGCCTCGATTATCCGAAAGTTGAACGGAACGCTCGATTTTGAAGACGCGCCCGGCGGGGGCACCTGCTTTGAAGTCGTGCTGCCCGATGAAGAAGGAGCGCAGGCATGAACGCCGCAACGAGGAACAGGATTTTGGTGGTCGAGGACGACCAGAGCCTCAACCGCCTGCTGATCGCCCATCTGAGCCAGTTGGGTCACGATGTGCGCGGGGTCGGCACCGGGGCCGAGGCGCGTGAAGAGATTGCGCGGGCCTGCCCGGACCTGATCCTGCTCGACGTGCGCCTGCCCGATTGCGACGGGCTGGACCTGCTGACGGATTTTTCGCAACACGCGCCGGTGATCGTGGTCACGGCCCATGCGCTGGTGGAACAGGCAGTCGGGGCGGTGCATGCGGGCGCGTCGGATTACCTCGTCAAACCGATCAGTTTCGAGAAACTGCAAATCGCCATCAACCGGGCGCTGGAAACGGCGGAACTGAAACGGGATGTGAAATACTGGCAGGGTCAGGCGCGGCGCAGCAAATCCGAAATGCTGGTCGGCGAAAGCCCGGCCCTGATCGAATTGCGTCGCCAGATCGACCTGTTTGCCGCCGCCGACACGCCGGTTCTGATCAAGGGCGCGGGCGGGACCGGCAAGGAATTGATCGCGCGCACGCTGCATGAAGCCTCGCCGCGCGCGGATCGCCGCTTTGTGCCGCTGGATTGTGACCCGTCGCAGGAAAACAGCTTTGTTGCCGAACTGTTTGGCCACGAAGCGGGCGCCGTGACCGGGGCCGCCGCGCCGCAGGAAGGGCTGATCGAACTCGCCGCCGGGGGCACCCTGTTTCTGCGCGACATCGCCGACCTGTCGCTTGCCATGCAGGACCGGCTGCTGCGTGTGCTGGAAAGCGGGCGGTTTCGCCGCTTGGGCGGCGGGGCCGACATCGCCGCCGAGGCGCGCATCATCGTCGCTACGCAGCATGATTTGCAAAAACGGGTTCAGGAAAAACGCTTCCGCGCCGAACTGTTTTTCTACCTTAACGCCTTTCAAATCGAAATCCCGCCGCTCCGGCATCGCCCCGAAGACATCCCGGCGCTGGCGCAGTTTTTCCTGCAAAACCGGGGTTTTCAGAAACAAGCGAACAAGGCGCTGACCCCGGAGGCGCTACAGCTGTTGCAGCGCTATGACTGGCCCGGCAATGTCCGCGAATTGCGCAACGCCATCGAACGCAGCGTCATCGTATCCGGCCCCGAGCCAGAAATCTGCCCCGAACACCTGTCCCTGCCACTAGCGCCGGGCGATGCAGACGCGCGGTTTGGCGGCAATCCAGCTGGCGTCACGCTGCGCTTTGACCATGAGCCCACCATGGACGAACTGCGCGCCAGCTACCTGCGCCTGCTGCTCGAGCGCCACAACGGCAACCGCAGCAAAGTGGCCAGCGTCCTCGGGATCAGCGAACGCAATACCTACCGCTTGATTCCGCGTCTGTTGTCCTGAACAGGTCCAGCCTTTAAAGCGAACCGCAAGCGCCGCGCATTCGCACCGCTTAACACCCCATTTAAAGACCAAGCGCCGCAGGCACCGCATTGAACCGGGTCCGCAGCAATACGCCGCGGACCCGAGTAGTTTACTTCACGGAGATCAGCCGGTTGCCGATCGACTTCTGGCTTCCCCCGGTGAGGTAGTGGATCAGGTATTGGCCCGCAGCGGTTGGCAGGGGCAGAGCCACCGGGTTGCCGCTGGTGACCGCAACAGAGGTTTCCACCGTCGTGGCCCCGATCTTGCGGATGGCAATTACGTCGCCCGGCGCGCCCGGTCCGGCCCAAAATACCGTAACCTGACCGCCCGCCGGACCGCTATCCGCAGCTTCCAGCGCTGCCGTGCCCGGTTCCAGCGGACCCGCGCCTGCCCCGGAGACTTTCAGAATACGACGTGCCAAGATCTTCGTTTCATCGCCATTTGCCACATAGCGCAGAACATAGATGCCCGGTTCGGTCGGGGCTGTCATCTCGGCAGGATTGCCGCTGCTGGCATATCTGTGTTCAACATACCTGCCCGCTTTTGAACCCACGAGTGCGACCGTGATCGCATCTCTGTTGTTGTCCGGCCCCATCCATGTCACTTCAAACTCCGACCCGGCTGCCACGGTTTTCGGCGCCTCCAGCGCGACCGTCGGCGCCGTGCCGGTGATCGGGCGTGTGGCCAGAATTTTCTTCACATTGCCGCTCGCGACATAGCGCAGTTCATAGGTGCCCGGCTCAACCGGCATCTCCATCGTCGCGGGATTGCCGCCGCTGGTGTAGGCGTAATCAATCGCATCCCCCAGCTTTGCTCCGACCACCTCAATCGACACATAGTCGTCTTGGTTGCCCGGCCCCATCCAGGTGACCTCGATCTCGGAACCTGCGACCGCCGTTTCCGGCGCTTCCAGCGCGACCGTGGGCGCCGTGCCGGTGATCGGGCGTGTGGCCAGAATCTTCTTCACATTGCCGCTCGCGACATAGCGCAGTTCATAGGTGCCCGGCTCAACCGGCATCTCCAGCGTCGCGGGATTGCCGCCGCTGGTGTAGGCGTAATCAATCGCGTCCCCCAGCTTCGCCCCGACCACCTCAATCGACACATAGTCGTCTTGGTTGCCCGGCCCCATCCAGGTGACTTCGATCTCGGAACCTGCGACCGCCGTTTCCGGCGCTTCCAGC
>PDOZ01000014.1 GCA_002747325.1 Rhodobacterales bacterium
GCAAGCTCCCAGACCGCCATGACCCCCAGCACGCCCAGAAAAAACACCATCCGCACCACAGGTTCGTTCGCCAATAAAGTACCCGACATGACCTGGCCCTTCCCGGTGCAGACATGCACCTCATTCAATCCATTCGATGAACGTGGTATTAAAAGCTGGTTTGAGAGGGCTGACAAGAGAATTGGCGCAAAAATCAGGTATGAGCGTAAATATTTGGATAATTCGAGCCGGCGGTGTTTTTGACAATCCTCCCGTAGTGCCAACAGAATGACCCGATGAATACTTACGATGATTATACATGCCGATTGTATATCGAGGGCGATTGGAGCGTTGAACCTTCGCCGAAATGCGAACCGAAATCCTACATGGAAGCTCTAAGCCAACTTATCTTGAAATTAAGAGAGAATGGCGCTCTGGTCGTTGCCTCGTGTGATTTCGAAAAGAAAATTTCCCGCCTTACAGGATGGAACGGGTCGTCACACAAACCCAAACAGCCCCAAGCCTGAAGCATCCTGCATTCATGCCGGATATGCCTCAAATCGTTCTGCCTCGAAAAGGCTGCCCCCGCCTCAAACGCACCACCTGCGGATGCAAAACACACGCCACGCTTGAAAACCCCCGCAAAACGCGTCAAGCTCGCCTTGACATCAAAAAAACTGGAAACAATCGGACGGGAGGATGCAATTTTCTCATGAGCTATGCCAGAATACGACCCCAGCAGGTTATTTCCGCACAAAATCTGGTCCCTGACGGGTCCGGTCAGACCGGCGCTGATTATGATCCCTACCTTTCGAGGCTCATCAAGCTGATCCCCAGTGAAATCGTGGCCCTCTATTTGACCGGACGTGGCTTTGCCCTTTCACTCGCAGATGAAGGCGCGGGAAATTATGCCGTGGTTGGCTGGGCGGTTTTTTGCACGCTGGCCGTGATCGTGGTGCGCTACCTCGGAACCCGGGAGAACGGTTCCCCGCCGCAAATTCCTGCGGTAGTGATCTCAACCCTGTCGTTTCTCGTCTGGATTTACAGCATCGGAGATGTTCCGGCACTTTATGGCGTCTATTTCCCGTCGCTCGGCGCCTTGCTCGTGATGTCCATGGCGGTTTTGGCCCCGCTGGTTTACAAGGGAAATTAGGGCGAAATCGCTTTAATCTGCAACATCAAAGCGCTTCATATCGGGTCCATTCAATTTAGGGAAAATTATTGCGATTTTTCCCGCCCGCGGTAGCATCCTGTTAATAAATTCGTGCCAGAAAGGCTCCGGGAAACGGCTTGGAGTCTTTAGTGAATACCGCGCTGACAACATTGGAAGAAGCCCCCGGCGGTGCGCCGCCGGGGCAATCTGCGGTGCTGGAACAAGTGGCAGCCGTTTCTCACCCCGACGACCTGCCGGGCATCGCACCCGTTGGCGAGGCGCCCCTGCAAAGCGCCCGAGCCTCCGGCGGCCCCGGCGCCATCATGACGCTGACCCAACGGGAAAAAGCCGCCATCATCGTGCGGTTCTTGGCGGCGGAAGGGGTCAAGCTGCCCCTCTCCATGCTGCCCGCCGGGATGCAAACCGAACTGGCCAGCCAGCTGACCCGCATGCGCTTCGTCAACCGCGCAACCCTGAAAGCGGTGGTCGAGGAATTTGCCGCCGCCATTGAAGATGTCGGCCTCGCCTTCCCGCGCGACATGGAAGGGGCGCTGCAAATGCTCGATGGCTCGATCTCCGCCAGCACCGCCTCGCGCATCCGCAAGGCGCAGGGCGTGCGCCTGTGCGGCAATCCATGGGAAAAAATCGCCGGGGCGGATGTGGAAAAACTGCTGCCGATACTGGAAGAGGAAGCGCTGGAAGTCGCAGCGGTCCTGCTGTCAAAACTGAAAGTCTCCACCGCCGCCACCCTGCTCAGCCGCCTGCCCGGCCCCCGCGCCCGCGCCGTGGTTCACGCCATGTCCCTCACCAGCGCCGTGTCCCCGGAAGTGGTTGAAAAAATTGGCATTTCCATTGCCGAACAATTAGAAGCCCAACCCGTGAAAGCCTTCCCGGACGGGCCGGTCGAACGGGTCGGCGCCATCCTCAACTTCAGCCCGGCCCAAACCCGCGAAGACGTGCTGAACGGGCTGGACGAGGACGACAGGGGCTTCGCCGAAGAGGTGCGCAAAGCCATCTTCACCTTCGCGCACATCCCGGCCCGCGTCGACCCGCGCGACGTGCCGAAATTCACCAAGGAAGTGGAACAGGAGGTTCTGGTCACCGCCCTGGCCGGCGCCACCGGCAAGATGGAGGAAACGGCGGAATTTATCCTCGGCGCCATGTCCAAACGCATGGCCGAACAACTACGCGAAGAAATGACCGAACGCGGCAAGGTGAAGCCCAAAGAAGCCGAAGCCGCCATGACCGAAATCGTCGCCGCCATCCGGGAATTGGAGGCCGCCGGCGACCTGCTGCTGATCGCGGAGGAAGAAGACGATGAATAACCTCCTCAGCGCAACCTTGCCGCCGCCAGAACCCGGCCCGGTCCCGCCGCCTGCACCACGAGCGCCAGCCCCTCCGCCTGTGATCCGGGCAAAGAAACCCGCACCGTGCCCTGCCCGTCCCAAAGGCGCAACACCCGCCGCGCCATCACGATATTGGCATAGGTCACAACCCGACCCGCATTCTCCCCGTGCAAGATTTCAACCTCCGCACGGGGCACAAACTCAACGAGTTCAATATGATACTCGCCTTCCGGCAACGCCTCGCCCGGCACAACATCCGCCGTCCAGCCGCCCGCGTCCCGCAGCACCCGCAACGCAACCGCCCCCATGCCGCCGCGATGCCGCTCGATCAGTTCCGCCAGCTTCATCGGACGACCGCCAGCAAACACGTCCACGCCGGAAACCACGATCTGCGGCGTATAAATCGGACCACCCCCCGCCAGATGCGCATAAGCCCTCTGCCGGGCGGTATGTTCCGGGCGCGCAAACGTATCGGCCCAGCCGATATAATCCCAATAATCCACATGCAGCGCCAGCGCCAACACATCCTCGCGCTCCGCCAGTTCCGCAATCAGCGCATCGGACGGCGGGCAGGACGAGCAGCCCTGCGAAGTGAACAGCTCGACCACCACCACGGGCTTCGGCCCCGCCCATCCGGGCAGCGCGAAAAGCACCCATAAAACCGGCAGGAAAAAAGAACGAAAGGAAAAGCGTGTCCGTGTCATACCCCTGTCTACCCCGCCCGCCGCGCACAAGCCAATCAAGGATTTGCGAGCAGGCGTGACCGATAGAGCCTATGATAAAGCGAAATCGCTTTAATCTGCAACAGCGAGCATTAAAATTCGCCTTCGAAATCAGTAGGTTGCTGATCCGGAGCCAGAGAATTTTGATTCAGATTTAGCGATTTCTGCTCTCGAATACCTGAGACCAAAGCATCGCTTGACGCGTCCAGAACCGTTTATTTCAGGCAGCGTTCAGGGATTCAGGTTTTGCGCATACCGCTTTTCAGATTTTTCGCATACCGCTTTAGCACTCTGGACCTGAAACCAAAACGGGCGCAGCCCGTGCCGCGCCCGTTTGTTCTGTATTCGCAAGGACTTACCGGGTTGCAGGGCGCACCCGAACCGATTGCATCACATCCGGCGCGCCGGTCACGGTGCCGTTGCTCGGGTTGCCGCGCTTGATCGCATCAACCACATCCATCCCCTCGATCACCCGGCCGATCACCGTGTAATTGCCTTTCAGATGCGGCCCATCGGCGAACATGATGAAGAACTGCGAATTGGCACTATCCGGGTCTTGCGTGCGCGCCATGCCGACAATGCCGCGGTGGAAATCTTCCTTGGAAAACTCCGCCGGGAGGTCCTCATAGTCAGACCCGCCGGACCCGGCATAGCGCATATCCAGCCCCTCGAGCCGACCATATTGCACATCGCCCGTCTGCGCCATGAACCCGTCGATCACCCGGTGAAACACCACCCCGTCATAGGCATGTTCGGCGGCCAGACGGGACAGACGCTCAACGTGTTTCGGCGCCAGCGTGTCGAACAGCTCGATCACAATCTCGCCATTCGCTTCGCCCGCCACGGTAATGACCATCTGCGGCCCGCCATATTCGATGGGCGCTTCATTCACCACCTGCGGCTTGGAACCGGGAACGGTGAACCAATAAAACAGCCCGATCATGGCGACGCCAAACAGGAAAATGCCCCAGGCGATCAGATTTGTCTTAGACATCGGTCGCCACCTTCACCGAAATCATCTTGTCCGGATCCGCCGGCGGCTCGCCGCGCGTGATCTTGTCGACATGCTCCATGCCGGACAGAACCCGACCATAAACCGTATATTGCCCGTTCAGGAAATGGTTGTCGGTAAAGTTGATGAAGAATTGCGAATTGGCGGAATTGGGGTTCTGGCTGCGCGCCGCGCCCAGCGTGCCGCGATCATGCGGCAATTTGGAAAACTCCGCCGGCAGGTCCGGCAGATCGGAACCGCCCGTGCCCGCCATGCGCAGGTTGCCGCCCTCACGGCCATGCTGCACATCGCCGGTCTGGGCCATGAACCCGTCGATCACCCGGTGAAACACCACGCCATCATAGGCGCCGGACCGCGCCAGTTCCTTCATGCGCTCCGCATGTTTCGGCGCCACATCGGGCAAAAGCTCGATCACCACCTCGCCATCTTTCAACTCCACAATCACCGTGTTTTCCGGGTCTTTGATCTCGGCCATGCGCCACTCCTATAGCTGTTTGCCCATACCCTATGCCCGCGCGGCGCAAAGGGAAAGACCCGACGCGTCGCCCGCGACCATCCGCCCGCCCTCTCGCCCGCCTCCGGCCCGCCCTCTGGCCCGCGCGAAAGCGGGTTTTGATTGACTGGCGCGGCGAGCGGATTATGTCTGGAGGCGAACGGAAAGCGGAGGCGGAGATGGGCTGGAAAACCCTCGACGAGATGGATCTGAAGGACAAGGTGGTGCTGACGCGGGTCGACATCAACGTGCCGATGAACGCGGCGGGCGAGGTGACGGACCTGACCCGGATCGAACGCATTGTGCCGACGGTGCGCGACATCGTGGCCGCCGGGGGCAAGCCGGTGCTGCTGGCCCATTACGGGCGGCCCAAGGGCAAGGTCGTGGCGGAAATGTCGCTCGGGCGCATCCGCGAAGCGCTGGCCGGGGCGCTGGGGCTCGACGTGGTGTTCGCGCCCGACTGCGTGGGCGATGCGGCCCGCGAAGTGATCGCGGGGCTGGCGCCAAGGCAGGTCGCGCTGCTGGAAAACACCCGGTTCCACCCGGAAGAACCCGCCAACGACCCGGAATTTGCCGCCGCCATCGCCGCGCTGGGGGACGTTTACGTCAACGACGCTTTCTCCGCTGCGCACCGGGCCCATGCCTCGACCGAGGGCGTGGCGCGGCTGTTGCCCGCTGCGGCCGGACGCCTGATGCAGGCGGAGCTTTCGGCGCTGGAAAGCGCGCTGGGGAACCCGACCCCGCCGGTGGTGGCGGTGGTCGGCGGGGCCAAGGTTTCGACCAAGCTCGACCTCCTGGGCAATCTCGTGAGTAAGGTCAACCACCTGATCATCGGCGGCGGCATGGCCAACACCTTCCTCGCCGCGCGCGGCATCGACGTGGGCAAATCGCTCTGCGAACATGACATGGCCGACACCGCCCGGCAAATCCTTGAAAAAGCAGAGAAAACCGGCTGTGAAATCCTGTTGCCGAGCGATGTCGTGGTGGCGCGGGAATTTGCGGCGGGGGCGGCGAACGAGGTCGTGGCGGCGGATGCCTGCCCGGCGGATGCGATGATCCTCGACGCGGGTCCGGCCACGGTTCAGGCGGTTGTCGCCTGCCTTGAAGGGGCGAAAACCGTGATCTGGAACGGCCCGCTCGGCGCCTTCGAGATCGAACCGTTTGACGCCGCCACCAACGCCGCCGCACAGGCCGCCGCGCGCCTGACCCGCGCGGGCAAGATCACCTCGGTGGCGGGCGGGGGCGACACGGTCGCGGCGCTCAACCGGGCGGGCGCGGCCGAGGATTTCACCTTCATCTCCACCGCCGGCGGCGCCTTCCTCGAATGGATGGAGGGCAAGGAACTGCCCGGCGTGGCGGCGCTTGGGTAGTTTCGCCCTCGCGCCGCGCGGCAAGAACGCCTAAACTGGCGGCAAATTCAATACGGGGATTCCCATGACAGATGCAAAAATGACCGAACAGATGCGCAACGGCAAAGGCTTCATCGCCGCGCTGGACCAATCCGGCGGCTCGACGCCGAAAGCGCTGGGGCTTTACGGGGTTGACGAGGATCAATGGTCCTCGGAAGCTGAGATGTTTGACCTGATCCACGCCATGCGGTCGCGCATCGCACAGGCCCCCGCCTTCACCGGCGAAAAAGTCATTGGCGCCATCCTGTTCGAGATGACCATGGAGCGCGAGATCGGCGGCAAACCGGCGGCGAAATTTCTCTGGGAAGAGCGCGGCGTGGTGCCGTTTCTCAAGGTTGACAAGGGGCTGGAAGCGGAAGCGCACGGGGTGCAGCTGATGAAGCCGATGCCGGAACTGGACGCGCTGCTCGACCGCGCGGTCAAGGCCGGGATTTACGGCACCAAGATGCGCTCGGTGATCAATCAGGCCAACGGCGCGGGCATTGCGGCCAACGTGGCGCAGCAATTCGAGGTCGCCAAACAGATCCTCGCCAAGGGGCTGATGCCGATCATTGAGCCGGAAGTGAACATCCACTGCCCGGACAAGGCGGATGCGGAAGACCTGTTGCTGGAGAGCCTGACCAAGGAGCTGGACGGGCTGGGCGATGGGGTTGAGGTCATGCTGAAGCTGACCCTTCCGAGCGTGGCCAACCATTACGGCACCGTGATCAATCACCCGAAAGTGCAGCGCGTCGTCGCCCTGTCCGGCGGCTATTCGCGCGACGAGGCCAACGCGAAACTGGCGGAGAACCACGGCATGATCGCCTCCTTCTCGCGCGCTCTGACCGAAGGCCTGTCCGCCGGGCAAAGCGACGCCGAATTCAACGCCACCATCGCCAACGCCATCGACGCCATCTACGCCGCGTCGATCACCTGAGCAAACAGCCCCCGGCCCGCGCGCGGTCGGGGGGATTTTGTGGGGTTATTTTGCCGTATTCGCCACAAATTCACGCAATATTTCAGCACTGAGCGGTGCGATGCGCCGGTTTTCACGATTATCCGCGTCGCACCAGCACATCTCTTCGATTTCAGCCGAAATTTCCGGCTCCGCCGCAAGCGCCGCGCGAAACACACGCGCATCAACGACGTGTCCGGGTTCATTCGCGGCCGGAGCAACCATCCGGGCAAGATAAGCAACGTCGTGCGCTTCAACGCCCAACTCTTCGAGAACTTCCCGGTGCAGCGATTGCAGCGCCGTTTCGTCCGCCTCGATCTTGCCGCCCGGCTGCATGAAACTCTGCGTTCCCCTTTTGCGCACCAGCAGCATCCGCCCCGCCGGGTCCAGAACAACCGCCACCGCAATCCGCAGCACCATCGGCTCCGCCACGCCGCTAACTTCTTGATTTTTCATACGTCTTTCGCACGGGCGGGACATATTCCGCAAAGCGCTCAAGGATGATATCCGGATCGCGCTCCACAATCAGCATGTCGCGATAGGTCGGCGCCAGAAAACCCGCCGCGACCATCCCCTGCACCATCTGCATCAGCGGATCAAAATAGCCGCCGACGTTGAGAAACCCGATCGGCTTGGCGTGAATGGCAATCTGCGCCCAGGTCCACTGCTCAAACGCCTCTTCAAGCGTGCCCGCCCCGCCGGGAAGCACCAGAAACCCGTCCGACATCTCGCTCATCTTCGTCTTGCGTTCGTGCATTGTCTACACGATCACAAGCTCCGACAGGTCATTATGGGCAATTTCCCGTTCGACAAGGTGCCGCGGCATGACGCCAACCACCTCTCCCCCGGCCTCAAGCGCCGCATCGGCAACGCCGCCCATCAACCCAACCTTGCCGCCGCCATAAACGAGCTTCAGCTTATGATGCGCAATCGCGCGCCCCGCCGCTTCCGCCGCGTGCAAAAACACCGGGTCATTCCCCGATGCAGAGCCGCAAAAAACGCAAATTGCCTGTGAAGCCTGAGGTGTTTTCATGCCCCGAGGCGTATCCTGACGCAGCATCAAAAACAAGACCAAACCCCAGCGAAATCTGCACCAGCGCCAACGCATAACCACCCGCCCCGCCCCATCGCCGCGCTGGACCCACAGCGCCCGCGCGCGCATTGTTTTGCAATGGATAAGGACTTGGACATCCGGCCCGTAACGCCTGCGCTTTGGGGCGATCTGGAGGGGTTTTTGCAAAGCGGGAGCTGGTCGCGGCAATGCTGGTGCATGGTGTGGCGCGTCCGTGGGGACGAGGCCAGAAACACCAACCGGGACTTTCGCAAATCGCTCATGCAGCGCCGCGTTCTGGCCGAGGAGATTGTTGGCTTGTTGGCTTATGAGGCGGGGGAGCCGATTGGCTGGTGTTCCATCGCGCCGCGGGTGACCTACGGCAAGCTGGGCGGCCCGGACGACTATCAGGACGAGCCGAACGCGGTTTGGTCCCTGACCTGTTTCAGCATCGCCACGGGGCATCGCAGGCAGGGGCTGTCGGGCGCTCTGCTCGAAGCCGCCATCGACTACGCCCGCGCGCAGGGTGCGAAGGTGATCGAAGCCTACCCCGTCGCCCCCGACTCCCCGAGTTACAAATATATGGGCCTCGTGCCGCAATTCGAGCAGCGCGGATTCGTATACGTTCAGGACGCCGGGAAACGTCGCCGGGTGCATCGGCTGGCGCTTTAGCGCGGTCGCGCGCGCTCCGATATCCAATCGGCAATCGCTTCCAACGCCCCCGGCGCGAAGGCGTGGCGACCTTCGGCGATAAAGCGCAGCTTGGCGAAGCGAGACCAGTCTTCGGGCATTTGCCAGTTATAGGCGGGGGCTTTCAGCAGGCTGTGGGTGGCGTCTGGCCACAGGAGGATGCGGGTTGCGGGGCTGCGTTGCGCGAGGGTTTCGCGGTAGATCGCCGCGTTGCGGGCCGCGTCGACGTTCAGATCCGCCGCCCCCCAGATCGCCAGCACGGGCAGGTCAAGACGGGCAAGCGCGGCGCGCGCATCGGCGGCGCGATTGAGCCGGATAAAGCGCCAGCGATCCTCGGAAATGCCCTCGGGTGCGGTTTGGGGCGCAGTTTGGGGCGCAGTTTGAGCCGCGGCACCAAACCGGCGCGCCTCCTCGGCCTCTTGCACCGCGATCATCGCGTCGATTTCCGCCGCGCTCCACCCCTCCGCCGCCAACCGGGTGCGGGGAAAATACGCCCCCTGCGCGCGCCACGACACCGCCGCGCCGACCAGCACCAGAAAATCCGCATCCGCGCGCCCCAGCTCCGGCAAGACCCAACCCGCCTGCGAAAACCCGAGCGCTCCGATGGGCACCCCGTCCAACCGCGCCCGCAAGTGGCGCAGCGCCGCGCGGGTTTCTGCCGCCCGGTCGGCCATCGACTGATGCAACCAGTTGCCCTCTGAGCCGCCGACGCCCGCCTTGTCCCACGCCGCCACCGCGATGCCGCGCTCCAGCAAGACATGGAACATCGGTGCGTAGCCGCCGCGCGCGGTCCGGTCCTGCGCCCCGTCCCCATGCACCACCGCCACCACGGCAACCGGCGCCCCCTCCGGGAACCAGATCGTGCCCGCCATCGCATGGCCCGCGCTGGTAAAGTCAAAGCGTTCGGCGCGCCAGCGGCTCAGGTCGTGATCGGCCAGACGCCACAAAACCACGCCCGCCAAGGCCACCATCAATGCCAACAGAATGACCCACCGCCGCAATTGAAATCCTCGCCATTCGCGCCCATCTGAGGGAAATGTAAGCAGGAAGACCCATGACCACAATCCACCCATTCCGCACGTTCAGCATACAAAACGGCCTCGATCCAGCGCACCGCGAACCAACCGCGCGCGGCTATTGGCGCGCCTTTGCGCGCAAGCTGCGCTATCCGCTCGGGCCGGAGGAAAAGGCAGTGCGCTTTATCGAGAAAGTTCTCGACCCCACACATGCCATCAGCGCGGTGGCCGATACGGGGGCGTTTCTCGGCGTGGCGGGGTTTAAAACGCCGCAAGGGGCGCTGGTCGGCGGCGGCTTGCGGGATCTGGCGCGGGTCTATGGCTGGGGCGGGGCGCTGCTGCGCGGCCCGCTGGCCTATCTGCTGGAACGCGACTGCGCCGAGGACACGCTGTTGATGGACGGAATTTTCGTGGAACCGCACGCGCGGGGGCGCGGCGTCGGCAAGGCGCTGTTGCACGCGATTGAGGCCCACGCGCGGACCAGCGGGCTGCACAATATCCGGCTGGACGTGATCAACACCAACCCGCGCGCCCGCGCCCTGTATGAACGCGAAGGGTTCGCGGAAAGCTCCGTCCTCTCACTCGGCCCGCTCGCCCCGGTTTTCGGCTTTTCTTCCAGCACCGAGATGGTCAAGCCAGTGCGGCCCTGAACCGGGCGCGACCCCCCTCGCAAAAAAATGTACAGGCGATTCGATTTGGGATTCACAAAGCGAATCACTTGTGGCATGATTCGTGAAAGACCCGAAAACGGGCATGGCGGAAGTCACTGAGGCAGGACAGACGCTTGAATGGGCGCCATGCGGGCGCACAGGCAAAGCGCCGGAAGGCAGACGAGTGGGCAAGAATGGCACAAGAACCAGCCTGGGCGGAGTGATCTACTTCTTGGGGATCATCTCCGCCGGTCTGTATTTCACCTTCGCGGCGGTGCAGGGCGATTACGGGCTGTTTCAGCGCGTGCGGATTTTAGCCGAAGCAGAAGCCCTGAAGACACAGCGCGACGCGTTGCAGGCACAAGTCACCGACCTGACCAACAAGACGCACCGCTTGTCCGACGATTACCTCGATCTCGACCTTCTGGACGAACAGGCCCGCGAGGTGCTGGGCATGGTGCGGGCCGACGAGATTGTTCTGCGCTAAAGCGAAATCGCTTTAATCTTCAACATCGTGCATCAAAATTCGCGTTCGAAATCAGCAGGATGCTGACCCGGAGGCAGAGAATTTTGATTCAGGTTTAGCGATTTCTGCTATAACACCTTTGTTGCAGGTCGGGCGGGTTTTGGTATAGTTTAGCATTAAACTACTTATCATACCGACCGAGTGCAACCGGGGAGGAGTGCCGATGGCTGCCGCCAAAAAGCCAAAGAAATCAAATATTTCCAAGGAAGAATTGCTGGAATATTACCGCGAGATGCTGCTCATCCGGCGATTCGAAGAGAAGGCCGGACAGCTTTACGGCATGGGCCTGATCGGCGGGTTTTGCCATCTTTATATCGGGCAGGAAGCGGTTGTGGTCGGGCTGGAAGCGGCGACGGAGGAAGGCGACAAGCGGCTGACTTCGTATCGCGATCACGGGCATATGCTGGCCTGTGGGCTGGCACCGGAGGGGGTGATGGCGGAACTGACCGGACGCGCGGGCGGTCTGTCGCGCGGCAAGGGCGGCTCGATGCATATGTTCAGCTCCGAGAAGCACTTTTACGGCGGGCACGGCATTGTCGGCGCGCAGGTGCCGATCGGCGCGGGGCTGGCCTTTTCCGACTGGTACAAGGGCAATGACCGCGTGACCTTCACCTATTTCGGCGATGGCGCGGCCAACCAGGGGCAGGTTTACGAGACCTTCAACATGGCGGCGCTGTGGAAACTGCCGGTGATTTTCGTCATTGAAAACAACCAATACGCCATGGGCACTGCGATCAAGCGCTCGACTTCAACCCCGGACATTCATACCCGCGGCGAGAGCTTTGGCATTGTCGGCGAGGCGGTTGACGGGATGGATGTTTTGGCGGTCAAGGCGGCGGGCGAACGGGCGGTGGCGCATTGCCGCGCGGGCAAGGGACCGTATATTTTAGAAATGAAAACATACCGTTACCGGGGCCATTCCATGTCGGACCCGGCGAAATACCGCACCCGCGAAGAGGTGCAGAAGGTGCGCGAACATCACGACCCGATCGAGCATGTGCGCGAGCTGATCCTGACCGGCAAACATGCCAGCGAGGACGAGTTGAAAGCAATCGACAAGGAAATCAAGGGCGTCGTCAGCGCCGCCGCCGATTTCGCCAAGGAAAGCCCGGAACCGGCGCTTGAAGAGCTTTGGACCGACATTTACGCGGAGGCGAACTAATGGCTATGGAAATTCTGATGCCCGCCCTGTCGCCCACGATGGAAGAAGGCACGCTGGCCAAATGGCTGGTGAAAGAGGGTGACGAGGTGCGCTCCGGCGACGTGATTGCCGAGATCGAGACCGACAAGGCGACGATGGAGTTCGAGGCGGTCGACGAGGGGATCATGGGCAAGATTTTGGTCCCCGAGGGCACGGCGGCAGTTAAGGTCAACACGCCGATTGCGGTGTTGATCGAAGAGGGCGAGAGCGCGGAGGATGTGGCGGTTTCGGCGGCGCCTGCTCCGGTTCTGGCCCCGGTTTCAGAGGCGGTTTCGGCCCCGGTTTCGGAAGTGGCTGCGGCAGCGGCGCCCGCCCCCGCCGCCGAAAAACCGCAAGACCCGGAAATTCCCGAAGGCACCGCGATGAAGCCAACCACCGTGCGCGAAGCCCTGCGCGACGCCATGGCGGAAGAGATGCGGCGCGACGAGAATGTGTTCCTGATGGGCGAGGAAGTGGCGCAGTATCAGGGCGCTTATAAGGTCAGTCAGGGCTTGCTCGACGAGTTCGGCGACCGCCGGGTCATCGACACGCCGATCACCGAACACGGCTTTGCCGGGCTGGCTTCCGGCGCGGCGATGGGCGGATTGCGTCCGATTGTCGAGTTCATGACCTTCAACTTCGCCATGCAGGCGATTGACCACATTATCAACACCGCCGCCAAGACGCGCTATATGTCCGGCGGGCAGATGTCGGTGCCCATCGTGTTCCGCGGCCCCAACGGCGCGGCGGCGCGGGTTGGCGCGCAGCACTCGCAGGATTACGCGGCGTGGTATGCGCAAATCCCCGGCCTGCATGTCGCCATGCCCTATTCGGCGGCGGATGCGAAGGGCCTGATGAAAACCGCGATCCGCTCCGACACGCCGACCATCTTCCTCGAAAACGAATTGATGTATGGCGTGACATTCGACGTGCCCGAGCTGGAGGATTACGCCATCCCGTTTGGCCGCGCCCGGATCTGGCGCGAAGGCACGGATGTAACGCTGGTCAGCTTCGGCGTCGGCATGAAATACGCGCTGGAAGCGGCGGACAAGCTGGCGGAGGAAGGCATTTCGGCGGAGGTCATCGACCTGCGGACCCTGCGACCGCTGGACTATGACACGGTGCTGAATTCTGTCATGAAAACAAACCGTTGCGTGACGATTGAAGAGGGCTGGCCGGTAGCGTCCATCGGCAATCACCTGTCGGCGGTGATCATGGAGCGCGCTTTCGATTACCTCGACGCGCCGGTGATCAACCTGACCGGCAAGGACGTGCCGATGCCCTATGCGGCGAACCTCGAAAAGCTGGCGCTGGTGACCACGGATGAGGTCATCGCGGCGGTCAAACACGTCACCTATCGCTGAGGAGAGAGCAATGGCAACCGAGATCCTGATGCCCGCCCTGTCGCCCACCATGGAAGAGGGCACCCTGGCGAAATGGCTGGTGAAAGAGGGCGATGCGGTGGTTTCCGGCGACCTGATCGCGGAGATCGAAACCGACAAGGCGACGATGGAATTTGAAGCGGTCGATGAGGGGATCATCGGCAAGATTCTGGTCGCGGAAGGCACGGCGGCGGTGAAGGTCAACACGCCGATTGCAGTGTTGATCGAAGAGGGCGAGAGCGCGGAGGATATCGCGGTTTCGGCGCCGGTGGCGGCTGTTGAGGCCGCGCCGGAAACCGCAGCGAAAGTGACCCCGGAAGTGACCCCGGTGGCGGCACCCGCGCCCCAAGCCCCGCAAGCCCCGGACGGGAAACGGATTTTTGCCTCCCCACTGGCGCGGCGGATCGCGGCAGACAAGGGGCTGGACCTCGCCAGCCTGACCGGCTCCGGCCCGCGCGGACGCATCGTCAAGGCGGATGTGGAAGGCGCGGCAGCGGTGCCTGCCCCCGCCCCCGCACCAGAAACAGCCCCGGCGACCGCCTCTGCCCCGGCGGCCTCCCTCGCCACCGGCCCGGAAACGGCCACGGTGCTGCAAATGTATGAGGGCCGCGCGTTCGAGGAACTTCCCCTCAACAACATGCGCAAGACCATCGCCGCCCGGCTCACCGAGGCCAAACAGTCGATCCCGCATTTCTACCTGCGCCGCGACATCAAACTCGACGCGCTGCTTGCCTTCCGCGCCCAGCTTAACGCACAGTTGGAGGCGCGCGGGGTCAAGCTTTCGGTCAACGATTTCATCATCAAGGCCTGCGCGCTGGCACTGCAATCCGTGCCTGCGGCCAATGCGGTCTGGGCCGGCGACCGGGTGTTGCAGATGAAGGCGTCGGACGTGGCGGTGGCGGTGGCCGTCGAGGGCGGATTGTTCACCCCGGTGCTGCAAGACGCTGAAAACAAATCGCTTTCCGCGCTGTCGGCCGAGATGAAAGACCTCGCCGCGCGCGCCCGCGACAAGCGCCTCGCCCCGCATGAATATCAGGGCGGCGCCTTCGCCATCTCCAATCTCGGCATGTTCGGCATCGACAATTTCGACGCCGTGATCAACCCGCCGCACGGCGCCATCCTCGCGGTCGGCGCAGGCGTGAAAAAGCCGGTGGTGGACGCCGATGGGGAATTGGCGGTGGCGACCGTAATGAGCGTGACGCTGTCGGTGGACCACCGCGCCATCGACGGGGCGCTCGGAGCCGAACTTCTGGCCGCCATCAAGCACAATCTGGAAAACCCGATGGGGATGCTGGCCTGACGGGTCTTGAAACGCATTCAGGAATGCGCATATAAGGCCGTAACCGAAACACGAAAGGACTTCCCATGGATTTCAAGACCCTGCTCGCCGACACTTCCGCCGGTCTCGCGGCTTACCGCAAGGTGCAGCCGGAAGGCGCGAAAGGCTTTTCCGCCATGCATCAGGCGGCGATGGTGGACGGCGCCATCAGCCTGAAGGACAAGGAGTTGATGTGCATCGCCATCGGCATCGTCAGCCACTGCAACGACTGCATCGGCTTTCACGTCAAGGCCGGTCTGCGCCTCGGCATGACCCGCGAGGAACTGGCGGAAGTGGTGTCGGTCTGCATGTATATGGGCGGTGGGCCTGCTTACATGTATGGCGCACATGCAATGGCAGCGTTTGACGAACTGTCTGCGTAATAGCTTGATTTAAAACGAAAAAGGGCAGCGCCTTCGCTGCCCTTTTGCTATTTTGCCTTGCGGTTTTTCCCGTCAGGCGGCGGCCATGGCCACGATGAACAACGCAGCGAAACCGGCGACGGTGGCAACCCATTTTTTCAGCATTTTCGCTCCCCAATGCTTTCCCAACTTCTGTCCTGTGGCGGACATAATCACGATTCGGGCAAGGCGCGACGGGTTTTAATCAAATGCCGATCAATCGGCCAAAAACAGCCTATGATCCATTTCCACCGACGGGTGTTCACAGCCCGCATCGCCCACAACCCGCGCCGGCACCCCGGCAACGGTCACCGCATCGGGCACCGGGTCCAGCACCACGGAACCGGCAGCGATGCGCGAGCAATTACCCACGCGGATATTGCCCAGCACCTTGGCCCCCGCCCCGATCAGCACGTCATCGCCGATCTTCGGGTGCCGGTCCTCTTCTTCCTTGCCGGTGCCGCCCAGGGTAACGGAATGCAGCATCGACACGTTATCGCCCACCACCGCCGTTTCGCCGATGACGATGGAATGGGCGTGGTCGATCATGATGCCGCGACCGATGCGGGCGCCGGGGTGGATGTCGATGCCGTAAACCTCGGAGCAGCGCATTTGCAGGAAATAGGCCAGATCCTTGCGCCCCTGTTGCCACATCAGATGCGACACGCGATAGGCCTGCATGGCCTGAAAGCCCTTGAAATACAGCACGGGTTGCAAAAGGCGGTGGGTCGCCGGGTCACGTACCAGCACCGCTTGCAGGTCCGCGCGCGCCGCTTCGGCCAGCTCAGAATGCGCCGCAAAGGCCGTGTCGGCGATCTGGTTGAGGAGCAGCATCGACATCTCATTGGACGACAGCTTGGCCGCAATCCGGTAGGCCAGCGCCTTTTCCAGCGACACGTGATTCAGCACGCAGGCATGGATCAACCCGCTCATCACCGGCTCGGCAGCAACCGCCGCTTCCGCTTCCTCGGTGATCCGCATCCAGAGCGGATCGGGCGTTTGAACATGGGCCATGCGGGCCTCCCTGACGCAGTGCGTTTCCGGCGGTATAGGCCAGCGGGCGCGGATTGCCAATTGCCAAACCGTGCCGAAAGCGGGTTAGAATAGGCCAGCTTACCGCCCGGTTTGAGGGCATTCACCGCAAAGGCACGCCATATGCTCAAAGCCCCAACGCTCCGAAACGGCCTTCTCGTCGCCGGGATTTACATCGCACTGATCGGAGTCAATACGGGGGTGCAAACGCATTACGCCTTCGAGATGACCTACAGCACGGCCGACACGGCCAAGATATTGATCTTCCTCGAAATTCTCTACTTTTCCTTCGTGATCTGGGCCGCGATGCGACTGGGCGGGCTGCGCGCCAACGGCTTTGGCAAAATCAACTGGGGGCAATTCCTGTGGCTCGTGCCGTCGCTGTTAATCGCGGCGCAGATGTTGGGGCAATTCCTTCTGACGGCGCTGACATCCAGCGCCCTGACGGTCGGGCAATGGGCCCTGTTCGGGGCCATCGCCGTTTCGGTTGCAGTGATCACGTTTTCGGATGAAGTCGTCTTTCGGGGAATTTTGCTCAATGCCGCCCAGAAAAGCACCACCCGGCTCAAGGCGATGCTGATCAGCGCGGCCAGCTTTTCGCTGCTATACGCCGTGATTGCCATCAGCGAACCACAGCTGACCGACCAGCTGATCCAACCGACATTGATGCAAATGGGGGAGGCTTTCATCCTCGGGCTGTTGCTGGCGCCGCTGGCCCTGCGCATCGGCACCCTCTGGCCGCTGATCTTCCTGCATTTCCTGTGGGAATTTCTGCGGGTCGTCGGGGACTACCTCGGGGTTGAATATGTCATCACCGTGGCGGGCACCGAGATCGACCTGTTCTTCATCAACATGGGCCTCAACCTTGTGCTGATCGCGGTGTTCTGGACGCTGGAAATCCGCAGCGCGCGGGTTCCAAACCGTCCCGATAATTGGTAGAGGCAGACAGCTTACCGCCAGATCCTTAACAATCATTTCAGGGAGATGCGTCATGCTGAACGCCCCAACACTCCGAAATGGCCTTCTCGTTGGCCTTTATTATACGCTGATCATCGGCGTTGGCATGGCGGTGATGAACTATATCTTCGGCTATGATTACGGCAAGACGGAAATGGTCAACGTCTTGATTTTCTTTGAATTTTTGGGCTGCGCTTTCGTGATCTGGGCCGCGATGCGCATGGGCGGACTGCGCGCCAACGGCTTTGGCAAAATCAACTGGGGGCAGCTCCTGTGGTTCGTGCCGTCGCTGCTGATCGTGGCGGTGATGATCGGTCAACTCCTGCCAACCCTGACTTCCAGCACCCTGACAGGCGCGCAATGGGCGCTGATCGCCACCGTCGTCGCAACGACCTTCATGGTCGGTTTTTCCGAGGAAGTGGCCTTCCGGGGCGTGTTGCTCAACGCCGCACTGAAAAGCACCACCCGGCTCAAGGCGATGCTGATCAGCGCGGTCAGCTTTTCGCTGTTACACGCGGTCAACGTCTTTGGCGGGCTGATCCCGGTCGGCATGTTGATCCAACTGGTCCTGACCTTCATCGCCGGCCTGTATCTGACGCCCATTGCCATGCGCGTCGGCTCGCTCTGGCCGCTGATCATCTGGCACTTCCTGTGGGATTGCCTGTTGATTGTCGGGGGCTATCTTGGGGTTGAATATGTCATCACCGTGGCGGGCACCGAGATCGACCTGTTCTTCATCAACATGAGCATCAATCTTGTGCTGATCGCGGTATTCTGGACGCTGGAGATCCGCCGCGCGCGCGGGCAATCAGACGCTCCAGCACCGTAACGAGGCAGATAGCATAATCCGGGTTTTCCAGCGCGGGTTCCGGCGGGCGTGGGCGCGCCATGGCGGCGGCCATCAGCGAGCCGGTGCCCCAGAGCGGATGCGCCTTGCCGGTTGTCAGGCGGTGGTGATCCGCCGCTTCCGCCTCCAGGATCATACGGTCGAGCAGACGGGGGCGGGCAGCGGGCGGCACCGGCATCAAAGCCAGCGCCGCCGCCACCAGATCGCCGTGGGCCACGGGTCGCATCGCCGCCTCACAGGTAAAGGCTGAGGCTGGCGGGCGCGCCGGGGCCGAAGCGGGCGGAGACCTGCCGCAGCTCAAAAGCCACGTCGCCGCTCGCCCCATCGGCTGCGCGCTGCGCCGCCGGGTAGGTCCAGCCGGGGCTGGTCAACTCCACCTCGCGCAGCAACGCCCCCCCCTTCAACACCCGCAGCTGATAGCGCTCGCTCTCCTCGCCCAGCGGCACTTCCGCATTGGCCCAACTATCGCCGTCCAGCCGGGTGCGGCGGATCCAGTCGAGCCGCAGGTCGGCGCCCTCCTCGCGGGCGGTGAAATGCACCGGCGACAGGGGCCGCAGGCCAAGCCCTTGGAATGTATGCACTTCTTCGCGATACGCGGCATCGGAAACCGGACGCGACGCCGGGCCAATGCGGTAATGCCGCTCCGTGCCGCGCGCCGCCGAGGCCAGCGCGATCTGCTTCACCCGGCTGTCGAGCATGACCAGCATCGACCCCGCGGGCCAGACCTCCGGCATCTCCGCGTCGCTGCCCAACTGACCGCGCAGGCGGGTGGAGATTTCCCAAACGCCCTCGCCAACCAACTCGGCATCCGCGAACTGGATAATTTCCCAGTTCCCCGGCGTGCCGTCGCCAATCGCCGCAAGGTTGGCCCCGTTCAGCACATCCGCGCGCGAGGCCGAGGCCAGCGCACCGTTCAGCATCCGCACCCGCAGCGGCGCGCCCCGGTCAAAGACCCCGGTGCGGGCGCGCGCAAGATTGGTCTCGGTCACACCCACCCGCGCCGCCGCCTCAATGCGGGAATTGAAGCCGAAGCCGTTTTCCGTCGCCGAAGAGAACAGGTTGACCGCGCCGGGCCACGGCGTCGCCGTCACCGCCAGATGCGGCGCGTGTGGCACCTCGCCGCCATCGAGCAAGGGCAGGTCGAGAAACAGCGGCAAGACCGGCACGGCGGGAGTGAACTGACGCGGCGCAACCAAGACATCCGCCACGTCCGCCGGCTCATAGATGCGCGGCTCAACCCGCACCGCTTGGACCATGCCCTGCCCCGCCTGCTCCACCCGGTCGATGCGGAACGTGCCGCCGCCCGCCGCAAGATCAAGCGCGACCACATCCCCCGCCCCGGCGGCCATCTGGCTCGGCGGCAACGAGAACCGCACCCGATCACGCGCCACCCGCGCCTCCGCCAGCCAGCGCTCGACAATCGCCTTGCCCTCGCCCTGCGTCAGCACCAGCGGCAGTTCAGACTGGCTCACATTGGGCACATCGCCCGCCAGAACCGCCTCCGTGGCGCGGGTTTCATATTCCCCGTCGGCTTCGGTGAAATGCAGGCGCACCCGCCCGGCCATCTCCGCCTCTGCGGCGCGGATCAGCTCAACCGGCCCGTCGATCTCGTCTGACAGCGCCAGCCGCGCCTCGGGAATTTCGCGGTCCGTGCGCCCGTCGCGGGTGAAGAAATGCAACTTGCCGCCGCGCTCCACCGCCTCGATACCGTAAGCCAGCAAAAGCGGTTGCAGCGCCGCCCGCGCGGTGGTCACATCCGTAACCGCATAGCCGCGCAGCACACCCCAAAGCGCCTCCGTATCCACCTCGCTCACCCCGGAGCGGGCGCAAATCTCCTCGACAACCGAGGCCAGCGCCCGGTTCGACACCCGCCCGTTGAGCCAGTGCCCGCGCATGTAATTCGCCCCGTCCGACCACAATTCCGCATTGCCGGGGAACCATGGGAACGGCCGCGCGTCCCAGGCCCAGACATGCGCCCGGCTCATATCGAGCATGGTCACGCCGGTATTCGGGTCGGTCGGATTGTTCTCCGGTTCGGCCCAGAATTCATACATCGCACGCAGATATTGCATCTGAATGAAGTCGTCGCGCCGCCCGTCCGAGTATTTCGGCAGGCTGCTTTCAGAGCTTTTCGGATCAAGGAACTTGTTGGGCTGGTTGGTGCCCTTGTCGATCGCCGCACAGCCCAGCTCGGTGAACCAGATCGGCTTCGATCCGGGCACCCAGCCGGTCGGCTCCTCCGCGCGCACCCCGCCCGTGCGGTTGAAATGGAAATTCTGCCACCACGACTTGATGTCCTTGTAACGCCAGACCCACGGCTCGTCATATTCCCCGTCCGTGATCGGCGTGCGCCGCTGCACCTCCGCCGCTTCCGGAGCGTGGTAATACCAGTCATAGCCCTCGCCACCGAGGATATTGGCCTTCAGGTAGTCAAGATTGTAAATCGAGCCCCAACCGGCATCGGCATGGTCCTCGCCGTCGCGCCAATCGGATAAAGGCATGTAATTGTCGATACCAATGAAGTCGATATTCGGATCGGCCCAGAGCGGATCGAGGTGGAAACACAGATCGCCGGACCCGTCCGCCGGGTGATAGCCGAAATATTCCGACCAGTCGGCGGCGTAGGAGAGCTTCACCTCCGGCCCGAGGATGGCGCGCACATCGGCGGCGAGCTGGCGCAGGGCATCGACCGCCGGGAAGCGGCCATTTGCCCCCCGGATCTGCGTCAGCGCCCGCATTTCCGAACCGATGAGAAAGGCATCGACCCGCCCGGTAATGGCACAGAGATGGGCGTAATGCAGGATGAAACGGCGGTAAGACCATTCCTCCGGCCCGCGATAGATCACGCGGCTGTCCTCGACGGTAAAATCCCCCGCCTGCGCCGTGCCGAAAAAGGCCGCAACCTCCGCTTCCGCCTGCGCCGTGCCATCCGGCGAGCCGCTTTGCCCCGGTGCGGCGGACAGGGTGATGCGCCCGCGCCAGGGCAGCGCCGGTTGCGATCCCGCGCCGCTCCACGGGTCGGTCAGCCCATTGCCCGCCAACTGCTCCATCAGGATGAACGGATAAAACGTCACCGATTTTCCAGTCGCAGCAAGACCCATGATGGCCTCGATCACCGACTGATCCGTCGGCGTGCCGCCATAGACCGGGCGGCCATCTTCCTGCGGCACAAGCTCCGCCTCTGCGCGGGCCAATCCACTGACATTCCACGGCATTTCCTGCCCGTCCGCCTCGCGTTGCTCGACCTTGGGCTTGAGCGCGCATTGCCCCGCCCGCAGGTCCGAGCCGAACCACGACACCACCAGCGACGCCGCCTCAAGATTGGGCATCTCCCGGTCCATCTCCTCCAGCGAGGCGGCAAAATCCGCCTTTTCCAGCGGCGTGTTCTCGTTGACCGGCACCGCCTCCCCCGGCGCCGTGCCCTTATGCACCACCGTCGTCGCCAGCGCATATTCCCCCGTGCCGGGGATCACCGCCACCGCTTTCGTCGCGCGCGAAATCCCCTTGCTGTCGCCGGGCTGTTCGGGCCGGAACACCTCGAAATTCAGCGCCGGAACCCGGTTGCCAAAGGCGCCAAGGTCCAACTCTTCGATCAAAACATAGGCCGTGCCGCGATAGGCCGGCACATTGCCCGGCCCCATGAGTGCCGCCATTTTCGGGTCCGGCTGCTGGTCCATCGTGCCGGTGTAAACGCGCATCGACAGCGCATCGGGCGAAATCTCCTGCCCATCGGCCCAGATGCGCCCAATGCCCGCAATTTCCCCCTCGCAAAGCGCGACGGCGAGCGAAACCGTGTAGCGGTAGTGCTGGCTGTTTCCGCCGGACAGAACCCCCTTGCCGGCCCCGTCGCCTGCGCTGGTCACATGCTCGTTGACCGGCCCGGCCCAAATGACCTGCCCGCCAACCCGCATCCGCCCATAGACCACCGGCACCGCCGCGCCCTCCGCCGAGGACAGGATGCGAAACCGCTCCATTTTGCCGTGCTGAACCGGCTGCGAGCCGCCAAGCAACGCCTCGTCGACAAACCGTCCGGCCACCGCGCCCAGCGCCCGACCAATAACCACCGACGACAGCCCCAAAACGCCGCCACCGATCGAAGCCCCGGCAGCCGCGCCGAGGGCAGAAAGAACCAAAGTTGCCATGATTAACCCCTTTGCGGAAATCTGAAACGGGCGGCGATACGGCGCGCCCAGGGGGCGGTGAGCGGACTTTCAACCACCCCATGCCCGGAATATGCGTGAATGAAGGCAGGCCGCGCGCCCGCCCGTGACAGGATGCCGAGATGTTTGGCGATGGCCCCGGCGCGCATGCGAAACAGCAGCACGTCCCCCGGCTGCGCTTCGTCCACCGGGCGCATCAACGCGCTGGCGCCGGCAAACAGGCTCTCCCGGCCCGACGCCTCCGACCAGTCCGGCGTGTAGGCGGGCAGGTCGAACGGCTCCGGGCCAATGACCTCGCGCCACACCCCGCGCACCAGCCCAAGGCAATCCGCCCCCGCGCCCTTGCAGGACGCCTGATGCACATAGGGCGTGCCGATCCAGCCGCGCGCCGCCGATACCAGCTTTTCGCTCTGATCCGCCATCATTTCGCCCCGCCGCCGCCGGACGGCGCGCCCTCCGGCACCGGAATGGACACCAACCGCTCCTCCTCCGGGATATGCGGAAAGGCGTCGAAATTGGTCAGGTCGCCGAAGAGTTCATAGGCCGCTTGCGCCGAGCCATCCGTGCCGGTCCAGACCCGCACCAGATCGCCGGGCGCGATGTCTGCCCGCAGCGCCTCCCAAAGCTCAACATGCCGCGCCCCGTCCGCCTCCCGGTCGCGTTTGATCGCCCCCGCAAGCCCCGCCGCCGCGCCGGAAATCACGTCCAGCCGCCCGCGTTCAAAAGCACGCGGCGCAAAGCCGTCCAACCCGCTGAGATGCAAGACTTTCTGATCCTCGACCGCCAGCACGACAGCGGTTTCGCGGTAGGTGTCACGGTCAATTTCCTCGCCGCACAGCCGGTCGCCTTCCAGCCCGGCAGAACGGCGGTGATAGGCCCGGCCCTGCACCCGGTTCAGCCCTTCGCTGAGGCCGATTAACTCGGCGCGAAACGCCCCGCCGGAACGGGTGATCTCGCCAATCGTGCCCGCAAACAGCAACAGCCGCTGCCCCGGATCCTGCCAGTTCACCGCCCATGCCTTGACCTCGGCGCCATCAAAACGCCCGGCGGAAATATCCACCTCCGTCACCGACAGATCCGACAGCGCGCCAATCGCCTCGCTGTTATCCACCGCCAGCCCCGTCGTCTGCTCCAAAGCCCGCGCCGACAGGCCCGTATCCGCCTTGAAGGTCACGCCGTCAAAGGCCAGATCGCAATCGTGGTCGGTAAAGCCAAACACCCGCCCATCGCGTCGCGTCACCGCCCAGGCCTGCGCTACTGTCGTCAGCCCGCTTTCCACATGCGCCAGAAATTCCGCCTTCCCCGCCATCAGACCCGCACCTCCACCACCGGCACGCTCGGTACATCGCCCGCCTGAAACGAGGCGACCGAAGTCTGAATGCGGTCGGTATCAAAGCGCACCGGCACGTCAAACTCAAACCCGGCGGTGATCTCCGCATCCTGCGCCGGTGGCTCAACGAAAGTCACGATGCCGGTCGTCAGGTCCACATTATAGTGAATGGTCTCGATCAGCGGATCGCCCCCCAGCCCGATTTTCACCGACCCCGCAACCGGCTTTTGCACCGGACGGGCGTAAGAATGCGGACCGGAATGGTAGGTCTTGAGCAGCGGAAATGCCGCCTGCGTGCCGTCACCCATGGCAATGAGCTGATCGTCAAAGGCCGGTTCCGCCGAGGGCAGACCAGATTTATAGTCGGACCAATCCTTCCAGCGAAAGCCGTAAAGCTGCCCGCGCCGCGCCTCGAAAAAGGCGATCAGGGTCTCGACATCGTCCAGCGACCGCATGCCAACCCCCGCATCATACCGGCGCCGCGAATGGGCCCAGGGGGTGTTGCGCTCCTCGAACCCATTGGCCAGCGTCACCACCTCCGTGCGCCGCTCCGGCCCGCCAACAGAGCCGAAAGACAGGTTCGGCGGGAAGCGAATTTCGTGAAAATTCATTGGGTTAGCTCCTTAACTATAGCGGTTGCCACGGGCGATAGCGCGGTTCATCTGCGCCGCAATCTGCCCCTGTGAGCGCTGAAATCCCGCCGCATCCGGCGTGGTAATGTTCATCGTGACCTGCACCGGGCGTCCGCCACCCGCCGCGCGCACGCCGAGCTTGCCATCGGCCCCGCGCGTCAGTGGCATGATCGCCTCCGGCCCCGCCTCGCCCATCAGCCCGGTTCCCCCGCGCATCGGGAAGGTTGTCGGTGCGGTGACAACCCCGCCGCGGGCAAAGGGCGTAACCCGCCCCTGACTGAACGCGCCTCCATCCGCGAAGGGCAGAAAGGCGTTCCACAGCCCACCAACCGCCTCGGACATCAGCCCGCCCATGTGGTTCGTTACCGGACGCAGCGCCGCGTTATAGACCGTCTGCATCATCGAGCGGCCCAACCCCTCGATCGCCTCCGACAACGTGTCACCGCCCAGCACAATGCCGTCGATAGCGCTCTTCAGCCCCCGGCTCATGCCCGAATTGAGCGCCGACACATCGCTGCCCAGCGTGTCCATCGTCGCCCCCATGCGCCCCAACTCGGCGTTGAACGCCTGCGCCATGCCCGACGCGGTGGACAAAGAGCCTTCCAGCGCCGCCACCTGATCGTCAAACCCATCCATGCCCTCAAGATCCGCCATCATTCTCTCCTTATTCGCCCGTTTCAGACCTGTGGTCCGGGAAGGCGCGCGCCAGTTCCTCCAGCCGCGCCCGCCCCAGCGGGGATCCGCCCCCTTCCAACCCCAGCAGAACCATCAGCTCCGCCGGGGTCAGCGCCCAGAATTCGCGCGGGCGGAGGCCAAGCCCCTTGAGGCCCAGCCGCACCAGCCCCGGCCAGTCGAACTTCACTGGCCCGCCTCCGCGCCCGGCAGGGCAAAGGCGCGCGCCAGAAGCTGCCCCGCCGCCCGCGCCGCCGCCACAGGCCCGCCGCCGATCTCCGCCGTCAGCAAATCCGCCGCCGTGCCGTGCCAGCCGCCGCCGCGCAGCCCCGCCACGATCAGCGCCAACACATCCCGCGTCGCCGCCTCGCCGCGCTCAAACCGCTGCACCAGCTCGATCAAGCTGCCCGCGCCGAGGCTGTCCTCCAGCTCCGCCAACGCGCCCAGCGTCAGCTTCATCTCGCGCGCCTCCCCATCAAGGATCAGCGTCACTTCACCCGCCCAGGGATTGGCCATCTCACACGCCCCCTTAAAGCGCCGTGAAGCTCAGCGCACCCGCCGAGGCCATCGACATCTCATAGGTCGCCTCGCCGTTATGCGACCCGGCATATTCGATCGAGGTGATCATGAACTTGCCCTCGATGATGCCGAAATCCGGCACGATGACCTGAAAGGCCGGCACTTCGCTGTCGAAGAAAATCTGCCGCGCCCGCTCGTCCGTGCCCGCATCCTTGAAAATGCCGGAACCGGAAATGCTGGCGGATTTGACCCCCGCGCCCCCGAGCAATTCGCGCCAGCCCCCCTGACTTTCCAGCGAGGTCACATCAACGCTCTCCGCGTTGAAGCTGATGCGCGTGGCCCTGAGGCCCGCAATGGTTTCAAACGTGCCCGCATTGTCCATGTCGAGTTTGATGAGTAGGTCTTTTCCGTTTTGCGCAACCATGGGTAACTCCTTGAAATCGCTTAGTTGTCCTGAACACGCGCCCGAAACTTCAGGTCGATCCGGCGAATGTCCGCGTTTTGAACCCGCCGCGCGCGGGCGCGGTGGAAATTGAGGTAAACCAACGTGCCGCGGCTCAGCGGCAAGGTGGCATCGACCAGCGCATCCGACACCGCCGCCGCCACCGCCTTCGCCGCCGTGAACCCGGCCGCATCCGTGACAACGCTGATGGTGATCTCATGCAGCGCGCCGTGGCCCGTCACGTCAGATGCCTCCCGCACATCCTCCGGCCCCAGCGCCACATAGGTGCCCGCAATGATCCCCGGCGGCACCGCGTCATAAATCGCCCCGCCGATCAACGCGCCCAGCGCCGCATCCGCCGCAAGGTGCTGAAACACCGCCTGTTGCAGCGCAACCGAAACGCCGTAACTCATTGCACCACCTCCTCTTGCGCAAAACAGGTCAGATACCGCGCCCCCGCATCCGCTTCCGACACGGCGAGAATGGCAAAACTGCGCGCCCCGTCGCGAAAGCGCTGCTCGGGCCGGGGCCGTTGCGGCGACCCTTCGGGGGCGGCGCGCAGCGTGATGCGCACCGGCACCCGCGCCACGGTGAGAAACTCCGAAGCCCGCTCGCGCCCCGTACCCGCGCGCACTTCCGCCCAAAGCTGGCCCAGCGCGACCCACTGCGTCGTGTAGCCCCCCGCACCATCCGCAACCTGCACCGGCTCTTCCAGCGTCAGGCGGCGCGACAGGACGGGCACCCTCTGCCCCCGCCCGCTCACCGCACACCCCCACCGCCGAACAGGCGCAGGTTGCGGTAACTGCCGATCAGCGCCGCCACGGCGGGCGGGATCCGGCCTTCCCCGGCCAGCCCGGTGCCGCGGTTCTCGTAAAACTGCGCCGCCAGCATCAAAACCGCCTGTTTCAGATCGGCAGGCAGATCGTCCCAGCCCGGCCCAAACCCCGCCTCGAACGCAATCACCGCCTTGCCGCCCACCGGGATTGCCGGCAGCAACAACGACCGCGCCACCAGCTTCGGGCGGTGCCGGTCCGGCTCCAACCCGTAGCGCGCCGGGTCAATCACCTCCTCGGCCCCAAGCCGGTCAACAATGGTCAGGCCGGTAATGGCGCGGACCGGGGCGATGGGCAAAACCTGCGCCGCAAGATCGCGCCAGGCGGTCAGGGTCCAGCTATAAGAGCGGGAAATCAGCGCCTTGCCGATCCGCGCCTCGATCGCACTCATGGCGGCGCGCAGATACGCCTCCAGCACCTCGTCCTGCAAGGCCCCATCGGCAAACCCGGTGCCCAGCCGCAGGTGGTCCTTGAATTGGGAGACCGGCAGGGCCGTGCCCGGCACCGTGGTCTGCTCGACTAACATCATGGAACTTCTCCGAAATTCGCACCCCTCACGTCCGGGATGAATGGGGCGCGCGCCTCCGTGTCGCTCGGACGGAGGGGAAGCAGCTAGACAACACGGAAGAAGTCCGGCGCGCGCCCACCGGCCCGCCCGAAAGCGGACCGATGCGATGGACCTTAAGCGGCCGACATCTTCAGAAGCTTGATCGCGGCAAAGTCGCTCACATCGCCGCCCACGCGCTTGGTGGCATAGAACAGCACATGCGGCTTGGCCGAGAACGGATCGCGCAACACGCGGGTCTCCGGGCGTTCGGCCACGGTATAGCCGGCCGCGAAGTTACCGAAGGCAATCGGGGTCGCTTCTACGCCCATATCCGGCATGTCTTCCGCGATCAGAACCGGATAGCCCATAAGCCGCGCCGGTTCGCCCGCCGCATTGGTGTCAGCCCACAGGAAGCGCCCATCGGCATCCTTCATCTTGCGCACCGCACCCGCCGTCTTCGAGTTCATCACGAAAGTCGCCCCCGCGCGGTATTCGGCACCCAGCGCATAGACCAGATCAATGATCGCATCCGCCGGTTCCACCGCGTCGAAATCGCCAACCGTGCCCGTGGCCACATAGCCCAGATTGCCCCAGCTCCAGGCATCGTTGTCCACATTAGCATGGCTCAGGAAGCCGCGCGGCTTGTCGACCCCGTCGCCGGACACAAAGGCTTCCGCCTCCGCGCGCGCAAACTTGTCCGCCACCCGCGCCGCCAGCCAGCTCTCAATGTCAAACGCGCTGTCGTCCAGCAAACGCTGCGACGCCTTCGGCAGCGCGGAAAGCTCGTGCAGCGGAATGGAAATGCGCTCGATGCTCGGCGCGGCGGTCTCGGTGGTCGCATCCGCTTCCGTGGCCCAGCCCGCGCCGGTGTCGTTCTGGTCGATCAGCACGTCATAAGACGTCGCCTCAACATGCACCACATTGGCAATGGCGCGCAGCGAGGCGGTGTTCGACAACACGCCCTGAATGGTGTCCGCCGTCACCGGATCGACAAGATAACCGCCCTCGCCCGCAACGGCGGTGTTCAGCCCCTTGCCCTCAAGGGAAATGCCGCGCAGTTCGGCGTCGTCGCCCGTGCGCACATAGGCTTCAAAAGCCTTCTGATGCGGCGCCTCGGCGCAGGTGTCAGCGGCAAGCGCCGGGCGGGCAGTGTTCAGCGATTTACGGTCCAGCATGGTCAGTCGTTCTTCCTGTTGTTGAAGTTTGGTAGAGAGTTCGTCGTGAAAGTCATTGATATCGCTCATGAAACCGGCCAGTGCGGTCTTCACCTCCGCCGCCGTGTCCGGGCCTTGAGCGGTAGCCTGAGGGTTGCTCATGGATGTTTGTCCTTCTCAAAGGTTCAGCATGTGGCGCGCCTCGGTGAGACAGTCCGCCAACTCGCGCAGCTCGTCCGCCTCCGGGGCATCCCCCTTCGACCCGACCCGCGCACTGGGCAGCATCGGAAAAGTGACAAGCGACACTTCCCAAAGCTCCAGCTCGTGCAAGAGCCGCTGGCCCTTGTCATTCTTGGTGGCGCGCTTGGTGCGGTAGCCAATGGACAACCCATCAATCGCCCCCGCCGCAATCAAAGCCGCCGCCTCGCGCCCGCGTTCCACATCCGACAGGATGCGCCCGCGCACAAATAACCCGCGCGTATCCTCGCGCACCTCGTCCCAGACGCCGATCGGCTGCGCCGGGTCGTGCTGCCACAGCATCTTGACCTGCCGCCCCGCCTGTTCCAGCGCCACCAGACTGCGGGCATAGGCCCCCGCAACGACGACATCGCCGCCCCGGTCCACCTCGCCGAAATAGCTGGCATAGCCCTCGATTTTCAGCCCGTCTTCCGCCGCCTGCGCCGCGCCCAGCGGCACGAATTTATGCTCCAGATCAAACGCCATCTTTCCGCCTTCCCGCATCACACATCCTCCGCCAGTTTCGGCAGCCCCAGCAGCGCCCGCTTCTCCGCTTCCGTCAGGAATGTCGCCTCCGAAACCCGCTTCCACTGCGCATCCCGTTCCGCGCCCAGCGCCGTGACCTGATCAAGGTCGGGCTTCAACTCGAACGCCTCCCCCGCAAAGCCGGACAACCAATGCCCGATTGTTGCGGAAACCTTTGAAACCAAAGGCAAAACCGTCAGGCGGTAGAAAGCGCGGTTGGCCTCCTGATAATTGGCATAGGTCGCATCACCCGGAATGCCGAGCAGCATCGGCGGCACCCCGAAGGCCGTGGCAATCTCGCGCGCCGCCGCCAGCTTGGTCTGGTGAAACTCCATGTCTGAGGGCGAAAAACCCATCGGCTTCCAGTCAAGCCCGCCCTCAAGCAACATCGGCCGCCCCGCATTGCGCGCCCCCATATGGTGCGCCTCCATCTCGTGAATCAGCCGGTCATACTGGTCCGGCGCCAAAGTGCCGTCGCCACCCTCGCCGCCCGAATAGACAATCGCCCCCGAAGGCCGCGCCGCATTGTCCAACAGCGCCTTCGACCAGCCCGTCGCCGCGTTATGCACATCCAGCGCCGTCGCCGCCGCCTGCATCGGGCTGAAGCCGTAATGGTCGTCCTGCGGGTGGAAATTCTTGATGTGGCAGATCGGGGAAACCCCCTCGCCAAGGTGAAAACGGTGTTTCTTCGCCCCAACCGTGTAGTCATAGGCCACCGGCCAGCCATCCGCGCCGGGCACCAGCCGCATCCGGTCCGAACGCAGCACATGCAGCTCCGCCGGAACCCCCGCCTCGCCACCAACCGCCTCCAGATAGGCGTCGCCATTGAGCAGCAACTGCCCGTAAAGCGTCTCCAACAGCCCCGCCCGGCCCTGCGCCGGGTTGGGCCGGTTGATCAGCCCCAACGCCGGATGCGTGTCATAGCGCAATTCCGCATCCTGTAGCACCAGCGGCAGCGCCGCCGCCGCCTCCGCAATCAGCGTCACCGCCCGGTAGGCCACCGGATTGGCGGTGAAGCCATTGCGCGTCAGGCTCACCGTATCGCGCGCGCTCCAGGCAACCCGCCCGGAACCGTGATAGGCAATGACCGGCCCCGTCGCCGATGCCTTCACCTCCGGCACCGGAGCCGCCCCGCGCTTAAGAAAATCAAAAACCGCCATATGGTCTCGCTCCTCGTTTGGCTCCCCCGCGCCGCAGGCAAAGCCCCTCTGTGCGCCCGCGACAGAAACGCCGCGAACACTGGAAAACTTCATTGTCGTTCAAACCGCGCCGGGCGATCCTTTGGGCCGAACCGCCCGGCGCAGGATCGGAGGGGCTGAGACCCGTTTGCTCACTGCCGCCTTCCGATGAGAGCAATTTCTCAGAAAGGGTTAAAGAAGTGTTTAACCCAGCGTTCGCACCTGCGGCCGCCCCCGGTTTTTGCCATTTACGATCATCAGATCCGTAATCGCCCAGACCAGCGCATCCACCCGGTCCGGGCTGCCCTGCCCCTCAAAGCCCCGCGCCGTCATCTTGCACATCTGATCCTCCAGCGCGCCCAGCCCCCGCAGATGCCGAACCCGCCCCTGCTCGTATAACGCCGCCACCGGCTCCGCCCGCGCCGCCTTGCCCTTCGAGGCCCGCACCGCCCGGTAAGACACCAGCGGATCCACCTGCCGGATCACCGTTTCCACCAAATCCCCCCCCTGATTAACTTCCGCCACCAGCCGATCCGCCCCGTGCCGCGCCATCGCCTCCAACGCCGCCCGCGCCCAGTCGGTAGGCTGCGCCGCCGACACGCTGGCATCCTCCAGCACATAGGCCCGCCAGCACTCCGGCGGCCCCGCAAGCTGCGCCCCGACCACCACGATGCCGCATTCATCCGAACCCTTATGCCCCGTCACCGGCGGGTCCACCGCCACCACAACCCGGTCCAGCGCCGGCGCCGCCTCGACCCGAAGCGCCTCCAGCCCCGCCGATTGCCAAAGCCCCCCCTCTACGTCATCGAGCAACACCCCCTCCAATTCCTGCCGCCCCAGCCGCGTGCCCCCATAGCGCGCCCGCACCTCGTCAAGGAAGCTCTGCGCCAGATTGGCCCGGTTGGCCTCGGTCGAGGCATGGGTCACCACCGTGCTGTCCGCCGCCAGAATTTTCTTCAAAATCGGCACGTTACGCGGCGTGGTGGTAATGACCTGCTGCGGATGTTCCCCAAGCCGAAGCCCGAATTGCAGCATGTCATATGCCTCCTCCGCCTTCTTCCACTTGGCCAGCTCATCGACCCAGGCCGCATCAAATTGCGGCCCGCGCAACGCCTCTGGTTCATGCGCCGAAAACGCCGTCGCCGTCGCCCCGTTGGGCCAGATCAGACGCCGCCGCCCCGCCTCCCAGACCGGCCGCCGGTCGGGCGGGGAGCAGCCCATAATGCCGCTCTCCCCCAGGATCATCACATCGCGGACCTGATCGAAGGTCTCCCCAATCAACGCCACGCGCCGCGCCCGGCCCGCATCCCGTGGCCCCGCGCCCTCAACCTGCGCCCGAACCCATTCCGCTCCGGCCCGCGTCTTGCCCGCGCCCCGGCCCCCAAGAATGACCCAGCTGCGCCACCCCCCCGGTGGCGCAATCTGGTGTTCCAAGGCCCAGAACTCGAAGAGATAGGGCAGCGCGGCCAAAGCATTCTCGCTCAGCCCCGCCAAAAACGCCTCAACCTCCGCCGCGCTCGCGGATGCGAGCAATTCGGCGCCGGATTTCTTCGCGGGCCGCATCGAGATCAAGTCCCCCGCCGCTGCCCCCGCTGTCTTTTTCGGTAAGTTTTTCAATACGATGCCTTTCCTCAAAAACGACCTGAATGGCCTTGCGAACGTCCACACTCGCGGCCTTCGCCTTCGGCCCCGCCCCCTCGGCGCGCGCCTCCAACTCCGCCAGCGTGGCGTCCAACTCATCAAGAACCCGCTCGAGGTTCCGCTTTGCCAGCACGAGCATCCGCCCGTCGCCGACCTCCTTCCCATTGGGATTTTTGCTTATCATTGCTGCAAATTGCCTCTCATGCTTTTGCCCTCGCACGAGCGACGAAACCCCCGCCGATTGGGCGGGGGTTCACGTCTTCTAGCCTGCCGCAAGCTATAGCAAAGACCGCGCGCCCGGTCAAAATTGCCCCCCATGTCAGCGCGCGGAAAATTTACCTTTTGCCAACTTGCACGAATCGAACAATTCGCTACCGATTCTCGCAAAATCGCGCGAAAATCAGCGCATTTTCCGCGCCGCACCCGGCGCAAACCCGCCCAAATCCGCCCCGCCAACCGCGCAAGCCTTCCCATAAACGCTGTTTTGCTTTTCTTGCCCGACGGAACCCGCTAAGTTCCCCGCAAAACAGGCATTTCTTGCCCGCAAGTCAGACCGGAAGGCAGAACCGATAGATGAAACCGAATTTCGCGCTTGATCTTGGACATGACAGCATCCGCCTGCTCGCCCGGCAGGGCAAGAGCTGGGCCCTGGTTGGGTCGGTGTCGCTGGACGACCCGGACCTGCCCGCGCGCCTCGGCGAATTGCGCGGCAAGGCCGAAAGCATCGCCGCGGGCGAAATCCGCACCAAGCTGGTGATCCCGAATTCACAAATCCTCTACACCACCCTGCCCGCCAACGCCCCCGACGACATCGGCAAAGAAGTGCAGATCCGCGAAGGTCTGGAAGGGCTGACGCCTTACGCGGTGGGCGATCTGGTCTTCGACTGGCGCGCCGACGGCAAGGAGGCCCGCGTCGCCGTTCTGGCGCACGAAACCATGGACGAAGCAGAAAGTTTCGCCGCCGAATACGGCTTCAACCCGGTGAGTTTCGTCGCCCGCCCCGCCAAAGGCACCTTCAAGGGCGAGCCGTTCTTCGGCATCTCCAAAGCCACCTCCGCCCTGCTCGCTGCGGGCGAAAAGGTGGCCCGCGACAGCCGCGCCCTGCCCGCCAATCCCGCGCCCCTCGCGCCGGAAGAAGCTCCGACGGACACCCATTCCGAGCCCGCCCCCGAACCGGCGGCCGGACCGACACCCGAACCCGAAAAATCTTCAGAACACCCCCCGGAACCAACCGCAGAATCTGCCGTTGAGCCGATCTCCGAACCGACCCCCGAACCGACCACTGAGCCGAGCCCTGAGCCAATTCCTGACCCCGCGCCGGAAGCCGTCCCTGAACCCGCCCCGGAGCCGGAATTTGATCCCTTCGCCGCGCTCGACGAAGTCCCGGACCCGTTCCCCGCCGAGCCCGCGCCAAAAAAACAAAGCCCGAAGAAGCGCTCTTCCGGCAAAGCGGCCAAAAAATCCGCCAAGGTCGAAGCCCCCGCGCTCGATCCCTTCCCGCCAACGCCGGACGACATCCCAACGGCCAAACCCGTGCCAAAGCCGGGCAGCAAGCGCAAGAAATCCGCACCAACCCCGGACACGCCGCCCAGCTTCCCGCTGCTGGACGACCTGCCGCCGCCTCCCGCCGAGGACAGTGCCGCGTCCCAGCCCGACTGGAGCGCCCCCGAAGCTCCCGCGGCTCTGGAAACGCCCGCCGCCAAAGCACCCATGACCTTTTCCAGCCGCCGCAGCGCCCTGCCCGACTGGCAAAAACCAGACGACAGCCGCGACACCGCGCCGAAGCCCCGACTTCCGCAATCTCCCAAGGCCGCGCCCGAAACGGCAAAAGAAGTGCCGCCGGCCAAGGCGTCCATTACCATCCATCCGCCGATTTACACCCCAACCGAAACGCCCGATCAACTGCCTTCCGAGGCGGGCAACGGCGCGCGCAAACCCGACCTGACCGATCGTGTTACCCCGGCGCCGATCGTGTCGCCTCCCGATCCCGACAGCCGCCGCGCCGCCATGGCCGCCGCCCTCGCCAAACCCCTGCCGGGCCAAAAAACAAAACCCAAGCCCAAAAAACCGGGCCCGCTTGCGGGCATCGGCACCGCGCTTACCGGCACCCTGTCCGGGCTGTTTGGCCGCAAGAAACCGCGCAGCGCCGCCGATCATGCCGTGCGCCGCGAAATGGACGCCGCCCTCACCGCGCCCCTGCCCAAACCCGACCCGGCATCCCAACCCGCGCCATCCAAGCCCGCGCCGAAATTCAATCCTGACCCAAAATTCAAGCTGAACGGCAAGGCCGGACCCGCAGAAACGGTAGCCGCCCCCAAAACGGCAGCTGCGCCCAAGGTGGAAGCGCCGCAAGCCCCCCTGCCAACCCCGGCAGCAAAACCGGAACAGCCGGCAAAGCCCGAAAAGACCGACCGTAAAAAGACCAAAAAACCGGCCAAACCCGGCCTCCTCACCCGCCGCAAACAGCCGAGCGAAGCGGAGAAGCAGCGGCAAAAAGAGGCCGAAAGCCTGACCGTGTTCGGCGCCCGCTCCAAACCGGAAGTCGGCGGCAAACCCAAATATCTTGGCCTGATCCTGACGCTGGCCCTGCTGGTCCTGATGGCGCTCGCCGCGCTTTGGACCAACCAACTCATCAAAACCCCGGACGAGCCGCTGTTCAATCCCAGCGAGCAACCCGGCACCCCACCCATTGCGTCGCCCAGCGAACCGGCCACCCCGCAACCGACACCACCGGAGCCGAACAGCACCCCCGGCGTCGCGCCCGCGCCCGAAACGCCGCCCACCAGCACCACGCCCCCGAAACCAGAACCGGCACCAGAACCGGGCGCCGCGTCCAGCGAGCCCCCCATCGGCACCGGCCAGCCGCTGACCCCCGCCGCCGCCGCCGCGCGTTACGCCGCGACCGGCATCTGGGAACGCGCCCCCGACGTGCCCCCGAACCCGTCCGCTTCCGTGCCCGCGCCGACCGATCTGGGCACCGCCCCGCAAGATGCGGCGCCCGCAGCCCGCAGCGCCACCCCCCTCGATCCGGGGCTGGGCGGTCAGGTAGAACCGACCCCGCCGGGCTCCCCCGCCCCCCCCGCGGCCGACACCAAATTCGACCTCGACGCCAACGGCCTCGTCGTCGCCACCCGCGACGGCGCGCTTTCCCCAACCGGGGTGCTGGTGACGCTCGGCACGCCGTTCAAAATCCGCCGCAGCTACTTCCCCGCGCGCCCCACCCCGCCGGAAACCCCCTTCGACACCACCCTGCCGCCGCCGGTGCAGGTGCCCGGAACCCCGAAAACCCGTCCGCTGCCCCGTCCGGCGGGCCTGATCCCGCAAACCGCTCCCGCGGCACCGGAAACACCTGAAACACCGGCAACGCCCGAAGCGCCGGAAACCTCGCAAGTCCTTAATCCCGCAGAACAAAATCCGTCCGATGTGGCGCAACTTCCGGCGCTCTCGCTGCCCCGCCCGGCCGCGCGTCCCGCCGACCTGAACTTCGCCGCCCTGCCAGACACCCCGCTGGTCGACCCCAACGCCATCGACGCCGCCGTGGCCGAAAGCGCCTTCGCCGGCGCCACCGCGCAGGCCGTGACCCAATCCCCGCGCGCCGGTCAGCGCCCGTCCAATTTCAGCCGGATCGTCGCCAGCGCCCGCGCCGCCGCCTCCGATGGCAGCTTCGCCACCGCCGCTGCCGTGCCCGCCGCCGCATCCGCCACCCCCGCGATCCCAACGCGTGCCGATGTGGCCCGCCGCGCCACCACCGAAAACGCCCTCAATCTCCGCAAGGTCAACCTGATCGGCATTTACGGCACCGCAAACGCCCGCCGCGCCTTGGTCCGCCTCGAAAATGGCCGCTATGTGAAAGTCAAAGTCGGTGATCGGCTCGACGGCGGCAAGGTCACCTCCATCTCGTCCCAACGCCTGACCTACCAACGCGGCAACCGCGCCTACACCCTGGAACTGCTGCCGCTAAGCTAAGGCGAAATCGACTCACTCTATAAAAATGCATTAAAACGCGCGTTCGAAATCCGCAGAAAGCGGATGGAGAGGCAGCGCGTTTTAATTCCGTTTTGTCGATTTCTGCCCATAGCGAAATCGACATACCCTACAAATAATCCGCGCCCTCAACCAGCCAAACGCCGAAAACGAGAGCGCGAATTATGATTCATAATTAGCGATTTCCGCTCTACCCATCCGCAACCCCGGCTTCCGCGAAGGTTGCCATGCCGGAGTGACAGGCCAGCGCCGCCTTGACCACGCCCAGCGCCACCCCCGCGCCGCTGCCTTCCCCGAGCCGCAGCCCAAGCGACAGCAGAGGCTCTTTTCCAAGCTCTTTCAACAGGTTAGCATGTGCGCCCTCGGCGGAAACATGCCCGGCAACCGCGTGATCCAAGGCCCGCGCGTTGACCCGCTGCAAACAGGCCGCCGCCGCGCAGCAGATGAACCCATCCAGCACCACCGGAATACGCTCAAACCGCGCGCGCAGCATCGCCCCGGCCATCGCCGCCAACTCGCGCCCGCCGAGCGCCGCCAGCACCGCCAGCCCGCTCGCAGCCCCGGCATTGGCCCGCACGCCCTCCGCCACAACCTGCGCTTTCGCCGCCAAAGCCTCCGCCTCAACCCCGGTGCCCCGCCCAGTCCAGTCGGTCGCCGCGCCTTCAAAAAGCGCGGTGCAAATCGCCGCCGCCGAGGTGGTGTTGCCGATGCCCATTTCGCCGACGACCAGCAGATCCGACGCCGGATCCACCGCGTCCCATCCCGCCTGCATCGCCGCCATCAGTTCCGCTTCCGACATCGCCGGACCTTGGGTGAAATCCGCCGTCGGACGGTCGAGTTCCAGCGGAACGACCGACATCGCCGTACCAAATTCCGCGCTCAACTGGTTAATCGCCGCGCCGCCCGCTTCAAAATTGGCCACCATCTGCACCGTGACCTCCGGCGGAAAGGCCGAAACCCCGCGCGCGGCAACCCCGTGATTTCCTGCAAAAACAATGACTTGCGGCGCGCGCACTTGAGGCGCCGCCTCCCCGCGCCAACTCGCATACCAAAGCGCCACCTCTTCGAGCCGCCCCAACGCCCCTGCCGGCTTGGTTAACACCGCATTGCGCGCCTCCGCCGCAGCCATCGCCCCCGCATCCGCCTCCGGCAACGCCGCCATCGCCGCTTCTACGCCCGAAATCGTGTCAAACTGCATAAATGCCCCCATTTTTCATCTTTCCCCGCTATCTAATGCAAACGGTCTGACATAGAACAGGGCAAAATGCCGGAAAAAACCATGCCCCGAAGCCAAATCCTCAACGACATCGCCGAAGCCTTCGCCTTGCTGACCCGCTTCCCCGTGCGCGCGACCTCCTTTCGCGGCGCGGGCAGTGCCTGGGCCTGGCCGCTGACCGGGCTGGCCACCGGCACGCTCGCCGCCCTCGCCGCCGCCGCCGCGCTCTGGCTCGGCCTGCCAACCGCCCTCGCCGCCTGCATTGCGCTGGCCCTGCTGATCGTGCCGACCGGCGCGTTGCACGAAGACGGGCTGGCGGACAGCGCCGACGGGCTGTGGGGCGGGCATACACGCGCGCGGCGGCTGGAAATCATGAAAGACAGCCGCATCGGCAGTTACGGTGTCATCGCCCTGATCCTCTCCCTGCTTGCCCGCTTCGCTGCCCTCTTCGCGCTGATCGACGCGGGCCAACTCGCCGCCCTCCCCGCCGCCGCCCTGCTCTCGCGCGCCCCGATGGCGGCACTGATGGCGGCCCTGCCCAATGCCCGCCAATCCGGCCTCGCCCACGATACCGGCCGCCCCAGCGCCAAAACCGCCACCACCGGCCTCGTCCTCGCCGCCGCCATCGCCCTGCCCCTCACCGGCACCGCGCTGATCGCCGCCCTGTTCTGGGGCAGCCTCGCCGCCCTCGCCACCGCCGCCATCGCCAAGCGCAAAATCGGTGGCCAGACCGGCGACATCTTAGGCGCTTGTCAGCAAGTCACGGAAATCACAGTACTTTTCGCCCTGACCGCCGCACTGTAAGCCGGTGGATTTTCGCCAGCAAACCGCGTAGCATACCCAAAACGGGAGGAATGCATGCGTATCATCGGGTTTGTGCTGGGAATTTTCCTGTGGGCAAGCGCCAGCGTCGCGCAGGACTGCACCCCAACCAACTTTCGCACCGTCCCCATCGCTCCGCTATCACCCGACGCCGCAATCAACAGCCTCCTGAACGGCTACCCCGACCTCCGCTTCGACGCCGAAACCGCCCAGTTCATCGCCCCCAGCGGCGCCCGCCTCGCCTATACTGCCCCCACCGACCGGCCCGCCCAAACCATCCTGACCGACGCCACCATCGGCGACCAGTTTCGCTACCGCTACCCGCTCAACTTCGACCTCACCGCACGCCAAACCCCATGGCACGACCCCGGCCGCGTGCGCAATGACGCCTTCCTGCGCTTTCTGTATGGCGACAGCAAAAGCGAAGTTCGGGCCAGCTTGACGCAGGTGCAAAGCCCCGATGGCCGCGCCCGCTTCCGCGTCACCCGCCGCCACGGCGTCGATTGCCAGTTGCGCGCCGCCCTCGCAGAGATCGGCACCGCCTACCCCAAAGTGTTCTCCAAAACCGGCGGCAGCTTCAACTGGCGCTTCATCTCCGGCACCAACCGCATGAGCGTACATTCCTTCGGCGCCGCCATCGACCTGAACACCGAAATGGGTGGCTATTGGAAATGGTCCGGCGCCAAAGCCGGCGCCGTCGGAGACTACCGAAACCAAATCCCCAAAGCGGTTGTCTCCGCCCTCGAAACCTATGGCTTCATCTGGGGCGGCAAATGGCACCATTTCGACGGCATGCACTTCGAATACCGCCCGGAACTGATCCTGTTCGCACGCCTGACGGCTGAAGAAGGTTAATCAAACACCGTCACCCCGACATATTCTCCGCGTGAACCATGACCGTAAATCCGAACCAAAACATAGGCGCCGCCCCCAACAATCGCACGGGCGGCGCTCGGCTCGATATACCCGTCCCGGACCATCCGCTCCATAATCCCACGGTTTTTCATGCTAGCGAAAAACGAATCCCACTCATCCCCGTCCTGCGAAATCCCGAAACGGTGAAAATTGGCCCGATCCTGCCGCAAAATCTGCCAAGGCTGGCGCAACCGCGTGCCCTTGGAATTATACAAATCGGCCCTTCCGATATACGCAACATAGCTATCAATCACATCCTGCGCCATCGCCGGGGCACCCCCCAAAAGCGAAAGCATCATGGCAGCCAAAAAAGCAAAGCGTTTCATCATCCCCTCCATCACATCTGCGCCCCCATCCTCGAAGCCCCGCCCCCGCCTTGTCAAGCACAACCGCCCAAGCGCACAAACACTTACCGCGGACTTTCAAAAGCGAATCCAATGTTTCCGCGCCCGAACACCCCTTTCAGGCAGCGCAGTCCAAAAAGACGTTCCTCCATTTCCGCAACACGAAACATCAAACACCACTTCATGCAGGCAACTCAAGTTCAAGCCCCTAAATCCGTTTTGCTTTGCCCCCCCCTGACAGTCATCCAACGCCCACAACGATCAGCAGGTTTCAATCAAGACCTTGTGAAAAACAACCACGTCGATCAAACCCGCCTGTCTATTGGTTCCCTGTCCGCCAAATATAGCATCTCAAACCCGCCTGACCTAAATATCGTCGGCCCAAAACCCCACCATGAAGCGCGCATTTCCATTTCTGTCATTTCGACCCGTCGGGTTAAATTGATGAGGTCCTTCAGTACTATTTTCCCATCGTCCGCTCGCAACGTTTTCGAGTTTCCCGAACGGGGATCCGACGGTTGATATGCCGCACCAAAACCCGTTACGCCACTCGCGACCGCGTTTTCATAGCTTTCGACCCATACCGCCCCACCAGAATGGCGGATTACTATATCCTCTCCATCTATTTCAACACGACACACCCCCTCCTATATGAACCATCAAACCAGCACCCAGCGTAGTTTTGACAGGATCGTCGCCCGATCCGCCCCTTTCACGCACATTAACCAACATCATTTTTGCACCCGCGCTGCCGAATAAATCGGAATAGTTTGTCGCCGCCCCGCGCATCCTGTCTTCGGCGTTGGTCAGGCGGAAATATTCGGGGCTAATATTCAAACGATATTCCACCGCAGAAACGCACGGATTTGGAACAACCGAATGGCCAATCGCCGCATTGACGCGGATTGCATCGGCGCCCGCGCCTCCGGGTATGCCAGACACAACGCCGCCGTTAACTGTAACCGAATCATTTCCTTCTCCCGCGTAAATTAATCGACCATATCCGCCCTTGCCGCGACAGCATCCTCGCCCGCTTCGGTATAAATGCCGTTCGCCCCCCAGGCATGAATTGCGACGGCATCGTTACGGATCAATTTTTCCACCCGTTTGGCATATTGCCTGTCGGTCTCATCATAAGCGATCTCATAGCCTTCCTCACGATCAGCATGCACTCCATGTACATGATCGGCTTCAATCGAAATCGCGCCATGGCCAGCCCCGGTAGATACTGGTCACTGTTTGGGACGTGATCAAAAGTGCCTGATTGCCCCCAGTATATAAACGGAAACCACCTGACCGCTTGTTGGGATCGAAATTGCTCCCTCGCGGTGTCTGAACAAAAAGGCTGCGAATGCGCTGGCCTTCCCCAAGCGGCGCAGCACCCGACCGCTGCTGCGCATTTGACATATTTTACGCCCTTTTTTTCCATCGCGCCACAATCCGATCCGCCGCTTCCGACCTCTGTTTTTAAACGGCGGTATTCCGGCCATATTTCCCCATGCGGCCATATCCGTCCTCTACTCCTTTGTTCCCCTTTCGCTCCAAGACTTGTCTCCATAGAATCCACACCGGCAGAAGGCAGGCGAGGCCAGATTGCGCGCTCAACAAAGACGGCGCGGATGGGCGCTGGAAATGCTGGGGGAATCATCTTCATCGCGGCCACGCCTTTGACAATCACTCTCGCAGGCAATCGTTAAAGATGGATTAAGGCGCTCAAGAAAACTTCATAAAGTTTTATGTAAATCCTGACCGGCCCGATCTTTTGTCTGCCAGCAGCCCTTGCAGCGCACATTTTGTTCGACCGGCTCGGGCCCTAATGTCCAACCGACACGACATAGAGCCGAACCACCACCGCGCTACAGCATGTTGCGATAGCCGGGCGCGTGGGGAAAAAGCGCGGCGTTTCCCCGCTACAATCCGGGTTCCCGGCCGCAATTCTCCTTGACCCGGTCCGCGCCAGCGATGACAACGGCCCGCATGACGACAGGAAGATTGACCATTGATCTCGACGCCATTGCGGCCAACTGGCGCGCGCTGGATGCGGTTTCCGGCGCGGGGGTGCAGACGGCGGCGGTGGTGAAAGCGGATGCTTACGGGCTGGGCGTGGGGCCGGTGGCGCGGGTGCTGGCGGCGGCGGGAGCGCGGCGGTTTTTTGTTGCCGCGGCAGAGGAAGGTGCCGCCGTGCGCGATGCGCTGGGGCCGGGACCGGAAATTGCCGTATTTTCTGGCCATATGGCCGGCGACACGGACATGATTTACGACCTCGACCTCGTGCCGATGCTCAATTCCGTCGAGCAGGTCACGCGCCATTTCGAAGCCCTGCCCGGCGCGCCGTTCGGGGTGCAGCTCGACACCGGCATGAACCGGCTGGGCATGGAACCCGCCGAATGGGCCGCGCTGCGCGACATCGTTCTGACCCAGTCGCCGCGCCTGATCCTGTCGCACCTCGCCTGCGCCGACGAGCCGGACCATCCGATGAACGCGCAGCAACTCAACACCTTCCTGTCGATGACGGAAGGGCTGTCGGTGCCGCGTTCGCTCGCTGCAACGGGCGGCATTCTGCTCGGCCCGCAGTATCATTTCGACCTCACAAGGCCCGGCATTGGCCTTTACGGCGGGCACCCCTTCGCCGAGGCGGCCCCCGTGGTGCAACTGGACCTGCCGGTGGTGCAGATCCGCGAGGTCGCGGCGGGCGAAAGCGTCGGCTATTCCAACACCTTCACCGCCGCGCATAACATGCGCGTGGCCACCGTCGCCGGCGGCTATGCCGATGGCCTGAACCGCGCCCTTTCCGCCACGGGCACGCTTTGGCACGGCGATGAACCCTGCCCGATTCTCGGGCGGGTTTCGATGGACCTGATCACCGCCGACGTGACCCGGATCATCCACAAGCTCGGCGAAACGCCCCGGACCCTGACCGCCATCGGCCCGAACGCCTCTCCCGATTCGATTGCCGACAGTATAGACACCATAGGTTACGAAATTCTTACCCAGCTCGGAAATCGCTATCACCGCCATTACGCACGGGGCCGCACATGACCCGCGAAGTCGCAAAATGGCTCAATCTCAGCCTGATCATCGCCTTTCCGGTAAGCTGGTTCGCCCCGATTTTACATGCCGGAATTAACCTTCCGCTGTTTGGCACCGAGGCCATTTCGGTGATTTCCGGGCTGAAAACGCTCTGGGGCAGCGACGTGTTTCTCGCCCTCGTCGTCACCTTTTTCGCCATCTTCGCCCCCATCCTGAAAGTCACCGGCCTCGCCCTGATCCATTTCGGCCTGTTGCGCCGTAAGGCCTTGCCCACGCTCAATATTATCGGCAAGCTGGCAATGGCGGACATCTTCCTCATCGCGCTTTACGTCGTGCTGGTCAAAGGCGTTGCCTTCACGCGGGTCGAGACCGGCTGGGGGCTCTATCTCTTCACCCTCTGCGTGCTGGCCTCTATTCTGGCCTCGATCCTCACCGCAAAGAAAAGTTAATGGCCCGCAAGACCCTCACCTATACCTGCCAGGAATGCGCCGCCTCCTTCTCCAAATGGTCCGGCCAATGCGACAATTGCGGCGCCTGGAACACCATTCGCGAGGAGGTGCCGCTGTCGCAGGGGCCGGCGTCAAAGAGCCTGGGCGCGATGCGCGGCAACCGGATTGCGCTGTCCGATCTGGCGACCGAGGAAGCCCCGCCCCCGCGCACCCTGTCCGGCGTGGCGGAGCTGGACCGGGTTCTGGGCGGCGGTCTGGTGCCTGCTTCGGCCATTCTGGTGGGCGGCGATCCGGGGATCGGCAAGTCGACCCTGCTTTTGCAAGCCGCTGCAAGTTTTGCCCGTAAGGGCTTGAAAACCATCTATGTTTCCGGCGAAGAGGCGCGCGCTCAGGTGCGGATGCGGGCGCAGAGACTTGGGCTGCGCGACGCCTCGGTCGGGCTGGCCGCCGAGACCAATCTGCGCGACATATTAACCACGTTGGAGGCGGAAAAACCCGATCTGGTGATCATTGATTCGATCCAGACCATGTGGGCCGACAATGTGGAAAGCGCGCCCGGTTCGGTGTCGCAGGTGCGTGCCGCCGCCCATGAGCTGACCCGCTTTGCCAAGGCGCGCGGCGTGTCGGTGATTCTGGTGGGGCATGTCACCAAAGAGGGGCAAATCGCCGGGCCGCGCGTGGTCGAACACATGGTCGACACGGTGCTGTATTTCGAGGGCGAGCGCGGTCATCAGTTCCGCATTCTGCGCGCGGTGAAAAACCGCTTTGGCCCCGCCGATGAGATCGGGGTTTTCGAGATGACCGGCGGCGGATTGTCGGAAGTCGCCAACCCGTCGGCGCTGTTTCTGGGCGAGCGCGACGCCCCGTCCCCCGGCTCTGCCGTCTTTGCAGGCATCGAGGGGACTCGCCCGGTTCTCGTGGAATTTCAAGCACTTGTCGCGCCTTCTTCACTTGCCCAACCACGCCGGTCGGTGCTGGGCTGGGACGGGGCGCGGCTGGCGATGATTCTGGCGGTGCTGGAAGCGCGCGTCGGCATTCCCTTTGCCGGGCTGGACGTTTACCTTAACGTCGCCGGGGGCATGAAAATCTCCGAGCCCGCCGCCGATCTCGCCGTGGCCACCGCGCTTTTGTCGGCCCGCGAAGACGCCGCCATGCCGCGCGACCTCGTGGTATTCGGCGAAATCTCCCTGTCCGGCGCCCTGCGCCCGGTAGGACAGACGGAAAACCGTCTGAAAGAAGCCGCAAAACTCGGATTTTCCACCGCAATCTTGCCGAAAGGCTCGAAAACCGGAACACATGATGCTATGAGCCTGCGGATGATGGGCGATCTGGTCGGCTTTGTCGGCGAGACATTTGGTGCCGGATGAAACGAAAAGCTAACGAGGGCTGGGAATGGACGGATTTACCTTAATAGATGGCGTGGTGGCGCTGGTGATTCTGGTTTCGGCGATTCTGGCCTATTCGCGCGGCTTCGTGCGCGAGGGCATGGCGATTGCCGGGTGGATTTTGGCCGCCGTGCTGGCCTATATGTTCGCCCCGCGTGCCGTGCCGCTGATCAAGGAAATCCCGGTCCTGTCGGACTACATCGCCGATAGCTGCGAGTTGTCGACCATCGCCGCCTTTGCCGGTGTCATGGCGCTGTCGCTGGTCGTCGTGTCCCTGTTCACGCCGCTCCTGTCCTCGACCATCCAGCGCTCGGCCCTCGGCGGGGTCGATCAGGCTTTAGGCTTCGTTTTCGGGGTGTTACGCGGCTTGTTGCTGGTCGCCATCGCGCTGGTGATCTACGACCGCGTCGCCGTGACCGAAGGCTTTGACATGGTGGACAATTCGCGCACCGCCAAGGTGTTCGCCCGCTCGCAGGGCCGCCTTGATGAGAACATTCCGACGGACGCGCCGGGCTGGATCGTCGAGCGCTACGAAACCCTGGTTTCAAGCTGCACCGCCGCCGGGCCGAATTAAATTTCCCGCATTAACCGGCTGTTAATTCGGCGCGGCTATCCTGTCTCTATTATAGGAGACAGACATGCCCGGAAATGGTGCCCTTGGCGGCGTATTTGACAGTAGTTTTTTCGGCTCGGGAACGGGAGCGCCACCGCCTTCGGGCGTCATTGCCTCCAATACCGCCGCGCCCTTATCCGCCCCGCCGCCGCTGCCGCGCCCCGAGGGTTTGGGGGGGCTGGATGCGGTCGAAGGAATGATGCAGACCCCGCCCGGCCATGCCCCCGGCACCTTCAACGCGGGCTTCTTTCGCAACGCCCCCGCGCCGAAAGCGCCCGCGGAAGTCGCGCCGCCTGCGCCCGCCGCGCCGGAAGACCCGATGCTGGCGGCCTATGGTCCTGCTCCGAACTCAGCCCCAAAAGCCGCCGCGCCCGCGCGCGGCCCAACGCTGGCCGAAATCCCGGACCCGGTGCCCAACCCGAATCAATTCGTTGCCGAACACGCCACACAGCCCGACCGGCTCAACATGGCCGAAGTCGCCCTCATCGGCACCGCCGGACCGACCGACGCCCTGACCGCCCTGATCCGCCTGCCCTCGGGTGAAATCGTCACCGGCAGCGCGGGCAAACGCACCCCGCTCGGCACGCTGACCGCCGTCGCCGCAGATCACGCCCGCCTGCGCCTGTCCGATGGCGCCGAAACCACCCTGAAACTGGTCATATAGGAGGACAGCAACGAGAACAAAAACGCGCCTTCCCCCGCATCCGCTGGACACCGCCGAAGTGGCGGAATAGAACAGAAATCGCTATATTTGAATCAATATTCGCTGCCTCTCAATCCGCATCCTGCTGATTTCGAACGCGAATTTTGAGGCTCAATATTGCAGATTAAAGCGATTTCACTATAGCTATGGGAAAACCGGAGCGGCTATCCGGTATCAGATCGAGGAGCGCGCCATGAACGAAACCGCAAGCAAGCCTGAAACCCCGTCCGCCAGCAAAGTCGCCTTGATCACCGGCGCGTCGCGGGGCTTGGGCGCGTCGCTCGCCGTGGCGCTGGCCCCAACGCACCATATCGTCGCCGTCGGACGCACCGTCGGCGCGCTGGAAGAGGTGGATGACCGCATCCGGGCCGCGGGCGGGTCGGCCACGCTGGCGCCGATGGACATCACCAACGAAGACGCCATGGCCCAACTCTGCCGCGCGGTGCATGACCGCTGGGGCGGGATCGACCTCTGGATCCACTCCGCCATCGAGGCCATGCACCTGACCCCGGCGGCGGATGTGAACGGCAAGGATTGGGATAAATCCGTCGCCGTCAACGTCGCCGCCACCGCCCGGCTGATCGCCTTCGTCACCCCCCTGATGAGCGACAACTCCCGCGCCATCTTCTTCCACGACGACCACGCGGGCGAAAAATTCTTCGGCGGCTACGGCGCCACCAAAGCCGCGCAAATGGCGCTGGTCGAAAGCTGGCGGGCGGAAAATGCGCGCATCGGCCCTAATATCCGCGTGTTGCACCCGAAACCGCTGGCCACCGCCATGCGCGCGCGCTTTTTCCCCACCGAGGACCGCAGCAAACTCGCCTCCCCGGACGACGAAGCGGCGCGCTTGCTGCCGGAAATCCTCGCCTGATTGCCCGCAGCGCTTGCCCGGAAAAGCCCGCGCGCCTATTGAAAGACAGGGGGAACTGAAATGCGCATCCTGCTGACCAATGACGACGGCATCAACGCGCCCGGCCTCGCGGCCCTGACCGAAGTGGCGCAGGCATTGGCGGGACCGGGGGGCGAGGTCTGGACCGTAGCGCCCGCCTTCGAGCAATCCGGCGTCGGCCACACCATCTCCTACACCCGCCCCATGCTGATTTCCCAACTCGCCGAGCGCCGCTTCGCCGTGGAGGGCAGCCCCGCCGATTGCGTCCTGGCCGCGCTGTACGACGTGCTGCCCGAACGCCCGGAGCTGGTGCTGTCGGGCATCAACCGGGGCAATAACGCGGCAGAAAACGCGCTCTATTCCGGCACCCTCGGCGCGGCGATGGAAGCGGCGCTACAAGACCTGCCCGCCGTTGCCCTAAGCCAATATCTCAGCCCCGACCTGTTCAAGACGCCGGACATTTTCGACGCCGCCCGCCGCCTCGCTCCCGCCATCCTGCGCCGCTTGATGGAGCATCTGCAAACCCCGTCGCACGACGATTACCGCGTGTTTTTCAATGTCAACTTCCCGCCCTGCCCCGCCGCCGAAGTCAAGGGCACCAAAATTTGCGCGCAAGGCCGACGCGAAGAGACCTATTTCAGCGCCACGCGGCAAAAAAGCCCGACCGGACGGGATTATCTCTGGCTCAAAGGCGGCACGCAACACGGCCCCTCCACCCCCGGCGCCGACGCGGACCTGCTCACGCAGGGCTATGTCAGCGTGACCCCCATGCGCGCCGACCTGACGGCACAAGATCAGCTCGTCGCCCTATCGCGCAGCTTTGAAACCGGCGGAAAAGCGCCGTGAGCCCGCTGCAAACCCCCGCCTATACGCCGGAACGCAAAATGCAGTTCCTCTTCGCCCTGCGCTCGCGCGGCGTGACCAATTCGCGGGTGCTGGAAGCGATGGAAGCCACGGATCGCGGCCTCTTCGTCAAGGGCATTTTCGAGGACCGCGCCTATGAGGATATGCCCCTGCCCATCGCCTCCGGGCAAACCATCTCGCAGCCCTCCGTCGTCGGCCTGATGACCCAAGCCCTTGATATAAAACCAAAATCCAAGGTGCTGGAAGTTGGCACCGGCTCGGGCTATCAGGCCGCCATCCTCGCGCGCCTCGCCCGCCGGGTCTACACAATCGACCGCCACCGCGGGCTGGTGCAAGCCGCCCGAGAGCTTTTTGCCCGCCTCGATTTAACCAACATCACCGCCATCACTGGCGACGGATCGCATGGGCTGGCCGAACAAGCACCCTTTGATCGCATCGTTGTGACCGCCGCTGCCGAAGACCCGCCCGGCCCCCTCTTGGCTCAACTGGCCGAAGGCGGTATTATGGTCCTGCCGGTGGGACAATCCGACGCGGTGCAGACGCTGTTGAAAGTCACCCGCACCGCGACGGGTTTTGATTATCAGGAGTTGATGCCGGTGCGGTTCGTGCCCCTGATCGAAGGGCTAGGATCGTGAGAAGTTCCGCTAACCGGCGGAAAGTATTGTGAAAATCGGGGAACAGGTCTGAAACGCCTCCCCCAGAACAAGCGCCGCGCAGACGGCGAAGGACGGGCAGAATGGCACATACACGCAACTGGATCGGAGCGGCGCTGCTGGCGCCTTTGGCGCTGGCGGGCTGCACAGACGGGAAATTTACCGGATTTAAGGGGCTGGATTTTGACCTGCGCGGCCTTGCAGGCGGGTTTTCAACCGCCGACGCCGCGCGCAAAGCCGCGCCCACCGGCCGCCCGAAACCGGATTCGCGCGGGGTGATTTCCTACCCGACCTATCAGGTCGTGGTGGCCCGCGCGGGCGATACGGTGGCACAAATCGCCGCACGGCTGGGCTTTGGCCCCAACGAATTGGGCCGCTACAATGGCATTCCGCCGCAAACCACCCTGCGCGCCGGCGAAATCCTCGCCCTGCCCCGGATGCTGAATGGCGGCGGCGCCACGGCGGCGGGCACGCTCAATGTGACCGAGATGGCGGGCAATGCGCTGGACCGGCTGGAAGGCAGCAACCCCACCGCCGCCGCAGCCCCGGTGCGCCATCAGGTTGCCCGCGGCGAAACCGCCTATTCCATCGCGCGAACCTATAATGTTCCGGTGAATGCGCTGGCCTCGTGGAACAGTCTGGATTCATCCCTCAGCATTCGCGAGGGGCAATATCTGCTGATCCCGACCGTTAACCGTCCCACCGCGACCGCAAGCCTCGGCACCACCGCGCCGGGCGTCGGCTCGCCAACCCCGCTGCCGCCTTCCGCCGCCGTGCCGCTGCCGGACGCGGATGAGAGCCTGAAAACGCCGACCACCCCCGCATCGCCGGGCCTCGGCGAAACCCGCACCGCCGCCACCGCCGCGCGCATGGTCATGCCAGTCGAGGGTCGGGTGGCGCGTGCCTTTGAACGGGGCAAAACCGATGGCGTCGATATTTCCGCCAAGGCCGGGGCCACGGTGCGCGCCGCCGCCGCCGGCACCGTCGCCGCCATCACGCGCGACACCGATCAGGTGCCGATTCTGGTAATCAAACATTCGGGCAGCCTGCTGACGGTCTATGCGGGCATCGACAATATCGCCGTGTCTAAAGGCGAAAAGGTCAGTGCGGGGCAAGCCATCGCCTCGGTCCGCGCCGCCACCCCGCCCTTCCTGCATTTCCAGGTCCGCAAGGGCACGCAAAGCGTCGATCCGATGGGCTACCTGAACTAACCCCCCTCTCGCAAAAACGCCCTCCCCAGCGGAGGGCGTTTTCTTTTTGGCGCCTGTCAGGAATTTGCCGGCGGTTTCCCGAGATGTTTTCGCAGCCGCGAGGGCGTCGATTTCTTGCGATTCTTATAGGGGTTCTTGTCCGCCTGTGAGCGCATATGCAGACGGATTGGCGTGCCCGGCATGTCAAAGTCGTCGCGTAAGCCGTTGATAAGATAGCGAGAATAGCTTTCCGGCAGCTTGTCGGGATGCGAACACATGACAACGAAGCCCGGCGGGCGGGATTTCACCTGCGTCATGTAACGCAGCCGGATGCGGCGGCCGCCCGGCGCGGGGGGCGGATGCGCCGTGATCATGCCTTCGAGCCAGCGGTTGAGCCGCGCGGTCGACACCCGGCGGTTCCAGGTCTCATGCGCGCGCAGCACCGCCTCATGCAGCCGATTCAACCCCTTGCCGGTCTTGGCCGACACCGTGATCAGCGGCGCGCCGCGCAGCTGTGGCAACAGGCGTTCAAAGGCCAGTTTCAACTCCTTGAGCTTGTCCTGTTTGTCCTTCTCCGCGTCCCATTTGTTTACCGCGACCACCACCGCGCGCCCCTCGCGCTCCGCCAGCGCCGCGATGCGCAGATCCTGACTTTCAAACGGGATCGCCGCGTCGAGCAGAACCACCACGACCTCCGCAAATTTCACCGCCCGCAGCCCGTCCGCTACCGACAATTTCTCCAGCTTTTCCTGCACCTTAGCCCGTTTACGCATCCCCGCCGTGTCAAACATGCGCACCGGCGTGCCCTGCCAGTTGATCGGCAGCGAAATCGCGTCGCGGGTGATGCCCGCTTCCGGGCCGGTCAACAGGCGGTCCTCGCCCAAAAGCTGGTTAATCAGGGTCGATTTGCCCGCATTCGGACGGCCCACCACGGCAATTTGCAGCGGGCGCTTTTCCGTCGGCACCCGCGCGGCGGAAGAAACCTCGTCTTCGCCCCGCTCCGCCTCTTCCGCGCTCAACGCAACGTCGACTTCCGGCGCTTCCTGCGCGATGCGTTCAGCGCGCGCAGACATTTCTTCGGCAATGGGCGCCAGCGCCGCCGCCAACTCGCCCATCCCCTCGCCATGCTCCGCCGACAAGCCCAACGGCTCGCCCAGCCCCAGCGCATAGGCCTCCAAAAGCCCCGCTTCCGCCGCACGCCCCTCCGCCTTGTTGGCAGCGAGGATCACATGCGCGTTCTTGCGGCGCAAAATATCGGCAAAAATCTCGTCGGTCGGCAACACCCCGGCGCGGGCGTCGATCAGAAACAGGCAGGCATCGGCCATTTCCACCGCCCGCTCCGTCAGCCGCCGCATCCGCCCTTCAAGCGAATCATCGGTCGCGTCTTCAAGACCCGCCGTGTCGATCACGGTGAATTTCAGTGGCCCGAGCTTCGCCTCCCCCTCGCGCAAATCGCGCGTCACGCCGGGCTGGTCATCGACCAGCGCCAGCTTGCGCCCGACAAGCCGGTTAAACAGGGTCGATTTGCCCACATTGGGGCGCCCGACGATGGCGAGGGTAAAGCTCATGGCGCTGACCTTTCAAAACAAGATGGCCCGCATATCGCAGCCGCCCGCAATTTGCAAACCGCTCTAGCGCAGAGCCAGCAGATCGCCCTTGGTGGTGACCAGATACAGGGTGCCGCCAACGATGATCGGCCGCGCCGCCGCGCCGGAGGGCAGCTCGACCTCGCGGGTCACGGCCCCGTCCGCAGGGTTGTAGCTGCGCAGGAACCCGTCGCCGGACGCGACCCAAAGCTGCCCGCCCGCCATCAGCGGCCCGAAAGCGGGATAGACGCTCTTTTGTTTGCGGGTATTGTCGGTGTCGTAGCGCGGCAGATCAACGATCCAGAGCCGTTTTCCATCGCGCGCCGACAGCCGCACCAGCTTGTTCTCGTCGTTGACAAAGAACACGGCGCCGCCCGCGACCGCCATCATCCCCGCCGCGCCCTCATCCGCTTTCCAGCGCACGGAGCCGGAGGGCGTCACGGCAAAGGCGCGCCCGGCCTGCGTGGCGGCGAAAATCAGCCCGCCCGCGACAACCGGCTCGCCACCAAAAGCTTGCAGCACGTTCTTGCCCCGGCCCGCCCGGTCACCCGGCAGACGCGCCACCCAATCCGGCGTGCCCTTGCGCGCGTCGACCCCAACCATCGAACCGTTGGCCATGGCGAAAACCACGTCACCGCCGGAAATCGCCGGCGCGGCAGCCCCGGCAAAGCCGTATTGCGTCGGCAGGCCCGGCAGGTGCCAGTCGATCCGCCCGTTCGCCGCGTTGATGGCGTAAGCACCGGAGGCGGCGGAAGTGATATACACCTTGCCGCCGGAGGCGGTCGGCGCGGCGGAAATGCCGCCGGTAACCTGTTGACGCCAAAGGATTTTACCGCTCGCCGGATCAAGCGCAACCAACGAGCCGTTGCTGGTTGTGGCGAAGAGTTTGCCGCCCGCCAGCGCGAGGCCGGAGCCGGTCCCCGCCCGTTCGCCCGCCGCGCGGATATTGACACTCCAGACCTTGGCGCCGGAGGTCGCCGTCGCGCTCAGAAGCCCCTTGGAATCGACGGTGAAAATCCGCGACCCGTCGCTGACCGGCGCCGCAACAATGCGCTCGCGGCCCGTATTGCCATCGCCGATTTTGGCGCGCCAGATCACGCTGGGCGCTGCGGTGAAGGCTGCATGGGGCAGATTGTGTTTCGCGTTGTAGCCGCGATGGGTCCAGGCGCCGATATTCTGCGCCCGCCCGAGGCTCACCGGCCGGGACAGGTTTTCCACCGCCCCCGCCTTTTCCGCCGCAGCCGTCGCGGCTGCAACCGCCGCCGGGTCGTTCACATCATAATCCGGGCTGCGCAGGTCTTCGCGAAGCCCGTCGAGGATCAGTTCCTTTTGCGCGCATCCCGTCAGGACCGCCGCGCTCACACCGATGGCCAACAGCGCCTTCAGGTGGAATTTTGTTTGTGTTTTCATCATCTTATCCCCCGTGAAGCCCCGACTTCGAGCTTAATTCTGTGCGACCCAACCCAAGGCCATCAAAAGCTGCGATACCCGCTGGCGCTGCCCCGGCCCCGCATCTGCGTCGCTGGTCAGGCTTTCAAGCCGCGCCATCGCCGCATCCTTGCGCCCGGCTTCCAGCTCCGACAGCGCGATTTGCTCCTCCGCCAGCACCCGGAACCCGGCCTGCGCGCCCAAAAGCGGCTCGAGCCACGCAATCCGCGCCTCCGGGTCGTCCCAACCCGGCGCCAGCGCCGCTTTCATCCGTGCCAGATCATGGTAAACCGGCGCCACGTCCGGCTTCTCGGCCAGCGCCATCAGCGCCGTGCGCGCGTCGTCCTGACCTTCCGCCGCCTTGATCATCTCCAGCACCGCCGCCGTGTCGCCTTCCGCGTCGATCGCATTCAACGCCGCCAGCCGCGCTGCCGCATCCTGTTCGGCCACCGCGCCCAGAACCGCATCACCAAAGGCCTGCGCCTGCGCCGTGCGCTGCGCCTTGAGGTATTCGTTCACCCCGGCCCCGCCGACAATCGCCAGCACCAGCACCGCGCCGATCCAGCCATATTTGCGAAAGCTCTGCATCAGCTTGTCCTGACGCACCGCTTCCGTCACTTCGTCGATAAACGATTCGGGATTTGACACCTGCACGGCCTCCGTTTTGTTCGCCTCCCTTGTAGAGAATGCCCCCCGCGTTGCCAAGCCTTCGGAAAACAGGCCGGGATTTGCCGTGACATTGCTGTGAATTTGCAGCGGATACAGGGCAAAATCCGGCGGGAAGTGTTGTAGCTGGCAGGCATTAACCTTATGTCAAGGATTGGCTGCTAGACGAAACGCCACTTTCGGAGCCGCTGTGATATGTGCTGATCAGAAAACCGGGGAAAAACAATGCGCATAATGTCCATCCTGACCGCAATTATCGTGGCCGCCGGGTTGTTCTTTCTGGTGTTCCAGCGCGACACCTTTCTGCGCTTCGCCGGGCTGACGCCGGAAGAGGCGGCGCCGGTGGAAGCGGTACTCGAAGAAGCGCCCGCAGGCGCGGTGACGGAGGATGGCCGGGTTGCGGTTGTGGTGATCGACAGCGTGGCGACCGAGATCGACAGCGCGGTGATCACGCGCGGGCGCACGGAAGCGGCGCGCGAGGTGCAGCTGGCAGCGGAGACCTCCGGCAAGGTAATCTCCGCCCCGATCCCGCGCGGCACGCTGATCTCGAAAGGCGACCTGATGTGCGAGATTGACATGGGCACGCGGGCGGCAACGCTGGCGCAGGCCAAGGCCGGGCTGACGGAAGCGGAAGCCAACGCGCCGGTGGCCGCCGCGCGGGTGAGCGAAGCGGAAGCGCGGCTGGAAGAGGCGCGCATCAACCTTGAGGCGGCGGAAGGGCTGGCCAAGGGCGGCTTCGCGACCGATACCCGCGTCGCCAATGCCCGCGCGGGCATGGCTTCGGCGCAGGCGGCGGTCAGTTCTGCCAAGGCGGGTCTGGCCTCGGCGCAGGCCGCTGCGGAACGCGCGCAGGCGCAGGTTCTGAGCGTCGAACGCGACATCGCCAACACCCGGATTTACGCCCCCTTTGACGGGGTTCTGGAAAGCGACACCGCCGAGACCGGCGCGCTTTTGCAACCCGGCGCCCCTTGCGCGCGCATCCTCGCGCTGGACCCGATCCGGCTGGTGGGCTTTGTGGCCGAAACCGATGTTGACCGCATTCAGGTCGGCTCCCTCGTCGGCGCGCAGTTGTCCAGCGGGCGGCAAGTCCGCGGCGCCGTGTCCTTCCTGTCGCGCTCCGCCGACGCCACGACCCGCACCTTCCGCGTCGAAGCGGAAATCGCCAACCCGGACCTGTCGATCCGCGCCGGGCAAACGGCAGAAATCCTCATCGCCTCGACCGGCAAACGCGCCCATCTGGTGCCGCAATCCTCGCTGACCCTGTCCGATACCGGCCAGCTTGGCGTGCGCATCGTCAATGCCGAGGGCAAGGCGGTTTTCGCCCCGGTCAGCATGGAACGCGACACGCTGGAAGGCGTCTGGGTCTCCGGTCTGCCGGAAAAAATCACCCTGATCGTTATCGGGCAGGATTACGTTAAGGAAGGCGTTGCCGTTGCCGCCGTGTACCGGGAGGCCACGCAATGATCCGGGTCATCGACTGGGCCGCCGAACGGGCCCGCATGGTTATGGCTTTCGTGCTGTTAACCCTAATCGCGGGGGTCACTGCCTATGTCGGCCTGCCAAAAGAGGGCCAGCCGGATATCGAAATCCCCGCCATCTTTGTCTCCGTCCCCTTCCCCGGCATTTCCGCCGCCGACAGCGAACGCCTGCTGGTGCAGCCGATGGAAGCCGAACTGGCCGATATCGACGGGCTGAAATCCATGTCCGGCACCGCCGCCGAGGGCTATGCCGGGGTGGCGCTGGAATTCGAGTTTGGCTGGGACCGCAGCAAGGTGATCGCCGATGTACGCGACGCCATGAACAAGGTCGAAACCAAGTTCCCGGAAGGCGCGAAGAACTACTCGGTGAACGAAATCAACTTCGCCGAATTCCCCATTCTCATCGTCAACCTTACCGGCGACGTGCCGGAACGCACCCTCGTGCGGCTGGCGCAGGAACTCGAAGAGAAGGTCGCCGGGATCGACGCGGTGCTGGACGCCTCGCTGACCGGCTACCGCGACGAGATGCTGGAAGTGCTGATCGACCCGCTGAAACTCGAAGCCTACAACGTCACCGCCGGCGAATTGATTAACGTCGTGCGCAACAACAACCAGTTGATCGCCGCCGGCGCCATCAGCACGCCAACCGGCGAAACCGCGGTCAAGATCCCGTCCTCCTTCGATGAGGTGGGCGATGTATTCGCCCTGCCGGTCAAGGTTAACGGCGACCGGGTGGTGACGCTGGGCGACATTGCCGAGATCCGGCTGGCCTTCGAGGACCGGCACGGCACCGCGCGGTTCAACGGCGAAACCACCGTGGCGCTTCAGGTGGTAAAAGCCAAGGGTTTCAACATCATAGACACCGCCGCCGAAGTGCGCCGCGTGGTGGAAGAAACCCGCGCCGCCTGGCCGGAAGCCCTGCAGCAAACGGTTAACGTCAGCTTCTCCAACGACGATTCCTATCAGGTCGAAAGCATGGTCAAACAGCTCGAAGGCTCGGTGATTACCGCCATCGCGCTGGTGATGATCGTGGTGCTGGCCTCGCTCGGCATGCGCTCCGCCCTGCTGGTCGGTTTCGCCATCCCAACCTCGTTTCTGTTAACCTTCGTCCTGTTCGGCGCGCTGGATTACACCGTGTCCAACATCGTCATGTTCGGCCTGATTCTCGCAGTCGGCATTCTGGTCGACGGCGCCATCGTGGTGGTCGAATATGCCGACAACCGCATCCGCGACGGCATTGGCCCGATGCACGCCTATACCGATGCCGCCAAACGCATGTTCTGGCCCATCGTGTCCTCGACCGCGACCACGCTCTGCGCCTTCATGCCCATGCTGTTCTGGCCCGGCGTGCCCGGCGAATTCATGGGCATGTTGCCGCGCACCCTGATCTACGTCCTGTCCGCCTCGCTTCTCGTCGCGCTGGTCTACCTCCCCGTGGTCGGCGGCGTCGCCGGACGCCTGAGCCGCGCCCTCGACCACACGTCCGAGGTGCTGCGCCCCCTGCCGATCTGGCTGCGCGCGGGCCTCCTGATCCCCGCCACCCTCTTCACCTTCGCCGCCGCGATGCAGATGATCAACCCGAACTACCTCTGGACCACTGCGCCGGACACGCCCGCCCTGCTGGCCGCCCTGCCCGGCATGGTCCTGCTGGTCCTCGGCCTCGTGATTCTGACCCTGCTGCTCGACAGCGTGAAGCCGCACCGCGCGCCGCAAAAGGTCGAGGGCCACCGCAAACGCACCCCGTTCGGCCACCTGATCCACTTCATCGCCGCCAACCCGGTGATGCCCTTCGTCACCATCCTCGCCGTGCTGGGCTTTGTCGTCGGCACCTTTGTTTACTACGCCCAGAACAATAACGGCGTCACCTTCTTCGCCGATGTCGAAGCCCAACGCGGCATCGTCTATGTGCAGGCGCGCGGCAATCTCTCGATCGAGGAAAAGGATGCGCTGGTACGGCGGGTGGAGCGGGAAGTGCTGGCCACGCCCGGCATCCTCAACGTCTTCGCCTTCGCCGGGGAAGGCGGTCTGAACCAGAACACCGCAGGCGCCTCCGGCCCGCAGGACCAGATCGGCCAGATCCAGATCGAATTCGAGGTCTGGGAAAACATCCCCTTCGTCGAGGAAGACGCGTGGTTTTTGGGCCTGATCCCGTATAAAAAACGCACCGCCGATGCGACCTATGTCGCCTCGACCGCCATTGACGCGCTGAAAGCCCGAATGGCAGAAATCCCCGGCATCCGCACGGAAGTTCTGGCCATTTCCGGCGGCCCCGCCTCCACCAAACCCATCAGCCTGCGGCTAAAGGGTGACGATTGGGACGATCTGTTGGAAGCAACCGCCCTGACCCGCGCCCATTTCGACGCGACCCCGGCGCTGATCCAGATCGAAGACAGCCGCCCCCTGCCCGGCATCGACTGGGAACTGACAGTCGATGTCGAAGCCGCCGGGCGGTACGGCACCAATGTCGCCACGGTCGGCGGCATCGTGCAGTTGATCACCAACGGCATCCTGCTCGACACCATGCGGGTGGAAAGCTCCGACGAAGAGATCGAAATCCGCGTGCGCCTGCCGAAAGAGGACCGGGTGCTGTCAACCCTCGACAGCCTGAAACTGCGCACCCCGCAGGGGCTCGTCCCCCTGTCCAACTTCGTCAGCCGCAAGGCCGTGCCGACGCTGGCGCAAATCTCGCGCATCGACCAGAAACGGGTGTTCAACATCAAGGCCGCGGTGGAAGACGATCTGGTGCGCCTGACCGATGCGGATAGCGATCTGGACCTCATCCTGTCCACCGCAGAAGCCGACGCCTATATCGCCGATCACCCGGAGCAGACCCTGACCCGCACCGTCATCACCGCCAGCGAGCGCATCGAGCGGCTGGACGAATGGCTGCAAACCAACCCCCTGCCCGCCTCGGTAAGCTACGAATGGGCCGGCGACGCGGAAGAGCAATCCGAAAGCTCCGCCTTCCTTGTGCAGGCCTTCTCCGCCGCCCTGTTCCTGATGTTCATCATCCTGCTGGCGCAGTTCAACTCGCTCTACAATTCCGCCCTCGTGCTGCTCGCCGTGGTGTTGTCCACCGCGGGCGTCCTCGTCGGCATGTTGGTCATGGGGCAGCAATTCTCCATCATCATGACCGGCACCGGCATTGTCGCGCTGGCGGGCATCGTGGTGAACAACAACATCGTGCTGATCGACACCTATCAGGAATATGCCCGCGTCATGCCGCGCGTCGAAGCCATCGTGCGCACGGCGGAAAACCGCATCCGCCCGGTCCTGTTAACCACGATCACCACGATGGCAGGCCTGACTCCGATGATGTTCGGCCTGTCGCTGGACTTCATCAATGGCGGTTACTCGATCGACGCCCCGACCGCGCTGTGGTGGAAGCAACTGGCCACCGCCGTGGTCTTCGGGCTGGGCATCGCCACCGTGTTAACCCTGGTCTTCACCCCGTCGATGCTGGCCCTGCGCTTCTGGCTCACCACCGGCGCCTATTCCTCCGTCCGCCGCTTCAAAGCGCTCGCCTCGTCGGCCACAGCGCGCGATCTCGAACTGAACCGCGCCGCCCGCAAGGCCCGCTTCGAAGACCTGATCTGGGACGTGGAACCGGACGCGGAAACCGAAGCCGATGAGGGGGCAGAAACGCCGGAGCCGGAAGCGGTAGAGACCCTGCTCAAACAACGCATGGCCGAAGCGGAAACGGCAGACGTCGACGCGACTTCCGACGACGCCCCCGCCGAGGACGCCTCAAAAGACAATACGGCGCAGGACGACCGGGGCAGCCCAATCAAAGCAGCAGAGTAAGCGCGCATAATCGCGGCGCCCTTACTCCTCCGCTGGCAAGGTAAACACCTGCCCCGGATAAATCCAATGCGGGTCGCGGATCTGATCCCGGTTGGCCTCAAAGACTTTCACATACAACACCCCGTCGCCATAACGGTCGCGCGCGATGGCCCAAAGCGTGTGCCCCGGCTGCACGGTGATCGCAGTCAGTGGCCCGCGCGCATCCTCGGACGCCGCCTGCAACAGCTCCGGCTCCTCGCGTTTGAACGGCGTTTCCACCCGCGCACGGACCTCGCCCGCCGCATCAATCGCGTCAACCCGCAGCGTATAAACCCCGGTCTCCACCTCCGGCAACGGCGCGCGCCACTGCCCATCCGCCCCGATACTGGCCGTTCCAACCGGCTGATTATTCAGATAAATTCGCAAATCCCCGTCGCCGCGCCCACGACCTGACAACGCCACCTCCCCGGCATCGTCATAAGAAATCGCGTCGATTGACAAGGGCGGCGCAACCGGCGCGCGCCCCTGCACCACCTGAACCCCATCCGGCCCGCTGCGCAACACCCGAGGCTGCGCAGGCACTTGCCCTTCCACAACGACTTCCGGCGCCGCTTCCGCAACCGCTTCCGTCCCGGCACCCGACGCAACCTCGGGCATCACCACATCCGCCGCAACTTCGGCACCCGCAACGCGCGCCTCCACCGCCTCCGCTTCAGCACCCGACGCAGCCTCCGGCATCACCACATCCGCCACAGCTTCGGCAACAGCAACACGCCCCTCTGCCGCTTCTAGCCCCCCTTCTGCAACCGTCCCCGATCCGGCTTCCACACCCGGCGCGGCTTCCGGCTCCACAACCTCCGGCGCCCCCCCAGCAACAGCCGCAGCCGCCTCCGCAGCCGCCACAGTTTTCGCTTCAGCCCCCGGCTCCGCCGCATCCACTATCGCCCCGGCGCCCTCGCGCCCTGCCTCGATCGCGTCCACCGCAGCTTCAGCGGCCTCACCGCTCGCCTCAACCGGGTCCACCACTTCCGCAACAGCCCCCGGCGCGACTTCAACCACACCCGGCACGACCTCCGGAACAGCCGCCGACGCCACCACCGGCCCCGCAATCGGCTCCACGATCAGCGCTTCCGCCGACTCAACGCCCCCCGCCCGCAAGGTCAGAACCTGCGGCGCGTCCGAGGGCGGCAGGGTGAACAGCCCGGCAAAGGCGCCGGAACGATCCGCCTTGGTAGAAAACACCTCCGCCCCGTCGAGCAACACCGTCACCTCCGCCGACGGCTCCGCGCCCCCGGCCACGGTCACATCGCCCCCCGGCGTCACCCGGATCAGATCGAAATGCGGCACCACCGGCGCGGGCTCCGCCTCAGGTGACACCGCCACCTCCGATACCGCCACCTCTGGCACCGCTTCCGGCAGCTCTTTCACCGCCGCCACCGGCTCTTGCCGCTCCGGCGCCCACAACAGAAAAACCCCGGCCAATAGCAGCAACAGCGCCACCAACCCGCCGAAAACCCAGCCCCAAACGCCTCGAAATTTGTCCATCTGCCCAATCCGCCTGTTACCATCTGCCTTGAGCCAAGATAGCAACCGCGCTATGCCCGGTCAAAAGCCTTATGCAGAAAGAACGACCATGACCCAGCGAACCAAGAGCATCTGCGTCTTTTGCGGCGCGCGTTCAGGCACCAATCCGACCTACCTTTCCCACGCAGAAGAGCTCGGCGAAGCCATCGCGCGCGCGGGTTGGCGGCTGGTTTATGGCGCGGGGGATGTGGGCCTGATGGGCGCGGTGGCCAATTCGGCGCAGGCGGCGGGCGGCGAAACCTTCGGCGTCATCCCAGCGCATCTGATGCAGGCCGAACAGGGCAAACGCGACCTGTCGGCCTTCGTGGTGACGGAAAACATGCACGAGCGCAAAAAGGTCATGTTCATGAATTCCGACGCCATCGTGTTGCTGCCCGGCGGCGCGGGATCGCTGGACGAGTTCTTCGAAGTGCTGACATGGCGGCAACTGGGCCTGCACACAAAACCAATTATCCTCATAAATTCAAACGGTTACTGGAATCCGCTGGCTGATCTGCTGAACCACGTCATCACCGAGGGCTTCGCGGAAGCATCGCTGCACGATTTCATCACCCTCGCCCCGGACATCCCCGCCGCCGTGGCGCGCCTGCGGACAGCGCTGTCTTAGGGCGAAATCGGTTTAATCTGCCAAACCAAGCATCAAAATTCGCGTTCGCAATCCGCAGGATGCTGACCCGAAGGCCGCGAATTTTGCTCCCGATTTACCGATTTCTGCCCTGACCGCGATCCGCCCGCAGCGCCTCCAGCGAGTAGATCGCCACCGCGACCCAGATCAGGGTTAACGCGCCAAGGTGCCAGCCCGTCGCGGTCTCGCCCAGCACCCAAACAGCGATAAAAAATTGCAGCGTCGGGTTGATATATTGCAACACCCCGACCTGCCCCAGCGGCAAACGCTGCGCGCCGTAAGCGAACAGGACCAGCGGCAGGCCGGTGAACACCCCGGCGAAAGCGAGGACGAAACTGTCCTGAAAATTGCCGCCAAACGCGCCGATCCCGCCGGGAAACCACCCCAGATGCACCCCGATCAACCAGCCCAGAGCCAGCGGCGCCAACAACGTCACCTCCGCCGTGACGCTGACCATCGGCTCCGCCTCGATGCGTTTTTTCAACATGCCGTAAACGCCGAAAGTGCCCGCGAGGATCAGCGCGATATACGGCGCGACCCCCAGCCCGTAGGTCAATATAACCACCGCCGCCACCGCCAACCCGATCGCCGCCGCCATCCGCCAGGTCAACCGCTCCCCGAACACCACCATGCCAAGAAACACCGCCACCAGCGGGAAAATGTAATAGCCAAGACTGGCTTCGAGCGCATAGCCGTTGCTCACCGACCAGACGTAGAAAAACCAGTTCGCCGCCACGGCCAGCGACGCCGCCAGCACCCAGCCGCGCCCCGGCCCGCGCAACAGCGCACCCAGATCGCGCCCGCGCCGCTGCGCCAACAGAAAGGCGCCGAAGAACACAAAGGACCAGAGGGTGCGATGCGCCAGCACTTCGAGCGCTGGCACATGGGCGACAAGCCCCCAATACAGCGCCGACAGCCCCCATAGCCCGCAGGCCACCAGCACCGCCAGCGTGCCGCGCAGCCGCTCCCCGCTCATGGTCCGCACTCCATGCGCGCGCGGGTCAGGTCGTGGGTCTTGACGATGACGGAATAGCCCCGCGCCGCCCACTTCGCACAAACCATTGCCGGGGGCGCGACATATTCCGCCGCCAAAACCGCCTTGCCCGCCGCCGGATAGGCCGCCACCGCGTCGCACCACCCATCCTCGATACAGCCCTCGGTGATGACAAAATCCGCCATACCGATCAGCGCTCCGGTCAGGTCCGGCGCGTTCTTCTGCCCGATATCCAGCCCGGCCTCGCGCGCAATCGCGGCAAGTTTGCCAAAGTAATCAATCACTTGCGCGGGTGTTATGCCAAAGCCGGTATCGTTGTGATGCAGGTCCATATTGTCCGGCTCCACCGCATCGAACCCCATCTCGGCACAGCGCGCAATCCGCGCCCCCATCTGCGCCAGCACCGCCGGATGCCGGATGTCGAGGAAGTGCTCCTCCTCCCAGCCCGCATAGGCCCGACCAATCGCCGAGCGCGGAAAATGCCCCGCATCGGCGCGCCAGTTTTCCAGCGTGCCGACCGAAACGTAGCAAATGGTATACACCCCGCGCGCCCCAAGCGCCGCCACCTGTGCCGCCGTGACCTCCTCCGGGTCCAGCGCCAACACCTCCACCGCCACGCCCAGATCCAACGGCGCCTGCAACTGCCAGTCCCACGTCACCCCCCGCACCAACTCCGCCGCCGCCGCACCGGGGAGCAAGGCGAGCAAGCCCACGAAGCCCTGCAAAACTCTCCGTTTTTGCCACAATCCCTTTAACCCCATGCAATCTCTTCCGTGCCGCAATCCATCATACAACGCCATGTGCAAGCCTATCCCGTAACCCCCGGGAGAAAACACAAAAAATGTTCCAATACCGCCCTGTTTTTGTCACGATCGTGAAGTTGTCTGCGGCCATGAGTATCTTTATCGCCAGTCTATTCAATCTTCTACTGACCGGGTTTCTCAGCTTTCTGATCCTGCGTTTCCTGTATCGTCGGTTGCGCCCAAAATGGGATGAGCTGAACGCGTGGATTGCAGAGGGCAATTCGCTGATTTCCGAAGTTGTCTCCCGTGGCAGCTATTTCTTTCTCATTTGCCTCTTTCTGTTGTTAGCATTATGACCTTTCCTCCCATAGATAATTCACTTCCGGAAAAGCTCAAACGGACCAGCGTGCAACAGGAACAGGCGGCAGCCATCATGGCCGTGCCGGGGATTGCCATCGTCCGGGAATACACCAAGTTGGACTCGTATGAAGAATTGGCGGCGATCCTCATCGCGGCGGCTTTGTATGCGCTCGCGCTCTGGACGCTGGCTTTGGGGCTTCGCTCCCAACAGGCCGGTAAAATCCCGCGCCTGCCGTTGAAAGTCATCGGCAGCGTATCGGGCAGTATCGCCACCACGATTCTCGCCTGGGTCCAGGTCGGGCCGGGCATGGATATGGTGCAGGCAGGGATCGGCTGTCTGGTGCTGAGCCTGTTGGCTTTCGGCGTCGATTTCCGCTGGAAACCGCGCAAAGCGGCAAACGCGCAAGAGCGGTTGAACGAACAGCTTGACGCCGTTCTGACGCATCTTTCTGACGCGGACCGGGAAGCCACGAGAACCGGCGATCGGGAGCTATATACAACTTTCGCCTGCTATAAAACCGCCGTGCGTAAACTGGTCAATGCCGTGCGCAACTCGCCGGAAAAAGCCCCCCTCGCCCGACGCCACCTTGGGCCATTGCTTCAGGGTGCGCTGGAAGCCGGACGCAATTATCTTCGGGTCATCGAAATTGAACCCAATCCCAAAGCGCGACAGATGATCCTCGACATGCTGCGAAAACTTGAGCGGGAATACAAACTGGCGGCGCGTGATATTGCCTCGGGCAACCTGGCATCGCTGGAAATTGAGACCGATGTGCTGAACGATATGCTGCGCAAAATGCATTAGGACCAATCGACATTCAGGCTTCCCAAAGGGTGTGTTTGTGTGATTCATAAAGACCAGATTGAGCACTCTGGGGGCAGTCACATGGCCAAACGATA
>PDOZ01000009.1 GCA_002747325.1 Rhodobacterales bacterium
AACAACCGGATCAACGCCCCGGGCGCCGATCACTGATCGAGGCGCAAGGCGCAGCGCCCACGGCTCGCCAATAGCTTGCCCGCCAGCTCTGCAAGCCACCCCGTTCTGCAAGCCACACCGGGCTAAATCGAACGCGTTCAGGTGATTGTTCTGGATGTAAAATGGTGCCCCCAGAGAGACTCGAACTCCCGACCCTCTGATTACAAATGCCTTGGGCTAGACGCTAACCCACTTGGAAAGTCAGCGTTTTTCAGGGCGTGTGCTGAGCGTTACAAGGCCGTTACAAAATCGAAGCGCGGAAGGCGAGCCTTGCCGTCATAGACCATCCGCGCTCCAAGCGTCGCCATTTGGGCCGTCAGATCGTCGAGGGCGGTCTTTTGCGCGGCGATTCCAGCACCCGTGAACTCGAGCATTCCCGCTTGCGCGCCCTGTGGCAGAACCCAGAACGCGCCGCTACCGATTTGCCTCGGCTTGTTCTTCTCATTGATCGCCCCGGCGACCCAAGGCGTCGGTTGGGACGTCAGGTAGAGCGACCAGTAGTAGTCAGCGGACACGCGCCAGTGCGCGAGATTGACGTTCACGAGGTCGAGGAAGGGCGGCTTTTCAACGTCCGCTTTCAGGTTGTAGGGCGACACGATCACCGCCGGAATGTCGAACATTGGCGCGCCGTCGACTGTGGGCGTGATGTCTTCGCCGATTTGCACTTCTTCGACCGTCTGAATGTCGGGGCCGTTGCGCTGCGATTTGACGTGGTAGCGTTTGACCGTATAGGCCGGGTCGAGGGTCAGGACGAGGTGCTGCTCGACGCCCGTGTCTTCAAGGTCGTGGTTGGTCTCGTGCAGCCGCAGGTAGGTCAGTTTCTGACGCCCGGCGACAAGTTCCTCTTTCCAGTCCAAGATCGACTCTGCGTCGAAAGTGGAAATGAACGGGGCGGAGCCAGGGGCCGCGCCGTCGGTCGGGTAGTCGAGCAGCATCGCGAACCTGCCGAGGGACAGGACTTCGCGCAGGGCACTTTCCAGAAGCACGTCGAGCGAATGCCCCTCGAAGGTTGCCGCATCGCGCATTCCAGCAATGCGGTCGGGCAATTCCAAGACTGGCGCGTTCCGGGTGACAGCACCGACCATGCCGCGCAAGGTGCGCTCGGCGACCGCATAGAACGACGACCCCTGAACATAGCGGGTGTATTGGGCAGTGGTCATCCCTTCGGGTTCGGGAAGGTATCGAGCGCCCGCGTTTTTCAGGCGGTCTTCGCCAGCGATCACATCGCGGATTTTGTCATAGGCTTGGCGTTGCTCCTGATACGTGCGGTGCTTGATCTTGGTCATTTGATGCCTCGCACGATCAGGGGCCAAGGAATGTCGAAGTGGGCCGCATTGGCGACAACGCGGACGCGGACGCCTTCGGGTGTTCGATCAGCGATCACGCCCGTGAGTTCGGCGCGCGGATGCAGGTCGTCGGATTTCGCGGCGGCGATGATCAGTTGATGGAGGTCATCAGGGGGCAGCGGCACGTCCATGTGAAAGGCCGTGTGGATGTCTTCGCCCAAGAGGCGGGAGCCGTGAGGCGTCGGCTGGATTGTGACGGATTGAAGGGGCATTCGATTTTCTTTCTCTGTTTGGGTGTCGGCGGACAGGTGCGGGCTACCCGCCGACTTGCGAGCATAGGGAGAACATATCAGGAACGCGCAGCGAGCGTTCCCGGAGTTTCAGGTAGCGAACCGCGAAAAGCAGGTGGCGCGTATGGGCGGTGTGCGCAGGCTTTCAGAGCGCGTCAGAGACGGGCGGTTACGCGGCGGTGGGCATCATGGTGGGGCGCATGGGCAGGAACGCGTTGCTTGGGCGGTTTCGCTGCGGCTTCGATGCGGTGGCAGGGCACAGGGGATATGCGCGGTGCGGGCGCGGTGGGGAAATCGTGGAATTGTGATCTTCTAAATGTCCCCGGGTCCGGGGATCGACGGCAGAGAAAGGGGGTGGTCGAGGCGGAATCGGCAAAATCCTTGTGATATGCGGTGCATTACAAGGATTGGACCAAGAATGATGCTTTCAGTTCAATGAGTTGATTGGCTTGACCCACTGATAGCCTATCAGTTGGGCTTGAGAGACGCCTCAAGGGGACGTCTTTCTGACGGGAGCCAGGGCGACAGTGATGCACTGCATTGCGCGCGCGTGCGTATATGCAAGAAAATAATGATGCGAATGACCGCCTAAGTGCATCATTATTTTATTACAGATATGTGTGCGCGCGCGAATAGACGCATCAAGACTACCGAGCGTCCTGCCTCAACGCCCCTGCACCTATAACTCCCTTATCGTTACCTGCCATGTCGGTCGGATACCGCCGCCCGCCGCCTGTATGATGCCAAGCATCAACACCGCAACAGAGAGCACGTCTGACGTTCCCGAACCCAATCAAGAAGGATGACCCGAATGCCTTTTGACTTCCCACCGCGCACACCGCACTTGGCTGAATACCTCGACGAGATAATTGCTGACGCGCAATCACGCTTCCAGCATTCCAAGCCCCGAAAACGCCCGCAGCTTGTGCGCGCTTGGATTTCGAACAATATCCGAGGCGCAACGGCGCGTGCCGCCATACTGCGCCTCGACGCTATCAGCTAATCGTGTAAGGCCCTCTTGGGCACTGTGGGTCGTCCTGCTCAATCGGCTGCACAACATCCCTGAGCAGTTCACGGGGCGTTTCCACAGTGCCATCAACCATGGCAAATCCGAGCTTGATCGCCTTATCTCTGACTTCCGCATCGACGCGTGTGTCTAGCTCGTCCGCATCGCGCCACCGCCAGACGTATTCTGCGTATTCGTCAACGCGACGACCATCGACGTACTTCTTGGTCTTGGCGCGCAGGATTTCTTCGCCCTCCAATGCGTGGCGGGCATCGCGCTTTACTTTGATCCTGACAACGCGCTCCGGTCCCGACAAGCATCGCAAAAACGGGTCCCATGCCTCGTGGCGTTCAAACTCGCAATCTGCCGCCCATGCTGTCACCAGATAGTCGTCACAGAAGTTTGCAACTCCCAGTCGCCGACTTACTCGATCAGGTTTTGGGTCGTCAGGGCGATAACGCGACCAACCGGCTTCCAGCCGCTCCTGATACTCGGGCAACCAATCGCTCTCTTCCATTTCCGTGAATGTGAATTGCTCTTGATCTGGTTTGGCCGGGTCAAACGAATTGTGCCCAGAATACTCGATGAAGTCATATTGCTTGAGACGCTTGAACTCGGCCCTTGCCGCGATTTCGCCTTCCTCGTCGAGCACATCCTTGACCCAAGTATCTATCATCTCCCGCACGTGTTTCTTCTCGCGCAGTCGATGCTCCCAAGCGTCAAGGGCTTTCAGAGCTTTCTCACGCCATTCTACCGCGCGTTCGCGGACCTGCGGCCATGCTCTGGGTGTGCCTTCGCGTGAAAGCTGCGCTTGCCATGACGCGGGCTTGACCAAATCGGCCAGACCGAGGGTTTCATACCACCAGACGTTGGAGGCGTATTCGAGCGCCACCTTCCTGAACTCGTCGAATGTCTCAGGGATCGCGGGAGGTTCACAGTACGCCCTTGGCTCCTCGTCGATGGCACAATGCAAATCGACCAGCGTCTCAAATGTCGGGACACGCACAGTTTCACCTTTCAACCCGGCCCGTAGTGTCTCGTATGTCACTTTCTTCTGGATGCGCGGATGGTCCAGCGCGAACTTTTGTCCAGCCTCAACTGCTTTCGTGATCGACCCACGAAACACCCGCAGCACCTCGTCGCCGTCGGTGAATTGCTCGACGTCTTGTTTTGCCTCCTGATACTTCATCACCGATTCTCCTCGAGCCATGCGACTACGTCGTCGCGAAGGTATCGCACAATTCGGCAATTGGGCTGTGAATATGACGGTCCAAAACCGTCTTTGCGCCAGCGAAGCATCGTTTCATCCGATACACCAAGAAACTCGGCGGCTTCGGCACTGGTCATTACCAGAGGTGGATTTGAGCGGATCAAGTCCGCCCGGAGAGAGTCGATTTGTGACGCGATTTGGTCAATGGTCATGATTATAGGTCCTGTGATGGGAACCCACATGACCAACGCGTCTCCCGCTTCCTGAGTGGCAACGCCACTACTCTCACGCGTCGGCCTCACACCTATCCGGGTCACTACCTATAGGCATGGAGGTACTGGTGGTTTCAATTTAGGCGGTGTTTCGGCGCAATTCAACAACGGAAGAAGGTGCTGCCTCAATCCGCGTGTTGATTGCCGCCGCAATCGCATTTGCCGCTGCCTTCTGTTCCTCATACGTCGGCTCACCGTAGTGGCCAAGCATCCGCAGATCGTTGTCGGTCATGGTCTGCTGCGAAAGCCACCTGTGAACGTGGCGTGGCGCGACTTCCCGTGCGACGGTCATCCAGAAATGGCGCAAGTCTCCGGGCTTCGTCAGCGGCAGTTTGTCCAGCACGTCTAGGTGGCCGCGCGTATCCCGGCGCACGACACGCGACGGGAAAACCCATTCGCAATCGTCATAGCGAATTTCATGAAGGCGTTTAAACAGCCTGACCACATCGTCCGCGAGAACGATGGTGCGCTCAACCTCCTGACGCTTGAGCCTGTCGAAGGTCACAACACCGTCGTCGAGATCAACCTGATCCCATGTCAGTGCTCGAAGTCCACGGCCCCGGAAACCCGTGTACCAAGTGACCTTCCAACACAGGCGGATATGCTCATTCGGGATTTCTTCGATCTCATCCCAGCGATCCTCCCACGGGACTTGCATATCGAGTTTGCCTGTCTCGACGCGCGACCGCATCTTGGTGCCTTCCAACAGCGACGGGATCGGCAGAGCGAGGGCGCAAAGCTTGTTGATGAAACGTACCGTGGCTCCGGCCACCGTTGCCGCGACATGGGCGGCGTTCGGGCGCGTGATCTGCACCGCATTCAGGTATTGATTGATCTCAAGGATCGGCAGCTTGTCTACATGCACATCCGCCCATTGCGCCAGATGCTTGTTGAACGTCGCGCGGTAGTCTTTAGCCGTTGTCTCCATCATCCGGGCTTTGCCCGACTGCCTGCTGGTCGTGCGGTGTTCGATGAACTGTTCAAGCGCCTCGCGAAACGTCGGCAGCGCGTTGGCCTGCTCGTCCGCCTCCTTTGCCCGTGTCTCGGCCTTGTTCAAGACGTCGCCCGACACGATGCCATGCGCGACAAGGCCGCGCTGATCCTTCGCCCATTTGCAGTGCGTCACCTTCGACGCCCATTGGGCGAGCTTGACCGAACGCACTTTGTTCGCTGTCGGATCCCACTTGTTGACGTACCAAGTCTTGACGCCTGTCTTCGTCACACAAAGGCGCAAGCCTTTCTGCTCGGGGTCTGTGTACCAGACGGTCTTGTCCGGCGTCGGAATCGCGCCGACGTTGGTGTCTGTGAATTTGATATGGGGCATTTTTGAAATCCTTGTAATGGCCTTCGCGTTACAAGGTTCATGTTATGTTCTAACCGCACTCAAACCCAACCACAGATTGCACAAGCACCTCATTTCATTGAGGTAATTGCTTTGAAACTCGGTGTTTATCTGGTGTTTAAATGGTGCCCCCAGAGAGACTCGAACTCCCGACCCTCTGATTACAAATCAGATGCTCTACCAGCTGAGCTATAGGGGCGCCTGAGCAGGCATAGGCATTCCGGCGGCAGTGTTCAAGTCACTTGCTCGTCCGCGCCGCGAGCGCCACCGCGAGCAGGCCGACAGCAATGACCAGCATGGCCGCGGGCGCCGCCTGACCGATCTGTTCCAGCGACGCCTTCTCATAGACCCGGGTCGCGAGGGTGTTGTAGTTGAACGGCCGCAGCAGCAGGGTCGCGGGAAGCTCCTTGACGCTGTCGACGAAGACCAGAAGCAGCGCGGTGCCGACCGAGCCCTTGATGAGCGGCACATAGACCGCGCGCAGCGCCCCGCCCGCGGTGCGTCCGAGCGAACGCGCGGCGAGCGGCAGCGAGGGCGGCACCCGGTCGAGGGCGCTTTCGACCGCGCCTTGCGCGATGGCGAAGAACCGCACCACATAGGCATAGATCACCGCAAAGGCGGTGCCGGTCAGGATCAGCCCCGGATCCCAGCCGGTGAGCGACCAGATCGTGTCGGCAACGGCGTTGTCGGTGGCGGCGAGCGGGATCAGGATCCCCACCCCAAGCACCGCGCCCGGGGTGGCATAGCCGAGCGTGGTCACCGGCACGATCCGCTTGGGCAGTTGCGAGGCGGTGAGCTTCACCCCATAGCTCAGGAACAGCGCCGCCGCCACGGTCACCACCGCCGCCGCACCCCCGACCACGAGGGTGTTGCGCAGCGCAAGCACCAGACCGGGCGCCAGCCAGCCCTCCCAGTTGACCACCGCATGCCAGCCGATCACCGCCACCGGCAGCACGAAGCCCACGGCGAAGGGCAAGGTGCAGAGCAGGGTTGCAAGCCAGGCCGGCCAGCCGGTGAGGCGGATGGTCTCGACCGGGCGGCTGTGGCGGGCCGACCGGTAGAACCGGCTGCGCGACCGCGACGCCTTCTCGAGCCCCACCAGCAGCAGCACGAGACCGAGGATCACCAGCGCGATCTGCGCCGCCCCCCCGGCATTGCCAAGCTCCAGCCAGGTGGTGAAAATGCCGGTGGTGAGCGTCTGCACCGCAAAGAACTCCACCACCCCGAAATCGGCCACGGTTTCCATCATCACGATCGCCGTGCCCGCGGCGATGGCCGGACGGGCGAGCGGCAGGCCGACGCGCCAGAACCGGGCGAAGGGGCCGGCACCAAGCGCCCGGGCGACCTCGTAGATGCCGCCGGATTGTTCACGGAAGGCGGCGCGGGCGATCAGATAGACATAAGGGTTGAGCGCCGCCGCCAGCACCACGATCGCCGCCCAGCGCGAACGGATCTCGGGAAACCAGTAGTCCCGCGCGCTTTCCCAGCCGAACAGCCCCCGCAGGCCGGTCTGCACCGGGCCGGAATACTCGAGGAAATCCACCAGCGCATAGGCGCCCACATAGGCCGGAATCGCCAGCGGAAACAGCAACAGCCATTCCAGCCAGCGCGAGCCCGGAAAGCGATACATCGCCAGATACCACGCGCTGCCGGTGCCCACCATGGCCGCGATCAGCGCCACGAAACCGGCGAGAATCACGCTGTTGGAGAGGTAGCGTGGCAGCACGGTGGCGACGAGATGGGGCCAGACATTGTCGGCGGGGGTCAGCGCCATCCACAGGATCGCCGCCAGCGGCGCGACCACGAGAACACCGATCACCACCGCGCCGACGGACCATGGCGAAAGCCGCGACGGGCGGCGGGCGACGGGCGTGCCGGGCGCGGGCGGCACCGGCGCAGGGCGGGACAGTTGAGCGTTTTCCTCGGTCATTCCCCGTCCTTAACGGCTTCCCGCCCCACATGGAAGCCGAAGAGCCCGGAAGCCGAAGAACCCGGAGAGAGGCCGCCATACCCCCGGCGCCCCCGCCCGCATCTGCGCAAACCCGCCCCGCACCCGGTCCGGCCGGTTCCACTGTCCAGAAAAACCGATATATTGCCCTCAAACCCCCGCATTTTCCCGGTTCCATGCACAACATGCGCATTTGCTTCCATATCGGCGCCCACGAGACCGACGAAGACCAGCTGGTGAAGTCGCTGCTGAAGAACGCAAAGACCCTGCTCGCCGAAAACGTGGCGGTGCCGGGGCCGGGGCGCTACCGGCCGATCATCAACCAGGTGCTGGACAAGCTGCGCGGCGCGCGCGCGAGCCAGGACACCCAGGACGTGCTGCTGGAACAGATCCTCGACGCCGACGACACCGATCGGCTGGTGCTGTCGAGCCCCTATTTCCTGTCGAACCACCCGGGCGCGCTGCGGGGCGGACGCCTCTACCCGCGCGCCGGCGCCGCCACCCTCGGCCTGCGCAACCTGTTTCCCGACAACGAGGTCGAGTTTTTCATCGCGGTGCGCAACCCGGCCACCTTCGTGCCGGCGCTGCACATGCGGCTGCAAAAGGCGCCCTTTGCCGAGTACACCGCCGGCATCGACCCCGATACGCTGATCTGGTCCGACGTGGTCCGCGACATCCGCGCCGCCTGCCCCGACGCCCCGGTCACCGTCTGGTGCAACGAGGATACGCCGCTGATCTGGCCCGAGGTGATGCACCGGATCACCGGGATCTCGCCGGACATCCAGCTCAAGGGCGGGTTCGACATTCTCAGCCGGATCATGGCCCGGGAGGGGGTCAAGCGTCTGCGCGCCTATCTCGGCGCCCACCCGCCCGGGACCGAAGACCAGCGCCGCCGCATCCTCGCCGCCTTCCTCGACAAATATGCGCTCGAAGACGAGGTCGAGGAAGAGCTCGACCTGCCGGGCTGGACACCGGAGCTTGTCGACCATTTCGGCGATGTCTATGACGACGACATGATCGAGCTGAGCCGCATCGACGGGGTGCGGCTGATTGAAGCATAGGGCCGCCCGGGGGAGGCGAGAGCCTTCCAATGCGGCCCCCAACCGCTTTTCGCTCATTTCCCGATTCTTTCACTCAACTACTTCCATTGAGCGTTTCACTCGGGTAAGGGTGGGCCTTACATATGATTGACACCCAGGAAGGATCCCTGATGAAATTCGCCCTCAAGACCACGGTCGCCGCTCTGGCGCTGGCCGCCCCGGCCTTCGCCGAAACCGACCGTGCCGCGATTCTCGACAATTATGCCGACATCGCGCAGGCCGGCTACGAAGACAGCCTCGCCCTTGCCAAGGACCTCAAGGTCGCCATCGACGCTTTCGTCGCCGCGCCCTCCGACGCCACGCTGCAAGCCGCCAAGACCGCCTGGCTCGCCGCCCGCGTGCCCTACCAGCAGACCGAAGCCTACCGTTTCGGCAACCCGACGGTTGACGACTGGGAAGGCAAGGTCAACGCCTGGCCGCTCGACGAAGGCCTGATCGACTATATCGACGGCGACACCGGCGCCAACGAGGAAAACCCGTTCTCG
>PDOZ01000015.1 GCA_002747325.1 Rhodobacterales bacterium
ACGGAATGGCTGGCTGACAACCCGCCCCGCATCGCTGGTATCGTAATCCAGAAGCGGAGAACCTTTTCTGAGAACAAGCCGGTCGGGGTACATTTCCTCAGGCACCCGCACCCGAAGATCTCCGCACCAGTCTGATTTAGATGCGTCGGGTTTTTCGCCCGCTTTTTTGGCGTCTTCAACCAAGGCATAAAGGCTTTCTCGATGCACCCGATTTCTTTCTTTCTCCAGATACTGACGGATCGCAAGCGACATTTCACGCCCATCCTGATCCGGCGTGCTCAGATTGACATAATCTGCAAACCCAATGACCGTAAGTGTAACGCCCATTTCTTATCCCTTCTTCGTTGGCGTCTGCGACGCGCCCATCTTAGCCAACATTTCCTGATCCACCAACCGCCCGATGATCGGGTGCAGGCGCAGGTCGCCGGTTTTGACCACCTGTTTGAAATTGCCCAGCACGCTGGCGGTGGTTTTGCGGTCGGGCGCGATAACGTCGATCAGCCAGTTGATCTCGCCGCTGGTCCAGTCCTCGGACTTCAGGCGCAAGGGCCAGACGCCGTTGCGAATCTGTTCGCGGATTTTCGCATCCACCTCGTCAGACACGCTGGCCCAGATCGCAAGGCCGGTAATATCCACCAGATCGCCGCGCTCCTTGTCCGCCGGGTAAGCAATCGCCAGCCGGTCGCGGATCAGCGGATCCAGCACCAGATGCTGCAAATCCGCCAGATTCTGATGCCGATAGCGCGGCAATGCCATCATCGCCATCACCACCTTGCCAAAACTCTCCCGCACCTGCGCGCGCAACGTGGCAATCTTTTTCACGATTTCAGGATCCAGTTCCGATGCAGTTTCGGTGCTGGGGGTGGAGTTGTCGGACTCGGTCATCGCTATCCTCTTGATTGAATGTTAATGAATTGATTGCACGTGTTAAGACATTTTTAAAGAAATTATTGAAAACCTTCGCGCAGATTAAACAGCCAAACGGAAATCGCGTCTCACGCCCCCCGCCGCACCTTCGCAAACCCGTGATCTGTCGCCATATCGCGCGCGAGGGGTGGCGGCTTCGAATGGGTTCGGAAAGCACTGACAAATCAGGATTTGGACTTCCTTCAGACTGTAACCTAATTCGCCATTCAACCACTCGTCGGCGAAACCTGGTGTTAGAGCTTTCGCAACAGAATATTTCGTCAAAGCTTGTGTTCCGTTGATCAACAATTTTGCTGCGCACGCATCACTGGTTACACCGGCGAACATCGGTCATTGTTCGACTCTATATGTTCCAACATGGTGGGGGTGAGATGGCCGGAATCAGAACCCCAGCCACCTCGCCCCTGTATCAGGAGTGTCGTTTGGGTGCTTCGCGGCTACCCGCCGAATGCGCCCGCACAGCCATTCTAACGGGATAACGCCGGAAGAAGTGTTTTTCCGGGCAAGGGAGCGGCGGCGGGTGAAACGCCCTACGGTCGCAATTCGCTCAACGCCCCTCCGGTGGTGAATAATCAAGGGCTTCCCCGTCGATGATATTCATATCGTCGCGCCCAAACCCCAGATAGGGAGGCATCGATATTATTGCCTTGTGACCGCGACTTGCTTACCCCCCAAACTGTTCGACGGCGGCGTATATTTCGACACCAGAACCGGATCGAACACAAATTTCCAACCGATCAGAATTCACCTGATAGGCCATCGGCCCTGCCAACGCCCCGCTCATCCGCAAGACAGTGAGGTTTGAACCGGGGTATTTTTCAGCCGCCGCTGGACTCAGCTTGCAGATAGCAACGCCCATGCCGCCCCATCTGGCCCGCGCTCTGCTTTGAAGCGCGTGTTAATAATTCCACCCGCACTGATGAATTCTTTCCAATGGATTTGAGAAACGGCCCAAAATCCTGATCCAAATCAGCCAACCGCTTTAATTCTTTACGCAAGCCTTCATCCCGGAAGGAAAAATTCATTCTGACGCCAGTCATTGTTTTTCTGCCCTATCCATATTATATCAAGCGTGTCGGGTAGCTACCGTCACGGGTCTCCATGCGTTGCTTGACTGAGGTGCATAACGTGACATTTGCACTTCACCCCCCGACGATAGATGAGAACGCCACGACGCTGGTTCTCTGGGTAGGTTCGCGTGGGCGTTTGTCGCTTTACTGCCCGTGGATCAAGGGACGTCATTCCAGACCCGCCAATACGGGCCGTTCAAACAAGGTAAAAGCAACAAGTTCAGGATTGCCAGGCACATATTGCTCCCTAAAGAAAGTCGACACCGTGGGGTCAGCAATATGCTGGAAGGAAAAGCCCTAATGGAAGAACTTTTGAACAAGCCGGACGCCTCCACACTTTTCTCATAGAAACCCGCATTGCTGTAAATGTCATTTTTAGCAACACTGCATGTATTGTCAGATCAGGTGCTGCATGTATGCTCGAGTTTATGGCTCCTTTCCTGATGAATGTTGGTCGGGCGAATAAAGCCGAAATTGGGCCCTGCCAGCGTTTTTGGCAGCGTAGAGGGCAGCGTCCGCGTTATTAAGCAGTTTCTCAATATCAGGCGCGTCCGGCGAGTTGTGTATTGCAATACCGATAGAAGCAGAGATGCAGCATTCTTCTGCTCCGAACGGAATTGGCTGTTCCAAAGCGCAGATAATTCTACGCGCCAAAGAGGAAAGGGTGTCGCTGTCGGTTAATCTACTGAAAACCAGTGTAAACTCATCACCGCCGACCCGAGCAACGATATCTTCTGACCGGGTATTATCCAGCAGCTTGCGGGCAACTGTTTGTAGTACAACATCGCCCGCAGCGTGACCTAATGTATCGTTTACCTTTTTGAACCAGTCCAGATCCACGTGCATCACGGAGAATGGTGTAGTTTGCTGTTTAAGACGTGTCAGCTCTGTTTCCAGCGCACGTCGGTTCGCAAGGCCGGTGAGCGTGTCTGTCATCGCTTCAATTTCAGCCGCGGATTTTCGCCCATACAGCCGATGGGAATAATCCATGTTTCCGGCTGCGAATGCAGCATTTGCCGCAGCGAGATACATCATTTCCACCGCCAGATCCGTAGGAGAAAAGTCGGACTGCGTGAGGCCGTAATACCCGGCGGCGTCGATCACATTGATGCCAAAAGACAAATTCAGCAGGGTATCCTGAGATTGTGGCAATAAAACTACCAAGCCATTGGCCTGCAATCGTTTTTCATCCAACAAACGAACGAAGCAAGCGCCCCCGCCATTGGCTGCGATTTTCAAGATGTTGTCTGTTCTCTTGGGACGTCGTACTTCAAGCAGATTGGTGACGGGAATCCCCAGAACTGGCTTGTCGCGAAACACCTTCCGCAAGGTTGGCCCCGTATGCTGTACAATACCATGCTGGTCCACGAGCAGGTGCATGGGCATCGCGGTATCAAAAATACCATTATAGGACACGCCAGGGGTCTGTATATTCATGCGGCGCTCCCTTTCACCCCGTCATCCATCTGTCCCACATCGCCCGTTGTGAGATCAAAGTCGCGCCCACCGGAGTAATCCCCGTCCAATAGGTTAACATGTATCCGGTCCGCGTTTCCGCTCTTTCCCTTGTAGTCAATCATTACCAGCGCGCCATATTCATCCGCCATTGCACGCAAAACGCCCAATAAAACATAGCCAAACCCTGTATCCTGCGAACGGCAGAAGACTTCAAACTCGCCTCCATCCAGTTCTTCCAACTCAACTTCCGGCAAAGAGAGGTCCGGCACCGCAAGGCGCGCCCGCCCGCGCAAATCTTCGAGTGAATACAGGAAAGTCTCATAATCAGCGCCGGAGAAGCGTAAAAGCCGGCGCAGAACCGTGTTATCCGGGTTGGCAACCAGAAATGTGCCGAAATCCTCAAGAATTTCTGCCCGTGATTTATCCAAATGCTGCGCGCACAGCGCCAGAACGCGTTTTGTCAGCCCCTCTTCATAGTGAAAAACCGGCTCAAATCGTGTGAACCCGACTTCCGCCGCGTGCATCACGTCTTCCCACAGCGTTTCCCCATAGGACGTCCGAACGAAGCGCTCAAAAGCGCATGTGACCAAACCGTGCATATCTTTCCTCTTCTTGCACGATTCACAGCCTAACGCTCAGGTATTAACAAAAAGCAAACGCCGCCATTATTTTTTCAGCCACTCAACTAATCCACTGATATTAAAGAAAACTTTTTCCGCCAACGGCGCAATTTCTGCCCTTGGATATGGCCCGGTTTCCACTCCGATCGGGTGCATCCCCGCCGCTTTTGCCGCCAGCAAATCATGCGGGCTATCACCGATCATCGCCACCTCATCCGGTGCCAATCCCGTCGCTTCACAAAAGGCCAAACACATGCCCGGCGCTGGTTTCGCGCCATAGCCGCTGTCATATCCTGCAATAAAATCAAACAGTTGTATCACCCCAGCGCGCTCCAGATGCGCCCGCGCCGGACCCTCCGCGTCGTTAGTCGCCACGCCAAGCGCGAATCCATCGGCCCGCAGCGCGCTCAAAAACGGCACCAGCGGCACCGCTTCCACCTGCGTCACGCGCGCGGATCGCTCATTAAACTCACGCGCGAGTTCCGACGCGTCCCGCCCCAGCTCTTGCGCTGCGAGTTCCGCGACCTCCTGCGGCGTCCCCGCAATCACAACCGAATCAGGCAAAAACCGCTCCGCCGCCAGATCGTAGCCCAAACGACGCGCCAACCGACCCTGCAACGTCGCATCCGTGGTAAACTCGCGGATGACCTCCGCGGTCCAACGCCCCCAGGTGCTGTTAAAATCAAACAGAGTGCCGTCTTTATCAAATAACAGCCCGCGAATCGCCATCTTACGTCCAGTGCATTTCCCCACCATTCAAAACCTGTTTTGCCGCCAACGATTCCTGATAGGCAACCCCGTTCTGGTCGCAAAATTCGGCAATCCAACGGTCATCAAGGGTCAAAAAATCCAGCACGCCGGACAAAAATCCCGGCTCTTGTGCCAATGCGCGCAAATCCGCCTCCCCGGCCCCGGTTGCCCCAAGAAAAACAGGCAAAAGCTCCTCATTTCCCGCCAGCCAAACCAGCGCCAAAATGACCAGTTCTTCCGCCCGTTCCGGTGTCATTTTGCAAAAACCTCGATTTTGGAAACCTTTTATTAACTTATCGGCGCCAAGATCAAAGCAGAAGCGAAAAACGAGATTCGGTTTGGCGGCGATTGCGGGCGGACCAACAGGAGCAACATGACGGGACGAATCCTCATAGTGGACGATACGTTGGTCGGGCGGATGAACACCAAATCCGCCCTGCAACCGACCCGCTATGTGATCACACAAGCGGTGGATGCGGACAGCGCCCTGCGGGCCGCTTTGGCGGAGCGCCCGGACCTGATCGTGTTGGCCCAACATCTGCCCGGCGGCGGCACCGCGCTATGCGCGCAGTTGAAATCGCTGCCGGAACTGGCGGCGATCCCGGTGCTGTTGATTGACGACACGCCGGACAAAGCGGCGCGGTTTGCCGCTTTTGCCTCTGGCGCGGATGAATACCTGCCGCGGGATTTCGATCCGATGATTTTTTCCGCCGTGGTCCGATCATTGATGCGTAGCCATGCGGCGGTGGATGAACTTGTGCGCCGCCAGGGGACATATGCCGAGTTGGGCCTGCCCGAACCTGCCCGACACGGCAACGCGACCCCCAACGTGCATCTCATCGCCCCAGACCCGCAACAAAGCATCCGCTGGCGGGCGGCGCTGGGGCTGAAGCTGGGACCAAACCTTACGACCATCAGCGCAGAAGAAGCGTTGGCTGGCTATACGGACGAAACCGCGCCGGACGCCTTCGTCATCGGAACGGATTTGCCAGAACCCGGCGCCGGTCTGCGCCTGATTTCCGAACTGCGCTCCCGTCCGGCAACCCGCAACGCCGTGATCATCACCATCGACCCGACCGAAACCGCGCGCAATCTGCCCATGGCGCTCGATCTCGGCGCCAACGCCGTGTTATCCGGGTCATTTTCCGGCGAAGAAATCGCGCTCCGGCTGGCACAACTGATTGCAAAAAAACAGCAAACGGACGCGCTGCGGGCCTCGGTAGAAAGCCGTTTGAACCTCGCCGTGCGCGATCCGCTGACCGGCCTCTATAATCGCCGTTACGCCAACGCCTATCTCGATCGCCTCGCCCGCGAAGCGGACCAGACCGGCGCGCCCTTTACAGTGATGTTGCTTGATCTCGACCGTTTCAAAAACGTCAATGATACCTATGGCCATGCGGTGGGCGATGAAGTCCTGACCGAGACCGCCGACCGCCTGCGTCGAAATCTGCGCGACGTCGATCTTCTGGCCCGCTTCGGTGGCGAAGAATTTGTCATCGCCATGCCGGGGACCGATATGCGCACCGCCAAGATCGTCGCCGAACGGCTGCGCACAGTGATCAGCGACACCCCCGTCGCCGCCCGAAACGGGCGCGAACTGGTTCAAACATCCCTCTCCATCGGCGTCGCCGTGCATCACCCCGGCACCGCCCCAACAGAGCCACACCTTATGCTCCTCGGCGCCGACCGCGCCCTCTACGCCTCCAAAGCCGACGGCCGCAACCTCGTCAGCATCGCTTCCGACGTCGCGGCATGATCGTTTCAACTTACATATTTATTTCATGGACTATCGCGCCGAACCGTAAAGGAATTATAGTCCGTATCATTGCTTGCAGCTGGGTCGATCTGCACTTGGATCAATCGCAAGTTCCATGTTTTACAGGTCGTAATCAACCGCATATCTTAGATATTAAAACGTTGGGTCTTGCCAAACTGAGAGGCTGATTTCTATCACAAGGCCATGAAAAGGCGTGAAAAATAGATACTCGTTCCTTTCATGCATTTCCGAGGTCAAAATTCGCGAGATTGTGCGCTGTTTCTCAGCCGACCTGACCGCTCTTCAGACAGTTGAACTCACCGGCACAAGTCGTGAAAGAATCAATCGATTTACCTCGGTCTGCGCCAGCGCATTCTGATCACATGCGACGGAGCGCGGCCATGTCCGGCGAAGTCGGTGAAAACCTCTTCGGCCCGCGTCGCGTGAAGGGTAAACTCGAACGCGGGGCTTATGGCAAGACCACGGTCTTCGGCATTTTCGAGCACGACCGGCAGGTTTGCACCGAGATCATGCCGGACGGCTCAAAGCCAGTGCTTCAAGGGAATACTCGCGGTTGGGTTGACCCTGCAACGGTGATCAACTCTTCCTCTCGGCAGATTTGCGATACAAATCGCCTGCCGGGCAATGGGCGGCTGACGCTGTTATAAATGTCTGGTAGACCTCGGCTACGGGCACTTTCGTCTCGACCATTCAAAGGACGAATGCGCCCGCGACCGTGCCCACATCAACGGCTTCTGGGGCATGACCAGGATGCGGCTCGCAACATTCAAAGTGCTACCCAGACACACCTTCCACCTGCACCTGAAGAAGACCGAATGGCGCTACAACCACCGAGCTTCCGACAAGCCAAAACTGTTGCTACGATACCTCCGGGAAAATCGCTCGACTGGGGACGAGCCCTTAATTATTCGCAATGGGTTGCGCCGGTGTGATGCGCCCCGCGAATACGGCCCCCACAAGACGCTTTACCGATGATTGACGCAATATATCTCAAGACGCACCGCACCGTGTCGAGCCTCAAAAAGGGGACGATGACCCGCGCCTGATCGGACGCACCGGGGCTGGCACAAACCGTTGCCCGGCGGGGCATTTCAAAACGAAACGTCCCGAGAGGAGCGAAACTGCATGCCGTTGGTGACGGTGCAGGGCGCCCGATCCGCCTGCAAAAGTGTTAATCGCGAACCGTGGCCATGACAGCGCAAAGGTCCGAAAAATCGTTGAGGATCAGCAGATTGAGGCCTGTATCCCTTCGAAGGAAAATCGCAGGCAAACACTCCCGCACCGCGAGGCGACCTACAGGAAACGCCACAAGATCAAGAACCTCTTCGTCAAACTCAAAGACTGGCGCCATGTCGCCATGCGCTACGCGCCGATATGCCCACACCTTCAGCTCCGCAATCTACATCGCCGCAACCATCATCTTCTGGCGATGTATCCTGAGCCTGACAAAAACATCTACAATCCGATTTAGAGTTTCATTAGTGGGCAGTAACTCGACAAGACGTTATGCGAAAACCCAAATCCCTTAACCCCGCCCGAAATCAAGGATATTGAACACGTTAAGGGATGCTCTTCTCAGGGCTTTCGTCAAACGCTCCAAGTCATCGACAATAACGCTCCTGGCTTGCCTGGTATCGCGGCCCGCCAGCCAAAGGTATATCCCGCACCTTTGAGGGGATATAAACATGACGAAGCACCGGAGATTTACAGATCAGTTCAAAGCCAAGGTGGCATTGGAAGCGCTGCGTAGTGGCAAGGTGATCCAGGAGATCGAGGCGAAGCACAGGTGAAACAGACCTGATGAGTCCATGGAAGCGGCGAGCCCTTGAAGGCCTGGCGGACGCTTTCTTCAAGGCAAGCCGGAGGGACCACACCGATCGGGATCGACGCTGATACATTGTCGATGAGGAAAGAGGTCGAACGGGTCTTCACGAAGTGACCGTTCTTCGGGTCACGTCAGGCGGCTGATGGTGAAATCACTTGGCAGATTGTTTTTCGATCGCCTGTCAGTGGGCGAATGGACTCGGAAGCGAACTACAAGCATCCCGGAACCAGCCAGCCGCATCCTCAGCACCCGGTCTATCCGTATCTGCTGAGGAAGACGCAAATCGAATCAGGCCTCGTTCGCACACATGCTCGCATGTGTTGCCGCGTAGCGGGGGCTGCGCCCACAAAATCGTTATCAAGCACCTGTGGCGCCCGCTCAAGCAGGAGGCTGTCTATCCCGAAGAAATTGCCGACGGCTTCCACGCCCGGCGCGTGATCGGCAACCGGATGACCTTCCACTACACCCAGCGCCCCCTTTCCGCTCTTGAACGCAGAACGCCCGGGGAGGCATACAGGCACGGTCGGGAACAGAAATTGGCGGCATGAAAATCAACCGGAACACACCTTAGAGCAGCCGATATCCTGTCAGATAAATCGGAACCATCTCATTGTTCGTTCAGTTGCCTGGGGAGTCGGGCGCGTCGTTTGTTTGTGTCTGTGATGTTTGGCTTAACCATAGGTCGACAACGACAAAGCGAAATGCACCGCAAAGCTTGGGAAACTGGTAAAACAGAAGCTGGCGCCAGAGGCGGGAAAGAAGGGCGACTGCCCCCTGTGGAAAAGGGTTGTATCAATAAGCCCTCAACTCGCGGGTTTATCAAATATACCATCGCGCAAAAAGCGTCTGAGTATCTCAACGACATTCCATAGATAGCGCGCAGTATTTCCTCCTGAGCGCTCTTCATAAACCAAACGCCTGAACACGTTTGTGCCATTTCTCATCGCTTGGAGTTTCAGCTCAACGCCCGGCGCCTCAGTTCATTTTTCGCCGCGGTTTGAACGGAAGGGGGGCGATGGGGACGCCTTCTTCGATGAGTTCTTTGGCTTCGTCGAGGCGGGTTTCGCCGTAGATCGAGCGTTCCGGGGCGGTGCCGTCGTGCATGGCGCGCGCCTCTTTGGCGAAGTCTTTGCCGACATAGTCACTTTCCGCTTCAATTTTGGCCTTCAGTTCTGCCAGCGCCATTTCTTCTTCCGAAACCGTAACTTGCGGCGTGTTTTCCGGCGCTTGTTCGGCGGGTTTCTTGCGCGCGGGGCGCACTTTCGGCGTCATCAGGTCTTTCGCCACTTCCGCCGCGCCGCATTCCGGGCAGCAGACATGCCCCGCCGCTTGCAGGCGGTCGAAGCCTGTCGCGGATTGGAACCAGCTTTCAAATCGGTGCCCGTTCGGGCATTTCAGCGCGTAGCGGATCATGGCTTCCTCTTACCGGGCGGATGCGCGCCGGGGGCATGGCCTAAAGTATCGGGCTGGGGCGGATTGGCAAGTCAGCGTTTGAGCTTGGTCGGATCAAAAACGGCGATGATCGGCGCGAGGTCTGGTTCCGAAACCAGCTTTGCCGCCTTTTTGGGCCGCATCCATTTGCGCTTGCGCTGCGACTTTTCCGGCCAGTCGGCATGGATTTTTTTCACCCGCAGCGGAAAAATCGCCACGAAAATCGGCAGGTCATCGCCCTCATGCGCCTTGGAATAGGCGTAAAAGCCGATGGGTTGCTGAAAGGCCTTGCCCTCGACACCGGCCTCTTCAAAGGCTTCCGTCGCCGCCGCCTCTGCCGGTGTTTGCCCGTCAATCGGCCAGCCTTTTGGCAAAATCCAACGCCCCGTGGTGCGCGTCGTCACCATCAGCACTTCAACCTGCCCTTTGACCACCCGAAACGGCAATGCGCCGAATTGAGTGCGCAAATCGCGCTTGCTCGACCCGTCCAGCCGGATCGGATTTATTTCCGCAACGCCCACTTTCACTTGCCCTTGCGTCCCTTGCGACGACCTCGCCGCCCCTTGCCCCTGAGGCGCGAATCGTCACACCCTACATATACGAAGCATTTGTTAAAAAACCATGAATGCCCGAAAGTTTTTATTCCTTCGCACCCGCAAATTGTGCCTTCCATTCGGCGCATTGTTCGTCGTCAATCTTGGCGAACAGCACCTCCGGCGTGGTGAATGCGTGGCCCTCCGGCAAGGCGGTCAGCGCCGCTTCCACGTCGTCCGGCCAGTTGGTGTTTTCGGTGCCCAGAGCTTCAAGAATGCGCGCGCAGGCGTCCGGGATGAACGGGGCGGAGAGGACGGCATAGACCCGGATCAGGTTCAGCATCAGCCGGATGATGGCCGCTGCCGCCTCCGGGTCTTGCTTGAATACCGACCACGGCGCGGCCCCTTGCAAATACTCGTTGCCGGCCGCCCAGATGGCGCGCAATTCCTGCGCTGATTTGCGCACCTCCATGGCGTCCATCTGTGCTTCATAAGCGCGGATGCGACGGGTCAGATCGGCGATCAGCGCCCGTTCCGCCTCGCCGAGCGCGCCCCCCGCCGGCACTTCTTCGCCGAATTTGGAACGGCAGAATTTGGTCACGCGGGAAACAAAATTGCCCAGAACATCGGCCAGATCCTTGTTCACGCCGGACTGGAAATTCTCCCAGGTAAATTCGCTGTCCGAGCTTTCCGGCGCGTGCGATAACAGCCACCAGCGCCAGTAATCGGCGGGCAGGATCGAGAGCGCCTGATCAAGGAAGACGCCGCGCCCCTGCGAGGTGGAAAACTGCCCGCCATCATAGTTCAGGTAATTGAAGCTCTTGATGTAATCGACCAGCTTCCAGTCCTCGCCCGAACCCTTGATGGTTGCCGGGAAGGACAGGGTGTGGAACGGCACATTGTCCTTGCCCATGAATTGCACATATCGAACATTTTCGGCGCCTTTATCGGTGCGCCACCAGCGTTCCCAATCACTTTTCGAACCTCCGGTCGCTTCCGCCCATTCCGCCGTCGCGGCGATGTATTCGATCGGTGCGTCGAACCAGACATAGAAAACCTTGCCCTCCATGCCGGGCCATTCCTCGGTTCCCTTCTTCACTGGGACGCCCCAGTCGAGGTCGCGGGTGATGCCCCGGTCCTGCAAGCCGTCGCCATCGTTGAGCCACTTCTTCGCAATCGAAGTGGTCAGCACTGGCCAGTCGGTTTTGCTGTCGATCCAGGCGTTCAACTCGTCTTTCAGCGCGGATTGGCGCAGGTAAAGATGTTTGGTTTCGCGCACCTCAAGATCGGTGGCGCCGGAAATGGCGGAGCGCGGGTTGATCAGCTCGGTCGGATCAAGTTGCTTGGTGCAGGTTTCGCACTGGTCGCCGCGCGCGTTTTCGTAGCCGCAATTGGGACACGTGCCTTCGATATAACGGTCCGGCAGGAAGCGGCCGTCCTGCGGGGAAAAAACTTGTTTTTCAGACACTTCCTCGATCAGACCCGCCTCGGCCAACCGACCCGCGAAATGTTGGGTTAACTGGTGGTTTTGCGGCGAAGAGGAGCGGCCAAAATGATCGAATGACAGCCGGAACCCGTCGGCAATGTCCTTCTGCACCTTGTGCATCTCGGCGCAGTATTCCGCCACCGGCTTGCCCGCCTTCGCTGCGGCCAGTTCGGCGGGGGTGCCGTGTTCGTCGGTGGCGCAGATGAACATGACTTCCGCCCCACGCCCGCGTTGGTAGCGGGCGTAGAGGTCGGCGGGTAATTGCGAGCCGATCAGGGTGCCGAGATGCTTAATTCCGTTGATGTAAGGAAGCGCGGAGGTGATCAGAATGCGATTCATGTCGGGTGCCTTTTTGATTTGCCTTCGATTACCGCAAGCGGGCGGGCTTTGCCAGCCTTTAACCTGTTCTTAAGACGTTCCTTCTATAACGAAGGAAGCGCCCCGAATCGCAATGCTTGCAAAAAGGAGGGAAATGACGTTGCCTGCCGGGAAAGGCAGGAGAGAAAGATGAAGATGAACAAACTGGGCCGTGAACAGCTTGCGGTCAGCGAATTGTGCCTTGGCACCATGACATGGGGCTCGCAGGACGCGCCGGAGGCGGCGGTGCGTCAGATTGAGACCGTGCTGGAACGTGGCATCAATTTCATCGACACGGCGGAGCTGTATCCGGTGAACCCGATCCGGGTGGAAACGGTTGGCCGCACGGAAGAGATCATCGGCGACTGGATTGCGGCCAACCCGTCGCGGCGGGCGGAATTTGTGCTGGCTACGAAAGTGACCGGGCCCTCGCCTTCTGTGCGTGACGGGGAGGGGTTTTCCGGCGCGATCCTCCGCAAGACGGTGGAGGCGTCCCTGGCGCGGTTGAGGACCGATTATATCGACCTGTATCAACTGCACTGGCCGATGCGCGGGTCGTATCATTTTCGCCAGAACTGGGGTTATGACCCGTCCGGGCAAAATCGGGAAGAAACGGTGGCTCATATGCGGGACGTGCTGGGCGCGGCGCAGGAATTGGTGACGGCGGGCAAGATCCGCCATCTTGGCCTGTCGAATGAGACCGCCTGGGGCACGATGATGTGGCTCCATCTGGCGCGGGAAATGGGCGCGCCGGAGGTGATTTCGGTGCAGAACGAGTATTCGCTGATGTGTCGGTATTACGATCTGGACATGGCGGAACTGAGCGCCAACGAGGGCGTGCGTTGCCTGAGTTATTCGCCGCTGGCTATGGGTATCCTGTCCGGCAAATACGGCGATGGCTCGACCGTTCCCAAGGGATCACGCCGCGAGATCAACCCGGAGCTGGGCGGGCGCTCTGTCGGGCGGGCGTTTGAGGCGGCGCAAGCCTATGTCGCGGTGGCGCAAAAACACGGGCTTAGCCCGGTGGCCATGGCGCTGCGCTGGGTCGCAGACCGACCTTTCATGGGATCGGTCATTTTCGGAGCGCGCAATGAGATGCAACTGGAGGAGGTGCTGAGTGCCGCAAAACTGACACTTTCGGACGAGGTCCGCGCCGATCTGGACGCGGTCCACCGTGCGTATCCGATGCCGTATTAACCGGCGGTGGGCGCGTGGAACTCTCCGCAAGTCATTCCGTCCAAGCCGCGATAATAGGCCCGGATGGTTGAACCGGGAGGCGAAAGCATCCGTTGACAGGCATTTCATACTACAAACGCGTTGGAGATCGGGCGTTATTGCAGGATCCTCTTGATAGAAACCCTCATTGGGAATGACGCCACGTCCCCGCGGCTTCGACTCGCGCATCTGGTGTTTTTCATTGGCACCGCGCGCGCCAGCTTTTACCCTTCCCCAAGGTTAAACGGTAAACCTACCGGACAGACCAGAAATCAGGAGGCCTTGGTGACCCAGACGCAGCCGACCCCGCCGGTCGATAAATCAAAAATCATCCGCGATGCGGCGACGGTCATTCTGGTGCGTGACGCGGCCAGCGACAATCCGCGCGTCCTTATGGGGCAGCGCGGCGCCAAGGCCGTTTTCATGCCAAATCTGTTCGTCTTTCCCGGCGGCGCACTGGATGCGGGCGACTGGCAGGTGCCGCTGGCGGAAGCGGGAGCGGAACCGTGCAAAAGCCGCCTCGATGTTGACGCGCAGCCCGGCATTGGCCCCGCGCTGCTCGCCGCCGCAGTGCGCGAGCTTTGGGAAGAGACCGGGCAGATTTTGGGCGAAGTGGCCGATTGGCCGGGCCGCGTACCCGACGATTGGTGCGGCTTTGCCGACAAGGGCTACATCCCCTCCGCCGACGGTCTCGCTTTCGTCTTCCGCGCCATCACCCCCAAAGGCGCGCCCCGCCGCTTCGACGCACGGTTTTTCGCTGCCGATGCGGAACGGCTCAAAACCGACCCGGACGACTTTTCCGGCGCCTGCGACGAGTTGTCCAACCTGCAATGGATTCCGTTTTCACGCGTCCGCGAGTTCGACCTGCCTTTCATCACGCAGGTAGTGTTGGCGGAAATTCAGGCCCGTTTACCCGATCTTTCAGCCCCCGAAACCAGCGTCCCCTTCTTCGACAACGGCGCGGAAGAAACCCTGTTTCGCCGGCTCGGTGGCAAGGGTCCGTTGGAGTAACCTCAAGCCACACGCAACGGCGCCGCGACAGGCGTTAACCGATCCTCATCCAGTCGATCAGGACAAAACAGCACTTCAAACTGCCCAACGCACGCGCATAAAGCGCCCGGCTTTAGACATGAGACACGAATAACCTGCCATGCCTTTGGCATTTTCGGGACATTGGTGCCGCTGGATGCTTCAGGGTAAAGACCGGACGCTCCAAGGCCTTATGCAAAAACCCTGAACCCCGTGACGCTGCCTGAACTCAAAGAGTTCAGATGCGTTAAGCGGCCTTTGTGTCTCAGGTATTTCGTCAAACGCTATAAGTCGCGATCCTCAGGGCAAAGGCATAAATCCAGCCGAACGTGCCTGGCGCATGGCCCCATAAGCCTGCGCCCCTGCGCAAAAGAGCAGGTTTGGTGCGCGCTGGACGTAATGGGACTGCTTCCGGGCGCCTCAGGGCACTCAAGCAGATTTGACGTCCGCGTTCCTGAAAAATCCACCCGCAGAAAACGCGCCCTTGACGGATGATTTACCCGATTGTTGCCCTGAACATCTCAGATGGCGAAATCGACTGCATTTGCTTGAAATGCAGAAAATTTTGATTCCGCAGCATTACGTATGCCTGTAACCGATTGAAATATAACCCTATTTCAGAGGCGCAACACAGAATCGGATCAAAATCTGACAAACCAGTGTTGCAGGATTTAAGGCGCCACGTCTTGCGGATTAACGCGCGACGTAGCGATCGCGGCGGTGGTTGATGGCAATCAGCACGTTCACGATGATGGCGCCGAGGAAGGAATAGGCGACGACGCTGGGCGGGAAGAGGAAGACGGCGAAGCCAAAGACCACCGCGTCAAAGCCCAGTTGCACATGCCCCGCCTTGATGCCGAAGCGGTCTTGCAAATACAGCCCGGTAATGCCGATGCCGCCCAGAGTCATGCCGTGGCGAAACAGCACCAGCAGCCCGACCGCAGCGGTGGCCCCGCCGGCGATGGCGGCCAGGGCGGGGTTGGCGAAGTCATAGGTGATCAGGGAAGCGCTGAGGTCGACGCAGAGGGAGACAATCGAGACCGCGATGAAGGTTTTCAGGGTGAATTTCCAGCCCATTTGCAGCAGGGCAAAGGTGTAGAACGGCAGGTTGGTGACGAAGAACAGGGTGCCGAAGCTCAGGCCGGTCCAATAGGACAGGACCAGTGCCGCCCCGGCGAGTTGCCCGGTGAACAGCCCCGCCGATTTCAGCATGCCGACCGAAAGGGTCATCAGCACGCAGGCGGTGGCAAGAGCGAAACTGTCTTCGAAAACCGAGTGGCTTTCCGGGGTAGATTTGAGGTTCATCGGGGTCTCCGGCGCGATAGGCAGGCAGTGTGCGGACCTCCCCATATCAGCCCCTCCGGCGGGGTCAAGCCATGCGCCGCATTTCGCCGTTCAATCCGCTGCGCGCTCGGTCAGGCGGGCAAGAATGTAGAGGCGAATGGCAGAAGCCAGCCCGATATCCACCCCCGCTTCCCCCGCCCGCGCCGCGTCGATCTCGGCGGCCAGTTGGTTGATCCCCTTGCCCTCGCGCGCCGCCTGATCGCGAAACGCCTGCCAGAAGGCGGGCTCCAGCGATACCGATGTGCGGTGGCCGCGCAGGGTGAGGGAGTGTTTTTGCGGACGGGCGTTCTGCATGCAGGGAGTATGGCAGGGCGCGCGGGATTTGCCTAGGGCGTGAAACGAAACGGTTGAAACACAGAACACCGCTTAACGCGTCCAAGCCCCTTGATTTCCAGCAGTGTCAGGGGATTCAGATTTTTCGCATAGCACTTGAGGATGCGGGGGGTGCAACAGGAACTGAGCCCCGGCCCCCCTTTACAAGCCGGGGGGCCAGCCCCCCGGACCCCCCGGAGTATTTCCGCTAAGAAGAAGGGGGGCGGAACGTAAACGCCCCGGCCTTGCTTTGTGTTTGGAAAGTGTCGATCTGACGCTCCCCAGCGCCCTTTCGCTTAAATCGCGTCCAACTCCTCTGCGGTGAGGCGACCATCGCCATCCGTATCGACGCTCTTGAACCAAGCCACCGACGCGGCGAGGAACTCCTCGGCGCTGGTCATGCCGTCGCGATTGGTGTCCATGACATAAACGTGCATCGCATCATGCACCTTGCCGGGGATGTCCGCCATGCCGTGGCTGCGATGCAGCGCTTCCTGCGTTGCGTGATGTGCTTTCAGCGCGCCGTATTCGTTCGGGTCCAACTGGCCATCGCCGTTGGCATCCCATTTCCCGAACCCGCGCGTGCGTTTCTTTTTCACTTCCTCGAGCGAAACGGCTCCGTCCCCGTTGGCATCGTATTTTGACAGAAAATGCTCCGAAAAAACGTCGGCATGGGCCGCGACCGGGGCGGCAAAAGCGAAAGCGGCGGTGATGAGGATAAGGCTACGGGATGTCATGGGATTCTCCAATGTCTGACAAAATCACTCAGACTCTATCCCTCGCTACCCCCTACCGCAAGCGCTGCCAAATGCGTCGGCCAATCCACGCCTGCACCAAAGCGATGAGTGTATAAACCACCAGCACCGAGCCGCGCCCGTTGGTCAGCCACTCCGCCCCCCCTTGCTTCCAATACATGAAGGGCGGGGTGATGATCAGCGTCAGCAGCGGTAAAATCAGCAGCCACACCGCCCCGCGCGGTTGGTTGCGCCAGAACCACAGGCCGAATGCCAGCATGATGACAGCCGGAACCGCCCCGTGCGAAATGGCCCCGAGATGCAAATACCCCGCGCCGACCCAGATCAGTTTGACGATCAGGTAACTGGCCCCCAGCGCGAGCCAGATATAAAACGGGGTATTGGTTCGGTCTGCCATGCCTCCGACCCTAACCACCAGGCATTAACCGGACAAGACAAGCCCCGCATCCCGGCGTCCATATCGGCTGGATTCCGCAAATCGGGTATAAAACCGGCAGAAAACAGCCCACAACCCGCATTTCTTAGTTGTGGCGCCTTTGTTTGATGCCCCGTTTTGCAACACGCCCCAGCATCGGAAACTCATTAAAATTTGACAAAAATCTGCCTGTGGATCTTAGGAAGTTTTCAAGAACTGCCTGCTAGGAAATGACGTGGCGCGAGCCGAATCGTCAGTTCAGGAGCAGATCGCATGGTGACGCATACCGTCTATAGTTTGGAAGCCTCCAACGTCACGGTTTCCGGGGGCAAGGAGTTGTCCGGTTATACGGTGGGCGGTGGATCGCATCTGGCAGGCGAAACGATCACCCTTGATAACAATGACTGGGTAACCGTCGATATCCATGATTTAGGCGACACGAATTTTGACGATAACGATCCGAGCCAAACCCTTGCATCCGCCATTACCTATGATGGCACGGAACATGCCGCTGGTCTTGCTATCGAAGCCGAATACAAGGTTGTCGTGCAGGATCCGGATGGAAACACCTATTCCCTGCTGGGCGTTAATATCAATGAAGCGGCGCAGGATCCCGATGCCAATGCGTATGGCACGGTAGAGGGGCTGGCCTTTGTCGGAGGGACTGGTGCGTTTCCGCCGATCGGGGTGCCGCTGACGGTTATTTCGACGCACGATTTCCCGAAAACAGCTTATAAATCCCTCGCTACGCCGCCCTGTTTTACGGCGGGCTGTCGGATTCAGGCGCCGGGTGGCTGGCGGGCGGTCGAGACCCTGCGGGCGGGCGATGTGGTGATGACCCGCGATCACGGCGCGCAGGTCATCCCCGAATGCTGCTGCGCTCGGGCATCGCCCGGCGCATGTTCAACGCTTCGGAAGTGCTGGTCCCCGCCATCAAACTCACCAGCCTGCCCGGCATCTTCATCGACGAAGAGGCCGACAGCGTCACCTATTACCACCTGCTGTTCGACCGGCACGAAATCCTCTTCGCCGAGGGCGCGCCGACCGAAAGCCTGCTGACCGGACCGCAAGCGCTCAAAAGCCTGCCCCCGCAGGCCCGTCGCGAAATCCTGTCCATCTTCCCGGAACTCGCCGATCTGGACGCCCCCCCGAAAGGCGCGCGCCTTATTCCTAATGGCCGGCAACAAAACCGTCTGATCGCCCGGCACCTGAAAAACCGCCGTCCCTGCATCGAGCCGCTTCCACCACCGTAAAAGGGCGGCCTTGGAGGGCCGCCCGGTTGCAGTCTTGTGTGGCATGGCGCCGTTGCAGAGGAAGCTCCTTTTACAACAACAGGCGCTGCCTTGCCCGACAGGCGGGGGAAGGCTCAGTCCTTGTGCCCGGTCAGTTTGTCGAGGAAGCGGGAGGCACCGGCCATGACAGCGGAGGCACCGGCCAGCGACCAGCCGCCATCCACCGGCAGCACCACGCCGGAGACATAAGCGCCCGCATCCGAGCAGAGGAAGCCCGCGGCTTTGGCGATATCGTCCGGTTGCCCCAGCCGCGCGATGGGCACGGAGCGGACCACGGCGGTCATGATTTCCTCGGTCGGGGCAAGGCGCGCCATGCCTTCAGTGCCTTCGATCGGGCCGGGGGAAATCGAGTTGATGCGCACGCCCATCTGCACAGGCAATACGCACCGCCACATCTATCCCATCAGTTCAAACACATCCTCTTCACCTGTGAAGAACCGCGCTACACATTCGCTTTTGTGGAGGCGAGCAAAAGCCTCTTTTACCTGCACCGCTCAACGGAAAAACGTGAACCACAAACCTATCCTGAAAGGCAAAAGGAACGCCAAAGTATCGAGTCGTTCCTAGTGTGCTGCAGCATTACAAACTCAACATGCCGATTACCAGTCTTCCGGGTAGCACCACACATACCACGAAGTATTCCAGTTGCTCTCGGTATAGAGGGGGGAAACAGGTAAGGCACCTTGCGAAAAGCGCAACATGAACATGACAATCAGAATGCCTGATTAGGCTTATCCGCACCCTTTCAATCTGACAGAAGGAGCTGAGAATTATGAAACCGGATCAGAAATTGTGTATGATGCTGACCGTATAGTGCTTCATTTCAGCATAAATATCCCCGCGCCTTAACTGTTTTGAAACCTGTCGACCGTAAAATGTAAATCAGGAGGCAGCGATGATTCTTGTTTTTTGTCTGATAGGCTTTTTGATTGGCGCAACGACGGCGGCAGCGGTGTTGATCACCGGCGGTGGGGTGGTCTGGTCCATCCTGACCTATATTTTCTGCGCCAGCCTGACCATTCTGGCGATGGGCATCTTCGCCAGCCTGCGACGCAAACCGCACCATTTCCGCCCCTTCCTGTCGCCCCCCGCAACCCCGCCGCCTCGGGTCAGAAAGCCTTCCTAACCCTGCCGCGCACCCCGTCCCAGGCACCGGGCCGAAGCGCTATGCCCAAAACCCGGTCCGGGTTGGTGGGAGGGGGCATCTCGACCCCCGGCAGCGGCGAAAATCCGAAACGTTTGTAATAAGGATAATCCCCGACCAACATCACCCGCTCTGCTCCGAGATCACGGGCACGGATCAAGGATTCGCGGATCAACAAACCGCCAAGCCCTTCGCCCTGCCGGGTCGGATGCACCGCCACCGGCCCCAACAATAATGCCTGCGCCGCACCAATCCGCACTGGCCAATAGCGAATCGCGCCGCCCAACACCCCGTCCGCATCCAGCGCAAGCAACGACAACCCCGCGACCGGATCGACCCCGTCGCGCAACCGATAGGAGGACAATGCCTCGCGCCCCGGCGCAAAGCACAAATCATAGAGGTTCTCCACCTCCCACCAATCCTTTGGCGTTTCTTCCCGAAGCGTGTACATTTCCGATACCAGCCAACCCGTCGCTGCCCGCTATATACCGAAACCACCGGGCGCGCGAACCCGAAAAGGAGCCAAATCCATGCGCAAAATCGGCATTATCGGCGGCTCGGGCCTGTATGAGATTGATGGACTGGAAAACCCGCACTGGCAAAGCGTCGAAAGCCCCTTCGGCCCGCCTTCCGATCAGATCCTGACCGGGCGGCTGCACGGCGTCGACATGGCCTTCCTGCCCCGGCACGGACGCGGCCACAAACACAGCCCCAGCACCGTGCCCTACCGCGCCAATATCGACGCGTTCAAACGCCTCGGCGTCACCGATCTGGTCTCGATCTCCGCCTGCGGCTCCTTTCGCGAAGAAATGGCACCGGGGCATTTCGTCGTTATCGACCAATTCATCGACCGCACCTTCGCGCGCGAAAAAAGCTTTTTCGGTCAAGGGCTTGTCGCTCATGTCAGCCTCGCACACCCGGTCTGCGCCCCCCTTGCCGCCGCCTGTTACCGCGCCGGAACCGAAGCCGGCATCCCGATGCACCGCACCGGCACCTACCTCGCGATGGAAGGCCCGCAGTTTTCCACCCTCGCCGAAAGCCGCATGTATCGCGAGCAGTGGGGCGCCGATGTGATCGGCATGACCAACATGCCGGAGGCCAAACTCGCACGCGAAGCGGAAATCTCCTATGCTTCCGTCGCCATGATCACCGATTACGATTCGTGGCACCCGGATCACGGCGCGGTGGAAATCACCGAAATTCTCGCCACGCTAGACGCCAATTCCGCCCATGCCCGCGCCCTGATCGCTCGCCTTCCCGCCCTGCTCGGCGCAACGCACGAACCCTGCGCCGATGGCTGCAATCGCGCCCTCGATCATGCCATCATGACCGCCCCGGACGCGCGCGACCCGCAGGTCGTCGCCCGGCTGGACGCCATCGCGGGCCGGGTGCTGTGATCCGCGCCGCCGCCCTCCTGCTGGCCCTCGCCGCGACCGCCAGCCCCGCCACCGCCGACCCGGACCTCTATCGCGCCCTGTCCTGCGCCGCCCCGCCGGGGGAAGAATGCACCCGCCCCGCGCTGCACTGGCCGCGCGGCAAAACCCTGTCGGTCGCCCTGACCCGCATCGACGACGCCTTCCTCGGCCGGCCCAAATTGCGCGCCGGCGCCGCGCTCAGCCGCGCCATCAGCGCCCTCAACGCCGCCAATTTCGGCCTCACCCTGATCAAAACCAACTCGCGTGCAGACATCGAACTTATTCTTTTGGATCAAAAGGTTGGCAGCGAAATCCCCAACACCGATCCTCCCGCAACCCTGCGCAAGACCACCCTGCTTCTGGCCCACGACACCGGCACCGGCCTCCTATCAAAAGCCCGGATATATCTCTCCTCCGACCTGCCCACCGCCCATTTCGAAGCAGAAATCCTGGCCGCGCTGACCCGTGCGATGGGGTTAGACACCCGCGTAACTGGCCGCCCCGAAACCGGCGTGTTAACCAGTATCTCACCGCCGAAAACCCTCAGCGAAACCGACCGCGAGATGCTGCGCACCCATTACGCCGCCCCGCACGATTAACACATTGTCCGCCCGGCCCACTTGCCGCATTATCGGGGCGAACAACCGGGGGATTCGCATGAAAACCGTTCGCGACTATATCCGCACCATCGTCGACTTTCCCCATGAGGGCATCCTGTTTCGCGATGTAACCACGCTGTTTGCCGACCCGCGCGGCATGCGCCTGTGTATCGACCAGATGCTGCACCCCTATGCCGGGCAGAAAATCGACAAGGTGGTCGGGCTGGAGGCGCGCGGCTTCATCATCGGCGGCGCCATCGCCCACCAACTCACCCTCGGTTTCGTGCCGATCCGCAAGAAAGGCAAACTGCCAGGGGCAACCCTGTCGGAAGCCTATACGCTGGAATATGGCGAGGCGGTGATGGAGGTGCATGCAGACGCGATCCAGCCGGGGGAAAAGGTGCTGATCGTGGACGACCTGCTGGCGACCGGCGGCACGGCGGCGGCGGGGATCAAGCTCGTCGAACGGCTCGGTGGCGACATCGTGGGCTGCGCCTTTATTGTCGACCTGCCGGAACTTGGCGGGCGCAAAGTGCTGGAAGACATGGGCATGGATGTGCATGTCCTGTGCGAATTTGACGGGGCCTAAAGCGAAATCGCTTTAATCTATAACATTGAGCATCAAAATTCGCGTTCGAAATCAGCAAGATGCTGATGGAGAGGCAGAGAATTTTGATTCAAATTTAGCGATTTCTGCTCTAAAGCAGCGACATCAACCTCGCCACCGCCGCGCTTTGGATCGCTTCGTCATGGGCCGAAAAGCCCAAAATCAGGCCGCTCGCGCGCGGCGGCCCTGCATAATAAGACGACAAAGCCCGCACCCCCAGCCCCGCGGCGCAGGCACGACGGGCAACCCTCGCGTCGTCGGCCACCGGCAGCAGCAAATGCATCCCCGACGGCTGATCCACCGGCGCCAACCCCGCCGCGCGTAGCTGCGTCAACATCGCCCGCCGCCGCGCCCCGTACGTCCGGCGCATGCGCCGCAAATGCCGGGCATAGCCCCCTGAAGCCATGAATTCCGCCAGCGCCGGTTGCGGCACAAGAGAGGCCTGCACCATCGGCGCGTCCCGGCGCAGCGCGGGTAAAAATCGTTCAGGAACAACGAGATAGCCAACCCGCAAGCCGCTGAAAAAGGTTTTGGAAAACGAGCCCGCGTAGAAGCAGCGTCCAGCACGGTCGAGGCTGGTCAGGGCCGGAATGGGCACCCCTTCAAAGCGGAACTCGCTGTCATAATCGTCCTCAAGGATCAGGCCATCCCGCGCCTCGGCCCATTCCAGCAAGCGCATCCGGCGCGCCAGCGGCATGGTCATGCCCAACGGATATTGCCGCGAGGGCGTGACCGCCACAAGCCCCGCCTCGCCGGAAAACCCTTCAATATCAAAGCCTTGCTCATCCACCGGCAAAGCGGTTACCGGATGCCCCGCTGCGGCAAAACTGTCGCGCAACGGGCGGTAGCCCGGCTCCTCCATCCCCAGCCCCGCCCCTTCGGGCAACAGGCGCGCCAGCAGCCGAAACGCCTCCGCCCCGCCAGATGTGATGACCACCTGCCCCGGCGCGCAGCGGATGCCACGCCAGACCTGTAAATGCCGGGCGATTTCCCGGCGCAGCGGCCCATAGCCAAAGCGCGGCGGCGTGCCCAGCAAATCCGCCCCCGGCCGCTGCCACGCCCGCTGCAAATGCCGCGCCCAATCGCGATGCGGGAACAGGGCCATATCCGGCAGGCCGGGGGAAAGCGGCAGAATTTCATCTGTTTTTTCAATGGGTTCCGGCTTCACATCCACATCCGGCGCCGCGTCTGGCAACAAATCCGGCAGGTTGGCCGCAACGAAGGTTCCCGCGCCGGGCCGCCCCTCAAGATAGCCCTCGGAAAGCAGTTGGTCGAACGCCGCCAGCACCGTCGCCCGCGACACGCCCAATTCCCCGGCCAGACGCCGCGTAGCGGGCAGCCGCGCCCCCGCCGGTGCAACGCCGCGATGCACCATCTCCTTCAGCGCCGCGCCAAGTTGCGCCGCCAATCCCCCCGCCTGCCGATCCAGCGACAGGCCGATCAGGGCGGTATGAAAATTGGCCTGCTGATTTTCTTCCAAACTGGTCATTTATTGCAAACCATATTGCCCCTATCTGCGGGAAACAAGCCAGGAGAACGCATGACAAGCCAAGACACCCTCGCCGTTACCGACCGCTCCCGCCTGCGCCGCGCGCACCAAAAGGGGCATTTCGACCGCAAAACCATCTACGAAATTCTCGACGCCCAGCCCCTCTGCACCGTCGGCTATGTGCTGAACGGCGCGCCCTATGTCACGCCAACGCTGCAATGGCGCGAGGGCGATCGCGTCTATTGGCACGGCTCCTCCGCCAGCCGGGCGCTCAAAGCCGGGCGCGGGGCGGAGGTCTGCCTGAGCGTGGCGCTGCTCGACGGCTTCGTACTGGCCCGCTCCGGTATGCACCACTCGGTCAACTCGCGCTCCGTCACCCTGTTCGGCACGGCGCACCCGGTGCCAGACGCACAAAAGGAGGCTAAGTTGCAACGCTTCCTCGACGGGCTGTTCCCCGGCCGCGTGGCCGAATTACGCCGGGACCACCCGCAGGATTTGAAGGCAACGATGATCCTCGGCATGAAAATCGCGGAAGGCGCGGCGAAAATCCGCACCGGCGGGCCGGTGGACGATCCGGCGGACCTCGACGCGCCGGTCTGGGCCGGGGTGCTGCCGGTTCAGATGCAGGTCGGCCCGCCGGAACCGGACCCACACACCCCGCCGGGCACCGCCCTGCCGGAATATGTTAAGAATTTCAGCTTTTGCGCAAAACCGCGCCGGGATTGAGAATGCCGTTGGGGTCAAGCGCGGCTTTGATTGCTTGCATGGCGGCGTATTTGGCGGGGTCGGCGCGGGTGGCAAGTTCCTGCGCTTTCAGCCGCCCGATCCCGTGTTCGGCGCTGATCGAGCCGTCGAGTTCCGTCACCAGATCGTAGACCATTCCGGCCAGTTCGGCGCGGCGGCCCGCGTAATCAGCGCGGGTTTCGCCCGGCGGGGCGAAGAGGTTGAAATGCAGGTTGCCGTCGCCCAGATGGCCAAAGGCGTTGATGCGAAACGCGCCTTCTTTGGCGATTAACCCCTTGGCACGGCTGAGAAATTCCGGCACGGAGCCGATGGGCACGGAGATGTCATGCGAGGAAATCGCGCCGATGCGTTTGTTGGCTTCCGGCAGCATTTCCCGCATCTGCCACAACGCCTGCGCCTGCGTCTCAGACTGCGCCACCACCCCGCCCAGCGCCGCGCCTTCCTCTAGCGCGGCCTCGAACAGCGCCAGCATATCGGCCTGCGGATCGCCCGCGCTGAAGGCGGAAAGCTCGATCAGAACCGACCAGTCCGGCGGCGCGCTAAAGGGGATGCGGGCGGGGCAGTCGGTCTCTTGCAGAAAGCGCAGCCCCTGCCCGGAGATCAGTTCAAAGGCGGTCAGACCCGGCCCGAAGGCGTCCGAGGCGCGGCTCAACAGCGCCAGCGCCGCCGCCGGATCGGCAATCGAAATCAGCGCAACCGCCGTTGCCTTGGGGCGCGGGAACAGACGCAGCGCGGCGGCGGTGATCACCCCCAACGTGCCCTCGGAACCGATCAACAGCCCGCGCAGATCGTAGCCGGTATTGTCCTTGCGCAGCCGTTTCAGCCCGTGCCAGGTCGTGCCATCCGCCAGCACCGCCTCCAGCCCGAAACACAGCTCGCGGGCATTGCCGTAGCGCAGCACGTTGACGCCACCGGCATTGGTAGCCAGCGTGCCGCCGACCTGACAGGAGCCTTCGGAGGCAAGGGAAAGCGGGTAGAGCCGCCCGGCTTGCGCGGCGGCTTCATGCGCGGCGGCGAGCGTGGCGCCTGCCTCAATAATCATCGTGTTTTCAAGGGGATAGACCGCGCGCACCCGGTTCATGCGTTCAAGCGACAGCACCACCGGCTTTGGCCCCTCCGGCGCAATTTGCCCACCGACCAGCCCAGTGCCGCCGCCATAAGGCACCACGCCGACCCGCGCCGCATTGGCCGCGCGCAGCACCGCCGCCACCTCCGCCGTTGATCCCGGCGCCACCACCAGCCCCTGCCCGCGAAACAGCCCGCGCGGCTCCTCGAAATAGCGCGGCTCCGGCGGGCGAAACGCGGCGTCAGGAAGCGCCGCGCGCAGGCGGGTCTCGAAAGCGGTATCGGCAGGGTTCAATAGCTGCGCCATGTCACCCCGCATCCGTGCGCCCGCGCCGGTCGTGGCGCAGATTGGCGAACAGCACATGGTTGCGCCAGCGCCCGTTGATTTGCAGATAGGATTGCGCCACGCCCTCATATTTGAAGCCGCATTTCTCCAACACGCCGCGCGAGGTGTCGTTTTCCGGCAAAATCCCCGCTTCCAGCCGCGACAGGTCCATATCGGTAAAGGCGTAATGCACCAGTGCGGCGAGGGCTTCGCGCATGTAGCCCTGCCGGGCATAACGCTCCCCGATCCAATAGCCGATGGACCCCGCCTGCGCCGGGCCGCGCCGGATATTGTCCAGCGTCAGCGCGCCCAAAAGCGCCCCATCCTCGCGGCGAAACAGCATCAGCGGCAGCGCCGTGCCATGCGCCGCAGAACGCGCGGCCCAGCGCACCCGGTTGCCAAAACTCTTGCGCGACAAATGACCCGGACCGCGCGCCGGTTCCCACGGGGTCAGAAAAGCCTCGCTTTCGGCCCGCAGCGCGGCCCAATCCGGGTAATCCGTATGCACCGGCAGGCGCAGGGTCATGCGCTCGGTCTCGATGCGGATTTTGCGCCCCCGCCCCAGCATCAGGCCACCAGGTCGTCGCGCAGTCCGTCCAGCGCCGGAACGTCGCCCACCGGACCATAGACCGCCATCGCCGGGGCGTGCGTCATCAGGTAATGCGCAAAGCCGCGCACCTCCGGCAGCGACACCGCGTCGATCCGCTCCACCGTTTCGTCAACCGGCAATACCCGGCCAAAGATCGCCACCTGCCGCGCCAGCCGCTCGGCCCGCGCCGAGGCGCCTTCCATCCCCATCAGCAACCCGGCTTTCATCTGCGCCTTGGCCCGCGCCACCTCTTCCGCCCGGATCGTGTCGCCCGCGCGCCGGAGTTCTTCGCCCGCAACCTGCGTCAGCGCCGCGAGGTCTTCGCCCGACGTACCAGCGTAGAGCGTGAGCAGGCCGGTGTCGGAATAGGCGCCCGCCTGCGTGTAGATCGAATAGCACAGGCCGCGCTTTTCGCGCACCTCCTGAAACAGCCGCGAAGACATGCCGCCGCCCATCACGCCGGCGTAAACCTGCGCGGTGTAGATCGCCTCGTCGCGATAGCTCGGCGCCTTGAAACCAAGGGTGAAATGCACCTGCTCCAGCGCCTTGTTCATGCGCTTTTCGCCGCCAACAAACCGCGCGGGCACCTCGTCGCGCGCTCCCCCGCCGGGCAGCGCGCCAAAGACCCGCTCCGCAAAGCGCAAAATCTCCGCGTGATCCACCGCCCCGGCCGCCGAGAGAATCATCCGCTCCGGCGTGTATTGCCGCGCCACAAACCCGGCCAGATCCTCGCGACCAAAGGCGCGCACCCGCTCCGCCGGGCCAAGGATGGTGCGCCCCATCGGCTGATCCGGGTAGGCCGCTTCCTGTAGCCAGTCAAAGACAATATCGTCGGGCGTATCGAGGCTCTGGCCGATCTCCTGCAAGATCACGCCGCGCTCGACCTCAATCTCCGCCGGATCAAAGATCGGGTTCAGCACGATGTCGGAAATCACATCCAGTGCCAGCCCGACATCCCGCTTGAGAACCCGCGCGTAATAGGCGGTGGTTTCGCGGGAGGTGTAGGCGTTGAGATAGCCGCCAACGTCTTCAATTTCCTCGGCAATTTTCAGGGCGCTACGGGTTGTCGTGCCCTTGAACGCCATATGTTCGAGAAAATGCGCAATGCCGTTTTCCGCCGCCGTTTCATGCCGCGCCCCGGCGGAAACCCACAGCCCGAGCGAGGCGCTTTCCAGCCCCGGCATCGCTTCGGTAACAACGCGAAACCCGTTCGCCAGCGTGCTAAGTTCGATCACCGTCCCGTGCGCTCCCGAATGAGGGTTTCCAGCACGTCGAGGTCATTGGCCACCCGCGTCACCCGCTCCTCGCGCTCGAACAGATCGGCCATGCGCGCCGGCAGCGGCGCATCCGCCCCGCAGGCTTCCCTGACCGCCGCCGGGAATTTGGCCGGATGCGCCGTGGCCAGCGACACCATCGGCGCCGCCCCCAGATGTTCGTTCGCCACCTTCACCGCAATGGCCGAATGCGGGCACAAAACCTCGCCCGTCGCCGCCAGCGTCGCCTTGATCGACGCGCGGGTTTCCGCTTCCGAGGCCCGCCCCGCCTTGAACGTATCGCGCAGCACGTCGATTGCGCCCTGACTGATGGTAAAGCCCCCCTGCGCGAGGTCCGCCATCTGATCCGCCACCGCCGCGCCGTCCTTGCCATAAGCCCAATAGAGCGCGCGCTCGAAATTGGACGAAACCTGAATGTCCATCGACGGCGAGATCGACGGGATCACCTCGCCCGTCGTGTAGGCGCCGGTCTGCAAGGTGCGATAAAGAATGTCGTTCTGGTTGGTCGCGATGACCAGATCTTCGATCGGCAAGCCCATTTCCCGCGCAATGAAGCCCGCGAAAATGTCGCCGAAATTGCCGGTCGGCACGGTGAAGGACACCTTGCGATGCGGCGCGCCAAGAGCGGTGGCGGCGGTGAAATAATACACAACCTGCGCCAGCACCCGCGCCCAGTTAATCGAGTTCACCCCCGCAAGCCCCACCGCGTCGCGGAACTCGAAATGGTTGAACATATCCTTGAGCCGTGCCTGACAATCGTCAAAATCGCCATCCATCGCCAGCGCATGCACATTGGCCTCGCCCGGCGTGGTCATCTGACGGCGCTGCACCTCGGAAACCCGCCCGTGCGGGAAAAGGATGAACACATCGACATTGTCCAGCCCGCGAAACGCCTCAATCGCCGCCGACCCCGTATCGCCGGAGGTGGCGCCAACAATGGTGATCCGCTCGCCGCGCCGCGCCAGAGCCGCCTGAAACAGCTGCCCGATGAGCTGCATGGCGAAATCCTTGAACGCCAGCGTCGGCCCATGGAACAGCTCCAGCAGGAAGTGGTTCGGCCCCAACTGTTTGAGCGGTGCGCGCGCATCGTGGTCAAACCCGGCATAGGCGCGCGCGATGATGGCCCGGAACTCCTCCTCCGAGAAACTGTCGCCAATAAACGGCCACATGACCCGAAACGCCACCTCCTCGTAAGGCAACCCCGCCAGCGCCGCGATCTCCCCGGCGCTCATCTGCGGCACGCTTTCGGGCACATACAGCCCCCCATCGCGCGCAAGCCCGGTCAACATGGCCTCTTCAAAGCTCAAAACCGGCGCATTGCCGCGGGTCGAGACATATTTCATCCGCTTCTCCTCAAGTCTTCGCGCGCCGTATACGCCAAAGCGCGCCGCTCGCGAAGCCACAAAGCACAAAACCCGCCAACAATAAACCGCCCGCCCCTTCTTCTTAGTAAAAATACTCAAACAGCGACCCAACCACCGCCCAGACGCCGCTCCCGGCCCAAACCGCCGCCAAAAGCCCATAATCACATTGTTTCCACGCGCAGAAAAACCCATACTTACGCAAACCCCGCACCAGACACCCCGCCTGGCACCAACAGAAAATGAGAAAACACCCCATGCGTGACGAAAAACGGTTCCGCCCCTTTGAAACCCATCTGGACGCGGACGCGGCACTGACCCGGCTGCGCGAAGCAACTTCGGGAGCGGAGGATGGGGAATTGTTTCTGGAGCGGCGGCGCTCAGAATCGCTGAGTTTCGACGATGGCCGCTTGCGCAATGCCGCCTATGACGCCTCCGAGGGTTTCGGCCTGCGCGCGGTAAAAGGCGAAACCGCAGGCTATGCCCACGCCACCGAGATTTCCGAGAGCGCGCTGATGCGGGCCGCAGAAACCACCCGCCTTGCGGTGGCCGATGGGGGCGGCGTCATCGCCCCGCCCCCCGCGCCGAGCAACCACCGCTATTACAGCGACGCCGACCCGATCGCCGATGCCGAATTTCCGGTGAAGATCGAACTGTTGCAAGAGATCGACGCCTTTACCCGCGCGCTCGATGCCCGCGTGGTGCAGGTCTCCGCCACCCTCGCCGCTGCGATGCAGGAGGTCTGCATCCTGCGCCCGGAAGGCCAGCAAGTGAGCGACACCCGCCCGATGGCGCGGCTCAACATCTCGGTGATTGTCGAGCAAAACGGGCGGCGCGAGAGCGGCGGGCATGGCGGCGGCGGGCGTTACGGGCTGACCGGGCTGATGGAACCGCAACACTGGCAAAGCGTGGCCCGCGAGGCGCTGCGCATTGCGCTGGTCAACCTTGAGGCCGAACCCGCCCCCGCCGGGCAGATGGATGTGGTGCTTGGACCCGGCTGGCCCGGCATCCTGCTGCATGAAGCGGTCGGGCACGGGCTGGAAGGCGATTTCAACCGCAAGGGCAGCTCCGCCTTTACCGGACTGGTGGGTCAGCAAGTGGCGGCGCGCGGAGTGACAGTGGTGGACGATGGCACCCTGCCCAACCGGCGCGGCTCGATCAGCGTCGATGATGAAGGCACCGCCTCCGGGCGCAACGTGCTGATCGAAGACGGGGTGCTGGTGGGCTATATGCAGGACCGCCAGAACGCCCGGCTGATGGGCGTCGCCCCGACCGGCAACGGACGGCGCGAAAGCTTCGCCCATGCCCCCATGCCGCGCATGACCAACACGCTGATGGAACCGGGCGATGCCACCCCGGCGGACATTCTCGCGGATCTCAAAGACGGGATTTACGCGGTGGGTTTCGGCGGCGGACAGGTCGACATCACCAACGGCAAGTTCGTCTTTTCCTGCACCGAGGCCTACCGGGTCAAGAACGGCAAAGTCGGCGCGCCGGTCAAGGGGGCCACCCTGATCGGCGACGGCCCGGCGGCAATGAAACAGATCCGCGCCATCGGCAACGATCTCGCCCTTGATCCGGGCATCGGAACCTGTGGCAAGGCGGGGCAATGGGTGCCCGTCGGCGTTGGCCAGCCGACCGTGCGGATCGGCGGACTGACCATTGGCGGGGCGGGCTGACACCTCGGCCCCTGCCCACCACAGCCTGACTTGCCTTGACCCTGCCCCCTTTTGCCGTTAAGCGAACCACAGGACGAAGCCCGGCAATCTGGTCGGGCGGCCGCGTGAAATTTGCGGCCCAGAAGCCGCAACCACGAAAGGCAAATTTTGACCAAATTCTCTGATCTCAAACTCAGTCCCAAAGTTTTGAAAGCCGTTGAAGAGGCGGGCTACGAAACCCCCACGCCGATTCAGGAAGGCGCCATCCCGCCCGCGCTCGAAGGCAAGGACGTGCTGGGCATCGCGCAGACCGGCACCGGCAAAACCGCTTCCTTCACCCTGCCAATGATTTCCAAGCTGGCCCGTGGCCGCGCGCGTGCCCGCATGCCGCGCTCGCTGGTGCTGTGCCCGACCCGCGAACTGGCCGCACAGGTGGCGGAAAACTTCGACACCTATGCCAAATATGTCAAACTGACCAAAGCGCTGCTGATCGGTGGCGTGTCGTTCAAGGATCAGGACCAACTGATCGACCGCGGCGTCGACGTACTGATCGCCACGCCGGGCCGCCTGCTGGACCATTTCGAGCGCGGCAAGCTGCTCCTGACCGGCATCGAGGTCATGGTGGTTGACGAAGCCGACCGGATGCTTGACATGGGCTTCATTCCGGACATCGAGCGGATTTTCGGCCTCGTGCCCTTCACCCGCCAGACGCTGTTTTTCTCCGCCACCATGGCGCCGGAAATCGAGCGCATCACCAACACCTTCCTGTCCTCCCCCGCCCGCATCGAAGTGGCGCGACAGGCGACAACATCGGACACCATCACGCAGGCAGTGATCCAGTTCAAACCCACCCGCCGCGACCGCGCCGGCAGCGAAAAGCGCCGCATCATGCGCACCATTATCGACTCCGAGGGCGAAGCCTGCACCAACGCCATCATCTTCTGTAACCGCAAGACAGATGTGGATATCACCGCGAAATCATTGAAGAAATACGGCTACAATGCCGCGCCGATCCACGGCGATCTGGACCAGTCGAAACGCATGGAAGTGCTGCAAGGCTTCCGCGACGGCACGATCCGTTTCCTCTGCGCTTCCGACGTTGCCGCGCGCGGGCTGGACATCCCGAATGTCAGCCATGTGTTCAATTTCGACGTGCCGGGCCACGCGGAAGATTATGTGCATCGCATCGGCCGCACCGGGCGGGCGGGCCGCGAGGGCCGCGCCTTCATGCTCTGCGAACCGCGTGATGAAAAGAACCTGGAAGCGGTGGAACGCCTGATCGAACAGGAAATTCCGCGACTGGAAAACCCGGTGAAGCCGCGCGAAAAAGCGGCGAAAAAAGCGGGTGATGCGGCGGAAAAGAAAGCCGACAAAAAGGTCGAAAGAAAGACCGAAAAGAAGGCCGAAAAGCCTGCGGAACGGGTGGAAAAACCCGCACCAGAGGCCCGCGAAGAGCGCAAACCCCACAGCCGTGGGGGGCGCGGTCGCGGACGGCGCAACGGCGCCGATTCTGGCCCCGCCGTTCAGGGTTTGGGCGACCATCTGCCTGATTTCATTGCCAAAAGTTTTGCCGAACGGCGCGAAAGCGAATAATTTTCGCACGTTAACCGTTTGTTATAAAAGTAAGCGTAACATGGGGCCAAACGGAGGTTCCATGTTAGAAAGACGCGCCCATCGCCGGTTCGCCTGCACCTATCCCGCAACGCTGCGCGCCCGCGGCGCCGTGCATGCCGTTGCCCTGACGGACCTGTCGCTGGGCGGCGCTCAGCTTGCGCTTTGCGCTGAGACCGAACAGCAGCTCGCGCCCTATTATAGAGACCATGCACCCAAAGACGCGCGCGCTCACCTGATGCCCGCTGGCCCGCCCCGCCAGCGGGTGCCGTTAAGCACGAAAACGGAGCCGATATGGCTCGGCATTCTCGACCACCCGGAACTCGCTATGCTGCCCCGCTGGGCCGAGGCCGGGCGCCTCGGCTGCGCGTTTACCATGCCCATGCGCGCCCGCATCGTCATCGCGCCGATGGTCGAGGTGTTGCAATGCAGCGGCGCGGTGGAGGCTTAGACATGCATCGAAGCCTGCCCCGACGTTTACGCCTCCAACCGGCTCACGATCACCGTGACTTCCGGTTTCTTGCCGATCTCATCGCGGGCGGTCTTGCGCGCAAGGCGGCGCAGTTCGCTTTCCAGCTTGCTATCATCCGACAGCGTGCCCCGCTTGGCGCGGTTAAGAAATTGCCCCAGATCCTCCTCCAGAAGATCCACCAGCGGCGCCCGCGATTTGCCGGTTTCCGGCAGCCCCATGATCTCCACCCAGGGATCGCCCAGAGTCTCGTCCTCTTCCAGCACCACGTTCACCAAAACATGACCATTGAGCGCCAGCCGAATCCGGTCGCGCACCACCCCGTCCAGCGCACCGATCAGAATATCGCCATCGAGATAAACCCGGTCCGCCTCAACATGCTCAACCACATGCGGCACCGCCCCGGTCAGGTCCACCACCGCGCCGTTGGTCGCCACGATCGAGGCAAAGCCGTTCGCCTGCGCCAGCCGGGCATGTTCCGAAAGATGCCGGTGTTCGCCATGCATCGGAATGACGATCTCCGCCCCGACCAGCTTGTGCATCCGCTCCAGATCGGGGCGGTTGGCATGGCCCGAAACATGGTAGCGATCGTCTTCGGCAACCACCTTGACGCCCATCTCGGAAAAGGCGTTCTGAATGCGGATCACGCCGCGCTCATTGCCGGGAATGGTCTTCGACGAAAACAGGAACGTATCCCCCTCGACCATGGTCAGGCCAAGATATTTGCCCCGCGAAAGCTGCGCCGTGGCCGCGCGGCGTTCGCCCTGCGAGCCGGTGACGATCAGCATCAGGCTGTCGCGCGGAATGTCACGGGCGTCTTCCGGCGTGACCGTAGTCGGGAAATCGGTCAGAACCCCCGTCTTGATCGCACTTTCAATCATCCGCCGCATGGCCCGACCCAGCAGACAGACCGACCGCCCCGCCGCGCGCCCCGCTTCCGCCAACGTCTTGACCCGCGCCACGTTGGACGCAAAGGTCGTCGCGACCACCATTCCCGTCTGCGCCGCAATCAGATCGGCAATCGGCTCGTTCAGTTCGGCTTCCGAACGCCCGTCGCGGGGGGAAAACACATTGGTCGAATCACAAACCAGCGCTTTGATCCGCCCCGACGTAGCCTCGCGCCACAAATCCGCATCAAACGGCTCGCCCACGCCCGGTGTCTCGTCGAGTTTGAAATCGCCCGTATGCACCAGCCGCCCCGCCGGCGTGTCGATGATCAACCCGGCGCTTTCCGGGATCGAATGCGAAATCGGCAGGAAAGAAACCTCGAACGGCCCGGCGCTGACCTTGGCCGGATGGGCATCGACGATCTGAATCTTCGCCGGATCCTGCCCCGCCTCCTGCATCTTCAGCCGGGCAATGTGGCCGGTGAAAGCGCGGGCATAAACCGGCACGTTCAGCTCGGAAAACAGCCGCCCGACCGCGCCGACATGATCCTCATGTGCATGGGTGATAAACACCGCTTCCAGCCGGTCGATATTGTCTTTCAGAAAGCCAATATCCGGCAGGATCAGGTTGACCCCCGGCGTGGTGTCCATATCCGGGAAGGTCACACCGAGATCGACCAGAATCAACCGCTCGCGACCCGGCTTGCCGTAGCCATACACATAGGCGTTCATGCCAATTTCACCGGCGCCGCCAAGGGGGAGATAGATCAAGCGTTGTTTCATAGGTTTCCCTGCTCGCGATTATATTCGTAGATTTTAACCAACCCGTGCAGGGTCAGATCGTATTCGATGACGTCATAGAGCTTGGCGCCCTGCGCAAAAAGCGGCGCCAGCCCGCCGGTGCCGATCACCTTCATCGGCTTGCCATATTCTTCTTTGATCCGGCGCACCAGCCCCTGTACCAACCCGACATAGCCCCAATAGACGCCGGACTGAATACAGCCCACCGTATCGGTGCCAATCACCTTTTCCGGTTGCGTCACGTCCACATGCGGCAGCGCCGCCGCGCCCTGATGCAGCGCCTCCAGCGACAGGTTCACCCCCGGCGCGATCACCCCGCCAATATAAGCGCCATCCTCGGCCACCACGTCGATATTGGTCGCGGTGCCGAAATCCACCACGAGGCAATCGCCGCCATGCCGGTCAAACGCGGCGGCGGCATTGGCCAGCCGGTCCGGGCCGGGCCGGGTCCCCTCATCGACGCGTGGCGCGATGGGCAACAGGCAGTCGGGCCGCCCAACCACCAGCGGACGCACGCCGAAAAACCGATCACAAAAAACCCGCAGATTGAACACCACCCGCGGCACAGTCGACGAAATCACCGCCCCCTCAATGTCCGGCTTGATGCCGTAATGGGAAATCAGGGTCGAGAACCAGGTGAAATAGGCATCCGCCGTGCGCGAATGGTGCGTCGAGGTGCGCAGGGTGCAGAGGAATTTCTCCCCGTCCCAGATCGAAAACACCGTGTTGGTGTTGCCGGTGTCGATGGTTAGCAGCATGAAGCCCCCGTGGGTCTAGAAAAATATGTCGCCCGCTGCGATGCGGCGCGCGCCTTTCGGCGTTGATAGGACAAGTTGCCCCTGTTCGTCCACCGTGCGAAACGTGCCGGTGATTTCTTCGCCCGGCAGGCGGGCGGTGATGACCTCGCCCAACCGGGCGGCGCGGGCAAGCCAGGCGTGGCGCAACGGCTCAAAACCTTGCGTAAACAGCCGCGCCTCCCATGCGGCATAGGCCGGGGCGAGAACTTCGAGAAACTCCTCCGGCTCGGGGCAAATGCCAAACTCCCCCGCCAGCGAGACCGGCGGCACCGCCCCCGGCTCCAGCACCGCGCGCGGCGGCGCTTCGGCAAGATTGACCCCGATGCCAATCGCCACCCCCGCAACCCGCCCGCCATGCGACACGGTTTCCAGCAAAATCCCCGCGATCTTGCCCGAATGGCACAGCACATCGTTGGGCCATTTCAGCGCAAACGCCTCGGGCCGCCCGGTCAGTTCGATGAACGCATCCGACAGGGCCAGCGCGGCGGCAAACGAGCGCAGCGCGGCGCGTTCGGGGTCATCGAACCGCGGGATCAGCAGGGTGCCCGCGAAATTGCCCGGCGGATGCGCCCAGGCCCGCCCGCGCCGTCCGCGCGCATTTGTTTGCACCCGCGCCGTGATCCAGACCGGCCCCTGCACCTCGCCAATCCGGCGCCGCGCCTCGTCCAGCGTGCTGTCCACCTCCAGAAGCGGCAAATGCCCATAGCCTGCGGGCCAGCTCCGATCCGCCATGATTATCCTTTCCGATCAAACCGTTAGCGCGATTCCAACAAGGCGTTAGCCGCGTTCTGCGCCGCATCCTCGAACCAACCGATCCCGCCAATGCCCAGCAGCATCACCACCGCGCCCAACATCAGGGTCAGGTAGCCCGGCGCCGCCATCGGCACGCCAAAGCGCCCCGGCAAGGGCCGCCATTCCTCGCCCACGCCAAACATCAGCCAGATCAGCCGCAATACCGGCACCGCCGCGATCAGCGTCGCCAAACCCGCCAGCACCACGAGCCAGCCCAGCCCCGCCGCCATTGCCGCCGAGAGGAGCGCGATGCGTGGCAAAAACCCGGCCAGTGGCGGCAGGCCGATAAGGGCCAGAAGCAGCACCGACAGGGCGAAGGCCTTGGCCGGTTCCGCCGCCGCCAACTGCCCGAGACTGGCCACGTTGGACACCGGCGCCCCCTCGCGTTCCATCGCCGCGACAAAGGCGTAAAGGGCCAGCATCGCTAAGGTAAACAGGCTCAGATGCAACAGCATCGCCCCCAGCCCCGCCGCGCTCGCCGTGGTCACGCCGATCAGCGCCAGGCCGGTCTGAAACAACGCCATCTGGGTCAGGAAACGGCGAAAATCCCCCGCGTCGCGCGCCTGCGCCGCCATGCCAAACGCGCCAGCCAGCATCGCAACCGCCGCGAGCGCCGCCACGCCCCCGCGCCACAGCTCAAATTCCGTCGCGAAGGGGCCGTAAAACAGCCGCGCCAACACGGCAAGAACCGCCAGCCGTGGCAAGGTTAACAGGAACCCGGCCAGCGGCGCGGGCAGTTCCTCGAGCAGCGCCGGGCGCCAGCCATGCCCCGGCAGCGCCGCGACTTTCAGCAGAAGCGAAATGACGATCAGCCCGAGGCCAAACCCGGTGGACAAATCCGCGCCACCGCTGGCGATCACCGCCCGCAGCCCTGCATAAGAGGTCGCCCCCGCCCCGCCGAAAACCAGCGAGGCGCCGAACAGAAACAACGCCGCGCCGATCCAGCCAACGAGGAACGTATCCAGCGCCGCCACGCCGGGCCGGTCCGGCGGCGGCGCGTTGTCCGGCAAAGGCCGCTCGCGAAACAGCGCCGTCAGGGCGGTCAGGGCAAGGAAGGCGATTTCCGTGCCGATAAACAGCACGATCAGGTCGGCGGCGCTGACCATCAGCATCATGCCGACGACAGCGAGCGCCGTCAGCGGGCCGAGATCAACGCGCACAAAGCCGCGCCGCCCCATCGGTTCGACCGCAATGATCAGAGACAACGCCCCCGCCAGCAGCAACAGGATGCGCACAAAGCGCCCGAACGTGTCGTCGAGATAGGTCTGCGCGAAGCCCGCAAACACCCCGGCCCGCCCGAAAGCGAACCACAGCGCCAGAACGATCATCAGCGTGGCCAGCGCGTAGGTAATCAGGGTTTCGCGCCGCGCGCGTCGGCTAGCCAGTCCGTAAACCAGCCCCGCCAGCGCCGCCAGAAACAGCAGCACTTCGCCCAAGATCGCATCAAGATCCGACAGAAACATCCGCGCCCCCCATTTCAACCGCGCCCGGAATCGCGAGTGGATCGACCAGCCACGGGGCCAGCCCAAGAAGCAACACCGCCAGCGCCAGCAGCCAGAGGATCGCCCCCTCGCGCCGCCCCAGATCGCCTGCGCCCTTCAGGCTGGCGCGCATGAATTCGCCGAAAAACACCCGGCGATAGGCGTTCATCAGGGCAAAAATCAGGGGCAAAAAGGCGAGCAAAATCAACAAAAGCTGATCAATGCCGCCCGCTCCGACCAGCGCGCGCAGCAAAGCGACGAAGCCCGCCGTGCCCGGTAGCGCCAGCATGGAAGCGATCAACACCAGCGCCGTCACCCCCAGCATCGGCATCCGCACCAACACCCCGCCAATGCGGGAAATATCCGTGTGCCGCACCCGGTCGAACAGGAAAGAGGCGGCGAAAATCAGCCCCGACACCGCGAGCCCATAGGCCCAGACGCCGCTGGCCACCGCGCTTGCGGAAACCGGGTTCGCCCCGGTCGCGGCCAGCCCCAACAGCCCCATCCAGGCCAGTGCCGCGCGCAGGGTCAACTGCTCCAGATCCGGCGCCAACAACGCGGTCAGCGCGCCGTAGAACAAAGCGACCAGCGCCGCCGCCGCGAGATAGGGCAGTCCCAGCGCCGCGCCGGCTGGCACGAGGGGCACAACGATGCGCAACAGCGCGTAAAGCGCGATGGGCGCAACGACGACGACGATCAGAAACCGGGCCGACCGACCGCCCTCGCGCGCCGCGTTCATGGCCCAGCGATGCAGCGGAAACAGGGGTAAATGCAGCGCAAGCCAGAGGGAAAAGCACAGGAAAACAAGGCTTTGCACCCCGCCCGGCAAGGTGAAGAGCCACAGATCCAACGCCGCGTCCGGGAAGACATGGCGCGCCAGATCGGCCATCCCCGTGCCCCCCGCCTCAAAGCGCATCCACAGGATCGCCGCCAGCGCCAGCGCCGCCCCGGCCAGCCCGGTGGCAACATATTCACGCGCCGCCCGCGCCCGTCCCGCGCCGCCAAACACCCCGACCAGCAGGAAAACCGGCAAGGCAAGGGATTGAAAAAACAGGAAAAACAGCACCAGATCGGCCGAGACCAGCGCCCCGATGGCGAAACTCTCCGCCAATAACAGGCCAAGCATCCGTTCCTTAACCCGCCAATCCGCCCCCCATTCCGCCGCCACCGCGAAGGGAAACAGCGCCGTGATCATGGCGAGGAAGGGCAGCGACACCCCGTCCACCGCCAGCAAATAGCGGATGCCCACGGCCCATTCGCGGTCTTCCACCAATTGCGGGCCGGGGTCGGACAGGTCGATATGGCCGAGGATGAACAGCACCACGGCGAAGGTCGAGAGGGTCGCGGTCAAAGCTAAGCGGCGGGCGTTACGCTGTGCAATCGCGTCATCGCCACGCAAAAACAACAGCAGGATCACCGCGGCGGTCATTGGCAAAAGAATGAGGATTGTCAGCAGGTTATCCATAGAACACCCCCATGACAGCGCGCCCGCCAAGATAGATCAGCAAGACAAAAATCGCCCCGGCAACAAAGAACACCAACCCCGCTCGGCCCCGCGCCTGCCAGCGCGCGGCGCGGCGGGTGACAAAGCCCGGCAGGGCCGCAAAGGTCCGGTTCGCCCCCGCCAGCGCCCCGCCATCGGCCAGCCGCAACACCGCGTTCGCCAGCCCATGCACCGGGGTCGCAAACAGCGCCGAATAAAGCCCGTCCAGCCGCCAGCCATCGCGCAAAAAACGGTTGGTCTGCGGCCAGTCATGCGCCAGCGATTTGGGCAGGTTGGGGCGGGTGCGGTAAAACAGCCAGGCGCCCAGAATGCCCGCCGCGCTGGCCAACACCGGCGACAATTCCAACAGCCCCACGCCTCCGGAGGCAAGCAAAAGCGCTGTCAGACTGAACATAGCCACCAGCGCCGCAAGGGCCAGAGGCAGAAGTGGCAAAGCGAGCCGTCTGGGCAAGGCGACGGTGGGCTTGGCCAATGCGGCGCGGCCAAAAAACACCCGGAAAATCAACCGCCACACGGCAAAGGAATTGGCAAAATTCAACAGGCCGAAGGCCAGCACCTCCGACCAACCGCCCCCGGCGCGAAGCAAGCCCAGAATGGACAGACCCCCCACGCTGGACAGCGCCACGCCCCCGATCAAAACCGGCCAGAACAGGCTCGGGACGTGGTGCCGAAAACCGCTGCCGATGCGGCGCAAATCGCGCTCGCCCCCGGCAACGAAGGCCGCCGCGCCGAGGCCCAGCAGCAGTAGCGCCCAGCCGCTGCCGCTGGTCCAGAAATGAAACGGCACGATGAAATCGCGCAACCCGCTGGCGACGGCAAACAGCATCGCCCCAAGGCTCGCCTGCGCCACCATGAGCCAGACACCCGCGCGCAACACGTCGAGCTGCACCACCGCAACCGACAGCGCATAAACCCCGCTCGCCGCCGCGATCCAGAACACCAACAGGCCCAGCTCCGGCAACGCGGTGAATACCGGCAAAAGATGCCAAAGCAACAGACCCGCCCCGCCGATGACCAGCACGCCGAGCAGGGTAGCGGCAGGCAGGGGCGTTTCCGCCGTCCCCGAGACCCAGCCCTGCATCGGCAACAGCCCGGCAAAAGCCATCACGGCCAGCACACTGCCGATCGGCCCAAGGAGCGGAACTGGTCTGTTCTCCAGCAGGAAAACCACCCCGTCGGCATCCAGCTTTCCCCCAATGAGCGTTGCCATGAGCAGGAGGGCCAGCGCCCCAACCTGCCAGAACATGAAAGCCCGGAGCGCCGCCTTGCCCGCCGTCGGACGGCTGTAGCGAAAGCCGATCAGGAACATGGCGGCGAAGGCCAGCGCCTGATAGCCGAAAAACAACATCGCCAGATCGCCCGCGGCCGCGAACAGGATGAAGGCGAAGGTGGCGAATTGCATCAGGGCGAAAAACCGAGGGCGAAAAACCTCTTTGCCGAAGCTGGTTTCCTGCGCCAGATAGGCCAGCGCGTACAGCTGCAACAGGGCGGAAAGGCTGGTGGCAAGAGCAATGGGAACGGCGTTAACCCGCTGAATTTGCAGGCTAAATTCAAGCGCCCCCTCGCCGACATCCATCCAGTGCCCCAACACTTCCTGATGCGGGGCATCGCCCAGAGCCAACAGCACGAGCCACGCCCAAAGGGCGGTGAAAATCGCCGAAACCACGGCGCTGATCTCCGCCCCGCGCGCGCCGGTCACACGATGCCCCAAACCAACGAACACCGCCGTGGCGAGGGGCAAAAACAGCAACAGGCTCACCATTCCTCCGCCTCCTCCAGCGCCGCCGCATCCTGCGCAACGCGCGCCTCATAAAGCCGCCTGGCCCGGCGCAACAGCGTCACCGCGAGCAGCAATTCAACCCCGGTGATCGCCAGCCCGACCAGCACAAACACCGCGCCTTTATCGACCTGATAAAACGCGCCATAGGCGGCGAAATTGAGCGCGGCCCCGGCGAGGATCAACTCGACCGACACGATCAGCGCCACAACCCGCCCGCGCGCCAGAACCAACCCGGCAAGGCCGGTAGCAAACAGGGCCGCAGCGAGGCTGGCGTAATGTTCAAGCCCGATCATCTCACATTCCCTTGCCGGGCCGCAATTCGTGCAGCGCCAGATCCTTGCGCCGCCCTGCCCCGGCAGCGGCCGAACCGCTGGTCTTATGACTGCGCACCGCCGCCATCACCAGCACAAAAACCAGCGCAGCGGCAAGCAAAAGCACGAGAACAAAGCCCTCGGAAAGCAGCATACGCCCCCAAAGCGCCCCTGCCGGTTCCGCCCGGTCCGGGGTGGGCATCGGCACCGGCGGCACGCCGCCCAACGCCCGCTGCGCCCAGTCCCAATTCAGCGCCGCAAAGGCCAGCGCCCCGACCGCCAGCGCCCCCGCCGCGATCCAGCCATCCCGACCCGGCTCCGGAAAATCGTCGCGAAACCGCGCCAAACGGAACTGCAAAATTCCCAACGAAATCAACAGCATCACCGCCATGTGCAGCACCAAAACCAACATGGCCGCAAAACCGATACCCAAGAGCCAGAACAGCCCGACCACGCCGAGAAACGCCGCCCCCGCGCCGAGCGCTGCGATCCGTCGGTCCCGGCTGACCGCCGCCACCGCACCGCCCGCCAGCACCAGAACCGCGAAGGCGAAATACCCTGCCGCCGCCGCGCTCATGCCTGTGCATCCTCGTCATCGGCCAAAACCACCGCCGCCGCATCCAGCGCGCGCCCCAAAGCGGGCGGGCCGGAAAACACCGCGGCCTGATAAATGGTCTGCGAAATTTCTTCCTTGCTGGCCCCGGCCTCGACCGCATGACGGATGGTCAGACGCATCTGCTCCGCCCCATGCGCCCCGCTCGCCACCAGCCCCGACAGGGTCACCAGCAACCGGGTTTTCGCGTCCAGCCCCGCGCCGCCCAGAGCGGTGCCGAACATGGCTTCCATCCATTCTTTCGGCAAAGTCGGCACGAACTGGTCGAAATCCTTCATCGGCGAGGCTTCCGACATCTTCTTGAAGAACTCCGTGCCTTCGGCCATCATCGACGCGTAAATCCCGGTGAAATCACTCATGCGACACCTGTTTGTTACCCGCGCCCCCTATAGGCCATAAATCGCCCCCGTTCAATGCGGGGCGTCACACGGTCGGAATGGCGCGCTCGGCACAATCGGCCACCACCACCTCCGCGTCGATGGTGCGCACCCCGTCAGGCAACGCGTTCGAGATCACATAGGCCGCATCGCCGTGCCAGACGCCGCGGGTCTCGGTGACCTGCGTGCGCACATGGCGGGCAAAACCATAGCCGCGGATCAGGGCATAGCGCGCGGCGGCGCATTCGGCATAGGCGGCAACGTCTTCGCGCCCCGCCGCCCCGCGCATGGTGACTTGGAAAGAGACCAGATCGTCGTCCAACAGCCGGGTTTCGACGCCGAGATAGGCAGGCAGCACACCCGGTTTCGCCCCTGGTTTTGTCCCGTCCGGCGCGGTGCAGGCGGTCAGCAAACCCAAGCCGACCAGAACCATCGCAAATACCGATTTCATCACGCCGCCCCTTTCGCTCGCTCCGCGCCCAAACTCGCCATACCCACGGAGCGCCGAAAAGAAAACCACGCGGTCAGAACGGAGGGGAAATGCGCGGGTTCGCACCGACCCGCCGCCGCACAAAAGCCGCCGGAATCAGCCCTGCCCCTTCTCCGCCGCCAGCGCTTTTGCCTGTTCAACCCAGCCATCACGTTCGATCCGGCCCTTGAAGCTCAGATTGTCATCGACCCAGGCAATCTCTTCCGGCCCCCAGGCGGCGATCTGGTCGAAATGCCAAAAGCCCAGCCCGTTGAGCATCCCTTCAAGCTTCGGCCCAACGCCTTTCAGCCGCTTGAGATCATCCGCCACGCCCCCGCGCGGCGCGTCCAGTGTCTCGGGCTTGCGCGCGTCATCCGCCGCGACCGGCGCCGCTTCTGGCGCGTCAGCGGGCGCCTCCACGGCAACAACCTCTTCAGCATCCTCCGCCGCCGGTTCTGGCTTCGGCTCAGGTTCGGAGGTCGCTACCGGCTCCGGCGCGGCCTCCGGCTCAGACGCAGGTTCGGGCGCTGGTTCGGGGGCAGGCTTCGGCGCGGGCGCCGGTTCCGATGCGACGGGCGCGCTCGCCCCAACATCACTGCAAAACAGCCCCTGAAGGATAAAGACCAGCGCCACGCCAATGACCAGCCCGCCGATCAATCCGAGGAACACCCCGAATTTCAGCAACAACAAAAACGCCGCCAGCCCCAACAAAGCTCCGGCAATCCAACACATATTCCGACAAGACATCGCATCCTCCAGGTTTCAACTCGCCCCATCATCGACACGGAATGCCCCGACCGCAAGTGTTTTACGACGCCTGCCGGGTGTCTCGGCCTATTTGACCCAGCGCGCCGGGCGTTTCTCAAAGAAGGCAGCGATGCCTTCCGGTGCCTCGTCGCCTTCCCATGCCTCGACCAGCGCTGCGATAGAGGTGTCGATGGTCGCCTCATTGATCGGCGCGCCGAAGCTGCGGGTCAGCGCCTTGGCCGCCGCAACCGCCCCCGGCGCGCAGGCCAGATAGGGCGCGACTTCCGCCTCGACCGCCGCGTCCAGCGCTTCCGCCGACACCGCTTTCGCCACCAGCCCCAGCGTCACCGCCTCATCCGCGTCGAAAATCCGCGCCGACATGAAGACCCGCCGCGCCATCGCCTCGCCCAGACGCGCCAGCACATACGGCCCGATGGTCGCCGGGATCAGGCCCAGCTTGGTTTCCGTCAGGCCAAACTTGGCGCCATCCACCGCAATGGCCACGTCGCAGACGCTGGCCATGCCAACCCCGCCGCCAAAGGCCTGCCCCTGAATGCGGCCAATCAGCGGCTTCGGCATGGTGTTGAGCGCGCCCAGCATCTCCGCCAGTTTGCGCGCCTCGCGCGCCCGCGTCGGCCCATCCGCCTCGATCTGCGCCCGCATCCAGCCAAGGTCGCCCCCGGCGCAAAAGCTCTTGCCGTCGCCGGTCAGAACCACGACACGCACCGCCGGATCGGCGCCCAGAAGCGCCGCCGCCTGCGTCAGTTCTTCGATCATTTCCGCCGACATGGCGTTATGCTTTTCCGCCCGGTCGAGCGTCAGAACCGCGACGCCGCGCGCGTCGGTCTCGATACGGATCGTGTTGAATTCAGTCATCATTCCCCCCGCGCATTGCCTGCGCCATTTCCACCGCCTGGGTCAGAATATCCCGATCCAGCCCGGTCTCATATCCCAGCTCGGTCAGCCGGTCGAACACCGCTTCCGTCGCCACATTGCCCTGCGCTCCCGGCGCGTAAGGACAGCCGCCCAACCCGCCAACGGCAGCGTCAAACACCCGCACACCGCGCTCCAGCGATACCTCGATATTGGCCAGCGCCCGGCCCGCCGTGTCGTGGTAATGCCCGGCAAGGGCGCGGGCCGGAACCTCGGCCGCAACCGCGTCCAGCATGGCGCCAATGCGCTCCGGCGTGCCCTGCCCGATCGTGTCGCCCAGCGAGATCTCGTAACACCCCGCCTCCCGCAACTGACGCGCCACGCGCGCCACCTGCTCCGGCGCGACCTGCCCGTCATAGGGGCAATCGGTGACGCAGGAGACATAGCCCCGAACTTTCACTTTTCGAACATTTGCCGCCTCAATGATGGGCGCAAACCGCTCGAAACTTTCAGAAATCGAACAATTGATGTTGGCCTGCGAGAACCCCTCCGAGGCGGAGGCGAATATCGCAACCTCGTCGGCCCCCGCTGCCATTGCCCGCTCAAACCCCTTCAGGTTCGGGGTCAGCGCGGCGTAGGACACGCCCGGCGCGCGGGTGATGCGTTCAAACACCTCCGCGCTGTCGGCCATTTGCGGCACCCATTTCGGGCTGACAAAAGAGCCGGTCTCGATGCGTTTGAACCCGGCGCGCGACAGGAGATTGACCAGCGCCACCTTGTCCGCCGTCGGGATCTGCCGCTTTTCGTTCTGCAACCCGTCGCGCGGGCCCATCTCAAAAATTTCAACCCGTTTCGTCATGTCGCCGCCCTCACTCGTCTTCTTCCAGCGCGACCAACGCCGCCCCGGCTTCGACCTGATCGCCCGGCGCAGCCATGACTTCCGCCACCCGCCCGTCGCGCGGTGCGGCAAGGGTATGCTCCATTTTCATCGCTTCCAGAACCGCCATCGGATCGCCTTCCGAGACCTCCTGACCGGCGGTGACGAAGACCTGCTTCACCTGCCCCGGCATCGGCGCTTCGACGAAATTGCCGCCGCCCAAACCCGCCGCCGCAACGTCCAGCGCGTTGGTGCGCCGGAAGGCCATGCCGCCATGGGCGAAGACCGTGACCAGCGCGCCGGTAACGCGCACTTCCGGCGCCGGAACCTCGTCCAGAAGCCAGATATGGCCCGCATGTTGGGCCTCGACCACCGCGTCGCCCACCGTGATCCGCGCCTTGTCCGGCGACTGGCTCTCGATGATGGCGACCAGCGCCTCTTCGCCAAATTCCAGATGAATCGACCGCTTGAGCGGCTCCCAGAGGCTGAAGCCCGTGGTGGCCGACGCCGCCGGATCGAGCAGCCCCGCCGCCGCCAGCGCCGCCAACGCCACTTCCCGCGCCCCCGGCGATTCCACCTGCGTCAGCGCCGCCAGATCGCGTTCAATCAGCCCGGTATCGACCTCGCCCGCCGCAAAACCCGCATGGGCGCAGAGCGCGGACAGGAAGGTGATGTTGGTCACCGTGCCCGCCACATGGGTCTCCTCCAGCGCCCGCGCCATGCGCATCAGCGCGACTTCGCGGGTTGGGCCGTGGGTGATGACCTTGGCGATCATCGGGTCGTAGAAGGGCGAGATGGTGTCGCCGGTGCGCACGCCGGTATCGGCCCGCGCGCCTTGCGGGAAGGACAGATGGGCCAGCGTGCCGGTGGCGGGCAAAAAGCCCTTCGGCACGTCTTCGGCGTAAAGGCGGCTCTCGAAAGCGTGGCCGGTGATGGTCAGCTCGTCCTGCCGCTTGGGCAACGCCTCGCCGGAGGCCACGCGCAACTGCCATTCGACCAGATCGACGCCGGTAATCGCCTCCGTCACCGGATGTTCGACCTGCAAACGCGTATTCATCTCCATGAACCAGAACTTGTCGGGATGCAGCCCATTCGAGCCGTCCACGATGAACTCCACCGTGCCCGCGCCCTTATAGCCAATCGCTTCCGCGGCGCGCACCCCGGCCTCGCCCATCGCGGCGCGCATCTCTTCCGTCATGCCCGGCGCGGGGGCTTCCTCGATCACCTTCTGGTGACGCCGTTGCAGCGAGCAATCGCGCTCAAACAGATGCACCGCACGCGTTCCGTCGCCAAAAACCTGCACCTCGATATGGCGCGGCGAGGTGATGTATTTCTCGATCAAAACGTCCGGGTTGCCAAACGCGGTCTGCGCCTCGCCCTGCGCCGAGGCCAGCGCGGCGGCAAATTCGCCCGCCGCTTCAACCAGCCGCATCCCCTTGCCGCCGCCGCCAGCGACCGCCTTGATCAGCACCGGATAGCCGATTTTCTCCGCTTCCGCCGCGAGGAAATCCGCGTCCTGATTGGTCCCGTGATAGCCGGGCACGACCGGCACCCCGGCCTCCGACATCAGCGCCTTGGCCGCGTCTTTCAGCCCCATCTTGCGGATCGCGTCCGCCGAGGGGCCGATGAAAACCAGCCCGGCCTTTTCAACCGCCTGCACGAAATCCGGGTTCTCGGACAGAAAGCCGTAACCGGGATGGATCGCCTTGGCGCCGGTGTCGAGCGCGGCCTGAATGATGCGGTCGCCCAACAGGTAGCTTTCAGCGGGGGCGTTGCCGCCGATATGCACCGCCTCATCCGCCAGCGCCACATGCCGGGACGTGCTGTCCACATCAGAGAACACCGCAACGGTCTTGACCCCAAGCCCGCGCGCACTTTCGATCACCCGGCAGGCAATTTCGCCACGGTTTGCGATGAGAATTTTATCGAACATGATCTGTCCTATCTTACATGCGGAAGACGCCGAAATTGGTGTCTTCGATCGGAGCGTTGAGGGCGGCGGCCAGCGAAAGCGCTAACACGTCGCGGGATTTGCGCGGGTCGATGATGCCGTCGTCCCAGAGGCGGGCGGAGGCGTAGAGCGGGTGGCTCTGATGCTCGAACATATCAATGGTCGGCTGTTTGAACGCCGCCTCTTCCTCGGCGGACCAGGTGCCGCCGCCGCGCTCGACGGCGTCGCGCCGGACGGTGGCCAGAACCCCCGCCGCCTGCTCGCCGCCCATCACCGAGATGCGCGAATTGGGCCAGGTCCAGAGGAAGCGCGGCTGATAGGCGCGCCCGGACATGCCGTAATTGCCCGCGCCAAACGAACCGCCCACCAGCATGGTGATTTTCGGCACGTTGGTCGAGGCCACGGCAGTCACCATCTTGGCCCCGTGCCGCGCGATCCCCTCGTTTTCATATTTGCGCCCGACCATGAAGCCGGTGATATTTTGCAGGAAAACCAAGGGGATATGGCGCTTGGAACACAGCTCAACGAAATGCGCGGCCTTGGCGGCGGCTTCCGAGAAGATCACGCCGTTATTGCCGATAATGCCCACCGGACAGCCCTTCACATGGGCAAAGCCGGTGACGATGCTCTCGCCGAACCGGGGCTTGAACTCGTCGAACCGCGAGCCGTCCACCAGCCGCGCGATGACCTCGCGAATATCGTAGGGCGTCTTCAGGTCGGCCGGCACCACGCCGAGGATTTCCTCCGGGTCATAGGCCGGCTCTTCCGGGCTGGCCCAATCGACCGTCTGAGGCTTTTTCCGGTTCAGGCTTTCAAGCGCACGCCGGGCCAGCGCCAGCGCATGATAATCGTCCTCCGCCAGATAATCCGCCACACCGGACAGCCGGGTATGCACGTCGCCGCCGCCGAGATCTTCGGCGGTCACGACCTCCCCCGTCGCCGCCTTCACCAAGGGCGGCCCGGCGAGGAAAATCGTCCCCTGTTCGCGCACGATGATGCTGACATCGGACATGGCGGGAACGTAAGCGCCGCCCGCCGTGCAAGACCCCATGACCACGGCGATCTGCGGGATGTTTTTCGCCGACATGCGGGCCTGATTGTAGAAAATCCGGCCGAAATGGTCGCGGTCCGGGAACACCTCGTCCTGATTGGGCAGGTTCGCGCCGCCGCTATCGACAAGGTAGATGCAGGGCAGGTGATTTTCTTCGGCAATTTCCTGCGCGCGCAAGTGTTTCTTAACCGTCATCGGGTAATAAGTGCCGCCCTTGACCGTCGCGTCATTGGCCACGACCATCACTTCGCGGCCATGCACAAGGCCGATCCCCGCAATCACCCCCGCCGCCGGGGCCGCGCCGTCATACATGTCATGCGCCGCGGTGAGGCCGATTTCGAGGAAGGGCGAGCCGGGGTCGAGCAGGTTGGCAACGCGCTCGCGCGGCAGCATCTTGCCACGCGACAAATGCCGCTCACGGGCCCGCTCCCCGCCGCCCGCCTGCGCCAGCGCCGCCGCCTGAGCTACCACATCCAGCGCCGCCAGATGGCCCGCGCGATTTTGCTTGAAAGCGTCCGAGCCGGGCACGGCTTGGGATTGCAGTTTCATTTGAATGTCTCCCGAATGGAAATGAGGTCCACGGTGCGTTGTGCGGTCATCGACGACAGGCAACTCGCCCCGGCAATGCCGCGCATCGAGCCGGGCCCCCAAAGAATATAGTCAAACGCGCAATTGGCATCGCGGAAGGGAATCCAGGCCCGCTGCGCCTCGCGCAAGGCGTCCTCCCGGCTGGCCGTTCCCGGCGCCTCTACGGCGTCCAGTTCGCGCATCTCGCGCATGGTCACGCGGTATTCCGCGTTCAGCTTTTCGTCCCAGAAGCGGGTTTCCGCGTCGATACAGCCGATCATGCCGTGGGTCGACATGCCGCCCGGCTCGCGTTCCATGCAGGGCGACGCCAGCTCCCCATCACAGGCCAAAATCGCCTGCGCGTCCGACGCCCGTTGGTAACAGGCGTCGATCCCGCTGCGGTATTTGGCCAGTAGATCGGTGTCGGCAGCGGCCGGGCTGGCCAGTAGCGCTATGAGGGCAACGGCCCTCACTTCATCGCTCCCATCAACTCGCGACCCACCAGCATGCGGCGGATTTCCGAGGTGCCCGCGCCGATTTCCATCAGCTTGGCGTCACGGAAGATGCGCGAAACCGGGGTCTCGTTCATGAAGCCCATGCCGCCGAAGGCCTGCACCGCCTGATGCGCGACGACCATCGCTTCCTCGGAGGTATACAGCACCACCGCCGCCGCGTCCTGCCGCGTCACCCGCCCACGATCACACGCCTTCGCCACCTCGTAAAGATAGGCGCGGCCGGAATTCATCTTGGTATACATATCGGCGATTTTGGCCTGCATGAGCTGGAAATTGCCAATCGGCTGGCCGAATTGCTTGCGCTCGACCATGTAGGGCATGACCTCGTCGAGACAGGCGGCCATGATGCCGGTGCCGATCCCGGCCAGCACCACGCGCTCGTAATCCAGCCCGGACATCAGCACACGCACGCCCTTCCCCTCTTCGCCCAGCACGTTTTCGAACGGCACTTCCACGTCCTCGAAGAACAGTTGCGCCGTGTCGGAACCGCGCATGCCGAGCTTGTCGAAATGCGGCGAGGTGCTGAAACCCTTCATGTCTTTCTCGACGATGAAAGCGGTGATGCCGCGCGAACCGGCTTCCGGGTCGGTCTTGGCGTAAACTACCAGCGTGTCGGCTTCCGGGCCGTTGGTGATCCAGAATTTCGAGCCGTTCAGGGTGTAATAGCCGTTCTTTTTCTCCGCCCGCAGCTGCATGGACACAACGTCAGACCCCGCGCCCGGCTCGGACATGGCCAGCGCGCCGACATTTTCGCCGGAGATCAGGCCGGGCAGGTATTTCTGCTTTTGCTCATGCGAGCCGTTCAGTTTGATCTGGTTAATGCAGAGGTTGGAATGGGCGCCGTAGGACAGCGAAACCGAGGCGGAAGCGCGGGCGATTTCCTCGACCGCGACCGCATGGGCCAGATAGCCCATGCCCGCCCCGCCATATTCTTCCGGCACCGTAATGCCATGCAGACCCAACTCGCCCAGCTCGGTCCAGAGTTCCGACGGAAACTCGTTTTTGGCGTCGATCTCGGCGGCCATCGGCTTGATGCGCTCCTGCGCGAAGCGATGCACCATGTCGCGCAAGGCGGCGATGTCTTCTCCGAGGTCGAAATTCATCGAATGGGTGAACATGGCGGGTCTCCTCCTGACCGAAATGCCGCAACCGGCGGGTTATTGAACACTCGTTCAGTTAACCCTCCGCCATGCCCCCTCGTCAAGCACGACGCCGCGTCGTTTCCCCGCGCAAAACGCGCCGCGCCGCGTCAAATTCCCTTTATCCCCGCCGCCAAACCCGCTACATCGGCGGCGTGACAGATCAACTTACCCTCCACCGCCCCGACGATTGGCACCTGCATCTGCGCGATGGCGCGATGCTCAAGGCCGTTCTGCCCGAAACCGCGCGCCATTTTGCCCGCGCCATCATCATGCCCAACCTGGTGCCGCCCGTCGTCACCGGGGCCGATGCCGCCGCCTACCGCGAGCGCATTCTCGCCGCGCTGCCCGAAGGCGCCGCCTTTGAGCCGCTGATGACGCTGTATCTGACCGAGGACACCGACCCGGCAGATATGCGCGCCGCCGCCGAAAGCGGCCTGATCCGGGCGGTGAAGCTCTACCCGGCGGGCGCAACGACCAATTCCGCCTCCGGCGTGCGTGATTTTGACAAGGTCGCCGCCGTGCTGGAGACCATGGCGGAAATTGGCCTGACCCTGTGCGTCCACGGCGAAGTGACCGACCCGGAGATCGATATCTTCGACCGCGAAGCGGTATTCATCGACCGGGTTTTGGACCCGATCCGGCGCGCACACCCCGCCCTGCGCGTGGTGATGGAACACATCACAACGCGGCAAGGCGCGGAATACGCCCGTTCCGGCGGCGACACTCTCGGCGCGACCATCACCACCCATCACCTGATCATCAACCGCAACCACATCCTCGTGGGCGGCATCCGACCGCATTATTACTGCCTGCCCGTCGCCAAGCGCGAAGAGCATCGGCAAGCGCTGGTCGCGGCGGCGACTTCCGGCGACCCGACCTTCTTTCTCGGCACCGACAGCGCCCCGCATCTGGACACCGCGAAAGAAAGCCCCTGCGGCTGCGCAGGCTGTTTTACGGCGACCAACACGCTCTCTTGCCTCGCGGAGGTGTTCGAAGCGGCGGGCGCGCTGGGCAAGCTGGAAGGTTTCACCTCCCTCCATGGTCCCGCATTCTACGGCCTACCCGTTAACAAAGAGCTAATAACCCTGAAAAAAACCGCGCCCGTGGCGTATCCGGCGAAAATTTCCACCCCGGACGGGGATGTGACCGTGTTTGACCCCGGATTCCCGCTGCATTGGCGGGTCGAAGACTAAAGCGTTATGCGAAAAACCTGAATCACTTAACGCTGCCTGAAATCGAGGATTTCAACGCGTTAAGTGATGCTCTATATGTTTCAAGTATTTCGTCAAACGCTATAAATCGGAGAGCAAAATGATTCCGTCCGCCTATCCCGCCAAGGAAGAAATGGCCCGCCTGACCGCCCGCGCGCTTCTGGAAATCGGCGCGGTGGATTTCAACGCCCGCGAGCCGTTTACCCTTGCTTCCGGCCTGCCCTCGCCCTCTTACGTCGATTGCCGCAAGCTGATTTCCTTCCCCCGCATCCGCTCGACGCTGATGGATTTCATGGCCGTCACCATCATGCGCGAATGCGGATTTGAGGCCTTTGACAACATCGCGGGCGGCGAAACGGCGGGCATTCCGTTTGCGGCGCTGGTGGCGGAACGGCTGGCCCTGCCGATGACCTACGTCCGAAAAAAACCCAAGGGCTACGGGCGAAATGCCCGCATTGAAGGCGCGATGCACGAGGGGCAGCGGGCGCTTCTGGTCGAGGATCTGACCACCGATGGCGGCTCCAAGCTCTCCTTCGTCGACGCCATTCGCGACACCGGCGCGACCTGTAACGCCACCGCCGTGATCTTCTACTACGACATCTTCCCGGAAACGGAAAAAACCCTTGCAGATCATGGGGTTCAACTGCTGCACCTCGCGACGTGGTGGGATGTGTTAGCGGAAGCACGGGCACAAAAGGCGTTTGATGCGGCGACGCTGGACGAGGTGGAGAGCTTCCTCAAATCGCCGCGCGCATGGCAGGACGCGCATAAGTCGTAAACTTATCCACAGAAACATACAATTTGCCGGGCGCGGTCGGGGCGGGTAAAACCGCCGCATTGGAGTGATTTGCGATGGACGATACCCCCCTGCCGCCCGGCCCGCCGCCGGAACAGATGCCGGAACCCATGCCCGAACCGGCCGATCCGCATGCGAATGCGGAGGTCGAGAACGTGCCCGCCAACCTTGAGGCGGAGCAGCAGCTTCTCGGCGCGATCTTAACCAATAACGACATTTATGACCGGGTGGCGCAGATCATCCGGCCCGAGCATTTTTACGAACCCCTGCACGAGCGGATTTACCGCATCGCGGAGGAGCGGATTTCGGCCAATATGCTGGCCTCGCCGGTGACGTTGAAGACCTATCTGGAAGACGATCCGGGGCTGAAAGAGGTTGGCGGCGCGGCCTATCTGGCGCGCCTCGCCGGCGCCGCGATTTCCAGTTTCGCCGCCCGCGATTACGCGGAAATGATCTATGAGATGCATGTGCGGCGCGAGTTGATGCAGCTGGGCAGCGAGATCACCGACGAAGCCAAGCGGATGGAGGCGAAAAACCCGCCCTCGGAGCAGATCACGCAGGCCGAGCAGAAGCTCTACAAACTGGCGGAAAAAGGCTCGTCGACCACCGGGTTTCAGAGCTTTCTGACCGCCGTGACCGATGCGGTGCGGGTGGCCAATGCGGCGTATGAACGCGAAGGCGGGCTGGCGGGCGTGTCCACCGGGCTGATCGACATGGACAAAAAGCTGGGCGGATTGCACCGCTCGGACCTGTTGATCCTCGCCGGGCGGCCCTCGATGGGGAAAACCTCGCTGGCGACCAATATCGCCTTCAACATCGCCAAAGCCTATCAGCGCGGCAAATTGCCGGACGGGTCGGAAGGGGCGATCAATGGGGGCGTGGTCGGGTTTTTCTCGCTGGAAATGAGCGCGGAACAGCTGGCGGCGCGGATCCTGTCAGAAGCCGCCGAAGTGCCCTCGGAGCAGATCCGGCGCGGCGACATGACGGAGACCGAGTTTCGCCGTTTTGTTGATGCGGCCAAGGCGCTGGAAGCCTGTCCGCTTTATATCGACGACACCCCTGCCCTGCCGATTGCCCAGCTGGCGGCGCGGGCCCGGCGGCTCAAGCGCGAGCATGGGCTGGACGTGATCATCGTCGACTATTTGCAGCTGGTGCGCGGCACGTCGGACAACCGCGTGCAGGAAATTGGTGAGATTTCCATGGGGTTGAAGGCGGTGGCCAAGGAATTGGACATCCCGGTGATTGCGCTGTCGCAGTTGTCGCGTCAGGTCGAAAGCCGCGAGGACAAGCGCCCGCAACTCTCGGACCTGCGCGAATCCGGCTCGATCGAGCAGGATGCGGATGTGGTGATGTTCGTGTTCCGCGAGGAATATTACGCCGAGCGGGAAAAGCCGGGCGACGATGAGCTGGACAAGATGGTGGAATGGCAGACGCGGATGGACCGACTGCATGGCCGCGCGGAGGTCATCATCGGCAAACAGCGGCACGGGCCGATTGGCACCGTGGACCTGACTTTCGAGAGCCGGTTTACCCGCTTTGGCAATATCGCGCATAGCTGGCAGGGCGATCAACCGGACGACTTCTAACGTGTAAGGGCTTGAAATGACTAAGAAACGTATCGTGCTATCCTCAGATCACGCGGCGATTGATCTGCGGCTGGCGATTGTGAAACATATCGAGGCCAGGGGCTTTGAGGCGGTGGATATCGGGCCGCAAACGCCGGAAAGCACCCATTACCCGGCGCATGGCGAAGCGGCGGCGCGGCTTGTGGTGTCCGGGGAATGCGATCTGGGCATTATCCTGTGTGGCACGGGTCAGGGCATCATGATGGCGGCGAACAAGGTGCGCGGTATTCGGTGCGGCGTTTGTTCCGAACCGTATTCCGCCGCCATGACCCGCGCCCATAACGACGCCAACATGCTGTCCATCGGTGCGCGGGTTGTTGGCGAAGGTCTGGCGCTGGAAATCGTCAATGCGTTTTTGAACACCGAGTTTGAAGGTGGACGGCACGGCACGCGGGTTGAGATGATGGAAGCGATTGCTCCGTAAACGGAAGCGACTTTCCCGAAAGCAAAACGCCGCCCCAAGAGGCGGCGTTTTTACTCAAATTTTATGGATCGACCCCGCGCGCTTACTTGCGCACGAATTTCCAGACGGAAGGCACGATCAGAGCGGCCAGCACCAGTTTGACCATATCACCAGCGATGAACGGCGTCAGACCCCATTCCAGGATCGGCTTGTCCCAACCGTAAAGATGACCGAGCCAGGCTAGGCCGGGCACATAGATCAGCACGTTGCCGATGAACATGGCCAACGCCATCCAGAGCATCGAGCGGTCCCAGCCGAGGCGAGCGAAATAGCCGAGCGCGAAGGTTGCCAGCGCGTAACCGACAAGGTAGCCGCCGGTGCCGCCCATCATGTATTCCAGACCGTATTTCTCCGCCGAAGAACCGGCGAAAACGTCAAAGCCAAGCGCGCCGATCAGCAGATACAGGCCCATGGTGATCATCCCGCGCGCCGGACCGTAAGCGGCACCGATGGTCAGGACGGCGAAGGTGCCCATGGTGATCGGCACCGGCCACATCGGCACTTTGATCTTGGCGGCGATAGCGAGGGCGGCGACACCGGCGATCACCAGCGCGGCCTCCTTGAGTTCGCGCGCGGCGCCTTCCTGCGGGCCAAAAACGTCGCCCAGCACTTTATTCATCGTGATTGCCATGGGTTTCTCCCCTGTTACATGCGTTCCGCGCCGTTTTGCCCCACGGGGGGCGTTGGTTCAAGTCCCCTTTTCGCTGCGTCAACTTTCAGGCCGCTGCGTCACGCCCCGCATGCAGCCCGAATCGCGTCCATCAGGCTCTCTCCCCTTATGCCAGCAATTCGTAAACACTTTCTGAACGATATTGCTTTTTCGGGCCAAAAACCTGCCAGACCGCGCGCCAGCAGGGCCAGTGGGTAAAATCATAGGCCACATCATACTGATCCGGCGCGCAATAATGCGCGGCTTTCGGTGCCTCTCCCGGTGAAATATGGTGGAAAAACCGACCATCTTCGAAGAAAACCGCAATTCCCTGCGGTTCTTTCCGCCAAAGATAACGCCGCTCGGCCCGGATATCCCCCTGCCCCGGCAGTGCCAAAATCCCACTCTCTATATATATCACCCCATTTTCGCCCGCCTCAAAACGCGCCTCGCCGCAAAAACGCACCACCTGCCCCGCACGCGCATCGTCAATCCGGCGCTCCAGCCGCCAGCGACCGATAAAATCCTCCAGATTCGGCTGCATACCGCCCCCTTGTTTCACCCCGCCCCTCAGTCTAAGACCCTAAATAACGCACTCCAAGACAAAAGGTCCGCCATGATCCCCCGCTATGCCCGCCCCGAAATGACTGCCATCTGGGAACCCGCCACCAAGTTCAAAATCTGGTACGAAATCGAGGCCCATGCCTGCGATGCCATGGCCAAGCTCGGCGTCATCCCGCAGGAAAACGCAGATGCGGTGTGGAAGGCGAAGGACGTGGAATTCGACGTGGCGCGCATCGACGAAATCGAGGCCGTGACCAAACACGACGTCATCGCTTTCCTGACCCATCTCGCCGAGCATGTCGGCTCCGAGGAGGCCCGGTTTGTGCATCAGGGCATGACCTCGTCGGACGTGCTGGACACCTGCCTCAACGTGCAACTGGTGCGCGCCGCCGATATCCTGATCGACGATATGGACGGGCTGCTCGCCGCGCTGAAAAAACGCGCCTATGAGCATAAGGACACGGTGCGCGTTGGTCGCAGCCACGGCATCCACGCCGAACCGACCACGATGGGCCTGACTTTCGCCCGCTTTTATGCCGAAATGGACCGCAACCGCGCCCGTCTGGTGCAGGCGCGCGAAGAGGTGGCCACCGGGGCGATTTCCGGCGCCGTCGGCACCTTCGCCAATATCGACCCGGCGGTGGAAGCCCATGTCTGCGCCGAGCTGGGCCTGAAGCCGGAGCCGATCTCGACGCAGGTGATCCCGCGCGACCGCCACGCCATGTTCTTCGCCGTGCTGGGGGTGATTGCGTCATCCATCGAGAACGTGGCCATCGAAATCCGCCACATGCAGCGCACCGAAGTGCTGGAAGGCGCGGAGTTTTTCTCCATGGGACAAAAAGGCTCCTCGGCCATGCCGCACAAGAAAAACCCGGTGCTGACAGAAAACCTGACCGGGCTCGCCCGCCTCGTGCGTGCCACGGTGATCCCGGCGATGGAGAACGTGGCCCTGTGGCACGAGCGCGACATCTCGCATTCCTCGGTCGAACGCGGCATCGCCCCCGACGCCACCGTGACGCTCGATTTTGCCCTCAAACGCCTGACCGGCGTGGTCGACAAAATGCTGGTCTTCCCGGAAAACATGCTGGAAAATATGAATAAATTCCCCGGTCTGGTGATGAGCCAGCGGGTGCTTCTGGCACTGACGCAGGCGGGGGTTTCGCGCGAAGACGCCTATGCGATGGTGCAGCGCAACGCGCTCAAAGTCTGGGAAGAACGGGTCGATTTCCGCGAGGAATTGCTGGCAGATAAAGAGGTCGTCGCGGCGCTCGGCGTCGACGGCATCAACGAGAAATTCGACATGGGCTACCACACGAAACACGTCGACACGATCTTCGCGCGGGTATTTGGCGAAGACACATAAAGAAAACCTCATTGCAGATGAACGCAAGGGCGAGGCGCTCAAGGGGCGATGGGTTCACTCATCGAGTCCCCGCAATCAGCGCCACGCCTGAACGCGGTGTCTTCCTTGACGAAACCCCAGTCCAAACCAACCCGACACGCAGCCGCTCCCTGCGTGAAACGAGATTGACAGCATCTGCGCCATTTGGGTCCTGAGGAACCCAGACCCGGATCACGGACCAGAGCCATCCGATCTGATCGCACCCCGGATCATGAAAGGGGCGATGAATAGCCCCGCCTTTGACGCCTATATCACCTGTCACGCCGGGTTACATCGGGCGGAAAGCGATGATGTTTGAACGGATTACGCTTCATGTTAAACCTCTGGAGACAGAACACACCTAGAAAATTGCTACCGCAGGCCAATTAACGCAACAGCCCCCATTCAAGGAATGCAAACATGTATGAAGGTCATCAACGCACGTATTATGGCGGAATTGCGCTGGGGGATGGGACGTTCTTGCTCAGTGCTTTC
>PDOZ01000016.1 GCA_002747325.1 Rhodobacterales bacterium
AGAGACAGGGATTCGAACCCTGGGTCCCCGTGAAGGGACAACGGTTTTCGAGACCGCCCCGTTCGACCACTCCGGCACCTCTCCGCGGGGGTCTGGCGGTGCATAATCCGGTGGGCGCGCGGGTGCAAGGGGTTTTTCTGCTGAAATTGGGCGGATGTGGTGTTTTGCTTGTGGCGGGCGGGGTGGGGCGGTAGGTTTGGCGGGAAATGCGAACAGGAGGCGTATATGGTTCGGCAGGTTTTTGCGGTTTTGTTGGTGATCATCGGTTTTGCGGGGGGCGCGCTGGCGGCGGATCGCGCCGAGATGCGGCGATTTCTGGAGGTCACGGGGTTTGACGTGGCCATCACTTCGATGCGCGAGAGCGCCAAGGCGGGGCCGGCGCTGACCGGGGATGCGGCCAACACCTTTGCCCATAGCTATGAGGAACTGGTGGATCAGATTTTCGTGCCCGAGGAGATGCTCGGGCGGGCGCTGGACATGATGGAAGCGGTGATGCCGGCGGCGCTGGTGGAGTATGGCATCGGGTTTTATGGCTCGGATCTGGGGCAGCGGCTGGTGGCGGTGGAAAATGCCAGCCACATGACGCCGGACGCCGAGCGCATGGCGCTGGGCGAGGAGATCGTGGCGCAGTTGATGGAGGCCAACCCGGCGCGCATTAAGGATTACCGCGCCATGCAGGAGGCCATTGGCGGCACCGATACCTCGCTGGCCGCGCTGATCGAGATCCAGCTGCGCTATATCATGGCGGCGGATGCGGCGCGCGGCGAACAGACCTATTCCGAGGACGAGCTGCGCACGCTTCTCATGCAGTCGGAGCCGCAAATGCGCGCGCATCTCGACAGTTATGCCCTCGTCGCCTCTGCTTACGCCTACCGCGATATCCCGGACGCTGATATCAAGGCCTACCGCGAGGTGCTGGAAAGCGACGAGATGCGGCAGGTCTATGAGATCCTGAACGCGGTGCAGAACGAGATCATGGCGGAGCGCTATGAGACCCTGGCGGCGGAGCTGGCCAAACTGCCGCCGGTGCAGTCGCTCTGAGCCGGGCAGGGGGGTGTTGACTTTGCGTCCCATTCCCCCGATAAGGCGGCTTCCCGGCGGATCAGGCGACTCGCCGGGCTTTGGTTTGTTGCGCTTCCCGAGGTTATTGGAGCGCTGCGGACCGTAACCAACAGCCCAGACGGGCGCGCCGTTCGAGGCAACAGGGGCATGGGGCTCCGCCAACACCCGGCAGAACCGGGGGCCACAGAACGCGGGAAGAAGGAAGATACGATGTTTGCGGTCCTCAAGACCGGCGGTAAGCAATACAAGGTGCAGGCGGGTGACGTCCTGCGCGTGGAAAAACTTGCGGCCAATGCGGGCGATAAAGTCCAGTTCAACGAAATTCTGATGGTGGGTTCCACCGTCGGCACCCCCTTCGTCGCAGATGCGGGCGTGCAGGCGGAAGTGATCGACCAGATCAAGGGTGACAAGGTCATCAACTTCGTCAAGCGCCGCCGGAAGCACAGCTCCAAGCGCACCAAGGGCCACCGCCAGCAGCTCACCCTGCTGCGCGTGACCGACATCCTCGAGAAGGGTGCGGGCAAGTCCGGCGTGGCAGCGGCGATTGGCGCGGGTTCGGTTGCGGGCGCGGCGGTGGCTGCGGCGAAACCGGCCAAAAAGGCGGCTCCGAAGGCGGAAGCCCCGAAAAAGGAAGCTCCGAAGGCAGAAGCCGGCGCGGACGATCTGAAACAGCTGTCCGGCGTTGGCCCGGCGCTGGAGAAAAAACTGCATGCGTCGGGGGTCACCACCTTCGCGCAGATCGCAGCCTGGACCGAGGCGGACATCGCCGAGTTCGGCGAGAAACTGTCGTTCAAGGGCCGGATCGAGCGTGAAGGCTGGGTCGAACAGGCCAAGAAGCTGGCGAAATAAGGAGAGAGCGAAATGGCACATAAAAAAGCTGGTGGTAGCTCCCGGAACGGTCGCGACTCTGCGGGTCGCCGCCTTGGTGTGAAAAAATTCGGCGGTCAGGACGTGATCGCGGGCAACATCATCGTGCGTCAGCGCGGCACCAAAATGTGGCCGGGCGCCAATGTTGGTATGGGCAAGGACCACACCATCTTTGCGACCGCGGAAGGCAAAGTGAAGTTCCACAAGGGCCTGAAAGGCCGCACCTTCATTTCCGTCCTGCCGGTAGCGGAGGCCGCGGAATAAGCCGACACCCAAGGCAATGCGAAAACCCAGGGGATCGGCGCAGGCCGGTCCCCTTTTTCGTTCCCGGGCACATTTTTGTCATGGAAATTGCGAAAATTGGTCGGGTGTTAACGAAATGGTAAGGTGTTCGGTTTATGCAGATTTGTGCTTTCGAGGAGGAAGCGATGTTGCAGGAAAAAATGGCGGAATTTTCCGTCGGCAGGGAGGTGGAGCAGCCCCCGATACAGGCAGAGCGGTTCGTGCTGCGGGCGCCGCGCCCGTCGGATATTGGTCTGATGGAGCATTACGGGGCCGAAAAGCGCATGGCGCAGGCGTCGCAATCCATTCCGCATCCGTTGCCGCCGGGCTTTGTGGCCAATCAGATCGCCCGTGTTCTTGAACCGGAGCGCACGGAAGATGTCTGGGTGCTGGACGGGCACGCGGCGGGCGGCGATGCGGGGCAGGAAGTGTTGGGCGCGATATCGCTGACCCATCTGGACCGCGCGCAGAGCCAGCTGGCCTTCTGGATCGCGCCGCCCTTCTGGAACATGGGGTTTGCGCAGGAAGCGGTGCAGGTGCTGGTCGAGGCCAATCCGCTGGGCAACGACATGCTGTTCGCCGAGGTGTTTCAGGACAACCCGGCCTCGGCGCGCGTGTTAACCAATGCGGGCTTTGATTACATGGGAGATGCGGAGGCCTATTCGGTTGCCCGCGACGCTACCGTGCCGACCTGGACCTACATCCGTAAAATGTCTGTGAAATAAACAGGTTAGAGACATGCAAGAGCTGAAAACCGCGCGGCTCACCCTGCGCAAACTCGCCCCGGAAGACGCGGAGGCGGTGGTGCAGGGGGTGGGTGACATTGAGGTGGCCAAATGGTTAACCTTGGTGCCGCACCCCTATACGCGCGCCGACGCCGAGGAATTTATCGCCTATGTCGCGCAGCAGCCGTTTGAGGGCTTCGGCATCCATGCGCCCGAGGGCTTTGTCGGTGTTATCGGCATTGGCAGCACGCTGGGCTACTGGCTGACCCGCGCGGCCCACGGCAAGGGCTACGCCACCGAGGCCGCCATCGCCCTCGTCGCGCATTACTTCACCCATAGCGAGGCCGATCACCTTGATTCCGGCTATTTCGACGGCAATGCGGGGTCGAAAAACGTGTTAACCAAGGTCGGCTTCCGGCCCGTGGGCGAAAAATCGGACCGCTCCCGCGCCACCGGCAAGGCGCATGTATTAAAGCAAATGCGCCTGACCCGTGCCGACTGGCAATCGGCGCATGGCTGACCCGTTCCTCCATACCAAACGCCTGCGCTGGCGCCCGGTGCAAGCGGGGGATGCGCCGCTCTATGCGGCGGTGCTGTCGGACTATGAGGTCGTGCGGATGCTGGGATCCTGGCCCTGGCCGCCGGACCCGGACGCTGTGCGCGAAAGGCTGGAAAAATGGCTTGAAACCAAGGGGTTACTGGGTCCAATTTTTCTCGGAGAAGAGATGATTGGCGGTATGGGGGTTGAGGCAACCGACCCCGGTGAAGCGGAGATCGGCTACATGCTGGCCCGCGCCCATTGGGGGCATGGCTATGCGACGGAAATGGGCGCGGCCCTGATCGCGCGGGCCTTCGCGCGCCCCGATCTTCGCTGCATCCGCGCCACGACCTGGGCCGACAATCCGGCCTCGGCGCGGGTGTTGCAAAAGCTGGGCTTTGTGCCCGATGGCGGCGGGATGGACTATTGCAAAGCGCGCGGCGAGGAGGTTGCAAGTCATGCGCATGTGCTGACCCGCGAAGCGTGGGCGGCGCGCGATGACTGAGTTAACCACAGCCCGGCTCACCCTGCGCTCCCTCACGCCCGCCGATTTCGACGCGCTATTTGCCCTCGTTTCCGATTACGAAGTCGCCAAAATGACCGCCAGTTGGCCGCACCCCGCCGACCCGGAACTGACCCGCGCGCGCTGTCAGCCTTACGCCGGGACGGGGTTCGTCTTCGGCGCCTTTGCGGGGCCGGAACTGGTCGGGGTGCTGGGCGTCACCGCGGAGCATGACCCGCCGGAACTCGGCTATATGTTCGCCCGCGCCCATTGGGGCCGGGGGCTGGCCAGCGAGGCGTGCCGCGCCGCCGTTAACCATGCTTTCGCAAGCTTTGACTGGCCGGAAATCGCCGCCTGCGTTTTTGATGACAACCCGGCCTCCGCCCGCGTGTTGGAAAAACTCGGCTTTGAAGCAACCGGCCCCTGCACCGGAAGCAGCGCCGCGCGTGCATCCGACGCCCTCCCGACGCAGAACTTCCGCCTCGCGCGGGGAAAAGCGGCGGCAAAGCCTTGAGGCGGGTCGCGTTTCGCTCTACCCGTAGATAACAACGCAATTCAGCCCAAAGGCTCCGCCATGAAATTCCTCGATCTCGCCAAGGTCTATATCCGCTCCGGTTCCGGCGGCGGCGGCTGCATCTCGTTTCGCCGGGAGAAATTCATCGAATATGGCGGGCCGGATGGCGGCGATGGCGGGCGCGGCGGCGACGTGGTGGCGGAAGCGGTCGAGGGGCTGAACACGCTGATCGACTTCCGCTATCAGCAGCATTTTTTCGCCCGCAACGGCGAGCCGGGCAAGGGGTCGCAGCGCACCGGGCGGTCGGGCGAGGAAATCACCCTACGCCTGCCGGTCGGCACGGAAATTCTCGACGAGGATCAGGAAACGGTGATTGCCGATCTGACCGAGGTCGGGCAGCGCATCCTGCTGGCCAAGGGCGGCAATGGCGGCTTCGGCAACCTGCATTTCAAAAGTCCGACCAATCAGGCGCCGCGCCGCGCCAATCCGGGGCAGGAAGGGGTCGAACGCACAATCTGGCTGCGGCTGAAACTGATCGCGGATGTGGGGCTTTTGGGCCTGCCGAATGCGGGCAAGTCGACCTTTCTGGCCGCGACCTCAAACGCCCGCCCGAAAATCGCCGATTATCCGTTTACCACCTTGGTGCCCAATCTCGGGGTAGTCGGGGTGGACAATGCCGAGTTTGTGGTGGCCGATATTCCGGGGCTGATCGAGGGCGCGTCCGAGGGGCGGGGGCTGGGCGATCAGTTTCTGGGCCATGTGGAGCGCTGTTCGGTGTTGCTGCATCTGGTGGACGGGTTCGGCGAGGATGTGGTGGCGGATTATCGCACGATTGTTCACGAATTGGAAAATTACGGCGGGGTTTTGGCGGACAAACCGCGGGTGACGGTGCTGAACAAGGTGGACTCGATGCCCGAGGAGGACCGCGCAGAGCGGCGGCGGGCGTTGGAAGAAGCGTCCGGCGGCAAGGTGTATGAGATGTCCGGTGTTTCGGGCGAGGGAACGGTCGAGGTGTTGCGGGCGTTGAAGGCGGAAATCGCTGCTGATCGGCTGCGGCAGAAACAGGCGGATGCGGAGGAGGAAGCGCCTTGGCAACCCTGAACGACGCGCGCCGCATTGTGATCAAGATCGGCTCGGCCCTGTTGGTCGAGGGCGGCGAACTTCGCGTTAACTGGTTGAAATCGCTTGCAAAAGACGTGGCGGAGTTGCGCGCAGGTGGGGCGGAAGTGGTGCTGGTTTCCTCCGGCTCCATTGCGCTTGGACGCGGGGTTTTGGGCCTGCCCGGCGGGCCGCTGGCGCTGGAGCAATCGCAGGCCGCGGCGGCGGCGGGACAAATCCGCTTGGCGCAGGCTTATGCGGAGGCGTTGGCGGCGCATGGCATCACCACGGCGCAGGTTCTGGTGACGCTCGAGGACAGCGCCAACCGGCGCCGGTTTCTCAATTCCCGCGCTACGTTGAAGACCCTGCTGGCGCTCGGCGCGGTGCCGATTGTTAACGAAAATGATACAGTGGCGACGGATGAGATCCGCTATGGCGATAACGACCGGCTGGCGGCGCAGGTTGCGGTGACGGTCGGGGCGGATCATTTGGTGCTTCTGTCCGATGTGGACGGGTTGTATACCGCCAATCCTGGTCTGGACGCTTCCGCGCAACATCTTGCAATCATTGAAGAAATCACGCCAGACATCGAGGCGATGGCGGGCGAGGCGGCGAGCGGTCTGAGCCGGGGCGGCATGCGGACTAAGGTGATGGCGGCGCGCACCGCGACCGGCGCGGGCTGCGCCATGACCATCGCCAAAGGTGCGCAGGAGGGGCCGATTGCGGCGCTGAAAGCGGGCGCGCGGTGCAGCTATTTTCCGGCCAAAACCAACCCGAGCGCGGCGCGCAAGGGCTGGATTTCGGCGCAAAAACCGCAGGGCACGTTAACCATCGACGCGGGCGCAGTGCGGGCCTTGGGGCAGGGCAAGTCACTGCTCCCGGCCGGGCTGGTCTCGGTCACGGGCGGGTTCGAGCGCGGCGATCCGGTGCAGGTTTTGGGGCCGGATGGGGCGGAACTGGCGCTGGGGCTGGTGCGCTATTCGGGCGCGGATGCGGGCCGAATTGCGGGCAGGCGTTCGGAGGAAATTGCGGCGGTTTTGGGCTATCCGGCCCGCACCGCATTGATACATCGCGACGATCTGGTGCTGACCGGGTGCGCGGCTGAGGGAGGAAAAACACATGCAAAACAATGAGATACATGAGGTGATGACGGAGATCGGCGCGCGGGCCAAGCGGGCGGCGGGGGTCTTGGCCTTTGCCAGTTCCGAGGCCAAGGAAACGGCGCTTAACGCCGCCGCCGACGCGGTCTGGGCGCGGCGTGATGAGATCATCGCCGCCAACGCCAAGGATCTGGAATTTGGCCGCGACAAGGGGCTGAGCGCGGCGATGATGGACCGGCTGATGCTGGACGAGGCGCGCATTCAGGGCATCGTCGAGGGTTTGCGCGCGGTGGCCGGGTTTGACGATCCGGTCGGCGCGGTGCTGGAGGAATGGGACCGGCCGTCGGGGCTGCATATCCGCCGCGTGCGCACGCCGCTCGGGGTGATCGGGGTGATTTACGAGAGCCGGCCGAACGTGACCGCCGATGCGGGGGCGTTGTGCCTGAAGGCGGGCAATGCGGTGATTTTGCGCGGCGGGTCGGAGAGTTTCCATTCCTCGGGCGCGATTCATGCCTGTCTGGTCGATGGGTTGCGCGCCGCGGGCCTGCCGGAGGATGCGATCCAGCTGGTGCCGACGCGCGATCGGGCGGCGGTGTCCGAGTTGTTAACCATGACCGAGTATGTGGACGTGATCGTGCCGCGCGGCGGTAAGGGGCTGGTTGGCCTGGTGCAGCGCGAGGCGCGGGTGCCGGTTTTCGCCCATCTCGAGGGCATCGTGCATGTCTATATCGACAAGGCGGCGGATGCGCAGAAGGTGCTGGACGTGGTGATGAATGCCAAGATGCGGCGCACCGGGATTTGCGGCGCGGCGGAATGTTTGCTGATCCATAAGGATGCGGTCGAGATCGGGCAGGCGGCGATTGATGCGCTGATGGCGGCGGGCGTCGAGGTGCGTGTCGGGCCGGGGCTTCAGGGATCGGTGGCGGCGACGCAGGACGATTGGGGCAAGGAATATCTCGACGCGATCATCGCGGCGAAGATCGTTGACGATATCGACGCGGCGATTGCCCATATCGGCACCTATTCGTCGAGCCATACCGAGTGCATTCTGACCGAAGACGCCGCGGCAGCGGAGCGCTTCTTTGCCCGCGTCGACAGCGCCATTCTGATGCACAACGCCTCGACCCAGTTCGCCGATGGCGGTGAATTCGGCATGGGCGGCGAGATCGGCATCGCTACCGGCAAAATGCACGCACGCGGCCCGGTCGGCGCGGCGCAGCTTACGTCGTTCAAATATCTGGTGGAAGGCAACGGCACAGTGCGACCCTAAGTCGAACGGGGGCCATTTGCGCAAAACCGCCCCCTTCTTCTTAGAAAAAATACTCAAATCCCCACCGTTCCAAAGACGCCCGCGCCGGGACAGTTTCCCGGCAGGGCAAGGGGCGACGCCTCAAAAGAACAGACGCAGGGTGTTTTCCCCCTGTTCAAAGCCGATTTCGCGTCCGGCGGCGCGGGCGGCTTTGGCGGCGAGGGGAAAATGCACTTTGCTGGCCGCGAGGTCCGCCGGGGGCGGGGCGTTGTCGAGCAGGGCGAAGAGCGCGGGGTCCAGCACGAAGCGTTTGGCGCGCCCGGTGAGGCACCAGTCACCGCCGGTTTGCGAAATCTCGATCTCACCGCCCACCGGCATGGCGGTTTCGAGGCACAACAGGCACAAAAGCGCGACCTTGGCCATGCGCCGTTCCGGGGCATCGCCCGCCTGCCACTCGACCCGGTGCCGCGCCGCATTCAGGGTGCCGGCGATGGCGCTGTCGATCTCGGCGCGCGGCAGGGTCGCATCGGCGCCCGCATGGCCGAAGGCGATGCGGAAATAGCCCAGCCGCCCGCGCGCCGCCTCCATCGCTTCTTTCATCAGGGCCATTTCCGGCATGTCGCCCGCGCCGGAAAGTTCCAGCAATTCCAGACCGTTGCCGACCGCGCCCAAGGGGTTGGCCAGATCATGCGCCATGCGCGACCCGGCGAGTGCCAGCAGGTCCGGCCCGGTCCGGCCCATCCATTCGTCCTGCGGATTGTTCATGCTTCCTCCGATCCGATACCGCCGCTGAAGCCGCTTTCGATGCCACCGCACGGTGATTCATATAGCGAAAAAGCTAACAAAGCCTTAACGCCGGTCAAGTTTTTCGCCACCCATCGGCGTTTTGCCGCAATCCCGAACCGCGGCCCTGCTTGCCAATCGCTGCCCGACTTCCTAAAAGTCTGGGGAAAGGAGCGCGCTGCCCATGTCATCTCCCAAGCCGGAATTCGAGCTGTGTCTTGCCGCGAGCGCGGCGGATCTGCGCGAATGTCAGGCGCTGCGCTATCAGGTTTTTGTCGAGGAACTTGGGGGCGACGGGCCGATGGTGGACCATGACGCCAAGCTGGAACGCGACGCGTTTGATGCGCATTTCGACCACCTGATGCTGCGGGACCATGCCCTGCCGGGCGCGCCGGTGGTTGGGGTCTATCGGGTGATGCGCGACGATCAGATGCAGGCCGTTGGGCGGTTTTATTCCGAAGACGAATATGATCTGACGCCGCTTTTGACTTCGGGGCGCCGGCTTCTGGAGCTGGGGCGCTCCTGTGTGCGGGCCGAGTATCGCGGCGGGGAGGCGCTGCATCGGCTGTGGCGCGGCCTGACCGATTATATCGACGCGCATCGGATCGAAGTCCTGTTCGGCGTGGCCTCGTTTCACGGCACCGATCCGCAGGCCCTGGCGGCGCCGTTGTCGATGCTGCACCACTCCCATCTGGCCCCGCTGGCCCTGCGCACCCATGCCCACCCGGCGGGGTTTCAGCGCATGGATTTGCTGGACGAGGATGCCTATGACCGGCGCGATGTGATGCGCGGCCTGCCGCCGCTGATCAAGGCCTATCTGCGCCTCGGCGGCTTTGTCGGGCAGGGGGCCTATATCGACCGGGCGTTCAACACGACGGATGTGTGCATCATCGTCGACATTGACGAGGTGCCGCCGCGGGTCAAGGCGATGTATCGGCGGGGGCGCGGCTGAAGTGATCTGGGATGACGGCAAGCGCAAGGCGCCGGTGCGGGTTGGGCCTGTGGGCTGGGTGTTGGTTGTGCTGCGCGCGATGGCGATGGTGCTGGTGCTGGTGCTTGGGGTGTTGGCCACGGCGCTTCTGCGGCTGATCGAACAGCCGGTGTTTGGCGCGGCGCGGCCCTGGACCCCGTGGATCACCATGGCGGTGTGCCGCTCGGCGCTGCGCATCCTTGGCCTGCGGCTGGAGGTGGAGGGGCAGATGATGGCGGGGCATGGCGCGGTGGTGGCGAACCATTGCAGTTGGCTCGATATTCTGGTGCTGAACGCGCGCAAGCGGGTGTATTTCGTCGCCAAGGAGGAGGTTTCGACCTGGCCGGGCTTTTCCGTGCTGGCCAAAATCACCGGCACGCTCTTCATCCGCCGCGACCGGCGCGAGGCGGCGCGGCAGGTGGTGCAGTTTCAGGAGCGGCTCAATCTAGGGCACAAATTGCTGTTTTTCCCGGAAGGCACGTCGAGCGACAGCATCCGGGTTTTGCCTTTTAAAACAACGCTTTTCGCGTCGTTCTTCACGCCGGACCTGAAGGATGTTTCCATCCAGCCGGTCTCGATCGTCTATGTCGCGCCGGAGGGGGAAGACCCGCGGTTTTACGGCTGGTGGGGCGAGATGGGGATGGTGGAAAGTCTGGTGGAAATCCTCAGCCGGGTGCGGCAGGGGCATGTGAAACTGATCTACCACACGCCGCTGCCGGTGGCGGATTTTGCCGGGCGCAAGGAACTGGCGGCGGCGGCGGAAACGGCGGTGCGGTCCGGGCTGGAGCGAGCGGCGATTAACTAACCCGCGCCGCTGCCAGTGTCTTCAACGCCGCTGCCGGGTCGTCCTCGCGCCAGATTTCCGGCCCGATGGCGAAGAAATCCGTCACCGGCGACAGGCTGCGGATCAGCGCCGCGTCCAGCCCGCCTTCCGCCACCACCGGCACTTCGATCATCTCGGACCACCACGCAAACAGCTCCGCTTCCGCCTGACTGCCATCCCCAAGGCTCGACGCGCCCGCCGGGCCGAAGGTGACGTAATCCGCGCCCGCTTCGCCCGCATTCATCCCGTCATGGCGCGACGTGTGGCAGAAACTGCCGACAATCGGATCGTCGCCAAAGGCCTTGCGCGCCTTGCGCACATGCCGCGCGCCGTCGGTGAAATGCACCCCGTCCAGCCCGAGCCGCTCAACCAGCAGCATGTGATCCGTCACCACCAGCGGAATGTCACGCCGATGCGCCACCTCGCGCACCAGATCGGCAGCGCGGGCGATGTCGCTTTCCTCCTGCGTGGCCAGATCGAGGCGCAGGCAGGCGATCTCGGCGGCGTCCAGCACGCGTTCCAGCGTGTCCGTAAAGGTGCCAAGGTCGAAGCTCGGCGGGGTGATGAGGTATAGCTGCGGAATTTCGGGGTCGGTCATCGGGGTGCCTCGGGGTTGTCTCGCGGGTTTGGCAGGGGTTTAGCGCCAAATGGCGCGGGCGAAAACCGCTATTTCTCGGGCAGGCTGGCGACAAAATCCCCCGCCAGCTTCAATAGCGCCGCGCGGGTCAGCGGATCGGCCATCGCGGCGGGCGAGGCCTGGGCCACCCCCGCGCCCGCTTCCGGCAGGGTCGTGGGCGTGACGTAATCGAAGGAGAGCGCGGCGGTTTCGCGCGCGGGGCCGACCCGGTAGAGCCCGCCGTCCGGCGTCGCGGCGCAGAGCCATTCCCCGCCTTGCATGAAAGCGGTACCGCCGAACATTTCCGCCTCCGTTACCCCCGCGCGCCCCGCCAAATCCGCGCGCATTACCGCCAGAAACCCCGTATCTTCCGCCATGATCTGCCCCCGTTTCCCTGAGCCTTTGCGCGGCTTGTGTCCCGCTGCGCGCCAGCGTAACACGGGGGGCGAATTGCCGGAAGGAGAACCATGTCCGAGAAGCCAGAAATCCCCGCTCCGTCCCCCGTTACGACCCCCGCCCCCGTTACGACCCCCGCCCCCGTTACGCCCCCCGCCCCCGTCACGTCCCCCGCTTTTGTCCTCGTGCGCCCGCAGATGGGCGAGAATATCGGTGCGGCGGCGCGGGCGATGCTGAATTTCGGGCTGGACCGGATGCGCATCGTCGGCCCGCGCGATGGCTGGCCCAACCCGAAAGCGGTGGCGATGGCTTCCGGGGCGGGGCGGGTGCTGGACGCGGCGCAGATCTATGACGACCTGCCCGCCGCGCTGGCCGATTGCGAATATGTCTTTGCCACCACGGCGCGCAGCCGCGAACTGGCCAAGCCGGTGCTGTCGCCGGAACGCGCGATGGCCGAAGCGCGGGCGCTGAGCCGGGCAGGCAAGCGGGTGGCGGTGCTTTTCGGGCCGGAACGCGCCGGGCTGGAAAACGACGACGTGGCCCGCGCCAACGCCATCATCACCGTGCCGGTCAACCCGGAATTTGCCTCCCTCAACCTCGGCCAGTCGGTGCTGCTCACCGCCTATGAATGGCGCCGCTCCGGCGGGGAAGTGGTGCATGAAGTCAAGGCCAACACCGATTTCGCCAGTCAGGTCGAGGTTGAGAAACTGGCGGACCATTACGAGCAACGCCTTGAGGAAGCAGGGTTTTTCTACCCCGAAACCAAGGCGCCCGGCATGAAACAGGTCTTGCGCAATATGTGGACCCGCCTGGAACTGACCCGCTCGGACGTGCAGCGCCTGCACGGTTTGTTGCGCCAGCTCTTGCGCGATCGGTGACTTAGCCCCGCGAGCGCGCCACCGCCAGCCACGCCAGCGCCAGAACCAGCGACCCCACCGCGTTGAAATTGGCCATGGTCAGGTCGAGGAATTCCAGCGGCACCCAGTCCGAGAGCCGCCACGGGATCTCGTCGCACCGCACCAGCGGCGCGGTCTGCAACTGCTCCAGCAGGTCCGCCGCGCTCAGATTCGGGTCCACCCCGCCGCCGGTGCAAGACGCCGGGCCGGGCCACCAATGCCGCTCAACGCCCGTATGATAAAAGCCAACCGCCGAAGTCGTCCCCAGCGCCAGTGCGCCGAGATAGGCAAAGAAGCGCAGCGGCAGCAGCAGGGCCACAACGCCGATGGCGGCGGCGGCGTAATGCGGGTAGCGCTGCCAGTAACAGAGCTGGCAGGGCGCGTAGCCCAGAGCTTCAAACCCCCAGGCTCCAAGAAAAACCAGCACGGACGCGGCGGTCAGAACGGCGATTTGCGGACGTATGCTCATGGCAGACCTCACAGGAATTTAATCACGTAGAATCCACCGATGAGAAGAACGCAGAACAGGGTAAACATCAAGCCCAAACGCTTCTCGATAAAATCCCGGATCGGCGCGCCGAATTTCCACAAAAGCCCCGCGACGAGGAAGAAACGCAGCCCGCGCGCCAACACGCTGGCAACCATGAAAACGGCGAAGTCCAGCCCGGTGGAGCCGGACAGAATGGTGATGACCTTATAGGGGAAGGGGGTCACGCCCGCGATCAGCACCGCCCAGGCGCCATAGGCATTATAGGTGTCGGCAAACTGGCCGAAACTGTCGGTTTTGCCGTAAAACTCAAGAATTGGCCGGCCAACGCTTTCAAACACGCCCCAGCCGATCGCATAGCCCAACATGCCGCCCAGAACCGAAGAAATGAGCGCCACCCCGGCGATGAGAAAGGCCCGGTTCGGCGCGGCGATGATCATTGGAATCATCAACACGTCCGGCGGAATCGGGAACATGGAGCTTTCGAGAAAGGCAATGATGGCCAGCGCCCAAAGCGCGCGCGGATGTTCCGCCAGCCGGATGGTCCAGTCATAAAGTCCGCGCAGCATGATGCCTCCCTTTTCCGCTTGGCTCGCATGGGGGCGGGGCCGGGTCAAGTCCCATAACCTATGCGGTTGACGCCGCCCGCGCAGGGGGCTAGGAAGCCCGCGTGCCCAAGTGGCGGAATGGTAGACGCAGGGGATTCAAAATCCCCCGCCAGCAATGGCGTGAGAGTTCGAGTCTCTCCTTGGGCACCAGACCGCAAAACCGATGCGGCCCGATATGGCCCGAACCGCCGCCTGAAGGCGGGGCCGTGCAGGTCGCTTTCAGGAGGACCCCCATGCCCGAGCCGCGCAATACCGTCCTGATCGCTGGCGCAACCGGCTATCTCGGGCGCTTTCTGGTGGCGGAATATGCCGCGGCGGGATGGAACGTGCGGGCCTTGGTGCGCAATGCGGCGCGGGCGCAGGAGCTGGAGGCAGAACTGTTCGTCGGCGAGGCGACCCGGCCCGAAGATTTGCCGCCTGCGGTCGAGGGGGTGGACCTCGTGGTCTCCGCCCTTGGCATCACCCGGCAGCGCGACGGGTTAAGCTACCGCGATGTGGATTATCAGGCCAATCTCAACCTGTTGCGCGCGGCGGAAGCGGCGGACGTGGCGCGCTTTACCTATGTGCACGTGCTGGGGGCGGAAAAGATGCGGGGCGTGGCGGGGATCGACGCCAAGCGGGCCTTCGTGCGCGCCCTTCAGGCGTCAAAGATCCCGGAAACGGTGATCGCGCCAAGCGGCTTCTTCTCCGATATGGAAGAGCTGTTCAGGATGGCCCAATCGGGGCGGGTCTGGCTCTTCGGCGACGGCAGCACCCGGCTCAACCCGATCCACGGCGCCGATCTGGCCCACGCCCTGCGCCTGGCAACCGAGGCGGGGCAAAGCTGGCGCGACATCGGCGGCCCGGACGTGTTTACCTATAGCGTTTGACGAAACACTTGAGACAAAAAGCATCCCTTAACGCATTGAAATCTCCGATTTCAGGCAGCGTTAAGGGATTCAGGTTTTTCGCATAACGCTTTAGCGTGAACTGGCCGAAACCGCCTTCGCCGCGCTCGAAATCAAGGGGCGCATCTCGACCGTGCCGCTCTGGATCAACCGCGCCGCCGCTTTCCTGCTGACCCACCTGACCCGCGAAAGCTTTCACGGCCCCTACCACTTTTTCCTCGTTGTCTCGCGCCTCGACATGGTGGGCGAACCGACGGGCACCCACCGCCTCTACGACCACTTCGTAACGTTGCGCAATAAGTAGCCCCCAAAACACCACCCCTGCCTTCTTCTTAGCAAAAATACTCAAACAGCGGCCTATCCCCAATCAAGGCGCAGGCACCTTAATGCCCGAAACCTGCCACGATCTTCCCCTAAGCTGCGGTGAAATAAGGCAAAATCAGGAATGAGGCTGGTGAGTCGCAGGTTTACACCGAATCGATTCGCTTATCTGACCCGAATGAACGCCCCGAAACTGCTCCATTTTCCCCATTTCAGCGTAAAATTCGGCCATAAACCCGGCTTTGGTGCCCAATCGTGAACAGAAAACCCGCCAGACCGCGGTTTTTCGCCGATAATTATGACCAATTGGTAAACGACCGGAAGCGGGGCATTACTGTTTCCAAAATGAGAACAATTTTTCGGACGGCTATTTGAAAATCCTTAATAAATTCTTAAAAACGAATACCTACATATGGATAAAAACCGCTAAAATTCTCAATAAATACGCCATTCTTTCGCTCCGCGCCGGGTAAGCGCTGTTTTTGACCCGCGGGCACCGCGCCGCCCAGTGCCGGGAAAACGGAAACAACTGCCCCCCGGAAAAAAGGCGTAAATGAGGCGAAAAACGGGTCATCATGGGGAGTTACGTCGCGTCCGGGGCCCTTGGTCGCTTTATTCCCCTTTGAGCGGTCTTTTTGGGAGGCTAAATTGGGGGCGTCTGCATGGCTTCGGCCTGCGGAGGGGCAAAGCGGCTTCTTGGGGCGAGGTCGCAATCAAATATCCCTGATGCAGGAACTGGCCACGTTTCACGATGAAACCGGGTTACCCGATCGCTTGGGTGCGAAGATGTGCGGGCATTGAAAATGCGTTGCGTCTGCCTTGGGGGGAAACCGCCCGCCTTGGCTGCGTCAGGAAGGGGTGTCGTTCTGCCGATGCTGCATATGGACTGGAACTTGATGGTATTGGTGCCGGGGCTTGCCCTGGCCGTTACCGCTTGTCTCGCCGCCGCACGTCAGACCATCTCGGCCACATCCCGCGAGGCGGCTCTGTCGTCTGCACCTCGCCGGATGCGCGCCGCAGCGCACCTGACTATGGGGTATAAGATATGACCGGACAGAATTACGTCCTCAACTGGACCGATACCGGGGCCGATGGCTCTACCAACGTGAATCCGGGCACCGGCTCCGGCGCCATCGGGGTGACGGTTTCGACGCCGCAATCGCACGGCAAGGAATTCTATCTGGACGGCAATTCGCTGAAATCCAGCTATGTGCATCACGAGACCACCGCCGAAGTCGCCTTCGACGCGCCGGTGCAGAACCTGTCCTTCTCGCTCTGCGATGTCGACGAGGGCAGCAGCTGGGACGACATGGTGTCGATCCGGGCCTATGACGCGAACGGCAATCTGGTTCCGGTCACCTTCTCCAACCTGCAAAACGGTCAGACGGTCGACGGCAACACCATCAATGGCGGGGCGGAGCTGAACAATCAGGGCGTTCAGGTGCAGATCGACGGCCCGATCACGCGGCTGGAAATCGTGCATGACAACGGTGAGGACGACGACAGCAGCGGTTACTTTAACGTCAGCCCCATCACCTTCGACGCCGCCGTTCTCGGTGACGGCATCGTGCAGGGCACCGATGGTGACGACGTGATCGACTACGCCTATGACGACGACCCCCATGGCGACAAGGTCGACAACAACGATGCTTTGCTCCCCGGCGAAGCGCCCCAGGACGACATTATTGATGCCCTCGACGGTGACGACACGGCTTATGGCCGCGAAGGGGACGACGACATTTACGGCGGCGCCGGTGACGACCAGCTTGCCGGCAACGAGGGCGACGACACCCTCTATGGCGATTCCACCCTTGCGGGCGGCAGCGCCAACGTCCTGGGCCGTGAGAGCTTCGAGTGGGATCAGCTGACCGAAGACGAAGTCGACAGCACGGTGACGCAGAACACCGGCAACGTGGATGTGACCTATACCCGCATCACCGATACCGGCAATCACAATAGCCATTTGGGCGACGAAGAGCTGAATGTCGACGGGATTGATACCGGCGGCGAAACGATTGACAACGAAAGCTCGATCAAATCCACCACCAACGGGGAAGGCAATGAAGGCGCGTTCCAGTGGGAGTTTTCCGATCCGGTGGGCAATGTGCAGTTCAATGTCAACGATATTGACGGCGACGGGGTGGTTTACATCAAGGCCTATGACGCCGATGGCAACCAGATCCCGGTGACGCTGGAAGGCGGCTCGAAACTGACCATGATCGACAGCGACGGGGTTGCGGGCGATGACACGGCCGACAGCAATGGCGGCTATGCCGACACGGACTGCGACACCTATAACCTTCAGGTGACGGTCCCCGGTCCGGTGTCGAAGATCGTGATGGAACATACGCAGGACGGTTCGCAGAACTCCGGCGTCTGGGTCACGGATATGTATTTCGACGCGCTGGAAGCCGGCGATGATACGCTCGATGGCGGCGAGGGCGATGACACGCTCTTCGGTGAGGCGGGCGATGATTTGCTGATTGGCGGCGCGGGTGCGGATACGATGGTTGGCGGTTCTGGCCGCGACACCTTCCTGGAAGCGACGGCGGGCGACCATGTGGACGGCTCCGAGAGCGGCGACGACTGGGATGTGCTGGACCTGCGCGACAGCGGCCCGCTGCGCGTCGATTACGACCCGGCCAACCCGGAAAACGGCACCGTGACCTTCCTCGATGCCAACGGCAATGCGGACGGCACCATGACCTTCGTCAACATCGAAGAAGTGCTGATGCCCGCCTCCAGCAACGAAGCACCGGACGCACAGGACGACACCGCGACCGTCGCCTTCAACGGCAGCACCGTGATTGACGTGCTGGCCAATGACAGCGACCCGGATGGTGACCCGCTGAGCGTGGTTTCGGCCAGCTCGCCCGATGGCGACGTGACCGTCAATGCGGATGGCACCCTGACCTTCACCCCGAATGCGGGCGTGACCGATGCGGTCATCACCTACACGGTACAGGATCCCGGCGGGTTGACCGACACGGCTGAGGTGCATGTGACGGTGCGTGACGGGATCGTCGAAGGCACTGCGGGTAACGACGTCATTGATTACAATTACACCGGCGACCCGGATGGCGACCTGATCGACCATTCCGATGCCATCATTGCGGGCGAGGCTCCGCAGGATGATATCGTTCAGGCGGGCGATGGCGATGACGCTGTGCGCGCGGGTCATGGGGACGATACGGTCTATGGCGGAGATGGCCGCGACAGCCTGCAGGGGCAGGTCGGCGACGACACGCTTTATGGCGGCGCGGGCGGGGATACGCTTGCCGGTGGCAGCGGCGACGATGTCATGTATGGCGGCGCGGATGAGGATTACTTCCACCTCGTCAACAACGTGGGCAACGACACCGTGGTCGGTGGCGAAACCGGCGGGGACCATGATATCCTCGCAGGCACCAGCCTGACCGGCAACGCCACGGTGGACTTCACCGGCAATGAGGCGGGCACCCTGACCGTTGGCGGCGATACCGTGACCTTCTCGGAGATCGAGGAAGTGCGCACCGGCTCCGGCAACGACGTGATCGACGCCAGCGCCACCACCGACGGGGTTGTCCTCGACGGCTGGACCGGCGCGGATACCTTCACCGGCGGCAGCGGGGATGACACGATCAACCTCGGCTCCGGTCCCGGCACCTCCTTCGACGGGGCGGCGGACAAGGTGATCCTGCTCGACGGCTTTGGCGACGATGTGGTTGACCGCATGGAATCGCCGATCGACAATGGCGACGGCACCTTCACCGGCATCGACACGTTCGACGTGACCAACCTGCATAACGCTAATGGCGATCCGGTCACGACCAATGACGTGACCATCACCACGGTGATGATCATGGGGGTGGCGCATCCGGTGCTGAACTTCCCGAACGGGGAGAGCATCACGCTGGAACACAGCGAGATGACGGTCGCCGATCTGGAAAACCCGGCCTATCTGCATGCGCTTGGCATTCCGCTGCCGAATCTGGACTACATCGTGGAAGGCACGTCCGGCGACGACCTGATCGACGTGGATTACACCGGCGACCCGGAAGGGGATCGGGTGGATCACAACGACAACCAGTTCGGTAATAACGACGACCACATTCAGGCCGGCGCGGGCAATGACACGGTGATTTCCGGTCTTGGCGACGACCTTGTGGAAGGCGGCACCGGCAATGACACGATCACCACCGGCGACGGGGCGGATACGGTCTGTGGTGGCGACGGCAATGACGTGATCGACACGTCCGGCTCCAACCCGGCTTCCGATTACGGCTGGCCGCCCTATGTGCCGCAGGACACCGACGTCAACGACGACAAGGACCTTGTCTATGGCGGCGCCGGGAATGACGAGATCACCACCGGCGACGATGCCGACACGATCCATGGCGGTTCCGGCGATGACCTTATCGACGGGGGTCTTGACGACGACACTATCACCGGCGGCACCGGCGACGATACCATCATCGGCGGCCACGGTTCGGATGAGATCGACGGCGGCTCCGGCGATGACACGATCTGGGGCGGTATGGGCTCCGGCTCTGATCCGTTCAATCTGCCCGATGATGACAACGACACCACGGGTCCGCATCTCGATCCGGTGACCAATAACGGCATCGACGTGATCCATGGTGGCGCGGGCAACGACACGATCTTCGGTCAGGACGACGACGACGAGTTGTATGGCGACGCTGGCAATGACGTCATTCATGGCGGCGTGGACGACGATGCGATCTTCGGCGGCACCGGCAGCGACCAGCTGTATGGTAACGACGACGACGACACGATCCACGGCGGCACCGGCAACGACTATATCGACGGCGGGGCCGACGACGATACGCTGTTCGGCGAAGGCGGTCGCGACACCATCCTTGCGGGCGACGGCACCGACACGGTCGATGGCGGCGCGGGCGATGACACCATCTATGGCGGCGGCGACAACGACGTCCTGTCCGGTGGCGACGATCGTGACACCTTCATCATCCGCGAAGAGCCGGGCTCGGATCCTGAGAACACCACGGTTCACGGCGGTGCGGGCGGTCACGATTGGGATACGCTCAACCTGTCGGATCTGGTGGGCAATGGCTGGAACATTGTGAACCACGACAAGACGGTGGACAGCGATGGCAATGGCTTTGACGGTCAGATTGAGTTGGTCAACAGCACGACGGGCGAAACCGCCAATATCGACTACACCAATATCGAAGAGGTGATCCCCTGCTTCACGCCGGGCACGCTGATTGCGACCCCGCGCGGCGAGGTGCCGGTGGAGATGCTGAAGGCTGGCGACCGGGTTATCACCCGCGACAACGGCATTCAGGAAATCCGCTGGGCCGGGGCCAAGAGCATCGACTGGCGGGATATGTCGGCGGATGCCCGTCTGAAGCCGATCCTGATCCGCAAGGGTGCGCTGGGCAACGGCCTGCCGGAGCGCGACATGCTGGTCTCGCCGAACCACCGCGTTCTGGTGGCCAATGAGCGCACCGAGCTGTTCTTCGATGAGCGCGAAGTGCTGGTTTCGGCCAAGCATCTGGTGGATGGCAAGAACGTGGTGCAGGTGGAAACCCGTCAGGTGACCTACATTCACTTCATGTTCGACCATCATGAAGTGGTGCTGTCGGACGGGGCCTGGACCGAGAGCTTCCAGCCGGGCGACTACTCGCTCAAGGGTGTGGGCGATGCGCAGCGTGAAGAGCTGTTCAGCCTGTTCCCGGAGCTGGAAACCGCCGAGGGGATCGAGGCTTATGCCTCCGCCCGCCGGGTGCTGAAGAAGCACGAAGCGCGGATGCTGGTGGAGAACTGATCTCTTCAGAGCAAATCTGAACCAAGAGCGGCGGGCCTCCTGCCGCTCTTTTTCTTTGCAAATGCCGCTGGCCCGCCGGTTCCCGGCGGCTTTTGAGTATTTGTGCTAAGAAGAAGGGGTGGCCGGATATTGCTTATGGGGGGTGTGTTTGGCAGGGGAGTGGAAGTGTTGAGAATATCGGCTATAGTGGGCGCAAAGGGGCGGTTGTCGAATCGCGTCGGGCTGGCATAGGGCTGTTTTGTTCGCCGGATTTGGGTGGTCAGTTTGACGGATGGGGCGGGCGTGGAATAAAAGGCAGTGATAAGCAGGGGCGAGCAATGATCAGGCGGTTGCTGAAATCGCGGGAGGAGGTGCAGGAGGTCGAGCCGACGGGTTTCGACAGTTTTGACCTGCGTCTGGGCGATTTGATGCGCGGCGAGCGGGCGACCCTGGGTAAGTCTTTGCTGGATGTGCAGCGCGAATTGCGCATCCGGGCGTCTTACATTGCAGCCATTGAGAATTGCGACATGACGGCGTTTGACACGCCGGGCTTTGTTGCCGGTTATGTGCGCTCTTATGCGCGGTATCTGGGCATGGACCCGGACAAGGCCTTTGCTGCGTTTTGTGCCGAGAGCGGTTTTGAGCCGGTGCATGGCCTGTCGCCGGAAGCGCGGCGCAAGCCGGAGGTGAAGGCGGCGCCGGTGGGTGATCCGCTGGCCAACCCGAACGCGTCTTTCGTGCCGCCGACCGAGACCATTTTCGACCAGATCGAGCCGGGGGCGATTGGCTCTTTTGCGGTTCTGATCGCGCTGGTCGGGGTGCTGGGCTATGGCGGTTGGTCGGTGCTGCGCGAGATCCAGCGGGTCGACTTTGCGCCGGTGGAGCAGCCGCTTGGCGTGACCGATACGCTGGAGGGGCTGGGCAATGCCGGCAGTCTGGCGGAAGCCGCGGGGGCTGGAACTGAGATGCGCGCGCCAGCGGCGACGGAGATGGCGGACCGGATTTACCGCCCCCGGACGCTGGATGTGCCGGTCCTTGTGGCGCGGGACGGGCCGATTTCGACGCTGGATCCGAACGAGGTTGGGGCGCTGGCCGAAGTTGCGAATAGCGTGGCGCCAGCGGTTCCGGCGGTTGGTCCGAATGCGATCGACGCGGCGGTGGCCGAAGCGGTTGGGGTTCCGGCGGACGGCGTGCAGGTATTTGGCCCACAGGCGCCGGAAGTGGCGATTTTCGCGGTGCGGCCAAGCTGGGTTCGGGTGCAGGCGGCGGATGGCTCGGTTCTGTTCGAAAAAATCCTCGACGCCTGCGAACGCTACGTTTTGCCCAGTCTGGAAACCGCGCCGGTTCTGCGCACCGGCAATGCGGGTTCGGTGTATTTCGCGGTCAATGGCAAAGCCTTTGGTCCGGCTGGCAAGGGCGCGAGCGTTGCGAAGAATGTCAGCCTCGGCTCGGACGCCATTGCCGAAGCCTACCCGGAAGCCGATCCGGAAGCGGATGCGGATCTGGCGCGTTTCGTAGCCGCCGCCGGGAATGCGGGACTGAATTACGTGCCCGCGGCGATTTGCGGTCCGTAAACCCACGACCCTTTCTTCTTAGAGCAGAAATCGCTAAATCTGAATCAAAATTCTCTGCCTCTCCATCAGCATCCTGCTGATTTCGAACGCGAATTTTGATGCTCAATGTTACAGGTTAAAGCAATTTCTTCTTAGCACAAATACTCAAAACCCGCCGGGAACCGGCGGGCCCTGAAGGTGCCAAAAGCGCAAACGGTTTCAGAATGAAATCGTTCTTATGTTACTTCTCCGCCCGGATACGCTCCACGATTTCGGCCAGATCGGCGGCGGGGAGGTAGCCGCGCAGCATTTCGTTTTCGATGACGAAGCTCGGGGTGCCGGAGATTTGCAGACGTTGGGCGAGGCTGTAATTGGCGCCGATGATCTGGTCGATTTTCGGATCAGAAAGAGCGGCAAGAATAGCGCTTGTGTTGAGGGACAGGCTGTCGGCCAGCGCGCCGAGGCTTTCCAGCGTGATATTGCCGCGCATACCCATGATCGCGTCGTGCAGCTTGCCGTAGGCCGCTTCGCCGAGCGCAATTTGCGTGGCCAGCGCGAAGCGGGCGGCGAGGGTGCTTTGCTCGCCGAGGATGGGGAATTCCTTGTAGATCACTTTGATGTTACCATCCGCCGCGATCAGAGATTGCAGCTCCGGGAAGGCCTTGCGGCAATAGCCGCAGCGATAGTCGATGAATTCGACCACGGTCACGTCGCCTTCCGGGTTGCCGGTCACATGGCTGTAGCCGTCATTGAAGATGTCTTTGGCATTGGTCGCGATCAGGGCGACGTCATTTTCTTCCTGCGCCGCCGCCTGCCGCTCTTCCAGAACCGCGATGGCTTCCATCAAAACCTCTGGATTTTCAAGCAGATAGGCGCGAACCTCGTCACGGAAGGCGTCGCGCTCACTGTCGCTCAGCGCGGTCAGGTCGCTGGCCGTTGCGGGTGCTGCGAGGGCTAGGGAAAGGGCGAGGGTCGAGGCGGTCAGCAGTCGGTTCATCGGTTGGCTCCAAGTGTTATTTGCCTCCGGTTATCAAGCCGGGAAGCGCGAAACAAGGGGTTCGGGCTTGACCTTGGCCGGGGAGCGGGGCAGGGCTAGAGCGTTATGCGAAAAACCTGAATCCCTTAACGCTGCCTGAAATCAGAGATTTCAACGCGTTAAGGGATGCTCTTTGTATCAGGTATTTCGTCAAACGCTGTAAGGTAAAGGGAGGTGCGGGATGAAAGTATCGAAACGTTCCCAGGTGGACCCGTTCATCGTGATGGATGTGCTGGAAGCGGCGCTGAAGCTGGAGGCGGCGGGGCGCGACATCATCCATATGGAGGTGGGTCAGCCCTCGGTCGGCGCGCCTCAGGCGGCGCGGGACGCGGCGGCGCGGGCCATGGCGGCGGGGCCGTTGGGCTATACGCCCGCTCTGGGCCTGCCGGAACTGCGCGCACGCATCGCGCGGGGCTACGCGGAATGGTATGGCGTCGATCTGGACCCGGCGCGCGTTATCGTCACCTCCGGCTCGTCCGCCGGGTTTCTCCTCGCCTTCACCGCGTTGTTTGACACCGGCGACCGGGTGGGGCTGCCCTATCCCGGCTATCCGTCCTATCGCCAGATCCTGAAGGCGCTTGGCATGGCGCCGGTGGGGATTTCCGCCTCTGAAGCCAACCGCTACCAGCCGGTGCCCGCCGATCTTCCAGAGGGTCTGGCGGGGTTGATGGTGGCTTCGCCGGGCAACCCGTCGGGCACCATGCTGGACCACGCGGCGATGACGGCGCTGGTCGAGGCCTGCGCGGCGCGGGGCATCAGCTTCATTTCCGACGAGATTTACCACGGGTTGCATTACGAGGGGCGCGGGGTAACGGCGCTGGAGGTCACGGATGAGGCCTATGTGATCAATTCCTTCTCCAAATATTACGCCATGACCGGCTGGCGCGTCGGCTGGATGGTGGTGCCGGAGGATCATGTGCGCACGGTGGAACGCATCGCGCAGAATATGTTCATCTGCCCGCCGCATGTCAGTCAGGTCGCGGCGCTGGCGGCGCTGGAGGCGGGCGAGGAGATGGAGGCCAACCGGGCGGTTTATGCGGCTAACCGGGCGCTTATGTTGGAAGGCTTGCCCAAGGCGGGCTTTACGCGCATCGCACCGCCGGACGGGGCGTTTTACATCTATGCCGACGTGTCGGATCTGACGCAGGACAGCCGGGCGCTGGCGGCGGACATTCTGGACAAGGCGGGGGTCGCGGTTACGCCGGGGCTGGATTTTGACCCCGAACGCGGTGCGACGACGCTGCGCTTTTCCTATGCCCGCTCGACCGAGGACATCGAAGAGGGGTTGGCGCGGCTGACGCAATATATGCGGGGGCGGGCATGATCCGGGCGCTGCTGTTTTGGCTATGTGTGTTGGTCACGCCCGCAGCGGCGGACGGGCTTTCGGCGCTGGCGCGGCTCGGGCCGGACGGGGTGGAGCTGCGCGAAAAGCGCGGCCGCATCGAGTTGAATGTGGCGCTCAGTCAGGTGGTGCCGTGGCGGGTGTTTTTGCTCGACGATCCGGCGCGGCTGGTGCTGGATTTTTCCGAACTGGACTGGACCGGGGCGGATGCGGCGGAGCTTGCGGGGCAGGCGGAGCGGGTCACGGAACTGGCGATGGGGCTGTTTCGCCCCGGCTGGTCGCGCATGGTGATGGCGCTGGACCGACCGATGGTGGTGGCTGAGGCGGAAATGGCGGGGGACGGGGCGCAGGCGCGGTTGCATTTGCGGCTGGAGGATGCCAGCGCCGAGGACTTTGCCGCTGCGGTCGGTATGCCGGATCACGCCGCGTTTGCTTTGCCCCCTGCGCCGCCACCATTGGCGCCGCGCCGCGATGGGCCTCTGGTCATTGTGCTGGACCCCGGTCACGGCGGCATTGATCCGGGGGCGGAACGCGAGGGGGTGCGTGAAAGCGATCTGATGCTGCGCTTTGCCCGCGAGTTGAAGGAAGTGCTGCTGCGTTCCGGGCGCTTTGACGTGGTGCTGACGCGGGACGCGGATGTGTTCGTGCCGCTGGAAGAGCGGGTGCGCCGGGCGCGGGCGGCGCGGGCGGATGTGTTCCTGTCGCTGCACGCCGATGCGCTGGCGCAGGGGCGGGCCTCGGGGACGACGGTTTACACGCTGGCGGAAGAGGCATCTGATCTGGCCTCGCAAAAGCTGGCGGAGCGGCATGCGCGGGCGGATTTGCTGGCGGGGATCGACCTGAGCGACACCGATGACAGCGTGGCGCTGGTGCTGATGGACCTTGCGCGCACCGAGACCACGCCGCGTTCGGAACGTCTGGCGGATGCGCTGGTCGAAGGCATTCATTCCGCAACCCAAAGCACCCGCCGCCAGCCGCGCCTGCATGCGGATTTCTCGGTGCTGAAATCGCCCGACATCCCTTCGGCGCTGGTCGAGCTGGGCTTTCTCTCCACCCCGCGCGACCTGCGCAACCTGCGCGATGCGACCTGGCGGCGGCAGGCGGCGGAAGGCATCCGCGACGCCCTGATCTACTGGGCGCTGGAGGACCGGGCGCTGGCGGCGCGGATGCGCAAATAGGGCGGTTTTTCGCCCTTTTTTGCCCGTTAAGCGCGCGCGCCTTTTGACCCCGCTCGCCGGCGCGGGTATAGGGGGCGCAGGCAAAAGGAAACAGGCGCTTGGTTCGATTCATTCTTGGGTTTTTCGGTTCGATTTTCAGCTGGCTGACGCTGGCCGCTTTCATGGTGGCCATCTCGATCGGCGCGGTTTTCTGGATGTATTCCAAGGACTTGCCCAGCCACGAGCAGCTGGCCAATTACCAGCCGCCGATGATTTCGCGCATCTATTCCGCCCAGGGCGCGCTGATGGACGAATTTGCCCGCGAGCGCCGGCTTTACACCCCGCCGGAGCAAATTCCCGATCTGGTGAAATGGGCCTTCATCTCGGCCGAGGACAAGAATTTCTACAAACATCCCGGTTATGACCTGCGCGGCATGGTCGCGGCGGCCCTGCAGGCGGCGCGGGGCGGTCGGGTGCGCGGTGCGTCCACCATCACCCAGCAGGTGATGAAGAATTTCCTTTTGAATTCAGACCTTTCCGCCGAGCGCAAGATCAAGGAACTGATCCTTGCCAGCCGCATCGAGCAGACGCTGTCGAAGGACGAAATCCTCGCGCTTTATCTCAACGAGATCGACCTTGGTGCGCGCAGTTTCGGGGTTGCGGCCGCCGCCCAGACCTATTTCAACAAGACGCTGGCGGAACTGTCGACCGAGGAGGCTGCGTTCCTCGCCGTGCATCCGAAATCGCCTTACGCCTACCATCCGGTGAAGAATTACGACAAGGCGCTGGCGCGGCGCAATTTCATTCTCGAGGAGATGTTCGAGAACGGCTATATCGACGAGGCGGAGTTCAAACGCGCCGTGGCGACGCCGATCCGCACGGTGCAGAACGGCGATTTCCCCTCCTTCCGCGCCTCCCTGCCGCCGCGTGATTATTTCACCGATGAAATTCGCCGCCAGTTGAGCCGCTATTACGGCGAGGACGAGTTTTTCAACGGCGGTCTGACCATTCGCGCCACCGTTGACCCGGAATTGCAGGTCGTCGCGGCGCATTCGTTGCAAAAGGCGCTGGAGGATTTTGACCGGCGGTTGGGGGTCTGGCGCGGCACGGGGGAGAAGATCGACCCGGCGCGCATCGACGATGGCACCTGGCAGGCGGCGCTGGCGGAGCTGTCGGTGGCGCGCGATATTACGCTGAACGGGCGCTGGTATGTGGCGGCGGTCGATCAGGTCGGTAAGCAGGAAATGACCCTGAAGATCGAGGGGCAGCCGGAGCCGCAGCCCTGGGCCGTGCCGCGTTCGGATATTAAGTGGATGCGCGGCTCGTTTGCCGATAATTTTGCCCGTGGCGATGTGGTGCTGGTGCGGCGGGTGACCGATGGGGCCGGGGCGGAGGGCAACTTCGTGCGCTGGTCCCTCAGGCAGGTGCCGGAAGTGCAGGGCGGCTTCATGGCGATGGACGTCAATACTGGCCGGGTCATCGCCATGCAGGGCGGGTTCTCCTATCAGGATTCGGTGTTCAACCGCGCCACGCAGGCCACGCGCCAGCCCGGCTCCTCCTTCAAGCCCTTCGTCTATGCCGCCGCGCTGGACAGTGGTTTTTCCCCGGCTTCGATCATCATCGACGCGCCGATCGAGATCAATATGGGCGGCACGATCTGGCGGCCCAAGAACGCGTCGCATCAGTTTTACGGCCCGACGCCCCTGCGCACCGGGATCGAGAAATCGCGTAACCTGATGACGGTGCGTCTGGCGCAGGAAGTGGGCATGGATGTGGTGGCGCGTTATGCGGAGCGATTTGGCGTCTATGAGCGGCTCGACCCCTATCTGGCCAATTCACTCGGATCGGCGGAAACCACGCTCTACCGCATGGTTGCCGCCTATGCCATGTTTGCCAATGGGGGCGAGCGGTTGGAGCCGACGCTGGTTGACCGGGTGCAGGACCGTTGGGGCCGGACGATTTATCGCCACGATCAGCGGGTTTGCGAGCAATGCGGCGAGATGCGGTTGCCCGAGGGCGAATCGCCGACCATTGTGTCGAACCGCGAGCGGGTGATGGACGCGATCACGGCCTATCAGCTCACCTCGATGATGCGCGGTGTGGTGCAGCGGGGCACGGCGGCGGGCAAGGTGCGCCTGCCGGTGCCGACTGCGGGCAAGACCGGCACCACCAACGACGCGAAAGACGTCTGGTTTATCGGCTTTACCTCCAACATCGTTGCCGGCTGCTATATCGGGTATGACCGCCCGCGCACCTTGCCCGGCGCGTCCGGCGGCGGCACCTGTGCGCCGGTGTTCCAACGCTTCATGACCAAGGCGACCGAGAAATTCGGCGGCGGTCCGTTCCGCATTCCGCCCGGTGGTCATTTTATCAAGATCGACCGTTATTCCGGCGCCCGTCTGCCCAATGATGCTTCTGGCGATTACGTTGTGGCGGAGTATTTCCGCGACGGCGAGGAGCCGATCTTTGGCCTGACCTTCGATGGCGGCTTCGCCATGGGCGCCAACCTGCCGCTCTATGTGCCGGAGGGAAGCGGCGCCACGACGACGGTCGAAACCCCGACGGGACGGGTGATTGTCATTCCGGAACAGGCCAATACCGGCGCCATTTCGGCGGGTGGCTTGTATTGAGGGGATGGCGTTTGCCGGCCTTCGGGCGGATGTCCGGGCGGCGGGAAGGTGGCGCTTCGGTGTTGTGAGTATTTTTGCTAAGAAGAAGAGCGGATTTTGTGCTTTGTTCGGGCGGTGTGGTTGGGGGCTGCGTTGTGTTGGGCTGGGGTGTTATTTTCGGTCTGTGGATTTCGGCTCCGGGTCTTGTTGGTAAGAAATGCCGCATTTTTTGCAGCTTTCGGGCAGCCGCAAGCTGGAAGAAAAGCCAATGCGATACTGGCAGTTGGGGCATTTTTCGGAAAACTGCAAGAATACATTATACCCCGCCCAAATCAGCAGCCCGGCAACCAGGCTATTCACCGTTAGCGTATTGGCATCAAAGAGAAATGCGAAGGCAAAAACGAGAATGAACGCGGCGCACCAGCCGATAAAGGTAATCCGCATTTTCCGTTCCCATTTTTTCAATCTTTCATAGGCGTCTATGCTGATCCTGTTCTGCATGGCTTGCGTTCTCCTGACGGTTCTTTTGCCGGTGGGCCGGGCGGGTTATGGGCGCTGTGTGCGCTTTAAGGAATAGTCTGAAATGCGTCTTGGGGGTAGGATTAAATTTAAGTGTAGGGCGCGGGTTTGCGGATTTTCGTGATTTGATCCGGCGGGGCTTGATCTCAAGTTAACTTGAGGTGTTAGGGCTTTGTTTGCGCGGGGAATCGGGGCGTTGGGTTTCGGTGGCGTGAATGGAGGTTTTATGCGTGTTTTGACGGTTTTGGATCATCCCAACCCGGAGAGTTTTTCGGCGGCGGTGGCGGCGCGGTTCATGGCGGGGGCGCGGGCGGCGGGGCATCAAGCGGTGTTGGCGGATTTGCATGCCGAGGGGTTTGATCCGCGCTGGACGCTGGCGGAGGCTCAGGGCGGCGCGGTGCCAGCTGATGTGCGGCGCGAGCAGGGACGGGTTGAGCGGGCGGATGCGTTGTGCATGGTGTTTCCGCTCTATTGGTGGGGGATGCCGGCCATGTCGAAGGGGTGGCTGGAGCGGGTGTTCAGCTATGGTTGGGCTTATGATCAGCTGGACGACCCGGAGGGTTCCTTGCTGCGCGCGCGGCCGATGGTTGGGCTGGTTCCGGCGGGGGCGCGGTCGGATGCGATGGCGCGGGAGGGCTACACGGCGGCGCTGGAACTGCTTTGGAACCGGGGCACCTTTGGCTATTTCGGGTTTTCGCCGCGCAAGCTGGAATTTCTCAACGGGTCGACCGGGTCGGAGGCGCGGCGGGAAGCGTTGTTGCAACGGGCCTATGCGGCGGGTCGGGAGATTGGGGCTTCTTGACGCGGCAATCCGCTTGGCACCGCCCCGCCAAGGCTTTGGAGCAGAAATCGCTAAATTTGAATCAAAATTCTCTGCCTCTCCATCAGCATCCTGCTGATTTCGAACGCGAATTTTGATGCTCGATATTGCAGGTTAAAGCGATTTCGCTCTAAAGTCGCCGCATGATCAATGAATTCGGACATTTCGCCCTGATCCTCGCCTTCGGGCTGGCCCTGTTGCAGACGGTTTTGCCCTTTGTCGGGGCGCAGGCTGGCTGGGTCGGCTGGATGCGGGCCGGGCGCATGGCGGCGGTGTTGCAATTCGCGCTGCTGGCCATTTCCTTTGCCGCCCTGACCTATGCTTTCGTGGTCTCGGATTTCTCCAATTTTCTCGTTTACGCCAATTCGCACAGCCAGAAGCCGATGCTTTACAAGATCTCCGGCGTCTGGGGCAATCACGAGGGGTCGATGTTGCTTTGGGTGCTGATTCTGGCGCTATTTGGCGCGATGGCGGCGCTGTTTGGTCGCGGGGTGCCGTTGCGGCTGCGGGCCTTGGTGCTGTCGGTGCAAGGCGCGATCGGGGCGGCATTCGTGGGCTTTATTTTGTTCACCTCCAACCCGTTTTTGCGCCTCGCGCGCCCACCGCTGGACGGGCAGGGGCTGAACCCTCTGTTGCAGGATGCGGGCCTCGCCTTTCACCCGCCGTTTCTTTACCTCGGCTATGTCGGGCTTTCGATGGCCTTTTCCCTCGCCGTGGCGGCGCTGATCGAAGGGCGGGTCGATGCGGCCTGGGCGCGGTGGGTGCGGCCATGGACGCTGGCGGCCTGGGTGTTTCTGACCATCGGCATCGCGCTTGGATCGTGGTGGGCGTATTACGAGCTGGGCTGGGGCGGGTTCTGGTTTTGGGATCCGGTGGAAAACGCGTCCTTCATGCCGTGGCTCTTCGCCGCCGCCTTGTTGCATTCGGCCATCGTGGTGGAGAAGCGCGAGGCGCTCAAAAGCTGGACCATCCTGCTGGCCATTCTGGCCTTTGGTTTCTCGCTCATCGGCACCTTTATCGTGCGCTCCGGGGTCATTACCTCGGTGCATAGTTTCGCTTCCGATCCGACCCGCGGGGTCTATATCCTCGCCATTCTCGCAGTGTTCATCGGCGGGGCGTTAACCTTGTTTGCCGCCCGCGCGTCCAGCATGGAGGCCAAGGGGGTGTTCTCGCTGGTCAGCCGCGAATCGGCGCTGGTGATCAACAACATTCTGCTCGCCGTGGCGGCCTTCGTGGTCTTTATCGGCACCATCTGGCCGCTGGTGGCGGAGGCGGTTTCGGGGCGGGTTCTGTCGGTCGGTGCGCCGTTTTTCGAGGCGGCGTTTACCCCGTTCATGGTGGTCCTTGCCGTGCTGTTGCCCGCAGGCGCGATGCTGCCGTGGAAGCGGGCGAAGCTGGGGCGCATCGTGCGGCCTTTGCTGCCGGCGCTGATCCTGTCGGTTCTGGTGCTGCTGCTGGTCTGGAGCCTGCAAACCGAGAAGACCATCCTCGGGCCGGTCGGGTTTTTGCTGGGTATCTGGCTGGTGACGGGGGCGGTTGCCGATCTGGCGGCGCGCACCGGGCGCGGCGATCTGCTCGACCGCCTGCTGCGGCTTGGGCGGGTGCCCGGCGCGGAATGGGGCAAGGCGCTGGCCCATGCGGGGCTGGGCGTGGTGTTCATGGGCATTTCCGGGTTGATGGCGTGGCAGGTCGAGGATATTCGCGTCGCGCAGGTCGGCGACACGTTTGAAGTTGGCGGCTACAGTATCGAACTCGTCGAAGTGAACCGCGAGCCGGGGCCGAACTACATCTCCACCTTCGGCCTGTTCAACATCCGCAAGGATGGCGACTTTGTCGGTGCCTTGCGGCCGGAAAAACGGGTCTATCCGGTGCAATCCATGCCGACGACGGAGGCGGATATTCTCAACGGTTTCTGGCGCGATTTGTATCTGGTGATCGGCGATCCGCAACAGGGCGGGGGCTGGGCCGTGCGCACCTTCATCAAACCCTTTGCCAACTGGATCTGGGCCGGGGCGATCCTGATGGCGCTTGGCGGGTTGCTGAGCCTGTTTGACCGGCGGATGCGGGTTGCGGGCGGCACGACGCGGGCGCAGCTTGAGGGGGCGCGGGGATGAAAACACTGCGTAACATACTGATTTTGCTGGCCTTTGCGGCAACGCCCGCGTTTGCGGTCAACCCGGACGAGGTGCTGGACGATCCGGCGCTGGAAGCGCGGGCGCGGGCAATTTCCGCAGAGCTGAAATGCGTCGTCTGCCGCGGGGAGAATATCGACGAGAGCAACGCTTCCATCGCCCGCGACCTGCGGCTTTATGTGCGCGAGCGGCTGGTGGCCGGGGACAGCAACACGGAAGTGATCGACAATGTGGTCGGGCTTTACGGCGAATATGTGCTGATGAAACCGACCACCACCGGGGCCAATCTGATCCTTTGGGCGGCGGGGCCGGTGGCGTTCCTGTTCGCGCTAGGGGGCGCGCTACTTTACGTCCGGCGCCGGGCGCAGGCGGCGGGACCGGCGGCGCTGTCGGCACAGGAAGAGGCGCGGTTGAACGAGATTTTGCGGGGCGGCGACGGGCCAGCCACGGACACGAACACGGAGTGAACATGCAATATGAAACGCTGATATACGCGCTGGAGGACGGCGCGGCGATTGTGCGGATGAACCGGCCGGAGAAGATGAACGCGCTCACCACGCAGATGCGGGCCGAACTGGCCGACGCGGTGCGACGCGGGGCGCGCGAGGCGCGGGTCGTGGTGCTGACCGGGGCGGGCGAGCGGGCCTTTTGCTCCGGGCAGGATCTGGGAGACCGGGTCAAGCTCGACAAAATCGACATGGAACGGGTGCTGCGCGATGAATACAACCCGATGCTGCGCGCCATCGTCGAAGCGGAAGTGCCGGTGGTCGCGGTGGTCAACGGCGCGGCAGCGGGGGCGGGGGCCAATATCGCGCTGGCCTGTGACGTGGTGATCGCGCGCGAAGACGCGGTGTTCTTGCAAGCCTTCACCCGCATTGGCCTGATCCCGGATGCGGGCGGCACCTACCACTTGCCTCGCGCCGTGGGCCTGCCGCGCGCTATGGGCGCCGCCCTGTTTGCCGACCGCATCACCGGGCGGCAAGCGGCGGATTGGGGCATGATCTACGAAGCGGTGCCCGCAGAAGAATTCGAAGCCCATTGGCGCGCCCGCGTGGCGCATCTGGCACACGGCCCGACCGTCGCCTTCAAGGAACTGAAACAGGCCATGCGCGCCTCGTTCGACAACGATCTGGACGCTCAACTGGCGCTGGAAGCGCGCGCCCAGGGCAAATGCAGCGGCACCAATGACTTCAAGGAAGGCGTGCTGGCCTTTCTGGACAAGCGCAAGGCGGAATTCGAGGGGCGCTGAACACCCCTCCAAACCCGCGCCCCCTTCTTCTTAGTCCAAATACTCAAACCGCCCCGCAGGGGCGCCAGAATATGAAAAACCCCGCCATTTGGCGGGGTTTTGCTTTGTTTTATAAGCCTCAGCGGTTTTCCACGTCGACATAATCGCGCAGCGGTGCGCCGGTGTAGAGCTGGCGCGGGCGGCCGATTTTCTGCGCCGGGTCGCCGATCATTTCTTTCCACTGCGAAATCCAGCCGACCGTGCGCGACAGGGCGAAGATCGGGGTGAACATCGAGGTCGGGAAGCCCATGGCTTCGAGGATGATGCCGGAATAGAAATCCACGTTCGGGAACAGTTTCTTTTCCTTGAAATACGGGTCCGACAGGGCGATGCGTTCCAGCTCTTTCGCCACCTGCAACAGCGGGTTGTTTTCCACGCCCAGAAGCTCCAGCACCTCGTCGGCGCTTTCCTTCATCACCGTCGCGCGCGGGTCCATGTTCTTGTAAACCCGGTGGCCAAAGCCCATCAGGCGGAACGGATCGTTCTTGTCCTTGGCGCGGGTGATATATTCCGGGATGCGGTCGACCGTGCCGATCTCTTTCAGCATCTCGAGGCAGGCCTGGTTGGCGCCGCCATGGGCCGGCCCCCAGAGACAGGCGATCCCGGCGGCGATACAGGCAAACGGGTTGGCGCCCGAGGAACCGGCGAGGCGCACGGTCGAGGTCGAGGCGTTCTGCTCATGGTCGGCATGCAGGGTGAAGATGCGGTCCATGGCGCGGGCCAGAACCGGGTCGACCTTGTATTCTTCCGACGGCACCGAGAAGCACATATGCAGGAAGTTCGCCGCGTAATCGAGCGAGTTTTTCGGGTAAACGAAGGGCTGGCCGATGGAATATTTATAGGCCATGGCGGTGATGGTCGGCAGTTTTGCGATCATGCGAATCGCGGCCACTTCGCGCTGCCACGGGTCCGAGATGTCGACCGAATCGTGGTAGAAGGCGGACAGGGCGCCAACCACGCCGACCAGCGTCGCCATCGGGTGTGCGTCGCGGCGATAACCGGAGAAGAACTTGTTGATCTGCTCATGCACCATCGTGTGCCGGGTCACGCGGCGCTCAAAGGCTTCCAACTCGGTCGCGGTGGGCAATTCGCCGTAGAGCAGCAGGAAACAGACCTCAAGGTAATGCGATTTGGAGGCCAGCTGGTCGATCGGGTAGCCGCGGTGCAACAGCTCGCCCTTGCCGCCGTCGATGAAGGTAATGTTCGATTCGCAGGACGCGGTCGAGGTGAAGCCCGGATCGAAGGTGAACACGCCGCCCTGCGCGTAGAGCCTGGTGATGTCGATCACGTCCGGCCCGGCGGTCGGCGAATAGATCGGCAGATCCAGTTCCTTGTCCTTGAAGCTCAGTTTCGCCGTTCCTGTCTGATTTACCATTCTGTTCCCTTTTCTTTCGGACCCCGCGCGGGGCGTTTTGCCTCTCGGATCGCCTTGCGGCGCTTAGCCCAGCCGAGGCCCGTTTTCTGCCGCATCCTGAATGCGTGCGATGCTTTCTTCGCGCCCGAGAACCAGCATCATGTCGAAGACGCTGGGGGTGGCGGCGCGTCCGGCGAGGGCGGCGCGCAGGGGCGCGGCCAGCTTGCCGAAGGTTATGTCGTGGCGTTCGCAGGCGGTGTTCAACACGCCTTCCAGCCCATCCCGCTCCCAGCTAACATTTTGCAGCTGCGGCGTCAATTCCGCCAGTATACCACGGGATACATCCTCCAGCGCCTTCGCGGCCTTTTCATCGCAGCTAATCGGCCGGTCGGTCAGGGCAAAGCGGGCCTTTTCAAGCACTTGCCCGAGCTTCTTTGCCCCCTGCGCGGCCAGCGGCGCGGCCGGGGTCAGGCGGGCGATTTGTGCCGCGTTCAGCGGATCCGCGCCGGTGGCGGCGAGGAATTGTTGCAGTTGCGAGACAATCTCCCCCGCTTCCATCGCCGCGAGATGCTTGCCCGACAGGTTGTCCAGCTTCTTGAAGTCGAACCGGGCCGGGGATTTGCCGATGCCGCCGAGATCAAACCATTCCAGCGCCTGCGCATCGGTGAAAAACTCGTCGTCGCCGTGGCTCCAGCCGAGGCGGGCGAGGTAATTGCGCATCGCCGCCGCCGGGTATCCCATGGCCTGATATTCCTCGACCCCGAGGGCGCCGTGGCGTTTGGACAGTTTCTTGCCATCCGGCCCGTGAATCAGCGGAATATGGGCGAAAACCGGCTGCTCCCAGCCCATCGCGCGGTAAATCAGCGACTGGCGCGCGGCATTATTGAGGTGATCGTCCCCCCGGATAACATGGGTCACGCCCATGTCGTGATCGTCGACAACAACGGCTAACATATACGTGGGTGTACCATCCGAACGTAAACAAATCGTATCATCGAGCTGATTATTTTTGATCGTGACCTCGCCCTGCACCTCGTCGCGGATCACCGTTTCGCCCTCCCGCGGGGCCTTTACGCGGATGGCGAAAGGGGCGTCCGGGTGCGTTGCGGGATCGGCGTCGCGCCACGGGCTCTGGAACAGGGTCGAGCGGCCTTCGGCGCGCGCCTCATCGCGAAAGGCCGCGATTTCTTCCTGCGTTGAGAAGCACTTATAGGCCCGCCCGCTGGCCAGCATCGCTTCCGCCACTTCCCGGTGCCGATCCGCGCGGGCAAACTGGCTGACCGCCTCGCCGTCATGCTCCAGCCCGAGCCACGCTAAGCCGCGCCCGATTGCTGCCGTGGCTTCCGGGGTCGAACGCTCGCGGTCCGTGTCCTCGATGCGCAGCAGGAATTTACCGCCGCGCCCGCGGGCATAGAGCCAGTTGAACAGCGCCGTGCGCGCCCCGCCGATATGCAGGTAGCCGGTGGGCGAGGGGGCGAAGCGGGTGACGACTTGCGCGGGATCGGACATGAAACGCGGCCTTTCTTGCTGGCGTTAACCTTTTGGAAACCACTTTTGCACTATGCTGGGTCGGGCAGGATGTAACGGCTTGCAAGGGAGAGAACAAGGGTGTGGCTTCTGGCACGGATTTCGGGGCGCCTTGAGGGGCTTTACGGGCAGCGTCTGGTGCTGGCGCCGGTGCCGGTGGGGCTTGGCATCTGGGCCTATTTCGCGCTGCCGGTCGAGCCGGGGCGCACAATCTGGATCGCGCTGGTGCTGCTGGCGGCGGGGCTTTTGGCGGGCGGCTGGCGCCTGTTGCACTCGCGCTTTGTCGGGGTGAGCTTCGCGGTTTTTGCGCTGCTTTTGCTGGTCACGGGCTTTCTGGCCGCCGGACTGCGCACGCAACTGGTGCGCGCGCCGGTGCTGGAATTTTGGTATTACGGCCCGGTGGAGGGCAGGGTGGTCGGCATCGACCGCTCCTCCTCCGGCCTCGTGCGCCTGACGCTGGACCGGCTGCGCCTCGACCGGATGAGCGCGGCGCAAACCCCTGAAAAGATACGGGTTTCCCTGAACGGCCCCGCCGGGTTTGTCGAACCGGAACCGGGGATGCGCGTGCAACTTACCGCCAATCTCTCGCCCCCTTTCGGCCCCGCCGAACCGGGGGGCTATGATTTTCGCCGCCACGCCTATTTCGACCGCATCGGCGGCATCGGCACCAGCCGCACCCCGCTCCTGCGCATGGGGCCGCAATTTGATGGCGGCTCCGGCGTGTTGGTGCATGGCTGGCGCCGCGCCATTGCCGAGCGGGTGACGGAGGTGCTGCCCGGCAAATCCGGCGCCTTTGCCGTGGCGATCACCACCGGCCTGCGTTCGGAGATCCCCAAGGACACCCTGACCGCCTTGCGCGAAGCCAATCTGGCGCATCTGTTAGCCATTTCCGGCCTGCATATGGGGCTGCTGACCGGCTTTGTCTTCATGCTCGCAACCTACGGCCTCGCCGCCATTCCCGGCCTTGCTAACGCCTATCCCCTGCGCAAAATCGCCGCCGTGCTGGCCATGCAGGCGGGCGCGATTTACCTCGCCCTGTCCGGCGGCGCGGTGGCGACCGAGCGGGCCTTCATCATGGTTTCGGTGATGTTCGTTGCGGTGATTTTGGACCGGCGGGCGGTGACGCTGCGGGCGGTGGCGCTGGCGGCGCTGTTTTTGCTGCTGACCCAGCCGGAAAGCCTGCTGGAACCGGGCTTTCAGATGTCCTTTTCCGCCACCGCCGCGCTGGTCGCCACCTTCTCCAAACTGCGCGACCTGCCCCTGCCGCCGATGCCCGGCTGGGCGAACTGGCTGGTTTCCGTCGTGCTGTCGAGCTTCGTCGCGGGCATGGCCACGGCCCCCTTTGCGGCGGCGCATTTCAATATGTTCGCCCATTACGGGCTTCTGGCCAACGTGGTGAGCGTGCCGCTGATGGGCGCGATCATCATGCCCGCCGCCGTCGCCGCCGCGCTGCTGGCGCCGTTCGGGCTGGACTTTCTGGCGCTGAAACTGATGCACTACCCGATCCTCTGGGTGGTCGGCGTGGCGGAAGAGGTGACCAGCTGGCCCGGCGCGGTGGGGCAGATCGTCAGCCCGCCGGGGGCGGCGATGGCGGCGATTTCGCTGGGCGGGGTGGCGCTGGTTGCGGGGATCGGGCGCTGGCGCATCGCGGGAATTGCGGCGATCCTGCTGGGCTTCGGCCTGTGGGCGGATCACGAGCGACCGGACCTGTTGGTCTCACGCAGCGGCGGTATGCTGGGCCTGATGACGCCGGAGGGCCGCGCCCTGACACGGGCCAAGGGGGATGCGTTCACTGCCGAAATCTGGCTGGAAAACGATGGCGACGGCGCGGATCAGGCGCAAGCGGCGGCGCGGCGCGCCTTCACCACGCAGGACGGCGTGCGCTTCGCCCATCTCGGCGCGGTACAACTGGCCCATGTCACCGGACGCGGCGCGGCGCAAAAAGTGCGCGACCTTTGCGAAACCGTGCCCTTGATTTTCACCACCGCCGACCTGCCAACCCGCCCAACCGGCTGCCAGATTTTCGATAAATCGACCCTCGCACGCACCGGATCGCTGGCAATCGACGCCACGGAAGTAGGCTACAGCGTAACCACCGCCGCCGACACCGCCGGAGACCGCCCCTGGAGCCGGGTTCTGGAGCGAGGGCCGGGAGAGCGGTGAGGGCGGGCCCGCCGGTGCCCGGCGGGGTTTTCATGCCCTGCGGGCGGCGAGTATTTATGCTAAAGAGAAATAGATTTAAGGCGCCCGACCTTAAACATGAGACACGAATACCCTGTCATGCCTTCGGCATTCTCGGGACATTCGTGTCGCTTGATGCTTCAGGTTAACGGCGGGACGCTTTAGGACCAATCGACATTCAGGATTCCCAAAGGGTGTGTTTGTGTGATTCATAGAGCCCCATATTGAGCAATCTGGGG
>PDOZ01000017.1 GCA_002747325.1 Rhodobacterales bacterium
AAATCGCCTCCCCGCGCATTTTGGTGGTGGAATTAAACAACAACCTGAACGCTTTGGTCTCCCCACTGAACTTCACCCCAACCACATTCGACGCCGAAATTGGCCCGTCCGGGGTGTCAATATGTAACGTCATCTTCTGCCGCCAAGACCCGGTGCGCGGAATAAACTGGTCCCAGATGAACCAGACCAACAGCCCGGCAAGAATGAGAAGAAGATAACGGTTCATGCGGCGGGCTCCTGTGGGGAATGCGTGGGGGCGTGGGCTCGGTGGAGGAGAGCCGGGCCATGGGGCTGCTGGCACGGCGGGTAGGTCCGCGCGTGGTGTTTGGTGTGATGTTCGCAATCCCGCATCCGGCTCCCTCTTTCTCAAGCGACGCGATGCAGCCATCTTAGCGCATGTTTGCGGCTTTCCAAAACGGGGAGTGGTTCAGGCGGGGGCAGAGCCGAAACCGCTCAATCTGAAGCCCTTGAGGGTGTCTGAAATCAAGGGCTTCGGGCGTGTTCCGGGATGCGCCATGTCTTCGGGGTTTTGTCAAACGCCAGAGTTGCAGATGGGGCGGGGCTGAGGGGCCAGCCCCTCAGGCTCCCCGGAGTATTTTTGCTAAGAAGAAAATGGTTTCAGGTTGATGGAATTATCAAAATTCGCGTTTGTAATCAGCAGGATGCGGATGGAGAGGCGGCGAATTTTGATACAGATTCAGCGATTTCTGCTTCAGGAAGAAGGGGGAGCAACAGGGCAAACGCCGCGCTGGTGGGTGGAGGGGTAGCGCGGTGGTTTATGGTTTTCGTTTGGCGGCAGAGGCTGGCGGGGGCGGTGTTTGCCCCTACTCTTCCGCCTGTGCTTCGGCGCGGGATTTACCGGCCACGTCCTGTGCCAGCACGGAGGCCATGAAGGCATCCAAGTCGCCGTCGAGGACGCCTTTGGTGTCGGAGGTTTCGTGGCCGGTGCGCAGGTCTTTCACCATCTGGTAGGGTTGGAGGACGTAGGAGCGGATCTGGTTGCCCCAGCCCGCATCGCCTTTGGCCTCGTGCGCCTTGTTGATTGCCGCGTTGCGCCGGTCCAGTTCCATCTGATAGAGCCGCGATTTCAGGGCTTTCATGGCGATGTCGCGGTTCTGGTGCTGGGATTTTTCCGAGCTGGTGACGACGATGCCGGTCGGGTGGTGGGTGATGCGGACGGCCGAATCGGTGGTGTTGACGTGTTGGCCGCCGGCGCCGGAGGAGCGGTAGGTGTCGACGCGGATATCTGCCGGGTTGACCTCGATCTCGATATTGTCGTCGACCACCGGGTAGACCCAGACCGAGCAGAAGGAGGTGTGCCGTTTGGCGGCGCTGTCGAAGGGCGAGATGCGCACCAGCCGATGCACGCCGCTTTCGCTTTTGAGCCAGCCATAGGCGTTGTGGCCGCTGATCTTGTAGGCGGCGGATTTGATCCCCGCCTCGTCGCCCGCGCTTTCCGATTGCAGTTCGACCTCGTAGCCATGCGCTTCTGCCCAGCGGACATACATCCGCGCCAGCATCGAGGCCCAGTCGCAGCTTTCCGTGCCGCCCGCGCCGGCGTTGATCTCGAGGAAGGTGTCGTTGGCGTCGGCCTCCCCGTCGAGCAGGGCTTCCAGTTCCGCCGCTGCCGCGTCTTCCGCCAGTTTGGCCAGCGCGGCTTCCGCCTCCGCCACCACTTCCGCGTCGTCTTCCATCTCGCCCATTTCGATCAGTTCGACATTGTCGGACAGGTCGGTGGCGTAGGTCTTGCAGCGGGTGATCGCGTCGGACAGCGCCTGACGCTCGCGCATCAGCTTTTGCGCCCGCGCCGGATCGTCCCACAGGGTCGGATCCTCGATCATGGCGTTAAATTCCTCCAGCCGATGCTCGGCGGTTTCCCAGCCGACCCGCTGACGCAACAGCGCCAGGGATTTCTCGATTGCATCCACATGGTTCTGGGTTTCCGCCCGCATATCCGCCTCGCTCTCCGCCCGTCGATGGGTGGACCAGATTTAAGCCGGGCAGAGGCGCGCCGCAAGTCCGATCAGACCCGTTTGCCACGGTGAAACAGGTGCATTTTCGCTGCGGGCGCCGTCAGGTGTACGGTTTCCCCGCGGGTGGGGGTGAAAATGCCGGGCAGTTTGGCGATGACATACCCGCTTTCGTCGGCCGCCTCCGGCGCTTCGAGATAGAGCAGCGTCACCTCGCCAAGCGCTTCGACATGAGCCACCCGCCCCGCATAAACCACCGGGTCGCCCGGCCCCGCCAGCCGCAAATCCTCCGGGCGAATGCCAAGGCGCACGGCCTCCCCCGCGAGCGCCGGGGCCGCCAGAACATCCGTCTGCACCGACTGCCCGGCAAGCGCCACCACCGCCCCTTCCCCTGCCCGCGCCAGCCGCCCGGAAAGCAGGTTCATCGCCGGGGCGCCGATGAATTGGGCCACGAATTCGCTCTGCGGTCGTTCATACAGCTCAAGCGGCGCCCCGACCTGCGCCACCCCCTGCTCCGCCAGCACCACGATCCGGTCCGCCAGCGTCATCGCCTCGACCTGATCATGGGTGACGTAAATCATCGTGCGGTCGGGCATCCGCGCCTTGAGTTCGGCAATTTGCAGCCGGGTAGCGCCGCGCAGGGCAGCGTCGAGATTGGAGAGCGGTTCGTCGAACAGATAGACTTTCGGATTGCGCAGGATGGCCCGCCCGATGGCTACGCGCTGCCGCTGCCCGCCGGACAGCTCTTTGGGCAGGCGGTCGAGATACGCGGTCAGCCGCAACATCCCCGCCGCCCGGCGCACCGCCGCGTCGATCTCCGCCCGGCGCTTGCGGGCGATTTTCAGCGCGAAGGCCATGTTGTCATACACCGTCATATGCGGATAGAGCGCATAGCTTTGAAACACCATGGCAATGCCGCGCTGGCTCGGCGGCAGGTCATTGACCCGCTCCCCGTCGATGCACAGATCCCCGGCGCTGATCTCTTCCAGCCCGGCAATCATCCGCAGGAGGGTGGTCTTGCCGCAGCCCGACGGGCCGACAAAAACCACCAGTTCTCCGCTGGGGATATGCAGGTCAATGCCGCGCAGCACCGTGCCGCCGCCTGCGTAGGTCTTGCCGATGCCGGTCAGTTGCAACTCCGCCATTGCGCCTCCTTACCTGTCCGAACCGGCCAGAAGCCCGCGCACAAGGTAGCGTTGCAGGGTAAAAAACACCAGCAGCGGCACCAGCATTGACACAAACCCCGCCGCCGCCAGCAATTCCCAATTGCCGCCAAAAGTGCCGGAAAGCTCGCGAAGCTGCGCGGTCATTACCGTGGTTTCGCCGCTGGCATCCATGAGGAACACCCGCGCCACCAGAAGGTCGTTCCAGGTCCAGAGGAATTGGAAAATGGCGAAAGCGGCCAGCGCGGGGAAAGAGAGCGGCAGGACGATGCGGGTAAAAATCTGCCATTCCGTCGCCCCGTCGAGGCGCGCGTTCTCGATGATGTCGCGCGGCAGTCCCGCCATGTAATTGCGCAACAGGTAAATCGCCAGCGGCAGGCCGAAGCCGGTATGGGCCAGCCAGACCCCGACATAGCCCTTGCCGATCCCCAGTTCGAGATGCAGGCGCAAAAGCGGGATCAGCGCCAGTTGCAGCGGCATGACCAACAGCCCGACAATCGCGGCCAGCAGCAGCGCCCGGCCGGGAAACACCATCCAGGCCAGCGCATAGGCAGCAAAGGCGGCGAGCAGCAGGGGCAGGAGCGTGGCCGGAAGGGCGACGGCCAGCGTGGTATAAAAGGCTTTCAACATGCCGCCCTCGCCGGAAAATAAAACGTGGCGGTAATTGTTCAGCGTGAATTGCGGCGGGACGCGCAGGGTGACGAAAATCCGCTGGCCGCGCGGGCCGGAAAACGCTTCGGTCCGCACCATCCGGTACTGCCCGTCCGCCGTCACGGTGATCGTGCCGCCGCCCTTCAGCGCCGCCGTTTCGCCGGGCGCGAACGCGTCATGGGCGCGCGCGGCAATGCCCCAGCGCAGCAGCGCGCCCCCCTCGCCCGGCGCAAACAGATCGCCCTCGAGGACGAACAGCGCCCCCTCGCGGTGCTGATCTCGCGGGGGCGCGGCGCGCAGGCGCAGGCTTTGTGCGCTGGGAAACAGCGCTTTCCACCAGCCGCTGCCCGCCATCTGATCCGCCGTGCGCAGCGAGGACACAAACAGCCCCAGCGTCGGCGCGAGCCAGAGCAGCACCAGCAGCAGCACCGCCCCATGCTGGACCCGGATCAGCGCTGGCCGGCGCCTCAGCCCGCTCATCCGCCCCCCTCCCCGCGCAAATGGCGCAGGTTCCAGACGAGGATCGGCAGAACCATCACCAAGATCACCACCGCAGAGGCCGAGGCAACGCCCCAATCATCCGCCACGAACAGTTGATTGAACATGTAATTGGCCAAAACCTGTGTGCCCCATTGCCCGTTGGTCATGGTGTAAACGATATCGAACACTTTCAGCACCGTCAGCGTGATGGTGGTCCAGACCACGACAAGGGTCGCGCGGATTTGCGGCACCTGAATGCTAAAGAAAATCTGCACCGGGCTGGCCCCGTCGATCACCGCCGCTTCGACGGTGTCGCGCGGCACCCCGCGCAGCGCCGCCGACAGGATCACCGTGGCAAAGCCGGTCTGAATCCAGATCAACACCACCATCAGCGCCAGCGTGTTCCACCCCGCCAGCGTCAGCCAATGCACCGGCTCCCCGCCCCCCAGCGCCAGATACAGCGCGTTGAGCACCCCAATCGGCTCCTGCCCCGCCGGGCGCGCGTCATAGACCAGCTTCCAGATCACCGACGCGCCTACGAGGCTGATTGCCATCGGCATGAAGAGAATGGCACGGGCCAGCGCGCCCCAGCGGAGCCGGTCGGTCAGCCCGGCACATATCAGCCCCAACCCGGTCGAAACGGCGGGCACCACCGCGAGCCAGACAAGATTGTTGCGAAACCCCTCCCAGAATTTCGGGTCCTGGCCCATCCGCCGGTAATTCTCCCAGCTGACAAAGCGAAACTGCATCCCCGGCAGACGTTCCGACAGCGACAGGCGCAGGGTTTCCACCAGTGGATAGACGAGATACAACCCCAGCATAAACAGCGCCGGAAACAGAAACACCCACGGCCGCAACAGGCTGGCGCGCGCGGGGCAAAACAACCTGTCGAGCAACAAACCGGCCAGCCAGTAATAGAGCAAACACCCCCCGCCCGCGACAAGAAGGAACGCACCGCTCAGAAGCACCGGATACATCGTCGCCTCCGGTTACTGCAACGCATCCCACCGCGCCTGTATCTGCGCCGCCACCGCCTCCGCCGAGGCTCCGCCAACATACTCCACCATGCCGGTCCAGAACGCCCCCGTGCCGATGGCGCCCGGCATCAGATCGGAGCCGTCAAAGCGAAAGGTGGTGGCGGAAAGCAGAATATCGTTCATCTTGCGCAGGCTCGGATCGGCAAATGCCTGCGGATCGACGCCCTTATGCGGGGTCAGGAAATTCCTCCGCCCCATCCAAAACTCATGCGCCTCCACGCTCTTGAAAAACTCAATCAATTCATGGGCTTCCGGGCTGGCATTGGGTATGGCCCAAAACGTGCCCGCCCCCAAAACCGGCTTGCCAAAATCCTTGCCCGCATAGGCCGGGAAATAGAAGAAATCCACATCCTCGCCCACCACCGTGCCCTGCGGAAAAAACGACGGCACAAACGACCCCTGCCGGTGCATGAAACAGGCCGGGGGCAGCGAGAACAGGCCCTTCGGACTGTCGCGCACATCGGTGCTGGCCACGCCCCGCGCCCCGCCAAGCATGAACGCATCCTTGCGCACAAACCAGCCAAATTCCTCAATCGCCGCGATCACCTTCGGGTCGGTGAATTTCATCTCATTCGACACCCAGGCGTCATAATCCGCCGGGCTTTGTGTGCGCAACATCATGTCCTCGACCCAATCCGTCGCGGGCCAGCCCGTCGCCGCTTCCGACCCGATGCCAAAACACCACGGCGTCCCCCCATCGGCCACGATCTGCTCCGTCAGCGCCTTCAACTCCTCCAGGCTCTGCGGCACCGCATAGCCCGCCTCCTCGAAATTCTCCGGCACATACCAAACCAACGATTTCAGATCGGCCTTGAACATGAACCCAAACAGCTTTTGCGCGCCGGTCTCATCCGCATAAGTCCCCAGATCGGCCCAGACCTCCCCGGAAGCATAATTCTCGCGAATCCAATCCGCCGTGCCCTCCGCCAACGGCGTCAGATAACCCTGCGCCGCCAGACTGGCCGCCAGCCCCGGCTGCGGAAAGGCCGCCACATTGGGCGCCGACCCCGCCGCCGTATCCACCCGGATCTGCTGCTCGAAACTGTCAGACCCCACATGCCGCACCCGATGCCCGGTCCGCTGCTCGAAAAGCTCAAACAGCGCGGAAACATCCGCCCCATCCGCCCCGGTCCACGGATGCGCCACCGTCAACTCCCCCGCCTGCGCCAGCCCTGCCGACACCCCCAGCGCCGCAACCGCGCAAACCAACGCATTTCTCATCAAATTCCCTCCCGAACCAACGCGCCCCACATTGCCCGCATAACCTGAAACAATACGCCCAACCCCTCCTCAGGGTTGCGCTCAAAATGCGATACATTCTTCAACGAAAACTGTAAATGCCCAGCCCCGAATGCCCAGCCCCAAATACCCAGCCCCAAATACCCGGGCACCGCAAATCCCCATCCCGCCAATCCAAACGGCGTTTCAGCGATGTCGGCGCCAGCAAACCAACCCCGACGCCCCCTTCTTCTTAGCACAAATACTCAAAACCCGCCGGGAACCGGCGGGCCCGAAAGCTGCAAAAGCCCAAAACCGTCGCCACGACCCCCAGCGCCGATACAGGCGTTTTCAGCCTGAACCGCGAAACAAAAGAAAAACGCAAAAGAACAAAAGAAAAGGGCCCCCGAAGGGGCCCAGTTTTGCTGATAAGGCTCATCGTTGTTACCGCCCGTTTGTTTTTGCCTGCGGCCTTATCCGCGGGCGGGAAATCCCGCACCCTTCCGGGCCGATCTGACTTGGGAACAGCGGCCCGGGAACTCTGCTTTCGTTACATGCTTAGCTACACCCCACCTTAGCTACACCCCGTCGTCGCGCCGCAGGTATTGCACTTCATGCAGGTACCGTTGCGCACCAGCGTGTAATTGCCGCAATCGCCGCAGGGATCGCCCTCAAAGCCCTGCATCCGGGCCTTGGTGCGCTCGCTCATGGTGACGGTGCCGGAGGAAACCGCCGTGCTGGACGCGGCACTGATGGTGGTCGCCGAGCGTAAAACTGCCCCGCCCGCCACAGCTCCCGCCGTTTCCGGCACCAGCGTGTTGAGCGCCGTCACCGGATCGGCACCCGCGTCCACGACCTCACCGCCAGCAACCACCCCGTCCTGCGCGCCGCCCTGCAACACGACCAGTTCCTGCGGCAGTCGCTTGCGCAGATAGCCGGTCGAGGAGACCTGCTTCAGCATTTCCAGCGAGCGGTTGGCGGCGTTTTCCGACAATTCCTGCACATTGGCCACGCCCTCTTCCGCGCCGCGCCCGAGATCGTCGAAGCTGGCCCCCGCCGGTTTGACATGGGCGAGATCGGTGCGGTCGAGATACGACACCGCCAGCTCGCGGAAGATGTAATCGAGGATCGAGGTAGCGTTCTTGATCGAATCGTTGCCCTGCACCATCCCCGCCGGTTCGAACTTGGTGAAGGTGAAGGCGTCGACAAACTCCTCCAGCGGCACCCCGTATTGCAGCCCGACCGACACGGCGATGGCGAAATTGTTCATCATGGCGCGAAAACCCGCGCCCTCCTTGTGCATGTCGATGAAAATCTCGCCCAGATGCCCGTCGGCATATTCGCCGGTGCGCAGATAGACCTTGTGCCCGCCGATGGTGGCCTTCTGGGTGTAGCCCTTGCGGCGGTCGGGCATTTTCTCGCGCCCGCGCGCCACCTCTTTGATCACCACCTTCTCGATCACCTTCTCCGCCAGCACTTCCGCCTTTTCCTGCGGCGTGCCGGTGGTGAGGATCTCCTCCGCTTCCTCGTCGTCCTCCACCAGCGCCGAAGCCAGCGGCTGCGACAGTTTCGAGCCGTCGCGATACAGCGCATTGGCCTTGATGCCCAGCGACCACGACAACTCGTAAGCCTTCTGACAATCTTCGATCGTGGCGTCGTTCGGCATGTTGATGGTCTTGGAAATGGCGCCGGAAATGAAGCTTTGCGCCGCGGCCATCATGTGAATATGCGCCTCGGTGGAGAGGTAGCGCGTGCCCTTCTTGCCGCAGACATTGGCACAGTCAAACACCGGGTAATGCTCTTCCTTCAGGAAGGGCGCGCCTTCGAGCGTCATGGTGCCGAGCGCGTGGTCGTTGGCGGCGTCAATATCGCCCTTGGAAAAGCCCAGATGGGTCAGGATGGAGAAGGTCGGATCGTTGAGTTGTTCGTCCGTAAGCCCAAGATTTTCCTTGCAGAATTCCTCACCTAGCGTCCACTGGTTGAACAGGAAGCGAATGTCGAAGGCGCCTTTCAGCCCGTCCTCCAGCAGCGCCAGCTCCGCCTCACCAAAGCCCTTCTGCATCAGGGTCGAGGTGTTGATCCCCGGCGCGTTGCCCAGGCTGCCATGCCCGACCGCATAGGCGATGATTTCCTCAATCTCGGCCGAAGAATAGCCCAGCGTTTCCAGAGCAGCAGGCACCGAACGGTTGATGATCTTGAAGAAGCCGCCGCCCGCCAGTTTCTTGAATTTGACGAGGGCGAAATCCGGCTCGATGCCGGTGGTATCGCAATCCATCACCAGCCCGATGGTGCCGGTCGGGGCCAGCACCGAAACCTGCGCGTTGCGGTAGCCATACATCTCGCCCAGCGACAGCGCCTCGTCCCAGCTCGCCATCGCCAGCTCCGCCAGACGCGGATCGGGGCAACCGGCAAGGTCGAGCGGCACCGGCGTGACCGCCAGCCCTTCATAGCCCTCGGTCGCGCCGTAAGCGGCGGTGCGGTGGTTGCGGATGACGCGCAGCATGTGCTGCTTGTTGCGGGCAAAGCCGTCAAACGGGCCAAGCTCGCTCGCCATTTCGGCGGAGGTGGCATACGCGGTGCCGGTCATGATCGCGGTCAGCGCCCCCGCCAGCGCCCGGCCTTCCGGGCTGTCATAGGCGATGCCGAGGTTCATCAGCAGCCCGCCGATATTGGCGTATCCCAGCCCCAAGGTGCGAAAATCATAGGATAATTGCGCGATTTCCTTGGAGGGGAACTGCGCCATGGTGACGGAGATTTCCAGCGTGATGGTCCAGAGCCGGGTCGCGTGGGCATAGCCGGTGGCGTCGAAATTTTGACCTTTAAGGAAGGTCAGCAGGTTCATTGAGGCGAGGTTACAAGCCGTATCATCGAGGAACATATATTCCGAACACGGGTTGGAGCCGCGAATCGGGCCGTCTTCCGGGCAGGTATGCCAGGCGTTGATCGTGTCGTGATACTGGATGCCCGGATCGGCGCAGGCCCAGGCAGCGTGGCCGATCTGTTCCCACAGATCACGCGCCTTGATGGTCTTGGCCACGGTGCCATCGGTGCGCCGGATCAGCTCCCAGTCGGCATCCCTCTGCACCGCCTTCAGGAAGGCATCGGTCACGCGCACCGAGTTGTTCGAGTTCTGACCCGAAACCGTGGCGTAAGCCTCGCTGTCCCAATCGGTGTCATAGGTCGGGAATTCGATCGAGGCATAGCCCTGACGGGCATAATCCAGCACCCGCTTGACGTAATTCTCTGGAATGGCGACCTTTTTCGCCGCGCGGATGGCGGATTTCAGCGCCGGATTGACCTTCGGGTCGGTCGCGCCCTCCTCGGTGCCGTCCCAGCCCTGAATGGCGTCAAAAATCGCGTTCAGATGCGCTTCGTGCATCTTCGACCCGGCGACGAGGGACGCCACCTTCTGCTCTTCCTTCACCTTCCAGTTGATGTATTCCTCGATATCCGGGTGGTCCGCATCGACGATCACCATCTTGGCGGCGCGTCGCGTGGTGCCCCCGGATTTGATCGCCCCGGCCGCGCGGTCGCCGATCTTGAGAAAGCCCATCAGGCCGGAGGATTTACCCCCGCCGGACAGCGGCTCTTCGGCGGCGCGCAGGCTGGAGAAGTTGGTGCCGGTGCCGGAGCCGTATTTGAACAGCCGCGCCTCGCGCACCCACAGATCCATAATGCCGCCCTCGCCCACGAGGTCGTCGCCGATGGACTGGATGAAGCAGGCATGGGGCTGCGGATGCTCATAGGCGGAGGCGGATTTGGTCAGCTCTTTGGTTTCAAAATCAACGTAGTAATGCCCCTGCGACGGGCCGTCGATGCCGTAGGCCCAGTGCAGGCCGGTGTTGAACCATTGCGGCGAATTGGGCGCAGCCATCTGCGCGGCGAGCATGTAACGCATCTCGTCGAAATAGGCCTGCGCGTCTTCTTCGGTGGAGAAATAGCCGCCCTTCCAGCCCCAATAGGCCCAGGCGCCCGCCAGCCGGTCAAAGACCTGCTTGGCCGAGGTCTCGCCGACAAAGCGCTCTCCCTTCGGCAGTTCCGCCAGCGCCGCCTCATCGGGCACCGAGCGCCAGAGGAAGTGCGGCACCCCGTCTTCCGGCACCCGTTTGGTGATCGCCGGAACCCCCGCCTTGCGGAAATATTTCTGCGCAATCACATCGGCAGCCACTCCGGACCAGCCCTCGGGCACCTCGACATTATCGAGCTGAAACACCAGCGAACCGTCGGGATTGCGAATCTCCGACGACGTATAGGTGAATTCCATATCCGCATAAGCGTCCTGCCCGGCCCGCGTAAACTTCCGCTCGATTCTCATTGCCCCAGACTTCCTTTCTCAAACACTCCCGGTGTCCGACCTTCCGAGATTAAGGCCGAAACGCAATCACTCCTGCCGGGTTGAACAGACAAAGAAAGCGTGTCCCTCGCCTTGACGCGAAGGTGTCAGATCCCCGGTTTACAGAAGATCGCCTGTATGTTTGCTTTCATCCCTTGTCCGCGCGGCACCACAACATTTAGTGGCAAATCGCCCGACGCGCACAAATTGGCGCAAATCCGGGGGGCGGGTCAACGGGGTTTATTTGCAATTTTCGATGCTTTTCCGCTTGACGTATTTTCATTGCGCTTCCGGGATTCTCGCAAGGGTTGTGCGTCGCGAAAGGTTCTCGTGTTTTATCAACCACTTCACGCCAATGGGCCTTGTTTTACACGCCCTATCGCTTTGCCGCCGCCCGCGCCCGCCCCCCGTTTCAGGCGCGGCTTTCATGTCACAGGCAAGCGGGGATCGTAGCGGCAAGGTTGGAAAAAGACAGGAATCAACTCGAAACGCTACCATATCTGGCGCGGAAAAATCGCACCCGCGCTACATATAGGGGTCGCGATTTCGGATTCGAATAGATTGGTGCAAAACCGGAGAAATGGTCGGGACGGCAAGATTCGAACTTGCGACCTACGGTACCCAAAACCGTCGCGCTACCAGGCTGCGCTACGCCCCGACTGCGCGCCTTCTAACCGCAAGGCCGCGCGGTGAAAAGCCCTATTTGACCTCGCAAGGCCAATCCGCGCTTAAAGCGCCCGCCGGTGTGAAGGCCGGATGCTGCACCCGGTCCCCCGGCGCTACCCCGAGCGTCGCCGCCAGCCCGCCGCGGATCTCCAGAACCGCCAGCACCCCCGGCCCGCCATCGACCGGCGTCAGGTCGCCCGGCTGCGCGCGGTGTTTGATGCGCCGGATCACGCCGTCCTTGCCGATAAACAGCATGTCCAGCGCGATCAGGGTGTTTTTCATCCAGAAGGCCGGGTGGCCGGGACGGGGATAGACAAACAGCATGCCCTGCCGCGCCCCCAGCGCCTCGCGGTGCATCAGCCCGCGCGCCCGGCTCTCCGGGTCCAGCGCCAGTTCGACATCAAAGCGCGCCCACCCCCAATCGCCGGACAGTTCCAGCGCGCCGGAGCAGTCCTCCGCCCAAACCGGCAGCGCGATCAGCCAGAACAGCAGCCCGGCAAGCATATGGCGCAGCCCCCTCACTCCGCGTCCAGCGCCACGTCCCAGGCCCGGATCTGCACCGCCATCCGGCCACGTTCCCCGTCCCGCACCCGCACCGCAATCGCTTCGCCCGGTTGCAGATCGGCAAAGCCCGAGCGGCGCAGCACCTCGACATGGATGAACACATCCTCTGGCCGGCCGAAGGCATTGGCAAAACCAAAGCCCTTGGCCTTGTCGAACCACTTGACCCGCGCCGGTTCCAGCGGCCCGGCATCGCTCAGGTCAACGTCGTCCTCCTCAAAGCCGTCATCATCGGCATAATCCGGCGGCTCAATGGCCAGCACCTCTACCGCCTGAATGCCGCGCCGCGTTGGCTGCACCACCAGTTGCACCCATGCGCCGTCTGCAATCGAGTTTTGCCCGAAATTGCGCAGCACATTGGCATGCAAAAGAATGTCGTCGCCGCCGTCATCGGCAATCACGAATCCGAATCCCTTGGTCGGATCGAACCATTTCACATGGCCCTCAACCTCCCGGCGATCCCCGCTATCGTTTTGTCCCGTCATAGTTACCCACGTTGTTCACATCCCACCCCCGGTATGGTCCAACCCGAACGGGTATTGCAATGGGCAACCAACCGTTTTCCGCGCAATCGACCCCGCGTCACGGCATTAAACGGGTGATTTCCCAAGGCTCCGCCGGAGTTTGGCGGCTCCAGCGGAAGCGGTCATGCAAACGAAACGGTCCATCGGCCCAGAACTCGATCTCCAGCGGGGTGAGGCGGTAGCCCCCCCAAAACGGCGGGCGCGGCGGGTTTGGCCCCTGCTCCGCCGTAACCCGCGCCACCTCCGCCATCAGGGCGGCGCGCGAGGAAAGCGGCTGGCTCTGTTTCGAGGCCCAGGCGCCGAGCCGCGACTTCAGCGAGCGGGATTTGTAATAGGCATCCGCCTGCGGCCCCTCCTCGCGCGCGATGGTGCCGCGCACCCGGATTTGCCGGCGCAGGGTCTTGTGGTGCAGCACAAACGCCGCCTTGCCCGCGCTTTCCAGCTCCCGCGCCTTGGCGGAACCGTAATTGGTATAGAACACAAACGCCGCCGCTTCGATCTCCTTCAGCAGCACCATGCGCACATTCGGCATCCCCTCTGCATCGACCGTGGCCAGCGCAATGGCATTCGGATCATTGACCTCGACCGCCTCCGCCTCATCCAGCCAGTCCTGCGCGATGCGAAACGGGTCGTCGCCCGCGAAAATTCCGCTCCGGTCGCTCATGTTTTCCTCCCGCGATCAGAAACCTGTCATCCGAAACCTGCCGCAAGGGAAGGCAAAACGCCGCCCACCCTTGAAGCCCAACCGTGATTGGCCTACACCGGCTTAACCGAGTTGAACGCAATGGGGAACAGGCAATGTCGAACGGGTTAATGCAGGGCAAGCGCGGTCTCATCATGGGGCTGGCCAATGACAAATCCATCGCATGGGGCATCGCGAAGGCGCTGGCGGATGCGGGGGCGGAACTGGCCTTTTCCTATCAGGGCGAGGTGATGCAAAAGCGGGTTGCGCCGCTGGCCGAGAGCCTTGGGGCTCAGATTGTCCTGCCCTGCGACGTGAGCGACGAAGCCTCGATGGATGCGCTGTTTGACGCGCTGAAAGAGAAATGGGGCAAGCTGGATTTCATCGTCCATGCCATTGGTTTTTCCGACAAAAGCCAGCTTCGCGGGCTGTACGCCGACACCACGCGCGACAACTTCATGATGACGATGGACATTTCGGTCTATTCCTTCACCGCCGTGGCGCGCCGCGCCGCCGAGATGATGGAAGATGGCGGCTCCATGCTGACCCTGACCTATTACGGCGCCGAACGGGTCATGCCGCATTATAACGTCATGGGCGTGGCCAAGGCCGCGCTAGAGGCTTCCGTGCGCTATCTCGCCGAGGATTACGGCAAGCGCGGCATCCGGGTGAACGCGATCTCCGCCGGGCCGATCAAGACGCTGGCCGCCTCCGGCATCGGCGATTTCCGCTATATCATGAAGTGGAACGAGTTGAACTCCCCGCTGCGACGCAATGTGACGACGCAGGACGTGGGCAATTCCGCGCTTTACCTGCTGTCTGATCTCGGATCCGGTGTTACCGGCGAGACCCACCATGTCGACGCCGGCTATCACGTTGTTGGCATGAAAGCGGTCGACGCCCCCGATATCGACGCGGTTTCCGGACGCAAATAAGCCATGACGGCGCAGCACCTTGCCCTGTTGGTCGCCGCGCAGGCGCTGGCGCTGATCAGCCCCGGCCCTGCCGTGCTGCGCCTGATGCAGACCAGCTTCACCAAGACCCGCGCCGAGGCGCTGCTTTTCGGGCTGGGCCTGAGCGTTGCGGCGGCGCTGTGGGCGGTGTTTGCCTTCGCCGGGGTGGAGGCGCTGTTTCGCGCCCTGCCGTGGCTCTTTACCGGGCTGAAACTGGCGGGCGGCGCCTATCTGATCTTCATCGCGTGGAAAATCTGGCACGGGGCGCGCGCCCCGCTGGCCCCCGCGCCGGTCGGACGCGTGCGCAACGCCGTGCTGTCCGGCATGTTAACCAACTTTTCCAACCCGAAAGCGGCCCTGTTCTTCTCCGCCGTTTTCCTGACCCTGCTGCCGCCGGAAACCAGCCTCGGCGAGAAAACCCTCGTCGTCGGCACCGTGCTTGCGGTCGAGCTGATCTGGTATGGCAGTCTCAGCTTCCTGCTCGCCAATCCGAAAAGCCGGAGCTATTATCTGCAAGCAAAACACGCGATTGACCGCAGTTGCGGCGTGCTTTTGGGCGCGCTGGGGCTGTCGATCATCGTCAGCCGTTAGCAAAGGAACACCCGATGACCGACCGTCTGCCACACGAAAAAGGCTTCCACATTTCCTGGGATCAGATCCACCGCGATTCGCGCGCGCTGGCCTGGCGGCTGGACGGACATGGGCCGGATAACGGCGCGTGGCGCGCGGTGGTGGCCATCACCCGCGGCGGCATGGCCCCGGCGATGATCGTGTCGCGCGAGCTGGACATCCGCACCGTCGACACGATCTCCGTCAAATCCTACCACCATCAGGAGCGCGGACAGGTCGAGGTGCTGAAAAGCCCGAACGAAGAGATGATGGGCGATGGCGAAGGGGTGCTGATCATCGACGATCTGGTCGATTCCGGGCGCACGCTGGAAGTGGTGCGCGAGATGTATCCCAAGGCCCATTTCGCCACCGTCTACGCCAAGCCGAAAGGCCGCGCGCAGGTCGACACCTTCATCACCGAAGTGTCGCAGGATACGTGGATTTTCTTCCCGTGGGACATGGCGCTGCAATATGTCGAGCCGTATCGCGGGGTGGATTGAGTTAAGAGAATACCCTAACTTCACCCGGCAAACCCCTGATATATATCAGCTTTCTAGCGCAACCAACCCCGCCGCAAAGCGCGCTGCGTTCTCCTGATAGCGCCGCGCGCTTTCCATCAGTTGCGCCTGCACCGTCGCATCAAGCTGGCGCACCACCTTGCCGGGCGCGCCCAGCACCATCGACCCGTCCGGGATCACCTTGCCTTCCGTGATCAGCGCCCCGGCCCCGATCAGGCAGCCCTTGCCGATCCTGGCGCCGTTGAGCAGCGTCGCCCCCATGCCGATCAGCGAGCCGTCGCCGATTTCGCAGCCGTGGATCGTCGCCTTGTGCCCCACCGTGACATTCTCGCCCACGATCAGCGGAAAGCCCGGATCGGTGTGCCCGACAACATTTTCCTGAATGTTGCTGCCCGTGCCGATCTCGATCCACTCATTGTCGCCCCGCAGCGTCACCGAAAACCAGACGCTCGCCTTCGCGCCAAGCCGTACCTTGCCGATCACATTGGCATCCGGCGCTACCCAGGCGCTGGCATCCATTTCGGGCCGAACCCCGTCCAGTGCATAAATCATGTGTCCAACTCCCTGAATTCTTCCTGCAAGCCGCGCACGAACTCGCCGAGCGCCGGTTGCTGTTCCAACCGCATCCGTTCCGCCAGAATGATGGTTTTCAACCGCTCAAAGGTGGCGTCAAGGTCGTCATTAACTAAAACGTAATCGTAACCATCCCAATGGCTGATCTCGTCCCAGCTTTTCTGCATCCGCCCGGCAATGACCTCCGCGCTGTCCTGCCCGCGCGAGACCAGACGGCGGTTCAGCTCGGTGATCGACGGGGGCAGCACGAAGACGGATAAAACGTGTTCGCGCAGCACCGAGGTGCCGATCTGCTGCGCCCCCTGCCAGTCAACATCGAACAACACATCCCGCCCCGCCTCGATCGCGCTGCGCACCGGAGCGACGGGAGAGCCGTAGAAATTGCCGAACACATGCGCGTGTTCCAGCATCTGTTTATCGGCCACCATTTGCTTGAATTTCTCTTCAGAAACAAAGTGATAATGCACTCCGTCCTCTTCGCCGGACCGTGGCGGGCGGGTGGTGGCGGAGACCGAAAAGTCGAGGCTTTCGTCCCATTGCATCAGCTTTTTGGCCAGCGTTGACTTGCCCGCGCCGGAGGGCGAGGACAGGATGATCAGCAGCCCTTTCCGGGGCATTTCGCCAGTGTTTTCGCCGCGCATAATGGCCTCCTCATTCAACATTCTGCACCTGTTCGCGCATCTGATCAATGACCGCCTTCAGGTCAAGCCCAATGCGCGTCATCTCCGTATGCCCGGCCTTGGAACACAGCGTATTGGCCTCGCGGTTGAACTCCTGCACCAGAAAATCCAGCTTGCGCCCGCGCGGGGCGTCACCGCCGATCAGGGCGCGCGCCTGCGCCACATGCGCCGTCAGCCGGTCCAGCTCTTCGCGCAGGTCGGATTTGACCGCGATCAGCGCCAGTTCCTGCTCCAGCCGCGCCGGGTCCACCCCCTCCGCCGCCTCCAGAACCCGCGCCAGCTGCGCCTTCAGTGCCGTCCGCTGATCCGCCGTCCGCGCGTCGAGCAAAGCTTCCGCCTGCGCCACCAGCGCCTCGACCTCAGCCACCTGCCCCAGCAGAACCTCCGCCAGCGCGGCCCCCTCGGCCCGGCGCATCTGGTTGAACAGATCCATCAGTTCCGGCACCTGCGCAATGAGCGCCGCCCGCAGCGCCGAATGGTCGTCCTCTTGCGCCTGTTGCACCAGAACGCCGCGCTGGCTCAGCAAATCCGCCGCAGTGGTCGGGGCCAGTTCCAGCCCCCCTTCCCGCGCCGCCATTTCCGCCTCGCGCACCAGCGCCACCGCCCGCGCCAAAGCCGCCCCGTCGAGCGCCGCCGCGCCCTCCTCGTCCTGCCGCGTCAGCCGCAGGTTCAGCGTCACATTGCCCCGCGCCACCTCCGCCGACACCGCCTTGCGCAAGGCTGGCTCCAACCCGTCGATCCAGTCCGGCACCCGCAGGCGCAGGTCCAACCCCCGCCCATTGACCGCCCGAATGTCCCAACTCCAGCTATACGGGCCAAGTGCCCCGCGCAGCGCCGCCATGCCGGTCATCGAACAGACCGGCCGCGCCGCCGCTTTCCCCTGCTTTGCCGTTTTCACCTTACATCCCCCAACGCTTCCGCCATTTTCCGCCAGATTAACCATTTGTTCAGATATTGCACCATTTTCAAAACAAATGTGCCATATATATCAAGACATCGGTAAGCATTCCCCGCCGGGTGAACCGGAACGGGAAGCCAGCCGGGACAGGTGCCCTCGCACCGGCTTCAGAAGGAGCGCCACAACCGGGCCCGCCGGACCGACCGGCCCAGCCCCCGCGTCAGGCGGAGAAGCAAGATGAAGATTGAATTTTTGAAAAACAGCAATGTCGTGTCCCTTGGCGCCCTGCGGCGCAAGGCCAGTTTCCCCGCCATCGGGCAGGTTGAGGCCTATTGGGAAGGGCTGCGCAACGGGCGGTTGATGCCTGCACGCGCCGAGGTGGACCCGCGCGGCATTGCCGATTCGCTGGAATTTGCCTTCATCCTTGAGCGCATCGCCCCCGGTCTGGCGAAGCTGCGCCTTGCGGGCATGCACCTTAATGACCTGATGGGCATGGAAGTGCGCGGCATGCCGATCACCGCGCTGTTCAACGCCGAAGCGCGCAGCGAAATGCGCGAGGTGATGCTACGGGTGATGGACAGCCCGGCCATGGTGCGATTGCGGCTGGCTGAGCCCGGCGGGCTGACCCGCGGCGCGCTGGAGGGGCAGATGCTCCTGCTGCCGCTGAAGGACCACACGGGCAAGGTCACGCGGGCGCTCGGCGCGCTGCAAACCCGCGGCGCCATCGGCCGCGCCCCCCGCCGCTTCTCGATCAAGGATGTGGAAACCAAGCCCCTGAGCGAAGCGCCGCAGCAAAAACGACCACACGAACACCCCGCCATCGCGGGCTTCGCCGAAAGCCGGAAGTTTTTCGAAAAGCCGCAATCACGCTCCGAAAAGCCGAGCCCCCAAAAAACGCATAAAGGCGCCCATCTACGCCTCGTGGTCGACCACGACCTTTCCGATCTGCCCAATCCGTAAAATTTTCAGGGCTTTTTCGGCAAATCTGGGCTGAGATGTTAAGGAAAAAGCAGCGGAAGGGGCAAGTACGCCTTCCGCCCAGATGCCCCTCAGGCCGTTACCAATGACATGCCGCACGCAGGGGCTTGATCGCCTCATCTATCCCTGCAATCGGGAACTTCGCGGTGAAAGGGGACATGCCAAATGGCGTGGTGCGTAACAGCAGAGTTTCCCCGCCGAGCAGCCGCTTAATCTGCGGGATCGCCTTACGTCCGCGCCAGAAGCCAAGCGCTTTGCTGTCGGTGCTGTCGAACATACGGACCTCATAAGCGGAATGGTCATCCACCCGCAAATCCGCGCGGCCATATCCATCAAAACCATCCGCAAAGTGACAGCTATTGCCCGTAAAATACATCGCAGTGGTGTTTTCCACACAACGGATCAGCAGGGTCAGCTTCTGCCTGTCGCCATAGGCACTGCAAGCGACAGGTTCGAGAGAGCGCAGGCTCAGATAGACCGAGGTGCTGTCATCCATTTCCGATGTTTCAACCGATACATCCCACGCCCCCACATCCCCTTCCAGCGCGGCTTTCTCCTCAACCGGGGTGCGCCCCAGCGCTCGGTCATAACAGGCGAGGCGGTCAAGATCATTTTCAATCGAGATACAGGCTTTGCCAGACGCCTCTTTGCCGGGACCGGCCATAAGGGGCGTGGCGACAAGGGCTACGGTGAATAGGGCGCGTCGAAACATTATTACCTCCAGATTGCTCCGGCGCAACACTACCCTGACGTGCAAATCTGTCCACAAAAAACGCCCCGCGCGATCCTCCGGCGGGGCGTTGTTTAATTCCGAACGCGGCTTACCCCGCCTGCCGCGCCGCCAGTTCTTCCGCCACGAGGAAGGCCAGTTCGAGGCTTTGGCTGGCGTTGAGGCGGGGGTCGCAGGCGGTGTGGTAGCGGTCCGAGAGGTCTTCATCGCGCACCGCGCCAACGCCGCCGGTGCATTCGGTCACGTCCTTGCCGGTCATCTCGAAATGCACCCCGCCCGCAACCGTGCCTTCCGCCTTGTGGATGGCGAAAAACTCCTGCACTTCGCGCAGCACGCTGTCGAAGGGGCGGGTCTTGTAGCCGGTGGCGGATTTGATCGTGTTGCCGTGCATCGGGTCGCAGGACCAGACCACCTTGGCCCCTTCCGCCTCCACCGTGCGGATCAGGCGCGGCAGGTGGTCACCGACCGACCCGGCGCCAAACCGCGCGATCAGGGTCAGGCGCCCGGCCTCGTTTTGCGGGTTCAGCTTTTCGAGCAGCACTTTCAGGTCGTCTTCCGTCGTCGTCGGGCCGCATTTCAGGCCGATCGGGTTGGAGACCCCGGAGGCGAATTCGACATGCGCCCCGTCCGGCTGCCGGGTGCGGTCGCCGATCCAGAGCATATGGCCGGAACCGGCGATAATGTCGCCAGTGGTGCTGTCCTCGCGGGTCAGGGCCTCTTCATATTCCAGCAAAAGGCTCTCATGCGAGGTGTAGAAATCCACCGTTTGCAGGGTCTGCGACCGGGTGCTGTCGATCCCGGCGGCGCGCATGAAATCCAGCGTGTCGGAAATGCGCGCGGCCATGGCGCGGTAACGCTCCGATTCCTCGCGGTCGGTAAAATCAAGCGTCCAGCGATGCACCTGATGCACATCCGCATAGCCGCCGGTCGAGAAGGCGCGCAGCAGGTTGAGCGAGGCGGCGGACTGGGTATAGGCCTGCAACATCTTCGCCGGATCCGGCACCCGCGCCGCTTCCGTGAAGTCCAGCTCATTGATGATATCGCCGCGGTAAGACGGCAGTTCGACCCCGTCGATGGTCTCGGTCGGCGCGGAGCGCGGCTTGGCAAACTGCCCCGCCATACGGCCCACTTTCACCACCGGCACCTTGGCGCCATAGGTCAGCACCATCGCCATTTGCAGCATCACCTTGAAAGTATCGCGGATACCATCGGCGGAAAATTCGGCAAAACTCTCGGCGCAATCGCCGCCCTGCAAGAGAAAGGCATCGCCAGACGCCACCTGCCCCAGCGCCGCCTTCAGCCGCCGCACCTCGCCCGCAAATACCAGAGGCGGATACTTGGCCAGCTGCGCCTCAACCGCGTTCAGCGCCCCCTGATCGGGATAGTCCGGCATCTGCACCCGCGGTTTCGCGCGCCAGGACGACTTGCTCCAGTTCTGCATCTCCATCTCCCTTTTTTGCGGTCGCGAACCGGGGCTCGCGGACTTTTCCCTTAGCACAGGCAAAATGGGCTGGCTACGGGCCAATGATTTTCGCAGCGTCACCCGGCTATTGATCTTTCTTGCGCCCTGCGAAACAGTCGATTAACCGGCCACGGCCCGGAGTCTATCAAGAGCCTATCACCGGGGCTTGCAACAAGAGGCGCGCGCATGACCACAGCCGAACCCCAAACCCCGCAGGCGGAACGCGAATTTGCCTTCCTGCTCCTGCCCGGCTTTTCGCTTCTGGGCTTTGCCGGGGCGGTGGAGGTGTTGCGCCTGAGCAATGCGCATCTGGGCCGGGCGGCCTATGGCTGGCGGCGGGTGGCGCTGGAGGGGGACACGGCGCAGGCGGCCTGCGGCACCTGCGTGGCGGTGGATGCGGCGCTGAACCATACCCGTCCGGGCGCGCTGGATACGGTGGTTTACTGCGGCGATGCGCCGGATCAGACCGCCCTGCAAGACCGGCTGCCCGACATTGCCGCCGATATTTCCCAAAGCGGCGCAACCATCTATACGATCGGCCGCAGCGGCGCCATCGACCTGATGCTGAACCGGGTGGCGCGCGACCACGGGGCGGAGGTCGCCGGGGCGGTGGCGGCGCAGGTCTTTCCGCCGCCCGAACCCGAACCGCCCAGCATCAAAGACAGTTACCCGCCCAAGCTCGCCGCCGTGATCACCCGCATGGAAGCCAGCCTCGCCGCGCCGGAAAGCCCCGCCCGCCTCGCCGCCGAAGCGGGCCTGTCGGTGCGTCAACTCGAACGGCTGTTTCGCCGCTATCTCGACCGCTCACCGAAACGCTATTACATGGAATTGCGGCTGCAACAGGCGCATCATCTGTTGACACAAAGCGACATGCCGGTGGCAGAGGTGGCCCATGCCTGCGGCTTTGTCTCGCCCAGCCATTTCTCCAAATGCTACCGCACCTATTTCCAGACCACGCCCTACCGCGAACGGGTCGGTCCGGGCGCGAAATAAGCCCGCACAAGGCCCCGCCGCCCCCAACCCGCCGGTTTCCCCGCCGATCACAGCGCAAAATTTGCGCAAAGTAACGCCCGGCAGTGCAATTATTGCGCAAAATCGCGGTATTTTTTCCGAATTATTACGCAAAAATCGAAAAACAACCCGTTTCTTGCTGGATTCTTTCGTCGGCACAGGGTTTATTCGGGCCAGACGCCGGAACCGACCGGCGCGAAACCATGACCAACTCTGGGAGAGAGACATATGAAGAAACTGTTGCTGGCCAGCGCGGCCACCGCGCTGATGGCGGGTTCCGCGACTGCCGATGAAATCAAGATCGGCGTCATGCTCGGCTTCACCGGCCCGGCGGAAAGCCTGTCCGAAGACATGGCCTCCGGCGCCGAAGCCGCCCTGAAGGAAATCTCCGACAGCGGCAAGTTCCTGAATGGCACCACCATCTCGACCGTGCGCGGCGATACCACCTGCACCGACGCTTCCGTCGCCACGGCGGTTGCCGAGCGCATGATCACCTCGGACGGCGTGTCCGGCATCTTCGGCGGCCTCTGCTCCGGCGCCACCATTGCCGCGCTGCAAAACGCCTCCGTGCCCAACGGCATGGTGCAGATTTCCGCTTCCTCCACCTCGCCGGCGCTGACCACGATCGAGGATAACGGCCTGTTCTTCCGCACCGCTCCGTCGGATGCGCGTCAGGGTGAAGTGATGGCGCAAATCCTGATGGATGAGGGCGTGAAATCCGTCGCCGTGACCTATACCAACAACGATTATGGTAAGGGTCTGGCCGATGCGTTTGAAGCGGCGTACACCAAGCTGGGCGGGGAAGTGACCATCAACGCAGCCCACGAGGACGGCAAGGCCGACTACACGGCGGAAGTCTCCGCGCTGGCAGCTGCGGGCGGCGAACTGCTCGTCGTGGCGGGCTATCTGGATCAGGGCGGACCGGGCATCATCCGCGCCGCCCTCGACACCGGCGCCTTTGACCGCTTCCACCTGCCGGACGCGATGATCGGCTCCTCCATCGAAAACGCCTTCGGCACCGAGCTGGACGGCACGATGGGTCAGCTTCCGGGCGCAGATAACCCGAAAGCGGAAGCCCTTGTCGGCATCGGCGAAGCCAACGGCTATAACGGCCTCGCGCCCTACGCCGCCGAAAGCTATGACGCCGCCGCCATCATGGGTCTGGCCATGCAGGCTGCCGGCACCGCCGACCCGATGGTCTATAAGGACTACATGTTCTCGGTCGCCAACGCGCCGGGCGTGAAAATCTATCCGGGCGAGCTGGGCAAGGCACTGGAGCTGATCTCCGCCGGCACCGACATCGACTATGTCGGCGGCTCGGCGCTGGAACTGATCGAACCGGGCGAAGCCGCAGGCTCCTACCGCGTGATCGTGACCGAAGGCGGCAAGCACGTCACCGCCGGTTACCGCTAAGCGACAACATTGCACAGCCCGGAGAAATCCGGGCTGTTTGCCTGTTCCCTGCCCCGACGGGGCTTCTCTTGATTCGCGGATCGCCCGACAGGCCGCTGGTCGGCTCCGGGGGGCGGGTCTGATTTGCCGGGAGGCGGGGAATGCGGGCGCTTTGGAAGGGATAACTCATGATTGAAGTGCATGATCTGCACAAACATTTCGGGGGGTTTCGCGCGGTCGATGGCGCTTCCCTGAAAATCGCCGACGGGTCCATCACCGGGCTGATCGGGCCGAACGGGGCGGGCAAGACCACGCTGTTCAACGTCATCGCCGGGGTGCTGCCGCCCACATCGGGCCGCGTGACCATGGGGGGCGAGGACATTACCGGGCTGGCGCCGCATGTGCTGTTTCACAAGGGGCTGTTGCGCACCTTCCAGATCGCGCATGAATTTTCCTCCATGACCTGCCGCGAAAACCTGATGATGGTGCCGGGCGCGCAATCGGGGGAGCGCCTGTGGAACACCTGGTTTGGCCGCAAGCGCATCGCCGATGAGGAACGCGCGCTCAAAGCCAAAGCGGATGAGGTGCTGGAATTTCTCACCATCTCACACATCGCCGACCTGCGCGCGGGCGAGGTTTCGGGCGGGCAGAAAAAGCTTCTGGAACTGGGCCGCACCATGATGGTCGACGCGAAAATCGTCTTCCTCGACGAGGTCGGCGCTGGCGTCAACCGCACCCTGCTCTACACCATCGCCGACGCCATCAAGCGCCTCAATCAGGAGCGCGGCTACACTTTCGTCGTCATCGAACACGACATGGATTTCATTGAGAAAATCTGCGACCCGGTGATCTGTATGGCGGAAGGCAAGGTGCTGGCGGAAGGCACGCTGGCCGAAATCAAGGCCAACCCGCATGTGATCGAGGCCTATCTCGGCACCGGGCTGAAAAACAAGGACAAGGTGGACGCATGAGCGGCACGTTTGACAATCGCGGAAACAAAGACGCTTCCATCGTCAATCCCAAGGGTCAGGGCACCATGGTCCCCGGCCTTGGGCAGGACAATACCGTAACCCCCGCGCCGCTGGACCTGCCGTTCCTCGCGGGCGTCGACATGACCGGCGGCTACGGGCGCGGGCCGGACATTCTGCACCAATGCTCGATCTCGGTCGACAAGGGCGAGATTGCGGTCATCGTCGGGCCGAACGGGGCGGGTAAATCCACCGGCATGAAGGCGCTGTTTGGCATGTTGAACATGCGCGAGGGCCACGTGATCCTCGATGGCGAAGACGTGACCCGGCTGACGCCGCAGGCCCGCGTGGTCAAGGGAATGGGCTTTGTGCCGCAGACCAACAACATTTTCGGCTCCATGAGTGTCGAAGAAAATCTGGAGATGGGCGCCTTTATCCGCACCGATGATTTCAGCGACACGATGGAGCAGATTTACGAATTGTTCCCGATCCTGAAGGAAAAGCGGCATCAGGCGGCGGGCGAGTTGTCCGGCGGGCAGCGCCAGCAGGTTGCCGTTGGCCGGGCGCTGATGACCAAGCCCAAGGTCTTGATGCTCGACGAGCCGACCGCCGGGGTTTCGCCCATCGTGATGGACGAATTGTTCGACCGCATCATCGAGGTGGCCCGCACCGGGCTGCCGGTGCTGATGGTGGAGCAAAACGCCCGGCAAGCCCTTGAAATCGCGGATAAAGGTTACGTTTTGGTGCAGGGGCGCAACGCCCATACCGGCACCGGCAAGGAACTCCTCGCCGACCCGGAAGTGCGCCAGAGCTTTCTGGGGGGCTGACGGATGGCATGGTTCAAACCTCTGCGCCTCGCGCTGGCGGCGCTGCTCCTCGCTTCCCCCGCCGCTGCGGCCGATACTCCCGCTGTAACCTGTCTTTTTACCACCGAATGCGTGGAACAGGAGCCTTGCGCCGACACCGATTTTTCCCTGCACATTAACCTTGTGGAACAGGAAATCGACACCGGCTGGGGCGCGCTGCAAATCGGCGTTACCAAATTCATGAACGACGCCACGGTGCTGTTCGCCGACGACGGCGGCGCAAACTACATGCTGACCCGCAACGGGGCCGCAAGTGCGCTGTCGGTTCACACCACCGACCTGTCGGTCATCACCTATTTCGGCACCTGCGAAGGAGACTTCTGATGGATGTGCTTAACGCCCTCGTGGCGATTACCAACTTTCTGATCGTGCCCGCCACGACCTATGGCAGCCAGCTTGCCCTCGGCGCGCTCGGCGTGACGCTGATCTACGGCATCCTGCGCTTCTCCAACTTCGCCCATGGCGACACGATGGCCTTCGGCACCATGGCCACCATCGGGTTCACCTACTGGTTTCAGAGCATGGGGATCAGCTTCGGCCCCCTGCCGACCGCCCTGCTCGCCCTGCCCTTCGGCATCGTGGCGACCTCGCTTCTGGTGCTGGGCACGGACCGGGTGGTTTATCGCTTTTACCGGCAGGTGAAGGCCAAGCCGGTGGTGCTGGTCATGGCGTCGCTCGGGGTCATGTTCGTGATGAACGGGCTGGTGCGCCTGATCATCGGACCGAACGAACAGCGCTTTGCCGATGGCGAGCGCTTCCTGATCCGGGCGCGCGAATTCAAGGAAATGACCGGGCTGAACGAGGGGCTGGCGATCAGAACCACGCAGGTTTTGACCGTCGTCACCGCCGTGATCGTCGTCGCCGCGCTGTTCTGGTTCCTCAACCGCACCCGCACCGGCAAATCCATGCGCGCTTTCTCCGACAACGAGGATCTGGCGCTCTTGTCGGGCATCAACCCGGAGCGCGTGGTGCTGGTGACATGGCTGATCGTCGCCGCGCTCGCCACCATCGCCGGCACCCTTTACGGCCTCGACAAGAGCTTCAAACCCTTCACCTATTTCCAGCTCCTGCTGCCCATCTTCGCCGCCGCCATTGTCGGCGGGCTGGGCAACCCGCTGGGCGCCATTGCGGGGGGATTTGTCATCGCCTTTTCCGAGGTGACCGTGACCTATGTCTGGAAAAAGGTCGCGACCTACCTGTTGCCGGAAAGCATGAAGCCCGACGGCTTGGTGCAACTTCTCTCCACCGACTACAAATTCGCGGTCTCCTTCGCGATCCTTGTGGTCGTCCTGCTGTTCAAGCCCACGGGCCTCTTTAAGGGACAATCGGTATGAGCGTGAACTGGAAAAATATCGGCCTGTTCGGCATTTTCGCCGCGATGATCGTCGGCACCGGGATGATACAGAGCTGGGATTCCGCCCTTGGCATCCTCAATATGTGCCTGATCTCCGCCATCATGGCGCTCGGCGTCAACATGCAATGGGGCTATGCCGGGCTGTTCAATGTCGGCATCATGGGCTTTGTGGCCCTTGGCGGGCTGGCCCCGGTGCTGATCGCCATGCCGCCGGTTGGCGAAGCGTGGGCCGCGGGCGGGGCGCGGGTTTTCGCCGGGCTGTTCTTTGGCGCCTTCGTCATGGTGCTGGCGGCGCTGGCATGGAGTTTTGGCCCGAAGGGGCGGATGCGCGGCGTGATCTTGCTGGCCATTCTGATCGTCGGCTTCGTGATTTACCGGCAGATCCTTGACCCGGCGGTGGAAAGCATTGAGGCGATCAACCCCTCGCAAACCGGCTATCTCGGCGGGCTGGGCCTGCCGGTGATCCTCGCATGGCCGGTGGGCGGGCTGCTCGCCGCCGGGGCGGCCTGGGCCATCGGCAAAACCGCCCTCGGCCTGCGCTCCGATTACCTCGCCATCGCCACGCTGGGCATCTCCGAGATCATCATTGCGGTGCTGAAGAACGAGGACTGGCTGAGCCGGGGGGTGAAGAACGTCAACAACATCCCCAGCCCGGTTTCCGACCCGATCGAGTTGCAGCAAAGCGAAAGTGTCGTCGCGTGGGCCAACACGTTCGGCATCGACCCGGTGAGCTTCTCCACCATTCTGGTCAAGCTGTCTTACGGCGTGCTGTTTACCGCCGTGCTGCTGCTGCTGATCTGGATGAGCCAGATGGCGCTGAACTCGCCCTGGGGCCGCCTGATGCGCGCCATTCGCGACAACGAGATCGCGGCGGAAGCCATGGGTAAGGACGTGACCAAGCGGCATTTGCAGGTCTTCATCCTCGGCTCCGCCGTCATCGGCATCGCCGGCGCGATGATGGTGACGCTGGACGGGCTCATGGTGCCGACCGGCTACAACCCGCTGCGCTACACCTTCCTGATCTGGGTCATGGTGATCGTCGGCGGCTCCGGCAATAACTGGGGCGCGGTGCTGGGCGGGTTCATCATCTGGTTCTTCTGGATTCAGGTTGACCCGATCTCGAAAGAAGTGCTGGGCTTTTTGACCGCGCCGCTGGCGGACGACAACAGCTTCAAACAGCATATGCTGGAAAGCACCGCCTATCTGAAGCTGCTGACCATGGGCGTCATCATGCTCTTGGTGCTGCGCTTCAGCCCCCGCGGCCTGATCCCGGAGAAATAGACCCGGCTCAAATGCACAAAAACGCGCCCCCTCACCGGGGCGCGTTTTGCGTTGGGGGCACCCGCAGCCCCTTGCGAAGCCGCGCGCCGGTGCGTAGGGTTGTCGGGCGAACAGATAGGAGCTGACATGTTCGGAATTCCCGGCAAAAGCCCGGTCACCATGACCCAAGCCGCGGCGACGCAAATCGCCAAACTGATGGCCCGCGAGGGGCATTACGGTCTGCGCATCGGGCTGAAGAAGGGCGGCTGCGCGGGGATGGAATATACGATGGAATATGTCACCGAAGCCGCACCGGGCGACGAGGTGGTGGAACAGGACGGCGCGCGGGTGTTGATTGCCCCGATGGCGCAAATGTTCCTGTTCGGCACCGAAATCGACTACGAAGTGTCGCTGCTCGATGCCAGCTTCAAGTTCAAAAACCCGAATGTGACCGATGCCTGTGGTTGCGGCGAATCCATCAAGTTCGACGAAGGGCAGCCGGGTTCCGCCTGACCCATCACGCGCCTATGCCCGGCTGAAGCAAAATCGACTTGACCTGCAATAGCGCGCATCAAAATTCACATTCGAAATCAGCAGGATGCCGATGGAGAGGCCGCAAATTTTGGTTCTGATACGGCGTTTTCAATTCTGGAACGCCTGAATTGCGGGGAGGATGGTGGGTGATGAGAGACTCGAACTCCCGACATCTTCGGTGTAAACGAAGCGCTCTACCAACTGAGCTAATCACCCGTGCGGCCCCGTTTATTGGCTTGTGCGGGCGGGCGCAAGGGGTTTTCGGCGAGAATTATTCGGAAACCGGAATTTCGCTGTGTTCCCCGTCACTTACGCGGAAAATGCGCCCCTGCCCGCCGGGCAGATCGGTGAGGCGATCCATGTTCCAGCCCATCGCGCGGGTGCGCAGGAAACGTGATGTAATGCCGTGCGTCAGCAGGATGGTGGGGCGGCGCAGGCGGGCGAGGACGCGACCAGCGCGTTTCCAAAGCGCGTCCAGCCCTTCGCCGCCGGGGGCTTGTTGATAGAGTTCCAGCATCGGCAGGTCTGCATAGGCGGGGTTGGCGGCGAAAATCTCCGCCTCCGTGCGCCCGGACCACTCGCCGACGCCGATCTCCATCAAATCCGGCACAATGATCGCGCGCAGGTCTGCTGGCAGGCACAGCTCGGCGGTCTCGCGCACCCGGCCCTGCGGACTGCGCCACGCGGCATGGGTATCGGCCCCGATCCCGGCGCGTTCCAGCGCCCGGCCCATCGCCACCGCCTGCGCCCGGCCCTGCGCGGTCAGCGGACTGTCCAACGCCCCCTGCCAGCGCCGCTCGGCATTCCACTCGGTCTGACCGTGACGAATCACGATGATTTCCGGCAAGGTCATGGCCCGCGTCCTCCTCGATCCCGATGGGAAAATGGTGGGAAAATGGTGGGTGATAAGAGATTCGAACTCCTGACATCTTCGATGTGAACGAAGCGCTCTACCACTGAGCTAATCACCCGCAGGCGGGCTTTTAGCCTTCCTTTGCGGCGGGTGCAAGGGGGTCTTTGCCCAATCCGCGGTCGTTTTTGCGCCGCAGCTTGCAAATCACCCGATCCGCCCCCTCGCCCAGCTTCTGACGCTGCACTTTCATCACGCCCAGCGGCTGCACCTTGACCATCTCGCCGCGCACAAGGGCGGCGCCGATTTCGTCCAGCGCCACGTCCAGCACCGCGCGCGCGTCGCGGCCTTTGACCTCGGTGCGCTCCGCGATGCGGGCGAGCAGGTCTTTGCGGGTCAGGGCGGTGATCGGCTGGACCGTGACAGTGGGATTCGGGGTGGGTTTCGGGGTGGGTTTCGGGGCTGGCTTCGCCTCGGCAACGGCAGCGGGCTTGGGCGCGACTTTCAGGGTCGCCCGCGCTGCCGGTTTCGAGGCAGGTTTCGCCGCCACCTTGCTCGGCGCCTTGCTCGTCTTCGCGCTGCGGGTCGGTTTTGCCGTTCGTTTGCTCTTGCTTGCCATGTCGCTTCCCCTTCGGTTCGGGTCAAATTGTTCATTCTCGGAAAACAATAGGCGGGATTCGCCGTAAGTTCCAGTCACCTGAAGCAAAACGGGCGCACCCCCGGCACGCCCGCTTCTAATCGCCATCCGCGCCTCAATGATGCGCTGCGCCCTGCCCTTCCGGGTCCGCCTTGAGCGCCGCCGCGGCTTCTTCCGCCGCTTCGTCCCATTCGACCGGCTCCGGCTTTTCCGTCAGTGCGTGGGCCAGCACTTCACGGACATGGGAGACCGGCACGATTTCCAGCCCGTCTTTCACATTATCCGGGATTTCCGCCAGATCCTTGGCGTTTTCCTGCGGGATCAGCACCTTCTTGATGCCGCCGCGCAGCGCCGCCAGCAGTTTTTCCTTCAACCCGCCAATGGCCAGCACATTGCCGCGCAGGGTCACTTCGCCGGTCATGGCGATATCCTTGCGCACCGGAATCTGTGTCAGAACGGAAACAATCGACGTGACCATCGCCACCCCGGCCGACGGGCCATCCTTCGGCGTCGCGCCTTCCGGCACATGCACATGAATGTCCCATTTCTCGAAACGCGGCGGTTTGACGCCAATTTCAGGGGAGATGGAGCGCACGAAACTGGACGCCGCGTCGATGGATTCCTTCATCACATCACCCAGCGTGCCCGTCGTCTTCATCCGGCCCTTGCCCGGCAGGCGCAGCGCCTCAATGGACAACAGATCGCCGCCCACCGAGGTCCAGGCCAGCCCGGTCACGACGCCGATCTGGTTCTCGTCCTCCGCCAGCCCGAACCGGAACTTGCGCACGCCCAGCAGGTCTTCCAGCTCTTCCGGCCCGACCACAAGCTGTTTGGCATCGCCGCGCACAATCCGCGTGACGGATTTACGGGCAATCTTCGCCAGTTCGCGCTCAAGGTTACGCACCCCGGCCTCGCGCGTGTAATAACGCACGATGTCGGTGATCGCACCGTCCTCGATGACCAACTCGCCCTTCTTCAGCCCATGCGCCTTGATCTGTTTCGGCACCAGATGCTGCCGGGCGATCTCGCGCTTTTCGTCCTCGGTATAGCCGGCCAGCGGGATGACCTCCATGCGGTCGAGGAGCGGGCTGGGCATGTTGTAGCTGTTGGCGGTGGTCAGGAACATGACATTGGACAGGTCATATTCCACCTCAAGATAGTGATCGACGAAAGTCGAGTTTTGTTCCGGGTCCAGCACTTCGAGCATGGCCGATGCCGGGTCGCCGCGGAAATCCTGCCCCATCTTGTCGATTTCATCGAGCAAAATCAGGGGGTTGGTGGTTTTGGCCTTTTTAAGCGCCTGAATGATCTTGCCCGGCATGGAGCCGATATAGGTGCGCCGGTGGCCGCGGATTTCGCTCTCATCGCGCACGCCGCCAAGGGAAATGCGGATGAACTCGCGCCCGGTGGCGCGGGCCACGGATTTGCCGAGGCTGGTCTTACCGACGCCCGGCGGGCCGACGAGGCAAAGGATCGGGCCTTTCAGCTTCTTCGAGCGCTGGCCGACCGCGAGATATTCCACGATCCGTTCCTTGACCTTCTCCAGCCCGTAATGATCCTGATCCAGCACCTTTTCCGCCTGAACCAGGTTCTTTTTCACCCGGCTTTTCGTGCCCCACGGGATCGACAGCATCCAGTCGAGATAATTACGCACCACAGTCGCTTCCGCCGACATGGGCGACATATTCTTGAGCTTTTTCAGCTCCCCCTCAGCTTTTTCGCGCGCCTCTTTCGATAGCCTGGTCTCGGCAATGCGCGCTTCCAGCTCGGCAATCTCGGACTGACCGCCCTCTTCCTCGCCCAACTCCTTCTGAATGGCCTTCATCTGCTCATTCAGGTAATATTCGCGCTGGGTGCGCTCCATCTGGCTCTTGACGCGGGTCTTGATCTTCTTTTCGACCTGCAAGACGCTCATTTCGCCCTGCATCAGCCCGTAAACCTTCTCCAGCCGCTCGGCGACGGAAAGGGTCTCCAGAAGCTCTTGCTTCTGATCGACCCGGACACCGAGATGCCCGGCCACAAGGTCCGCCAGCCGCGCCGGTTCGCGCGCTTCGGCCACCGCCGCCAGCGCCTCTTCGGGGATGTTTTTGCGGATCTTGGCGTAGCGCTCAAATTCCTCGCCCACCGTGCCGATCAGCGCCGTCGCCGCCGCCTCATCGCCGATGGTTTCGTCCAAAATCTGCGCGCGGGCCTCAAAATAGGCCTCATTGGGCGTAAATTCCGTCAGCTTGACCCGCTGTTGCCCCTCGACCAGCACCTTCACCGTGCCATCGGGCAGTTTCAAGAGTTGCAGCACGGTGGCCAGAACGCCGGTGCGGTAAATCCCGTCCGTGTCCGGTTCGTCCACCGCCGGATCGACTTGCGACGACAGCAGAATTTCCTGCGCCTCCCCCATCACCGCTTCCAGCGCGCGCACCGACTTTTCCCGCCCGACAAAGAGCGGCACAACCATGTGCGGAAAGACCACGATGTCGCGCAGGGGCAGCACCGGGTAGGTGCGGGTTTCAGGGGCGTTTTCAGCGCTATGCTCGGTCATCTTTTATCCTTGTCTCGGCCAGCGCGCGCGTCCCGACCACCGGCAACGCCCGCACTTCCTGTCTGGCCTGTGATTTGGGGGGCGCGCCCCGCCTTTTCAACCTTTTGCGGCATATTGACCGCAGTTGAAGGGGCGAGCAAGGGAAATAGCCCCCTAAAGCGGCGCAATATCACCCTTGGCTCGTTCTGCGTGGAACTGCGCCTCGAATTGTGCAAATTCCCCCGCCGCAATCGCCGCGCGCATTCCCGCCATCAATTCCTGATAATAATGCAGGTTGTGCCAGGTCAGCAGCATGCCGGAGATCATCTCGCCAGCGCGGAAAACGTGGTGCAGATAGGCGCGCGAATAGGAGCGGCAGGCGGGACAGGTGCAAGCCTCATCGAGCGGCCGGGGGTCGTCGGCGTGGCGGGCGTTTTTGATATTGACCTGCCCGCGCCGGGTCCAGGCCTGTCCGGTGCGCCCGGAACGCGAGGGCAGCACGCAATCCATCATGTCGACGCCGCGTTTCACCGCACCAACAATGTCATCGGGCTTGCCGACGCCCATCAGGTAACGCGGCTTGTCGGCAGGCAGGTATCCCGGCGCGTAATCCAGCACGGAAAACATCGCCTCCTGCCCCTCGCCAACCGCCAGCCCGCCAATCGCGTAGCCATCAAAGCCGATATCGGTCAGGGCGCGCGCGCTTTCCTCGCGCAATTCCTGCGTCACCCCGCCCTGCATGATGCCGAACAGCGCGTGATCCGGGCGCGCGCCAAACGCCTCCTTTGAGCGCGCCGCCCACCGCATCGACAACCGCATGCTCTCCGCCACCCGCTCCTCCGAGGCTGGCAGCGCCGGGCATTCATCAAAGGCCATGACGATGTCAGAGCCGAGGAGTTTCTGGATCTCCATCGAGCGCTCCGGGGTCAGCTCGTGGCGCGAGCCGTCGATATGCGAGCGGAAGGTCACGCCCTTCTCCGTCAGCTTGCGCAGATCCGCGAGGCTCATCACCTGAAAGCCGCCACTATCGGTCAGGATCGGCTTGTCCCAGTTCATGAAGCGGTGCAATCCGCCCAGCCGCGCAATCCGCTCCGCCGTGGGCCGCAGCATCAGGTGATAGGTATTGCCGAGCAGAATATCCGCCCCGGTCGCCGCCACGCTCTCCGGCAGCATCGCCTTCACCGTCGCCGCCGTGCCAACCGGCATGAATGCCGGGGTGCGGATCTCGCCGCGCGGAGTGGACAAAACACCAACGCGCGCCGCGCCATCGGTTGCATTCACTTTATATGAGATATTTTTAGCCATTCGGCTGTCTAGAGCGAAACTGATTTAATCTGCAATACCGCGCAGCAAAATTCGCGTTCGAAACCAGCAAAACGCTCAATAGCTGTCGGAAAGTGCAATACCAACCAGCCACCAGAACCGCTCCCACCGCGCCTCTTGCGATTCCCGCCCCCGCGCCACCGCGCCGCGCCAGTCATGATAAACCATGGCCATTTTCTCGCGCTGCCCTTCGGAGGTGTTACAGGGCAGCAGGGCAATCACCTCATAAATCGCGCGTGCCTTGTTATAAAGCGCCTCATTGGGCCAGCGCGCATGGCGCAACTCCTGCATGAAAGCAAGATCGCAGGAACAGCGGAAAATCCCCTCGCGGCGGGCGCACAGGTCATGGCGTCGACACATGGCATCCAGCTTGTCCATCACATCGCCGCGATCCGCCTTAGGGCCGCACCAATTGCCATGCACCGAAAAATCCAACGGCATCTTATCCCGCAACACCTGTGCTTCAAGACCCACTGGCCAAAGCGCGACCAAAAGCACAAAAAACCGCATCATATCCCTATCCCCGACTTATCAGACCGAGGGAACCAACCCTATCCCCTCTGGACGCGCCCGTGCCCACACCCTATACACTCGCAGTGTATTTAGCCAGCAATCCGAGGCGCAGATGTCTGAAGAAGGCGAATTCCTGATCCAACCGTCCAACACCGAAAACACGCTTTTCGAGCCGATTGTCGAGGCGCTGCGCACGGTGTTCGACCCGGAAATTCCGGTCAATATCTACGATCTCGGGCTGATCTACACGATCAACATCGACGATGCCGGGATGGTTGACGTGACCATGACCCTGACCGCGCCGGGCTGCCCCGTCGCCGGGGAAATGCCGGGCTGGGTGCAGGATGCGGTGCGCATGGTGCCCGGCGTGCAGGACGTGAAGGTCGCGCTGACCTGGGAACCGCCCTGGGGCATGGACATGATGTCGGACGACGCCCGGCTGGAACTGGGCTTCATGTGAGGTGCATAAAATCGGCGCGGTCCGCGGTTGAAACTCTGTTTTGACGCCGACCAGACACCGTTTTTAGAGCAGAAATGGATAGATTTGAATCAATTTCGCTCTAGACACGAGGGCGGCTTTTTTGCCGCAGATATTTCGATATTCAGCCGTCCGACATCTGCGACCTGGCTCCAAATCCCGCGTCAGGGGTCCTGTGCCATAAACGCCAAATTCGCACTGATTTAAGGGCGGCGCGGGCCGGGGAAATGAAGCGGTTTTGGCACCGTTATTACGCAAGGGGCCACGCATAAAAGGTCCAGCTTCGGCAAAACAGCTTACCGGAATGCACTTTGATACATTTGCGAATAGCTTGAACCAACAGGATACGCAGGCAAAGGCCGAAAGGATTGGTTCAGGTTCATTGAACCCGCTCCGAGTTTAAAGCGTTTTCGGCTGTATTGAAACGCCGCATCGCTCCCGCGCATATGCGAAGGAAAAAGCCGCGAACAAGTGATTCCGAAAACACTCGAAACGCCCGCTCAGGTTCAGAGCCTTTTGATCCCTTCCGTGACCTACCGGCATGAAACGCGAAAATGCGGGGCGGGCAAAACAAAACCCGCCTTGCGGCGGGTTTGTTTTCTGACGCTGCCTGCCAGAAATGCGTTACAGGAACTCGACCAGCCGCGCTTCGCGGGGCTCGAGCGTCATGTAGTTTTCGAGATACCGGCTCTCGCCGCTTTCAAACCGAAGGGCCGGAACGGCTTCGCGAATCTCGGCCCAGATTTCCGGGTGAAACCGCTCAAGGTGGGCGCGGTCCGGCAGGAAACTTTCGAGCCACATCCCCCCCGCCGCAATCATCTCGTGATTGTCAAACATCAGATGCACCCAGTTGGCGGCCGGGCGTTCAACCACGTCGACACCGGACAGATGCAGCACATCGGCGGCAAAAACCATGACCTCATATTCACCGAACAGCATCTCATTGATGCCCGAACGGGTCAGAATGCGCTGCCCGGCGGCGACCACAAGATTGCCCGCCTCTTCCGGCAGACCCGCCTCACCCGCTTTCAGGCGGATCGGGGTGCCCGGCTGCATTCCGCCAAGATCGTCGATATTGATGACCACCCGGCTTTCGCCTTTCCAACGCAGGGGCTGAAAGCCATTGGACAGGGTTTCGACCATGTCGCCGCGCTTCAGATCGCGGGCCAGCACCATGCCGCGATCGGTTTTCACCGGCGTGTTCGGCGCGATGCCGGAACTGGCAAGACAGGTCGCGGCGCGAGTGTCCGCAAATTGGGCCGCAACCGGATAGGGACGCGCAACCGGGGCGGGCGAATTGGGTTCAACCATCGGGGACCGGAAATATAGCATGGGGCAGCACCTTCTATTTCTCTGTTTCGCACCTCATTCATGCGGGAAGAATGGGGTGCAAATGTGAAGAAATGCTAAATTTCTCATAAGAATTCCGGCGGAAATGAGGCCAATTTTAGATATATTTTACAAATTAAGGTTAATCCCCGCATGGCGGTAAAACTGTTTCTTAAGCGTGGAAAATAATGCGGAAGACATCCCGCTCAGGAGAATCGACGCGACAAAGCATACAACCGGCATTAGCATTTTCCGCCTTCACACCCGCAATAGCTTCCCGCATTCAGGGTTTTTGACGCAGTTCTGTCCGCAATACGCCCATATGGACACGCACCGCCCGCACCCCTACGATGCGCCAAAGCATCGGAAAGGTAAGCGTATGAAACGACAGGTATTGTTTGCAGTAGGGGCCCTTGCCCTGGCGGGGTGCGCACAGGAAGGGATCAAACCGAGCGGCCCCATGAAGATGAGTGGGCTTTATACCTACGGCCATGAGGTGCAGAGTTTCATCCCCTGCAATTCCGAGATGGGCTTTTGGGCCGTGCTGCCCGAGCGGGAAGCGGAACGGCTGAACGCCATGAGCCTCGACAAGGCCCGGCGGGTTGGCAAGCCCTATCAGGCCATTTTCGCGCAAGTAACCGGCAGCCTGAAGTCCTCCAAGCGCGAAGAAGGCTTTGCCGCGGATTATGATGCCCTGCTGGACGTGTCCGAAGTGCATTATGCGTCAAAAACCATCCCCGCCACCTGTAAACTGCCACAAAACTGAAGGAGGGAATGATGAAAAAAGCCCTGCTGTTGCTGGTGGTTCTGGGGGTGGCTGTTGGCGCCTATTGGAGCTGGACCAGCCGCGCCCCGGATACAGCCGCATGGCGCGAAACCACCGCCACCATCACCGATGTGCAGCGCCTGGATGACGGCACCTTTGCCTATGCCATCCGCTATACCCCCGAAGGCGAAAATGGTGAACCGATCGCGCAATATGCGCTGGGTGTCCCGCAAGAACCCGTCGATGGGCAGTCGGTCAAAATGCGCTATCGGGTGCAGGAACCAGTGATTTACGAACTCCTTGAAGAACTGAAATGGCGCGCGGAATGAAGTAACGGCGCCTTTCGGATACGGGCGAAAACAGCGGGCATTGGCCGTTTCCGGGTCAGTGCCCATTTATTTACCCGGGTTGTTTCTCAGACGAACATCCCCCACGAGGCATTAACCTTAACGCCCCCCCTAACGCTGCCTCTACCGCATTAACCTTAACGCCCAACTTGCCAAAGACCAAAGCCAAGGCCCCCTCGGGACGCCCTGCCCGTCGGGCATGAAGCTGAATGCAGACGCGTTAACCTTAAAGCGTTAACCTTAGGCCGAATCGACATTTATCGCATCCATAGCATCGCTGATGCGAGGTGTATGAAGCTGAGAAAGTAGATGGCGCGTCTGTCGAAGCGGGTTGCGATGCGTCGGAAGTGTTTGAGCTTGTTGAAGCATCGCTCGACGGTGTTTCGTACCTTGTAGGCCTCGAAGTCGTAGGGGATGCGCCGCTTTCGGGTCGGGTTGCAGGG
>PDOZ01000029.1 GCA_002747325.1 Rhodobacterales bacterium
CCAGATTTTTGCCCTGAGCGTCTTCGCGACCCCTTGAAATAGAACCACTATTCCTGCGGTGCCGCTCATAGTCAGAACAAAAATCTGACAAACCAGTGGCGCAGGGATTATGGGTCTACGCCCTAAGCCTGATTCTCGCGCTCGATATAGGCGCGCAACTCTTCCGCCTCCTGCCGCGCGTCGCGCAACCCGTCCATCGCCGCGCGCAACTCCGCCTCGGTCTGATGCAATTGATTGGCCATCTCCGCCTCGCGCTGTTGCAGGTAGATAATCGCCTGATCGCGGGTCTCTTCCGCCTCGTGCAGCGATTGCGCCAGCCGGTCGATCTCACCCATCTCGCCGCCTGCCACGCGGGTAAAGCGATGCAGGAGCCAATAAGCGAACCAGCCCAGCGCGAAGGCCACGAAGAGGATGATCGCCGTAACGATAATGAATTCGGTTCTGTTCATGGCTTACTCCGTTTCCGGTCTGCTCGCGGGCCGCGTATCGGGTGCGTCCGGGTAAATGATCTCACTAGGCGGGGTTTCTTCGGCCGCTGCTTCGGCAGGCTCAGCTTCCATGGGGGCTTCCGGCGCAACTTCCTCTGAAACGACTTCCTCAGCAGCGGGTGCTTCAGACACTGGCTCCTCAGCGGTAGGTTCCTCGACGGTTGGCTCCTCGGCAGCGGGTTCCTCAGTAACTGGCTCTTCGGCCACAGGCTCGTCGACAACGGGTTCCTCAGCGGTAGATTCCTCAGCAACAGGCTCTTCGGCAGCTTCCGGCGCAGTCTCCGATGCGGTCTCCGGTGCAGCCTCTTCCGAAGCCGCAGCCTCTTCCGACGCTTCTTCCGCAGCAGGCTCCGGCGCATCCATCCCGCCAAATTCCTCCGGGCGCGGCTTGGGCCGGGGCGCATCCGCCAGCGGCGATTCCTGTTGCGCCACCTCGCGCGCCGCAACCTCGGGATCACCGCCGCCAATCAATTTGAACTCGATGCGCCGGTTGGCTTCGCGCCCTTCCTCGCTACCGTTATCCGCAATCGGGAACTCCTCGCCATAGCCATGCACCGACAGCGCAGAGGTCAGAACCCGGCGCGCCAGCAAGGCCGACAAAACCGAATTGGCCCGATTGCGCGACAGGTTCTTATTGGTCTCTTCGCGCCCCTGATTGTCCGTATGCCCGCCGATCTCCATCGCCACATCGGGGCATTTCTTCAGAATATCCGCAATCTTGTCGATGGTCCCGCCGGACCCCGGTTCGATATTCGCCGAACCCGGCGCGAAACGGATCTGCGCCTGCGCCAGAACCGCGTTCACCCCATCGACGCATTCCTGCGGCGTCGGCTGACTGGCCACCGGATCAAACTGTTCCTCATAGCGCACCGAAACGCGGAAATCCTCCGCCTGCCCCAACTTGTCGGACAACAGCCGCGAAATCTCTGCCTTGGCCTCTTTGTCGCCGGTCACGCCGCTGAGATCGACCACCTCGGATTGCACCACAACCGACCCATTCGCCAGATGCCCCAGCGCCTCCATCGCGGCCAACGTGCGCACCGCCCAATCGCGCGGCAGCCCCTCGTCGACCCGCATGAAGGCAAAGACGTTTTCCGAACCGAATTGCGCGCGCGCAAAGCTCTCGGCGATGTTGCGTTCCTGCTCGGTGCGCACCCGTCCGCGCAACTCGACGCGCCCTTCGGCGGAACGGGTGGCTACGAACTCCGCCGCGCCCTCGCCCGTGCCCTCGATGGAAACCGGATCGGGCAGAACCGCTTTCAATGAAAACACCTCCGGCAACTCGGCTTCCAACTCACCAATCACGCGGTCATAAAGCGCCGCATCCGTGTTCTCCGCAGCAACTAGCGACACATCCGCATCAGAGAATGTCAGCGCGCCGCCGCCCAGCTCCACCACCGCCGCAATACCGCGCGCCACCGCATCCGGCCATTTCGGCGACGGCTCGCCCAGACCGATGGTGCAGGGAATGGTCCCGCCAATCCCCGCCTGTTTGCCCGCCGCAACGATCCGGCGCTTACCGCTCTCGGACCCAACGGCACAGGCATCAAACACCGGCCGCCCGTCTTGCAGCGTAAACCGGAAGGTAAACGGCGTGATCACCGGACGCGGCGCCGCAATATCCAGCACAATATCCACCCCGCCGGGCACCAGCCTCTTCAACTGCTGTTCCCAATCGCGCTTTTCTTCCGCCGAGGCCGCAATCGCCGCGATCCGAACCTTGTCCGCCGACATGGAAATCTTCGAATTGGGCAAAAGCGCAATCGCCTTCACGGTAAATTCCAACGCTGGCTCCCAAAGCTCCGGCGCGGGATAATCGGCGCTTTCCAGAAAATCCGTCACCGTAACATCATCGCCGATACCGCCCACCTGGGCCGAAAGCGCCGGATGGTCTGTTGAGGCCGGAATCAGCCCGATCATCGACACGCCCGCATCGTTGCGCAGCACTTCAATGGAAAAACTCGGCGGCTTGATCGCCTCGGGCGCGGGCACGTCTATCAGGTCAATGACCCGCCCGCTATCGACCTGCGCCCCGGCGATGGACAACGCCTTGAAACGCTCGGTCTCCGACGGCGCGGTGCCAGTCAGAATCACCTGCAGCCCATCGGTTTCCACCGTCGCCCAGTCCTTGCCCTCCAGAAACAGCGCGCGCTCCACCGTGCTGCGCGACAGATTTTCCACGCTGACCGACGCCGCCACCGCCGCCAATACCGCCAACAGCGCGGCCAGAACCATCATGCCAATGGACAGGGTTAAATTCGAAAGCCGAAAGCGCATCTCGCCATCCGTTATTCCAGAAGTCCGCCCTCCTTACGACCTGTCAGAGCGGGGCGCAATCACACGAACAGGGAAACGGCGAAAAACAGCACGGGGATCAGGCCGGTATTGCGGTTTGAACGGAACAGACGCAGGCAAACCGCTGGATTATCCGCGTCAAAATTGCGCAACTGCCACAACAGATGAAATCCCATGGCCCAAACCCCGGCCAACGCGAGCACCAACGAAGCCAACGACCGCCCCGGCGCATAGGCCAAAATCACCGCCATCGCCAAAAGAAGCACCGTCAGCATGAGAAACCCGGCCAGCCATTTGCCGCTGTTTTCGCCAAACAGCCGCGCGGTGGATTTGACTCCGATCAGCGCGTCATCCTCCGTGTCCTGATGGGCGTAGATCGTATCGTAGAACAGGGTCCAGGTGATCCCCGCGCCATAGGCCACAACCGCGGGCCAGCCGAGCACACCCGCATGGGCCGCATAGGCCAGCAATGCGCCCCAGTTAAACGCAACACCAAGAAACACCTGCGGCCACCATGTAAACCGCTTGGCAAAAGGATAAATCGCCACCGGCACCAGCGCGAGCGCTCCCAACAGGATCGCCGCCCCGTTGAACGACAGCAAAATAACAAAGGAAACAAGCACTTGCAGCATGAGCCACAGCATCGCCTGTTTCACGCTCACCTGCCCGGAAGGGATCGGCCGCGACCGGGTGCGCTCGACCTGCGCGTCAAATTCGCGGTCCGTGATGTCGTTCCAGGTGCAGCCCGCGCCGCGCATCAAAAACGCCCCAAGCGCGCAGGCAATAACGATCCAAAGGTCCATCAGCCCGGCACGCCCATCCGCCGCCATCGCCAGCAGCACCCCCCAGTAACACGGGATCAGCAAGAGCCACGTCCCGACCGGCCGATCCGCCCGCGACAGACGCAGATAGGGGCGCAAAGCTGCCGGGGCGCGATGATCAACCCAGTTGCCCTGAACCGCATCCGCGACCTGCCCTTTTACCTCTGGCCTCTGCGATGCTCCCGCCATAACCTGCCCCCATGTTGGACCGTGAAAAAATTCGCCTCTTTGTAGACGCGCCGCTGGGGGCGGGGCAATCCATTGATCTCACCCGCGATCAGGCAAATTACCTCTTCGCCGTCATGCGCCTCAAACCCGGCGCACGGCTGGCGCTGTTTAACAGGCGCGATGGCGAGCATACGGCAGAGATTGCCGAGGGCAGCAAACGCGGCGGCACGCTGACCTGCCTCGGCCCCTCTGCACCGCAAATGAACCCGCCGGATCTCTGGCTGCTCTTCGCGCCGATCAAGAAAGCGCGCACTGATTTTATCGTCGAAAAGGCCACCGAGATGGGGGCCGCGCGGATCATGCCCGTGACGACCGATTTCACCAATTCCGAGCGCATCAAGCGCGAACGGCTTCAGGCCCACGCGGTTGAGGCGGCGGAACAATGCGGCGGAACCTTTGTGCCGGAAGTGGCGGGATTAACCAAGCTGGAGGCGCTGTTAACCAACTGGCCAGAAGAACGGAAGCTGATGTTCTGCGACGAAACCCGTGCAGGAGAGGGGCTGGGACTCGCCGGCGAGCGCGAAGAGAAGTGGGCGATCCTGATCGGGCCGGAAGGCGGGTTTTCTGAAGCCGAACGTGCCCGACTGCGCGGGCTTGCCGCCGCCCGTCCGGTATCGCTCGGCCCGCGCATCCTGCGCGCCGACACCGCCGCGGTCGCAGCGCTGACCCTGTGGCAAAACGCGTTAGGAGACTGGTAACATGCTGCACGACGCCCGCCCGGAAGATGCAGGCGAGATCGGAAATTTCCTCGCCAAACACAGCGCCACCTCGATGTTTCTGCGCTCCAACCTCGCCGAATTTGGCACCGAACCCTGCGATGATCCGCGCTCGACCCGCTTCGTTTTCTCCCGCGAGAAAGGCGAGATCAACGCGGTTGCGGGTCTGTCGCAAGCGGGATTTTTAGTCTTGCAAGCGCCGGAAAACCCCGCCTTCCTCGCCGCGCTCAAACCCGCTTTCAAAGGACGCAAATTAAGCGGCATCAACGGCGCCTCGCAGCAGGTCGAAGAGGCGCTGCATGCTTTCGGCCTGAACGATGCTGAATTTGCCCTGCGCGCGCCAGAACCCTTGTATGAACTGCCCCTGTCCGCGCTCAAAATCCCCGATGCGCCGGGCAATATCCGCCGCGCTACCGAAGCCGACCGCGCGCTGCTGCAGGCTTGGATTTTAGACTATGACACCGGAACGCTCGGCCTGCCAGTTAATGCCGACATCCGCGCTCAATGCGCCCGAAAGGTGGAAGCAAGCATCGACAGCGACCGGCACGTAGTGCTGGAAGTAGAAGGCCGGGCCGTGGCCAAAACCGCATTCAACGCTGTCCTGCCCGACGCGGTGCAGATCGGCGGGGTTTACACGCCCCCGGCCCTGCGCTCCAAAGGCTATGCCCGCCTCGCCGTCGCGCTGCATCTCGCACAAGCCCGCACGCAAGGCGTTGAAAAAGCGTTTCTTTTTTCTTCCAGCCCCGACGCTTGCCGCGCCTATGAAGCCATCGGCTTTCGCCGTATCGGCAGCTATTCCCTCGCCATCCTGAAAACCGCAATCGAGGTATGACATGGGGTTTTTTCGCCCGGAAGCGATGGAAAAACTGACGCGGTTTCGCGAGGCGGGGGCGGGGCTTGGGCTGACCGCGCTCGGGGCCTTCTGGTTCCTGACCTCGCTCGGCGTGATCAAATGGCTCGGCGCGCTCATCGCCCTTCTCGGCCTCGCCCTGTTACGCACCGGCATCCGTTCCGCCCGCATCCCGCGCCGCCATGACGGGCCGGGCGTCGTGCAGGTTGATGAAAAACAGATCACCTACCTCGCCCCCTTCGGCGGTGGCTTCGCTTCCCTCGATCTGTTGCAGGAAGTGCGCCTTGAAACCGACCGCAGCGGCGCGACAATCTGGCGGCTGAACAGCCTTGGCGAAAGCCTGATCATCCCGACCAACGCGGAAGGGGGCGAAGCACTTTTCGACGCTCTGACCCAACTGCCCGGCGCAAAGATCGACACCGCCATTCACGCCGTGAAAACAGGCACGGCCGAACCACTGCTCATCTGGCGCAAAGAGCCGCGCGCCCTGCATTGACACTCCTCGCCGCTTGGCACACCAATGGGGCGACCCAAACGGAGAAACGCCATGTCCATTCCTCAATCCGGCGGCGGCCCGATCACCCATGCGGACCAACTCGCAGCTTATCTGGAGAGCGGATGCAAGCCGCGCGAAGACTGGCGCATCGGCACCGAACACGAGAAATTCGGCTACTGCAAGGACACGCTGAAGCCACTGCCTTACGAGGGCGAGCGCTCGGTTCTGGCGATGCTGACCGGGCTACGCGATCAGTTTGGCTGGCTGCCGGTGCATGAGGACGGACGCATCATCGGGCTGGAACTCAAGGGGGCGAATATATCGCTGGAACCGGGCGGACAGCTCGAACTTTCCGGCGCGCCGCTGGCAACGATTCACCAAACCTGTGACGAGGTTAACCAACATCTGCGCGAAGTAAAAACCGTTGCCGACCAGATCGGCGTCGGTTTTATCGGCCTCGGTGCCGCCCCGACCTGGACACATGAGGAAATGCCCGTCATGCCGAAGGGGCGCTATGCGCTGATGACCGAATACATGGATCGGGTTGGCAGTCTTGGTAAACAGATGATGTATCGAACCTGCACCGTGCAGGTGAACCTCGATTTCGCCTCGGAAGCGGACATGGTGCAGAAATTCCGCGTGGCCCTCGCCATGCAGCCGATCGCCACCGCGCTTTTCGCCAATTCTCCCTTCCTTGAAGGCAAGCCAAACGGGCATAAATCCTGGCGCTCGCGCATCTGGCGCGACCTCGATTCGGCGCGCACCGGGATGCTGCCCTTTGTCTTTGAGGACGGGATGGGTTTTCAGCGATATGTCGATTATGCCCTCGATGTGCCGATGTATTTCGTGTACCGGGATGGTAAATATATCAACGCCTTAGGGCAGTCTTTCCGCGACTTCCTGCAAGGCAAGCTCCCCGCTCTTCCCGGCGAAATGCCAACGCTTTCCGACTGGGCCGACCATCTGACCACCATCTTCCCGGAAGCCCGGATCAAGAAATATATGGAGATGCGCGGGGCGGATGGCGGGCCCTGGCGGCGGATTTGTGCGCTGCCTGCCTTCTGGGTCGGGCTGATGTATGATCAGGCGGCGCTGGATGAGGCGTGTGATATGGTTAAGGGCTGGGACGCGGAGACCCGCGAAGCGCTGCGCGTTGCCGCCTCGGTCGACGGGCTGCATGCGGAAGTTGGCAACATGAAAATGCGCGATCTGGCGGCACAAGCGCTGAACATTTCCCGCTCTGGCCTGCGCCGCCGCGCCCGTCCGGGGTTCTCTGGCATGGTGCCCGATGAACGGCATTTCCTGAACGCGTTAGAAGACAGCGTTGAAGACATGCAAACCCCGGCGGACGAGTTGCTGGCGAAATATCACGGCGAATGGGGCGAGGATCTCACCCGCATTTTCGCCGAGTTTTCATATTAATCCCGCTTGACACCGGGAATGTCGGACGAGGTGTATGCACCACCGCCGCCACCGCCAAAGCCTGTCGTATCGCCCCCCTTCGGATCCGGCCCGAAGCGGTTAGCACCGCGCGTTCCGTCGGTCACAAAGAACACCAACAGCACGATGAAGCCGATCAGCGGCACAAAAGCAATCAAAAACCACCATCCGCTGCGGTCCGTATCATGCAAACGCCGCACAGCTACCCCCAAGGAAGGAAGAAACGATGCAAGCGCAAAAATACCGGACAGAGCCATCACCTGCATTTCCACTTTAACGCCGTAAACCAGTCTCTCTACGCTGCCAAACAACGCGCCATCCACGAAGGTCAGCGCCGCATAAGCGATCATATAAAACAGTATGAACCACCAGTATTCCGACCGCGTTGCCCGCCCGGAAAAGGTCGCATATTTCGAATAAACGGTGCGGACGCTTTCACCAAAACCCATTTTCAGTCCCTCCTTTTTTCCCGACTGTCTGCCTTCGGTTCAATAAAAGCAACCATATTTTTCAACCTAACCCCTTGAAAGAGTTAGAATACAGCACCAAAGACACGCAAATACCGGCGGGAGCTGCCTCTGACGAGCGGAGCAAGGAACGCGCCTGCATTTTCGCCCGGTTTTCGTATCAGTCCCGCTTGACGTTCGGGATGTCAGACGAGGTATAAACTGCGCCGGTGTTGCCGCCAAAGCCTGTCGTGCCGCGCCCCTTCGGATCCGGCCCGAAGCGGTTGGCGCCGCGTGTGCCGTCGGTCACATAAAACACCAGCAGAACGATACCGCCGATGATTGGGACAAAACTAATCAGGAGCCACCAACCAGTATGATCGGTATCGTGCAGGCGCCGGATAACGACCGCCAACATCGGAAGCGCGGTGGTCAACACAAAAATGCTGGTTAATATGGGTGTTTCCGTTGAGGCGCTAAAGCTGGTTGCATCGGTTCGAACGGTGCCAAACATCGTGCTATCCACAAAGACCAGAACCAAAACCACAATTGTATAAAACAGCGTAAACCACCAGTATTCTGACCGCGTTGCCCGCCCGGAAAAGGTCACATATTTTGAATAGGCGGTGCGAACACTTTCACTAAAACCCATTTTTAGTCCCTCCTTTTTTCTGACTGTCTGCCTTCAACCCCGCAAAATCAATCCCGCTTAACATCAGGAATACGAGACGAAGTGTAAACCGTGCCAGTACCTTCATTGAAATCCGTCGCATCACCACCATTCGGGTCTGGCCCGAAACGGTTGGCCCCGCGCGTACCTTTGGTCGCCATAAATACAAGCAATACAATCGTACCGATAAGTACAAAGACGCCAAGCAAAGCCCACCACCCAGTGCGATCAATATCATGCAAACGTCGAACTGTAAGCGCTAGCGCTGGAAGAAATGTCGCATACGCAAAGATGCTGCTGAAAATGGGGCGGTCGATTATCGCAAAATAGAGTGCTGCATCCTTTTGCACATCCCCAAACAGGAAACTATCCAGGAAGGACAACGAAAGAGCGGCTAAAGAGTAAAAGATCACGAACCACCAATATTCCGACCGCGATGCACGCCCGGAAAAGGTCGCATATTTCGAATAAACGCTGCGAACGCTTTCACTGGAACCCATTTTTCACCTCTTTTTCGTTTTGAACCCACCCAACGATCAACTGTATTTGCCAATTCGACTCTCTGAACCATCGCGCAGTCGCGCAATGTTTTCCTTATGCCGATATGTGATCACAACAGCCATGGCGGCAGTCGCGTAAAATGCCTCCTGACCCACCAGAAACGCGGCCCAAACCGGCATTGTGATCACGCTCGTCAGCCCCGCCAGCGACGAAAACCGGAAAATCGCCGCGACGCCGAGCCAGGTCGCCGCACCGATCAGGCCCAGCGGCCACGAAATCGCGAACATGGTTCCGAACCAGGTCGCCACCCCTTTCCCGCCATGAAACCGCAGGAAAATCGGGAAGCAATGGCCCAGCATTGCCGCGAAACCCGCAAGCTCCGGGCCGCTCATAAAGCCGGAATAGCGCACCACCAGAACCGCCACCGCGCCTTTGCCTGCATCCCCGAGGAATGTCAGCAAAGCGGCGAGTTTGTTGCCGGTGCGCAGGACGTTGGTCGCGCCAATATTGCCCGACCCAAGCTGGCGCAAATCGCCAAGCCCAAACACCCGCGCCCAAACGATACCAAACGGAACCGAGCCTAAAATATATGCAAAAATCAAGGAGATAAGCAGAGACGTGTCCATGGTCAGGCTCCAAATACCCGCGCGCCGCCGACCCAGGTTCCGCGCACAACGCCGTGCATTTGCGCCCCGTCAAACGGTGTGTTCTTCGCCTTGGATTTGAGGGTGAAACGGTCGAGCGTGAAGCCCGCATCCGGGTCGAACAGCACCAAATCCGCCGGGGCACCGGGGGCGAGTGAACCGCCCTCAAGGCCGAAACGACGCGCCGGGTTGGTCGACATCGCGCGCCAGATCACGGGCAACGAAATCGCACCGGACCGCGCAAGGCCGATGGCCGCGGGCAACAGGGTTTGCAAGCCAACCGCGCCGGACGCGGCCTCCTCAAACGGCAGGCGCTTGCTTTCCTCGTCCTGCGGCGTGTGAAACGACGACACGGTGTCGATCAGACCGGACGCGACCGCCTCCAGCATCGCGATCCGATCCGCTTCCGCGCGCAAAGGCGGCTTCATCTTGAAAAAGGTGCGGTATTCCCCGACATCCAACTGGTTAAAAATCAGGTGATGAATGTTAACGCCAGCGGTGACATCCAGTCCCGCCGCCTTGGCCCGCGCCAGTGGTTCAAGCGCGGCAGCGGCGGACAGGTTATCGGCATGGTAGCGCGCGCCAGTCATCTCGACGAAAGCCAGATCGCGCTCCAACCCGATGCGCTCCGCCATGGTCGAAACAGCGGGCAAGCCCTTGGTCGCGGCAAATTCCCCCGCCGTCGCCGCCGCCCCTTTTGACAGGCCCGGCTCCTGCGGATGGCCCATAACCAGCGCGCCGATATGCTTCGCATACGTCAATGCGCGCGACAAAACCTTCGTATTTTCAACCACTTGATCGCAATCGGTAAAAGCAACCGCACCCGCGTCGCTCAAAAACCCGATCTCGACCATCTCCCTGCCGAGCCGCCCCTTGGTCAGTGCAGCCATGGTCTCAACCCGCACGCGCGACACCTCCGCCGCACGACGCGCCACGAAAGCCAAAGTCTCCGGCGCATCAATCGCCGGGCTGGTATCGGGGCGGATGATCATGGTGGTCACACCGCCCGCCGCCGCCGCCTGACCCGCCGTTTTGAAGCTCTCCTTATGGCGCTCACCGGGTTCCCCAATCTTAACGCCGATATCAACAATCCCCGGCGCAAGGCACATCCCAGCGCAGTCGATAACCTCCGCATTCGCTGGACGATCCGCAACGATCCGCCCGTCAGAAACGAAAATCTCGCCGCGCCGCTCTTCGCCCGCCTCCGGGTCAATTAACCGTGCGTTCTGGAAAACCACCGCCGTCATTTCACGTTCCCCGGATCGTGGCCGCAATCCCCGCCGGGTCGGGCAGATACTTGATCATGTGTTTGTCGCCTTTTTCGGTCACGACCTGCGCCGCAGAAAAAATCACCCGCACCGCCTTGATGTCACGCCGGTTAACCTCGACTCCGGCGGGAGTGATCAAGCGTCGGTCCGTCAGGGTCCAGACCTGCCCCAATGCTTCCGAAGCGACATACCAACCACGCACCCCGATGGCCAAAACCGCACCGACCACCCCAACCCACGGGTTCGGATCGCCCATCCACATCAGCACCGCCACCGCCAGAACCGAGCCCAGCGCCGCAAGGATCACATGCTCGCGGATATAGGTGCCGCGATTGGCACGAAACTCCGCTTCAACGCGCTCGCCCGACGCCAAAACCGCCTTAGCCATGGCGCAATTCCTCCATCTGCCCGGCCAAATCTTGCGGGTCATCCGGTTCCAGCTTCAACATAACCCGCCGCTTGCCGCGCTGAGCGGTGACGCGCACTTGCCGCCCCTGCACGTTAACCGCTTCGATGTCCGAAAGCGGCATCTCCCCGCCACGCTGCAACACCAACCGCCGATCCGTCACCGCCCAACCGCGTTTGCCGCGCAAAAGGACATTCCCAAGGCCGAAAATAACGAAGAAAGCACCGGCAAAAATCAGCGATTTCATGGGGTTAAAATCGGAAAACAGCGCGCCCAGCATCCCATGCAACAGCCCCGCAACCACTGTTCCGAGCGCCGCGTCGCGCAGAATCCCGGACAGGCTTGGTTCACCACGGGCGATAAGTTTTTCCTCAGATTGCAAATTTAACCAGTCAGACATCGACCACCCGCCTTTTCTGCGCCGCATCGCGCGTCGCTTTCAAATTCCGCGCCAACAAATCCATCGCCGCCATCCGCACCGCAACCCCCATCTCAACTTGCTCCTGAATGACGGAACGGGTCAGGTCGTCGGCAATCGCACCGTCGATTTCAACGCCCCGATTCATCGGCCCCGGATGCATCACGATGGCATCGCTTTTCGCATGGGCCAGCTTGTCAGCATTAAGGCCAAAACGGTGATAATATTCGCGCTCGGAGGGGATAAACCCGCCATCCATCCGCTCGCGTTGCAGCCGCAGCATCATCACCACGTCAACGCCCGCAAGCCCCGCGCGCATATCATGGTAAACCGTCGCACCGCGCGCAAGGCTGGACGGAACCAGCGTCGGCGGCCCGACAAGGCGCACCTCATTGCCCATTTTTTGCAACAAAATCAGATTCGACCGCGCAACCCGGCTATGGGCAATATCGCCGCAAATCGCGACTTTCAGCCCCTCGACACGCCCCTTCGCACGCCGAATGGTTAACGCATCCAGAAACGCCTGCGTCGGATGTTCGTGCCGCCCGTCCCCCGCATTCAACACCGCGCAATTTACCTTCTGCGCCAGAAGCGCCACCGCCCCGGAATGCGGATGGCGCACCACCAGCAGATCCGGGTGCATCGCGTTCAGGGTCAGGGCGGTATCAATCAGGGTTTCACCCTTTTTGATCGACGACGCCTGCATCGACATATTCATCACATCCGCGCCGAGCCGCTTTCCGGCCAACTCGAAAGACGACTGTGTGCGGGTCGAATTTTCGAAAAACATATTGATCTGGGTCAGACCCGCGAGCGCGTCAGAGCGCTTGACCGACTGTCGGTTCAGATCAACATAACGGTCGGCCAGATCCAAAACGGTGCGGATTTCATCGGGAGACAGATCCTCGATGCCGATCAGATGGCGTTGCTGAAAGGTCATGGTCCCTCCCCGTTCGCTTTGCATCGCTTATAAGTAGCGCATTAGGGCGGCGCAACGGCTCAGGCGGAAAAAGCGGTTCGCCTTGCGGGCGGGGCGGGGTAGGGTCCGCATATGGAATCACTGAACTGGCATGCGGCGAAGGCGGCTTTGGAGTGGCAAATGGAGCTGGGCGCGATGGACGCGGTCGGCGACGTGCCGGTGGACCGCTATGCGCTGGCGCCGAAAGTGGCGAAACCGGCGCGCGCCAAGGCCGCGCCGCCTCCCCCGCCCATCGAGCCAGTGCGCAACCCGCGCGCAGAAGCGCTGGAAGCGGCGGCGCGGGCGCGGGATTTAACCAGTTTGCGCGCAGCTTTGCAGGACTTCGACGGCTGCGCCCTGAAACGCGGCGCGCGCAATTTTGTCTTTACCGAAGGGCTGGACGCAGCGGATTTGCTGGTCATCGGCGACGCGCCGGGCGGTTTGGAGGAGCGGGCAGGAAAGCCATTTCAAGGGGCGGAAGGGGCATTGCTTGATCGCATGTTCGCCGCGATTGGCCGGTCCCGTAACGCCGATGCGCCGGAAACCGCGCTCTTGCTGGCAACCGCTCTGCCATGGCGACCGCCGGGGGATCGCCCGGCCAGCGCAGACGAGTTGTCGCAAATCGCGCCGTTTCTGGAACGCCTGATCGCGATTGCCCCGGCCAAGGCGGTAATTCTGATGGGACCATCGCCCTGTCAGGCGTTGCTCGGACAATCAGCGCTCAAGGAACTGCGCGGGAAATGGCAAGTCATCGCCGACAAACCCGTCCTGCCCATGCGCGACCCGCGCCATCTGCTGCGTCGCCCGATGTCAAAACGCAACGCATGGGAAGACCTGAAAGCGATGCGCAACAAACTCAAGGAAATCACATGAGCCATATTACCAAAGACCGCCCGTTTCAGCCGGTGCGAATCGCCGTTTTGACCCTGTCGGACAGCCGCAGTCTTGCGGAAGATCGTTCCGGCGATACGTTGGTGAAACGACTTGAGAGGGACGGGCATGTTTTGGCGGATCGCGCAATTTTGCCCGATGACCGCGCTGCAATCGCTGAAAAGCTGCGTGGCTGGTGCGACGATCCGGAGATTGATGTGGTGATTTCCACCGGAGGCACCGGGCTTACGGGCCGCGACGTGACGGTTGAGGCGCACCGCGATGTCTATGAGAAAGAAATCGACGCTTTCGCCACCATCTTCGCCATGGTCTCCTATCAGAAAATCGGCACGTCCGCCGTGCAAAGCCGCGCGACCGGCGGGGTGGCAAACGGCACCTATCTCTTCGCTTTGCCCGGCTCCACCGGCGCCTGCAAAGATGCCTGGGACGAGATCCTCGGGCCGCAACTCAACATCAATCACCGCCCCTGCAATTTTGTCGAGATCATGCCGCGTTTGGGCGAGCATTTACGGAGCAAATAATTCAATCCAGCGGACGATCCGAATCACAGCCGTGAATATCCACCGCACGGCCCGATGAGATGATGGTCAGGCGCAAGCTCATTGGATTGAGATCAAACGGCGCGGCTTTGGGCGGCACAAAATCGGCGGTGGCGGTCAGAAGATCGCCCCGCCGCGCGCTCATCGCCTCGGAAATCCAGATGTCGCGCTGATCCGCCTCCATAACCACAAATTCCGTGTCGCCCAGCGCCGGAAGATGCAGCTTTGCCGTCACCCGAACGCCATCGGCAATCGGCTCCACCGTGCAATGCGCAGAAACCAGCCCCGCTTCCGCCGCACTATCGGGCCGCGCGACCAGAGCCGCCTCGATTCGCGGCATGCGCACGCCGGAAACCGGCAATTCCGCGCGCAATTTGGCCTGCATCGGCATGCAAATATCATGGCAAATACCCAGCGAAATATCTGCCACAACCCGGATCGGCGCGCCCGCATCGACCGGCACGATTTCCACCGGCAGAACCAGCGCATCATGAAACACCAGTGAAGTCATGCCGTTGTCAACGTCAACCTCCGGCACCGGCCAGTGATAATAGATTTCTGCAATGTTTTCAGAACCTTCCCAGTTTACCACTGGCGGCAAACCCGCCTCTCCCGGCGCGCGCCAATAGGTCTTCCAGCCAGGCTCCAGCGACACCAGAATAGCCGCCATGTGATGCCCATTTTCCATACGCCAGCCGGACAAGATAGACACTTCCGCCGGACGCACCTCATCGGCAACGGCAGCAAGGGGCCACAAGACCACAAACAAAATGGCAAGAATCCGCTTCATGCGCCCGATATAGCGGCGAAATCTTAAAGAAAGAATAACAATGGCGATAAAAGGACTTCAAACCAGCGTGATCTACCCCCATCTCTAACTCATGGACACACCTCTCAACCTCTCCGGCCAGATGCTGATCGCCATGCCGAGCCTCAACGATCCGCGCTTCGAACATGCGGTGGTTTTTCTCTGTGATCACTCGGAACAAGGCGCGATGGGACTGATCGTCAACAAGGCGGTTCCGGGCATGTCGCTGGCTAACCTGCTGGAAGAAATGGATATTTCCTCCAGCGAAGGGATTAACCAAACCGAGATCTACTTCGGCGGTCCGGTCGAAGGCGGGCGCGGCTTTGTGCTGCATAATCCGGGGTTTGAGGGCACGGGAACCGTCATGGTTAACGACCACTTCTCCCTGACCGCAACCCGCGACATCCTCGAAGCCATGGCGACTGGAAACGGGCCGGAACAGGTGCTGGTCGCCCTGGGCTATGCCGGATGGGGGCCGGGGCAGTTGGAGAACGAGTTGAAGCGCAACGACTGGCTGACCACCCCCGCCGAAGATGCCATTGTATTCAACGCCGATCCCGGCACGAAATGGCATCAGGCGCTGGCGGCGATGGGGATTGATCCGGTGCTGCTCTCCGCCGAGGGCGGCACGGCCTAAATCGGCGCAATGCCCGCAAACGCCGCATCAGGCAACGCATCGTGCAGTTCACACAAGGTTTTCCCCAAAACCGGATGGCGCCAATCCGGCGCGACGTCCAGCGCGGGAACCAACACGAAAGCGCGGTCCTGCAGGCGTGGATGGGGCAGTAACAATTCCTCCGGCACCATCTCTTTTTGAGCGGAAACTGGCAGGTTTATCCACTTTTGGATCGTTTTCTGGTCAGGCAACACCAATTGATCCATCATTAAGATATCAAGGTCCAGCGTCCGGTCCTGCCAACGCCGGTCCCGTTTCCGCCCACTCGCCGCCTCAATGCGGTGCAGGTGGCGCAACAATATTTCCGGGCCGAAATTGGTCTCGACCCGGACAACCGCGTTCACGAAATCAGCCCCGCCACCGGGGGGATAGAAAGGAGTGCGATAAAACCGACTGACAGCGCGAATGCGCAGCTCTGGCTGCTCCATGTCCGCCAAAGCATTTTGCAAAGTTGACGTAGGGTCACCGTGGCGCGACACCAGATTACTGCCTAAAGCGACCAGCGCTTCGTGTGTAAGCTTGGACGAAGGGACAGGTTGAAGCACAGGTCAGCATCCTTATGTTACGTCAATCCGCTCGCCGATTATCACACAACAAGGCGGGCAGCGATCCAAATTAGAGAGAGCCAACCATGTTTTACAGAGATGAACGACTCGCCCTATTTATCGATGGGTCCAACCTATACGCCGCCGCAAAAGCGCTCGGCTTTGACATCGACTACAAGCTTCTGCGGCAAGAATTCATGCGTCGCGGCAGAATGCTGCGCGCTTTCTATTATACCGCGCTGCTGGAAAACGACGATTATTCGCCAATCCGCCCGCTGGTGGACTGGCTGAATTACAACGGCTTCACCATGGTGACGAAACCGGCCAAGGAATTCACCGATTCCATGGGGCGGCGCAAGGTGAAGGGCAATATGGACATCGAGTTGACCGTCGATGCGCTCGAACTGGCCCCGCATGTGGACCATATCGTGCTGTTTTCCGGCGATGGTGATTTCCGACCGCTGGTGGAGAGTCTGCAACGCAAGGGGGTGCGGGTTTCGGTCGTGTCCACCATCCGTTCGCAGCCGCCGATGATTGCCGATGAACTGCGCCGTCAGGCAGACAATTTCATCGAGTTGGAAGAACTGCGCGACGTGATCGGTCGCCCACCGCGCGAAGATTACGATGCAGATGAACGGCAGGACGCGGACGACTGATCCCCGATGCGTCTGATTGCGTTTACCGATGGAGCCTGCTCCGGCAACCCCGGCCCTGGTGGCTGGGGTGTGCTGCTTCGCGCCATGCGGGGCGAGGAGGTGGTGAAGGAGCGCACGCTGAAGGGCGGCGATGCGGAGACCACCAACAACAAGATGGAATTGATGGCGGCGATTCAGGCGCTGGAAGTGCTGGAACGCCCGTCTGAGATCACCATCATCACCGACAGCGCCTATGTGAAAAACGGTGTGACCGGCTGGATTTTTGGTTGGAAGAAAAACGGCTGGAAAACTGCGGCGAAAAAGCCGGTGAAAAATGTCGAGTTATGGCAACGACTGGATGCAGCGCAGGCGCGGCACCGGGTCGAATGGCAATGGATCAAGGGCCATGCGGGGCACGAAGGCAACGAACGCGCCGACGAACTGGCCCGCGAAGGGATGGCGCCGTTCAAAGTTGGTAAAACACAATAACCACAAAGCAGGCATCTTAAAACGTTTCGTATCGCTCAGAGGGCAGCGTCCGCCCGGGGGGGGCGGTCGGGCGCTGCCCGGCGGTTCCGCCAGGCAAGACAAATTTCACAATCCTACGTTCTGAAATACGTCTGATAAATCCAGATCAAAAGCAACGCGCCGAGGATCGCACCCACCAGCCCCGCCGCCATGCCCATCAGCGCAATCAGCGCGCGCAGCACGAGTGAGCCGATGATGGCGCCCAATACCCCGATGGCGATGGTCACAGGCACCGAGGTTTCGAGATCCATGGCGCGGGTGGCGATGAAGCCTGCAGCGGCGCCGACGATGATGAGCAAGATAAAAGGCATGTCCCCAATATGGGGACTTGCCCCGCGATTTCAATCCGACATTGTGCCTCTCGCCCGCGCGCCCTATACCAGCGCCACGATACCCGCGAGCCACAGGCAGGGTTGCTGCGCGCCGGCGCTTACCCAAAAGGGAGCCGCGGCGCGGTCGTCATCCGTCCGGCTCGCCAGTTGGGAGAAACACATGCCCCGCCCGCCGCTGCGATACGAGCGCGACCCGAAGGCGATTTACGCCGAAAGTTTTGCCACCGTGGCCCGCGAGGCGCGGCTGGAGCGGTTTTCGCCCGGCATGGCGGCGCTGGCAACGCGGGTGATCCACGCTTGCGGCATGGTCGAAATCGCTGACCGGCTGGCCTTCTCCCCCAAAGCGCACGAGGCCGGGCGCGCGGCGCTGGAACAGGGCGCGCCGGTATTGTGCGATTGCGAGATGGTCGGCGCGGGCATCATCCGGCGATACCTGCCCGCAGACAATGAAGTCATCGTCACCCTCAACCGCGAAGACGTCCCTGCCCGCGCCCGCGAGATCGGCAACACACGCTCAGCGGCGGCAGTCGAACACTGGCTTCCCCATCTCGACGGCGCGGTGGTCGCCATCGGCAACGCCCCGACCGCGCTGTTTCACCTCCTCGAATTGCTGGATCAGGGCGCGCCGAAACCGGCGGTGATCCTTGGCTTCCCGGTCGGCTTTGTTGGCGCGGCGGAGAGCAAGGCGGAATTGGCCGCCAACCCGCGCGGCTGCGACTTCATCGCGCTCAGGGGGCGGCGCGGCGGTTCCGCCATCGCTTCCGCCGCCGTAAACGCCCTGTCGGCGGGACTACCGGAGACTGCAAAATGACCCAACCCTGGTTGCATATCATCGGCATTGGCGAAGACGGGATCGACGGGCTGACCCCGGCGACTCGCGCGGTTCTCGAAGCGGCGGAAGTCGTTGTCGGCGGCGCGCGGCACCAGAGCCTGATCGACACCAACGCCACCCGCCTTGAATGGCCCTCGCCCTTCGACGCGCTGATCGACCAGTTGAAAGCGCTGCGCGGGAAACGCGTTGCGGTGCTGGCCACCGGCGACCCGCTATGGTTCTCCGTCGGCTCGCGCATCGGGCGTGAAATTCCGCCCGCCGAGATCACCTATCACCCGCAGGTCGGCGCCTTCCAACTCGCCGCCGCGCGCATGGGCTGGTCGATGTCGGATCTTGAAACTCTGACCGTGCATGGCCGTCCGGTTGAACAGATGATCGCCTTCATCCAGCCCGACGCCCGCCTGCTCATCCTGACTACCGGCTCCGACACGCCCGCCCAGATCGCGCGTTTCCTGACCGACCGGGGCTTTGGCGCCTCGCGCATGACGGTGCTGGCCCATATGGGCGGCGCAGACGAAGCGCGATTTGATGGCACGGCGGAAGATTGGGATCACGAGGTTCCCGCGTTCAATACACTCGCGGTGGAGTGCATCGCCGCCAAGGGTGCGGCGCTGTTGCCACGGGTGCCGGGCCTTGCCGATAAGCTTTTTGAGCATGACGGCACCATGACCAAACGCGAAGTGCGCGCCGTGACCCTCGCCAGGCTGATGCCCATGCGCGGGGCGTTGCTTTGGGATGTGGGCACCGGCTGCGGCTCGGTGGCGGTCGAATGGATGCGGGCGGCGCGCTATTCCCGCGCCATTGGCATTGAGCCGCGCGCCGATCGTCGCGCCATGGCCGCCGCCAACGCCCTCGCCCTCGGGGTGCCGCAACTCAAGATCATCGAAGGCACCGCCCCAGACGCGCTCACCGGCCTGCCCGCGCCCGACGCCATCTTCATCGGCGGCGGCATGAGCGAGGCGGTGTTCGATGCGGCATGGGACGCGCTCAAACCCCTCGGGCGGCTGGTCGCCAATGCGGTCACGCTCGAAACCCGCGCCGTGCTGACCAAGCTGGCCGCAAAACACGGCGGGGACCTGATCGAAATCGCCATTTCCCGCGCGGAGAGCCTCGGCCCCCATACCGGAATGCGCCCGCAAATGTCCGTCTTCCAATGGAGCCTGATCAAACGATGAGTGGAAAACTGATTGGCGTCGGCCTTGGCCCCGGCGACCCGGATTTGATGACCCTGAAAGCGGCGAAAGAGATCGCGCGCGCCCGCGTGCTGGCCTATCCCGCCCTGCCCGGCACCACCTCGATGGCACGCAGCATCGCAGCGCAGCATATCTCCCCGGACGCACGCGAGATCACTCTTGAAATCCCGATGACCACCGCGCGCGGCCCGGCGCAGGAAGCCTATGACCGGGGCGCCGAAGCAATCGCGCGCGCGCTGGAAACGGGTGAAGATGTGGTTTTCCTGTGCGAAGGCGACCCGTTTTTCTACGGCTCGTTCATGTATGTCCATGCCCGCCTCGCCGATCGTTTCGAAACCGAAATCGTGCCCGGCGTATCCTCGCTCAACGCCGTCGCCGCTCAGACCCGCGCACCGCTGACCGCGCGCAACGATGTGCTGACCGTGCTGCCCGGCCCCCTGCCCGATGACGTGTTGCGCGCACGCATTGAAGATGCCGACAGCCTCGCGATTATGAAAGTCGGGCGGCACCTTGGCCGTATCCGCGCCCTGATCGAAAGCCTTGGGCTGGCGGAGCAGACCCGATATGTCGAACGCGCCACCCTGCCCGATGAACGGCAAATGCCGCTGGCCGACGCGCCGGACCCCGCCCCCTATTTCTCCATGATTCTCATTGCAAAAGGTGCTGATCCTTGGCTCAAAACCCCGTCGTAATCGCCCTGAACACCGCCGGGGAACCCGTCGCCCGCCGCATCGCTGCCGCCCTCAACGCGCCGCTGCATGGCCGCGAGGGCCGTGTGACGCAAGCGGATGTGTTCTTCCCCAACGCGCTCGACCATCTGCGCAATCTCTACGCCGCCGGGCACCCAGTCATCGGCGTCTGCGCTGCCGGCATTCTGATCCGCGCCGTGGCGCCGCTTTTGTCGGACAAACGCACCGACCCGCCGCTGATTGCCGTGCCCGACGATGGTTCCACCGCCATTCCCCTGCTCGGCGGACATCGCGGCGCCAACCGGCTCGCGCGCGACATTGCCAGCGCGCTAGAGACCAAACCGGCCGTGACCACGGCGGGCGATCTGGCCCTTGGCCTCGCTCTTGATGAACCGCCGGAGGGCTGGGTGCTGCGCAACCCGGAGAACGCCAAAGCCGTCATGGCCGCGCTGGTCAACGGCGCGAAAGCGCGGGTCAGCGGGGAAAAAGCGGAGTGGCTGGCGGGGCTGCACAGCGAGGCGACCGGCGGCGAAGGGGTTGACCTGCTCTGCACCACCGCCCCCACCGACGCGCCCGAAACCGCGCTGGTCTATGCGCCACAGCGCTACACCCTCGGCGTCGGCTGCGCCCGCAATTGTCCGCCGGAGGAGCTGATCGCGCTGGTGGGGCGGCAACTGACCGCCGCGAATATCACCCCCGAAGCCATAAAATGTATCGCCACGCTGGACCTGAAGGCAGACGAACCGGCCATGCACGCGCTGGCCCGGCACCTGAACCTGCCGCTACGCTTGTTTGACGCCGCCGAACTGGACGCCGAAACCGTGCGCACATCGCAGCCTTCCGAGGTAGTCTTCGCCGAAGTCGGCACGCATGGTGTAGCGGAAAACGCGGCCCTCGCCGCCGGGGGCAAAACCGCCACCCTGAGCCAACCGAAAATCAAGAGCGACATGGCCACCGCCGCCCTCGCCGCCGCGCCCGAACCGATCACCGCCCTGCGCGGACGCTCGCGCGGGCATCTGGCCATTGTCGGCATCGGGCCGGGACAGGCAAGCTGGCGCACCCCGGAGGCCAGTCGGCTGATTGCCGAGGCGGAAGAACTGGTCGGCTATGGCCTCTATATCGACCTTCTCGGCCCCCTCGCCGCTGGCAAAAAGCGCAGCGATTTCCCGCTGGGCAAAGAGGAAGACCGCTGTCGCTACGCGCTGGAAGAGGCTGCGAAGGGCAAGCGCGTGGCGCTGATTTCTTCTGGCGATGCGGGGATTTACGCCATGGGCGCGCTGGTCTTTGAACTGATGCACCGCGGGCCGGAAGCGATGGGCGTGTCCGATGCGGCGCGGCGTGTCGAGGTGGTCTCAACCCCCGGCATTTCCGCCCTGCAAGCCGCCGCCGCTCGCGCCGGGGCGCCGCTGGGCCACGACTTCTGCGCCATCTCGCTGTCAGACCTGCTAACCCCGCGCGAAGACATTATCCGCCGCCTACACGCCGCCGCCGAGGGCGATTTTGTCATCGCCTTTTACAACCCGGTCTCCATGCGCCGCCGCACCCTTCTTGCCGAAGCGCGCGACATTCTGCTCAAGCATCGCCCCACCGATACGCCGGTTCTGCTGGCCAGCTCGCTGGGCCGCCCGGAGGAAGAAATCCGCTACCGGAAACTGGCGGAACTCGAGGTCGATGAGGTCGACATGCTGACCGTGGTTCTCGTCGGCTCGTCCAACTCGCAACTGGCGCAACTCGGCGAAGGCCCGCGCATGTTCACCCCCCGCGGCTATGCCCGCAAAATCGACGGAGATCTGGCATGAAAGTCTATTTCATCGGCGCAGGACCGGGCGACCCGGAACTTCTGACCCTGAAAGCACAACGTCGCATCGCCGCCTGCCCCGTCTGCCTTTATGCCGGGTCGCTGGTGCCGCCGGAAGTCGTCGCCTGTGCGCCGGAGAACGCGCGGGTGCTGGACACCGCACCGATGACGCTGGACCAGACCCACGCGGAAATCCTCGCAGCCCACGCGCGCGGCGAGGACGTGGCCCGCGTGCATTCCGGCGACCCCTCGCTTTACGGTGCCATTGCCGAGCAAATCCGCCGTCTGCGCGCCGATAATATCGCTTATGAAATCATCCCCGGCGTGCCGGCTTACGCCGCCGCTGCCGCCGCTCTGGGGCAGGAACTCACCATCCCGGAAATCGCGCAAAGCATCGTGCTGACCCGGATGTCGATGCAGTCAACCTCGATGCCCGAGGGCGAAGCGCTGGAAAATTTCGCCGCCACCGGCGCAACCCTCGCCATTCATCTCGCCGTGCGCAACATGCGCGAGATCGAACGCGTTCTGACGCCGCATTACGGTGCCGATTGCCCGGTCGCTGTGGCCTACCGCGTCGGCTGGCCGGATGAAATGCTGATTCGCGGCACTCTGGCCGATATTCGCGCCAAAGTCCGCGCGGAAAAGATCACCCGCACCGCGCTGATCCTCGTCGGCCCCGCCTTGGCGCACGGTCTCGATTTCAAGGACAGCGCGCTCTATGACCCGGAAAAACCTCATGTTTTACGACCGGTTACCGGGGTTGATCTCGTGGAAGATCACAATACCTGAGAAAATCCGCGAAGAATTAACTTGTTCTTTACCCGACCCATGCCAAACTGTTGGTGTCTGGAGGGCGAAATGTCGACATATCTGTCAAAAGAAGTGCTGGAGGGGCTGGAAGGCGCCCGCAAACGCGCGCTGAAGAAGAAGACGCGGCTGCGCGTTGTTGTCGGCTTTGAGGCCTATCCGATCCTGGAGTTCGACGAGGAGCAGGGCTTCGCGCTCGACATCGAGAACGCGCCCAAATTGCGCGGGCTGGTGGACCTGTATGACGGGTCGCGCCATCTCTATCAGTGCCTGATCATCGCCTCGGAAGCGGAAGGCGACCTGATGCGGTACGATTTCAAGCAAATCACCGCCGCAACCGACAAAGCCCCGAAAGATTTCGTCGAAGCAGAAGACGCGCCGGTGGCTCTGATCGAAAGTGGTTAACCGGCCTCCTCCGCCGTCAACAGCCCCGCCTGAACCAACCGCGCGGCCCAAGCCTGCGGGCTGGTAAACACATGCCCCTGCCAACCGCGCGCTTCCGCTGCGGCGACATTCTCCGCCCGGTCATCGGCAAACAACAACCGCTCCGGCGCAATGCCGCAATCGGCTTCAATATGGGCATAAAACGCCGGGTTCGGTTTGGTGACACCCATATGCCCGGAAATATAACGGCGATCAAATTCGTGCAAAAAATCATACGCTGTTTCCGTCGCCGCGAAGCTGCCAATACCGAAATTGGACGCCGCAAAAACCGGCACCCCCTTCGCCCGTAACGCGCGCAACAGGCGCACCGAATGCGCAATCACTGGACGCGCCAAATCCGGCCACCGATCATGCCACATGCGAATTTCCTCTGCAAATTCAGGATATTGTGCCGCCGTGTCATAAACCACGGCGCGAAAATCCCCGCCGCGATCGACCAGTTCATTCATTCCGTGCAAGTCCACCGCCGCGAACATCGCCTCGCGCCGCGCCCGCCCGATCATCGCATCAAACCGCGCTTCGGGCTGCCATTCGATCAACACATTGCCAATATCAAACAAAACCGCTTCCGGGCGCGGCAATTCCGCCATCTTCTGATCCATAGGCCGACCCTACCCGCCCCGCAGCTTTTTGCAACACCGCCCCGCAAGACGATTGCACTTGCGCCGATTTTCCGCTTCAACACGCAAAACCCGGAGCAAAACATGGCAGGTTTCACAACGCGCGATCATGGCGGCGGGCTGGACGCCGCGATCCGCCGCTATGGCGGGCGGCGCAGCGATTGGATTGATCTGTCCACCGGCATCAACCCGGAGAATTACCCCCTCCCCGACCTGCCCAAAGAATGCTGGCGCGCCCTGCCGGACCGGGGTGCCGAAACAGCGCTGATCGACGCGGCGCGCGCGTTTTGGGACGTGCCCGACGCGGCGGATATTCTGGCCGCCCCCGGCGCGTCCGCCCTGATCGTCAACCTTCCGCGTCTGTTGCCGCCGGGCCGCGCCCGCATTGTCGCGCGCAGCTATAACGAACACGAAGCCGCCTTCCGCGCCGCTGGGTGGGAGGTAACGCGCAGCGACAATCCAGCGGCACAGGCCCGCGTCATCGTGCATCCGAACAACCCGACCGGCGCGTTCTGGAACGGCGACGGCCCCACGCCCCCGCTTCTGATCCTCGACGAGAGCTTTTGCGACACCGCGCCAGAGCGTAGTCACATGGCCAATTTCGGCACCCGCAAAGGCACTATCCTTTTGAAAGGGTTAGGAAAATTCTGGGGGCTTGGCGGAATGCGCTTAGGCTTTGCCATCGGCGACCCGGGACTGATCGACCAACTTCGCGAGATGCTTGGCCCCTGGCCTGTCTCCGGTCCCGCGCTGGCAATCGGCCGCGCCGCGTTGAGCGATGCCGCATGGGCCGAGGCAACCCGCACCCGCCTGCGCCGCGACGCCGCCCGCCTCGACGCGTTGATGCAATCCAAAGGCGCGGAACCCATCGGCGGCACCCCACTGTTCCGGCTGTTCCGCGTAGAGGATGCGCAGGCGTGGCAAACCCGGTTGGCGCGCGGGCGCGTCTGGTCCCGCATTTTCCCCTATGACCCGACCTGGCTGCGCCTCGGATTGCCACCCAGCGCCCACTGGTCCCAACTCGAAGAGGCTCTCGCATGAGCGCTTTTGTCCTGACCCTCGCCCTCGCTTTGGACGCCGCCATCGGGGAGCCGGACCGCATCTGGCGCCGCGTGCCACACCCCGCCGTTCTCATGGGCCGCGCCGTGGATTGGTGCGACCGGATGATGAACCACGGGCGCGGCAAAGTCGGCGCGGGCGCGATGGCGCTGTTCGGGTTGGTGCTGCTCGGCTGGTGGTGCGGCAAGGTGTTGGGCCTGCTCGGCTGGCCGATGGAAATCCTCGTTGCGGCGATTTTGATCGCCCAGCGCTCGTTGGTGCAACACGTCGCCGCAGTCGGCACGGTCTTGAACCGCTCGCTGGAGGACGGGCGCGCGGCGGTGGGCAAAATCGTTGGCCGCGACACGGCAGAAATGACGGAGGCAGAAGTCGCACGCGCGGCCATCGAAAGCGCGGCGGAGAATATCTCCGATGGCGTCGTGGCGCCTGCGTTCTGGTTTTTGCTGCTCGGCCTGCCGGGGCTGATCGCCTATAAGATGGTTAACACGGCGGATTCAATGATCGGCTATCGCAACGAAAAATACGAAGCTTTCGGCAAGGCGGCGGCGAAACTCGATGACCTGCTGAACTGGATCCCCGCCCGCCTGACCGCGCTGCTCATCTTCATTACTGCGCCGAGCCGCGCGGGCTGGCAGATCATCCGCCGCGATGCGCCGTTGCACCGCTCGCCCAATGCCGGCTGGCCGGAAAGCGCGATGGCCGTTGCCCTCAATGTCGCCCTCGCCGGGCCGCGCAATTACCACGGCAAGCGCGAAGAGCTGGCTTGGGCGCACCCGGAAGGCACCCGCGACATCGGCGCGCCGGAGATTTTCGCCGCAACCCGCACCCTCTGGCTGGTCTGGGCGCAACTCATCGCGCTCACCCTGCTGATCGCCATTGTCTGAACGGTTTTTCCTGCTAGGCTGACAAAAAACGAGGGGTCTCCATGCGAAAACTTATCGCCACACTAGCCATTTGCCTGTCCGCCAGCACCGCCACCGCCGGGGCGGGCGACATTCCCGCACCGATCGTATCTTGCGGCGGGTCTTTTTCCAGCTTTGTCACCAAGATGAAAAAACTCGCCGTTTCGCGCGGCCACGATGCAAACACGGTTAACAAGTTCTTCGCCAATGTGCGTCAGGACCAACGCACCCTGAAAGCAGACCGCGCTCAGGGTATTTTCAACAAAGGGTTCGTCGATTTTTCCCGCGCCCTGATCTCACAAAACCGGATCAATAATGGCCGGGCAAACCTGAAAAAATACGCCCGCGTTTTTGACGTGATGGAAAGTCGGTATGGCGTATCACGCGGCGTGTTAACCGCGTTTTGGGCCTTTGAAACCGACTTCGGCGCGTTCCAAGGCGATTTCAACACGCTGAACTCCCTGATGACCCTGAGCCACGATTGCCGCCGCCCCGGCCTGTTCCAACCGCAGGTTCTGGCCGCGCTGACGCTTTATGAACGCGGCGACTTCTCTCCAACCAAGACCACCGGCGCCTGGGCCGGGGAAATCGGCATGGTTCAGATGCTTCCGGCCGACATCATCGCCTCCGGGGTCGATGGCGATGGCGACGGGCACGTTAAGCTTAAATCCTCCGCCCCCGACGCGCTGCTCTCCGGGGCGAACATGCTGCGCAAACTCGGCTGGAAGGCGGGGCAACCGTGGCTGCAAGAAATCACCCTGCCCGCCGGGTTTGACTATTCCCTGAGCGGCATTCACCAGAAGCACAGCGTCGGCGATTGGGCCGCGATGGGCGTGAAGCCGCGCAGCGGTTCGTGGCAATCCCGCAACGCGCGCGCTTCCGTCATCGTGCCGCAGGGGCATAAAGGCCCGGCATTCATCGCCTACCCGAATTTCGACGTGTTTTTTGAATGGAATCAGAGCTTTACCTACGTTCTGACCGCCGCATATTTCGCCACCCGCCTCGAAGGGGCGCCGATTTACAATGCGGGCAATCCGAGCAAACCCCTGTCGGGCAGTCAGATGAAAGCCCTGCAACAAAAACTGCGCGCACGCGGCTATGACGTGGGCAAGATCGACGGCATTCTGGGCGCGAAAACCCGCATTGCGGTGCAGGCGGAACAGAAACGGCTGGGCCTCGTGCCGGATGCCTGGCCAACGGTTCAACTGCTGAACAAGCTGTAACAAAAAAGCCCCGCCAATCCGGCGGGGCTTTGCTTTGATCCAGGGCTGTTTACCAGATCCAGGGCTGTTTACCAGCCGATAAACTCTTCGTATTCTGCCAGACGATCAACCCAAAGCTCCAACAGATCCTCGAAATCGCGTCTGGAAATCCCGTCCGCGCCGGTAGCGATATCCATCTCAATCCGCGCCGCACCATCTTCGCTCAGATAGGCCCGCGTAAACCGACGGTCGCCGGAATTCCACTCATTGATCTTCCTAAGGCTGGGCGCTTTATCAAGCATGTAACCGGAATAGAGCTGCAGCGAGAGACAATCTTTGTTGTTCTCACAATCATAGAAAAACATCGCTTCGGTCTCGCCCCTCAGACGAAACTCGATCAGCGGGTCGCCTACAGCATCCTCCGTCAGTTGAGCCGGATAGCCTGCCTCGAAAAACACATCTAGAAAGCCCTCCGGGTTCGAAGCGCGCAGATTCTCGGCCTGCGCGCCGGTTGCCATCAAAGCGCTAAAAGCGACGGCGGTTGCAATGGTCTTGGAAAACATGGTCTCTCCCCCAGTGTTAAGCTTTCTCACCGACAGCTTAGACATTTGGCCGTGCAAATCAATGCTTTACGCAACCATAGCTTCGGCCTTTTTCAAATCGACGGAAACCAGTTGGCTCACCCCCTGCTCGCCCATCGTCACGCCAAACAGCCGGTCCATACGCGCCATGGTCACGGCATGGTGCGTGATCATCAAGAAGCGGGTTTCGGTACGGCGAGTCATCTCGTCGAGCAAGTCGCAAAAGCGGGTGACGTTGGCATCATCGAGCGGCGCGTCCACCTCATCCAACACGCAGATCGGCGCCGGATTGGCCAGAAAGACGCCGAAGATCAGCGCAAGGGCGGTCAGCGTCTGCTCCCCGCCGGAAAGCAGGGAAAGAGTGGACAATTTCTTGCCCGGTGGCTGGCACATGATCTCCAGCCCAGCCTCCAGCGGATCATCACTTTCCACCAGAACAAGGTTCGCCTCACCGCCGCCAAACAGGTGCCGAAACAGCATTTTGAAGTTGGAATTGACCTGCTCAAACGCGGTCAACAGGCGTTCGCGCCCCTCTTTGTTGAGGTTGGCAATGCCGGAGCGCAGCTTGCGGATCGCCTCTTCCAGATCGGCCTTGTCGCGGACCAGTTGCGCGTGTTCCTCCGTCACCTCTTTGGCGTCTTCCTCGGCGCGCAAATTCACCGCGCCCAGACTATCGCGCTGCCGTTTCAGGCGGGACACATCATGTTCAATCTGCTCCGACGACGGCATCTTTTCCGGGTCTTCCTCCAGCTGCTCCAGCAACGCCGCGGGGGTGCAATCCTGCTCCTCCCGAATGCGCTCCGCCGCCTGCGAAACCCCCTCTTTCGCCGCATCGGCACGCGCCTCCGCGCGGGCGCGCGCCTCTCGGGCCTCCCCGGCGGCACGCTCATTTTCCCGTTCCGTATCAGAGGCTTGGCGCAAATCCGTTTCCGCTGAAGACAACGCATCCTGCGCCGCAGCCTTGCGCGCTTCCGCCTCCGAGATCGAGCGCGCCAACTCATCGCGGCGGGTGCGAATCTCGTCGGGAACCTGTTGCGCTTCGCCCAGTTCCGCTTCCGATTGTCCCTTGCGTTCCGCCAGTTCCGAGACCCGTTTCCCCGCCGTTTCCTTGCGGTGTTTCCAGCCCGAAACCTCCTTGGCAACCTCCTGCGACCGCTTCTGCCGCGCCTCGCCCTCACGGCGGGTTTCGTCGAAAGCGGAGCGGTGCGACATCATCGCCATGCGCGCCGCTTCAACCGTCATCTTAACGTCTTCAACCTCCGCCCGCGCCGCATCCAGATCGCCCAGTTCCGCCATCGCCGCGCTGGCCTCCTTGACGCGCAACGCAGCCGCCAAAACCTCCTCATCCAACCGCGAAAGCGAAAGCGAAACCCCTTCGGATTTGCTCTCCGCCATTGAAAGCTCGGCTTCCGCACGAGAAGCGGCGCGCGCGGCATCCACCGCCGCCCGATCCGCCGCTTTGCGCGCCTCCCGCGCCGCCTGATCCGCCTGCGTTGCTGCCGCAAGCTCGGTCTTGATCGCCTCATGCGCGGCCATCGCACCGTCCGCGCGCGCCGAGGTCCGTTCCAGATCCTGCTTCAATTCTTCCAGCCGGTTTAGCTGTTGCAACCGAAGCGCCGCCGCCGACGGGGCGTCTTCTGCGGCAGCCCGAAACCCGTCCCAGCGCCAAAGATCCCCTTCCAGCGAAACCAGCCGCTGCCCCGGCAGCAAATCCGCCTGCATCCGGTTTCCGGCCTCTGGTTCCACGATGCCGATCTGCCCCAGACGGCGCGTCAGAACCGCCGGTGCGTTAACGAAGTTTGACAGCGCCTTAACCCCTTCGGGCAAGCTCTGTGGCTTGGCATATCCCGGCAGCGAGGCCCAGCCAGAAGGCGCATCGGCCTCTACCTCCGGCGCGCGCAGATCGTCCGCCAACGCCGCGCCAATCGCCTTCTCATAGCCCACCGTCACCTTGAGCGCATCGAGCAACTGCCCGGTCTCAGAGGTGTCGCGTTCCAGCAGTCGGGCCAACGCCATCACCTCGGCGCGCAACGCATTCACCTCGCCCTCCGCCTCGGACCGCTCCGCGCGCGCATCCGCCTCGCGCGCCTGCAACTCTGTGCGCCGCGCATCCGCCGCCGTCAGTGCTTCTTCCGCCGCTTCCGCCGCTTGCGCCGCCGCCACGCGATCCGATTCGCGCGCCTGCACATCCCCCCGCGCCTTGGTTAACGCCTCACGGGTCGCCGCCAGTTCCGCGCGCGACTTTTCCGCTTCCGCTTCGCTGCGCGCCAAAGATTTCTCGCTGTCCTGCAAAAGCCGCGTCGCCGATTGATGCCGCGCCGCCAACCGCGCCACGTCTTCCGTTTGCTGCGCATGAAGCGCCTCGCGCTCCGACAAAATCTCCGCCGCCTCGCGCGCCTTTGCCTCTGCCGCTTCCATGCGCTCCGCATGACCCGCGCCCGCCTTGGCTAGCTCACGCGCTTCCCATTCCAGCCGCGCAATGGTCTCATCCGCGTCCCGGTTCAACGCCTCTTCACGCTCGATATCTCGGGCCAGTTGCGCAATCCGGGCGGTCAGGGTCTCAATCCGGGTTTCCGCCTGTTTTTCCTGATCCGCAAGCTGATCGCGGCTAACCAAAACCCGCTGTAACACCGCGCTGGCAATCGCCTCTTCCTCGCGCAGCGCAGGCAATTTCCCTTCCGCCGCTTCACGCGTTTTCGACGCCTTGCGCGCTTCCGCTTCCGCCTGTGCCGCCGCCTTGGTGCGCTCGGTCAGGGTCGCTTTTGCCGCCAACGCAACCTCATCCGCTTCCCGCCAACGGCGATACAGCAACATCCCCTCTGCACGGCGCAACTGCGTGCCAATGTCACGATAGCGCGCCGCTTGCCGGGCCTGCCGCGCCAGTTGTGCCAACTGCCCCGCGAGTTGCTCAATCACATCTTCGACCCGAAGCAGATTATTCTCTGTCCCCTTCAGCTTCAACTCCGCCTCATGACGCCGCTGATAGAGACCCGAAATCCCCGCCGCTTCCTCCAGAATACGCCGCCGGGCCTTGGGCTTGGCATTGATCAATTCCGCAATCTGCCCCTGCCGCACCAGCGCCGGGGAATGGGCGCCGGTCGAGGCATCGGCAAACAACATCTGCACATCGCGGGCACGCACATCCTTGCCGTTAACCTTATACGCCGACCCGGCATCCCGCGTGATCCGGCGCACAATCTCCAACCCATCGCTGTCGTTAAACCCGGAAGGTGCAAGACGGTCGGAATTATCGATGGTCAGGGACACTTCCGCGAAATTGCGCGCAGGTCGCGTTGCCGCCCCGGCGAAAATCACGTCCTCCATGCCACCGCCACGCATGGCCGACGCGCGCGTTTCCCCCATGACCCAGCGCAGCGCCTCCAGCAAGTTCGACTTACCGCAGCCATTTGGCCCCACAACGCCGGTCAACCCGTGCGCGATCACCAGATCGGTCGGGTCCACAAAGCTCTTGAAGCCATTCAGACGTAATTTGGTAAACTGCAACGCGCGCCTCAGGGGTTCATATTGATTCTTCCGCGCGATTGTCGGAACAGACCCGCCCCGAGTCAACGGCTTAGGGTGTAGACCCATAATCCCTGCGCCACTGGCGCCAAATCCGCGAAAGATCAGCGGTTTGGCGCGCGCAGGACATAGTGGGTCTATTTCCAAGCGCGTCGAGCCGCTGAGGTGAAGCGGATTTAGCGTCTTCGATTTGCCAGATTTTTGCCCTGAGCGTCTTCGCGACCCCTGGAAATAGCCCCACTATTCCTGCGGTGCCGCTCATAGTCAGAACAAAAATCTGACAAACCAGTGGTGCAAGGATTATGGGTCTACACCCTAGTCGGGCTTGCCTTCCGCGCGTCATACAGCCAAAACGGGCCTGCATGGTTTTTCGCCCCAAGGGCGGGATTTGAGGGAAAGCGGATAAGCCGCTGCCGCCCCCGCGACTGTGAATGCCGAGCGCGCGCCAGGGCCACTGGGAAACCGGGAAGGCGGCGCAAGCTGTGACGCACGAGCCAGGAGACCTGCCATGTGGAAACCAACCCGTCGGGGCTGACGGGCAAAGGAGTATTGAGATGAAAAAGATCCCCACGACCGTGGTCACCGGCTTTCTCGGTTCCGGTAAAACAACCCTGATCCGGCACCTGTTAGACAACGCGAACGGCAAGCGCATTGCCCTTATCATCAACGAGTTTGGCGACCTTGGCGTCGATGGTGACATCCTGAAAGGCTGCGGCGATGAGACCTGCACCGAGGACGATATTTTCGAGCTGTCCAATGGCTGTATCTGCTGCACGGTTGCCGAGGATTTTATCCCTACCATGCAAGCCCTGCTCGACCGTCCCGACGCGCCCGATCACATCGTTATTGAAACCTCCGGCCTCGCCCTGCCGCAACCGCTGGTGCGCGCTTTTCAGTGGCCCGAGATTTCGACCCGCGTGACCGTTGATGGCGTGGTGACTGTGGTCGATGGTAAAGCGGTGAATGAAGGTCAGTTCGCCGCTAACCTCGCCGCCGTGGATGCGCAGCGCAAGGCGGATGAGAACCTCGATCACGAAACCCCGCTCTCCGAGCTTTTCGCCGATCAGATCGCCGCCGCCGACATGATCGTGGTAAACAAGACCGACCTGATGGGCGAGGACGCGGCCAAAGCGCTGGTGCAGAAACTGGCGGGCGAAGCGCGCGGCGGGGTGCAGGTTCTGCCCTCGACGATGGGCAAATTGCCAGTGGAAGTGGTGCTGGGGCAAGGCGCAGAAGCGGAGGCCAACATGGCCGGGCGCGACGAGATACACCATCACCACCACGATGATGATGACGACGATCATGAACATCACCACGACCACGACGAGTTCGAAACCTTCGTCGTCGAGCGCGGCGAAATCACCGACCCGGAAGCCTTCGCCGCGCAAATCACCGAGGTCATCCGCGCGCATAACATCCTGCGCCTCAAGGGTTTCGCCGCCGTTGAAGGCAAGCCGATGCGCCTGACATATCAAGCGGTTGGCCCGCGGGTGGACCATTATTTCGACCAGCCTTTCGGCGCGGATGCGCGGGAAACCCGGCTGGTGGTGATCGGTCAGGCGGGGCTGGACCACGCCGCGATCGAAGCCGCCCTGCGCGCATGAGCTTCACCATCGAACAGGCCGCGCCGGATGAACCCGGTGCGGCTCGCTTGCTCGGGCAAAGCCACGCGCTGATGCAGAGCCTGTTCCCGCCAGAGGACAATTTTTTCCTCGATATCAACGCCCTGAAAGCGCCCGACATCCGCTTTTTCGTGGCGCGCGAGGGCGATGCAATTCTCGGCACCGGCGCGTTGAAAATCACCCCCGAATATGGCGAGGTGAAGTCCATGTTTGTCGCGCAGGAAGCGCGCGGCAAGGGGATCGGCGCCGCCCTTCTGGCCCAGATCGAGGCCACCGCCCGCGCCGAAAACCTGCCCGCCCTGATGCTCGAAACCGGCAACACACTCACCGCCGCGCACAAGCTCTACGCCGCCGCCGGGTTTGAACCGCGCGGCCCCTTCGGCGATTATCCCAACGCCAAAAGCTCCATCTTCATGCAAAAGATCCTGTAAATGCACCTGCTCGCCGCCACTCCCGGCGCCATTGACGACGGCAAAGAACCCGTCGATCTGGCGCAAAGTCCCGCCGATATTCTCTTCATTTCCGCCGCCGATACCGAGCTGGCCGCGCTGTCACAGGCCCGCGCCGATATGGACGCCGCCCCGAGCCTGCGCCTCGCCAACCTGACCCATCTGGCACACCCCCTCTCCGTCGATCTGCACATCGAAACCTGCGCGTCGAAATGCAAGCTGGGGGTGGCACGCGTGCTGGGCGGGCAAGGTTACTGGCGCTATGGCGTCGAACAATATGCCGCCCATTGTCAGGCGCTCGGCATCCCGCTGGCGCTCTTGCCCGGCGATGACAAACCCGACCCGGACCTCGCCTTGCTCTCGACCGTTTCCGAAGAGGATTACGCCGCGCTCTGGGCCTATATGGTCGAAGGCGGCCCGGAAAACACGACCCGTTTCCTGACCTATGCGCAGGCGATGCTGACCGGCAGCGACAAGCCCGCCCCCGCCGCGCCGCTGCTGAAATCGGGGCTATACTGGCCCGGCAAAGGCTTGGCGGATTTTGATGTTATATCAGAGAGTTGGCAGGAGAACGCGCCGGTGGTGGCGGTGGTGTTTTACCGCGCGCTGGTGCAATCGGCGGGGCTGGAACCCATCGGCGGGCTGGTCTCGGAGCTAGCCAAACTCGGCCTGAACCCGCTGCCGATTTTCGTCAGTTCGCTCAAAGACCCGCTCTCCGCCGCGACCCTGCAATCGCTGTTTGAAACCGCCCCGCCCTCGGTGATTTTGAACTGCACCTCCTTCGCCGTCGGCTCGCCACATGAGGGCGACGACAGCCCGCAAAACCCGTTAACCATGAAGGCCGCGAACGCGGCGCCGGTGTTTCAGGTTGTGCTGTCAACCAGCGCCGAGGCGACGTGGCACGAGGGCACGAGCGGCCTGTCCGCCCGCGACATCGCGATGAACGTCGCCCTGCCCGAAGTCGACGGTCGGGTGCTGACCCGCGCCATCAGTTTCAAGGGCGAAGCGTTCTTCGACGCCGCCACCGAATGCCCCATCGCGACCTACCGCGCCCGCCCGGACCGCATCGCGTTCGTGGCGCAACTGGCGAAGAACTGGGCCGAGCTGCGCCACACCCCGCTCCCCGAGCGTCGTGTCGCCCTCATTCTGGCCAATTATCCGAACAAGGACGGGCGCCTCGCCAATGGCGTCGGCCTCGATACGCCCGCCGCAACCATCGAGGTGCTGAACGCGCTTGTTAACCAAGGTTACCGGATTCGTAACACTCCTGAGTCCGCTCAAGCGCTGATGCAAACCATCCTCAGCGGCCCGACCAACTGGCTTACCGACCGCGCCCAACGCTCCGGCGGCACGACCCTGCCGTTGGGCGAATATCTGACGCATTTCCACCGCCTGCCGCAGCAGGTTCAGGACCAGATCGCCGAGCGCTGGGGCACCCCGGAATCCGACCCGTTTTTCGAGGATAATGCCTTCCGCCTATCGCTGTTTTCCTATGGCAACGCGGTGGTCGGCGTGCAGCCCGCGCGCGGCTATAACATCGACCCGACCGACACCTATCACTGCCCCGATCTGGTCCCGCCGCACAACTATCTCGCCTTCTATTTCTGGCTCCGCCACAGCTTCAAAACCCACGCCATCGCCCATATGGGCAAGCACGGAAATCTTGAATGGCTGCCGGGCAAGGCGCTGGCCCTGTCTGAGACCTGCATGCCCGAAGCGGTCCTTGGTCCGGTTCCGCATATCTACCCTTTCATCGTCAACGATCCGGGCGAAGGGACACAGGCAAAACGGCGCGCAAGTGCTGTAATCATTGACCATTTAACGCCGCCCCTGACCCGCGCAGAAAGCTACGGGCCGATGAAAGACCTCGAAGCGCTGGTCGATGAATATTACGAAGCGGCGGGAGTTGATCCGCGCCGGATCGAGATTTTGAAGAAGGAAATTCTGAGCCTGACAACTGTGACCGGGCTGGATGAAGATGCCGGTTTGACCGGCGATGAGGAAAACGATCTGGCCAAGCTGGACGCCTATTTGTGTGAGTTGAAAGAGGCGCAAATCCGGGACGGGTTGCACGTCTTTGGCAAGTCGCCGGAGGGGCGTTTGTCGCGCGATCTGGTGCAGGCTTTGGTGCGTATTCCGCGCGGCGACGGCAAGGGTGAGAACGCGTCGCTGATCCGGGCGCTGGCACTGGATCTGGAGCTGAATTTCGACCCGTTGGATTGCGATTTTTCCGCGCCGTGGACCGGGCCAAAACCGGCGCAGCTGAGCGGCGAAACCGCGTGGCGCTCGCATGGGGATACGGTCGAACGGCTGGAAGAATATGCCGCGCGGCTGATCGAAGGAGAGGCGGCGCCCGGCCCGGCTTCTAGCGCGGTGCTTAACCAAGTTGAACACGTTGTTAAGCCAAAAGTAACCCAATGCGGCCCGGCAGAACTTGATGGCATCCTGACCGCCTTTGCCGGAAAATTCGTGCCCCCCGGCCCGTCCGGCGCACCAACGCGCGGACGGCTCGACACGCTGCCTACCGGACGCAACTTTTATTCCGTTGACAGCCGGGCCGTGCCGACGCCGACCGCATGGTCCCTCGGCTGGAAATCCGCCAATCTGTTGATCGACAAACATTTGCAAACCCATGGCGACTGGCCACGCGCGATGTTGATCACCGCATGGGGCACGGCCAACATGCGCACCGGCGGCGACGACATTGCGCAGGCCTTGGCTCTGATGGGCGTCAAACCCCAATGGGATAAAGCCAATCGGCGTGTCACCGGGTTCGAGATCATCCCCGAAACCGCGCTTGGCCGCCCGCGTGTGGACGTAACCCTGCGCATCTCCGGCTTCTTCCGCGACGCCTTTCCGTCGCTGATTTCGCTCTTCGATTCCGCCGCCCGCGCGGTGATGGAACTCGACGAACCCGACAGCGCCAACCCCGCTGCAGCGCGCGCGAAGACGGAGGGCATCCGCCCGCGTGTTTACGGCTCCAAACCCGGCGCCTATGGCGCGGGGCTTCAGGCATTGATCGACGAAAGGCTATGGAACGATCGCGCGGACTTTGCCGAAGCCTACCTCGAATGGGGCGGATATTCTTACGGCGCTGGTAACGAAGGTAAACGCGACCGGGCAGGATTCGAACAACGCCTGAGCCAGACCGAAGCCATCGTGCAGAACCAGGACAACCGCGAACACGACATTCTGGACAGCGACGATTACTACCAATTCGAGGGCGGCGCAGCGGCGGCGGTGGCCCATTTACAAGGGCAGGACCGCCCGATTTACCATAACGACCACTCCCGCCCGGAGCGCCCGGTGATCCGCACGCTGGACGATGAGATCGGACGGGTCGTGCGCTCGCGCGTGGTGAACCCGAAATGGATCGAGGGGGTGAAGCGGCACGGGTATAAGGGCGCGTTTGAGATCGCCGCGACGGTCGATTATCTGTTCGCCTTTGCAGCGACCACCCATGCAGTGAAGAACCATCATTTCGATCTGGTGCATGCCGCCTTTCTGGAGGACGAAGAGACCCGCGACTTCATCGAGGAACACAACCCCGCCGCATTGGCTGAAATCGCACAACGCCTTGAAGAAGCAATAGAAAAGGGGCTTTGGATACCACGCTCAAACTCGGCGCGCGCACTGCTGGAACAACTGCGACAGCGCTAAGCGCCGGGGCATTCCAGCCGCGCCGTCATCAAAGCCACATCGCCGCCAAGCGAGCCGTTTTCAACCCGGCATCCGGTGGCGATTTCGACCGCCCGCGTTGCCTTGGCGAAGGTCAGGGACATGGAGGGCGAAAGCTCGATGGAGGTGCGGTAAATCTCGACCTCATCGCCGCGCCAATGCACGGCGAAGAGCGACCCACCAACTTCGACAACCTGACGATTCGCCCCGTGCATCCGCAGGCTTGGGGAATCACAGGCCGTCAGAGCGGCAAGGAACATGGTTAACAACAACGGTTTCATGCCGCCACTATGGCGCAAAAACCGTTAAAAAACTCTTAACGCGTTCTTAACCAAGGTTAACGCGCCAAGCTTAACGCACAGGTGCGTCAACTTGTCGCACAGCATTCCCCAAGCCGCTTCGCTATTTACATTCCAAATCCTGAATATGAATGGAGCCCTCCAATGCAAACCAACCGTGTAGCGGACAAATATTCTCCGCTTTATTTCCTCGCCTCCGTCGGCGCCGGCGGCCTTTCGGTGTCGTTCTTCATGTATCTGCTGTTCTGGGTGCCGCACAAAGGCACCCCGGTCGCAACCTTCAATCACATCGCCGCTTACTGGCCCAATGCCTCGATGTCCGCCAAGGGCGCCATCGCGCTGGCCATGACGGCGATTGCGGTTTTCGCTTTCCTCAACCTGCAAAAGCTCGCCTGGAACATTTCCGCGTTCAACCGCTGGAAGCAAACGGACGCCTATCAAACCCTGCGCAATTCCAACGCCGAAACCACCCTGCTCGCCTATCCGCTGGCCCTCGCCATGACCGTGAACGGCCTGTTCATTGTTGGCCTCGTCTTCGTGCCGGGGCTGTGGAACGTGGTGGAATATTTGTTCCCGGTCGCCATGTTCACCTTCGCCCTGATCGGCATGTTCGCGCTGTCGATCATCGGTGATTTCCTTGGCCGCGTACTGACCAAAGGCGGCGTGTTCGACGTGACCGCGCATAACTCCTTCGCGCAGATGCTGCCGACCTTCGCCCTCGCCATGGTCTCCGTTGGCTTCGCTGCTCCGGCCGCCATGTCGTCGGTCCCGGTTACGGTCGGTTTCTCGCTCGTCGGCTCGACCTTCTTCGGCACCGCCGCCGTGATTTATGCAGCCCTCGCGCTGTTCACCGCCTTCAACTCGATGCTGCACTACGGCACCGCGAAAGAAGCCGCGCCGACCCTGATGATCGTGGTTCCGCTGATGACCATTCTCGGCATCATGTCCCTGCGTCAGGATCACGGGCTGCACGCGACCTTCAACGCCCACGGCGCCCCGGTGGAAACCATGATGTTTCTTGCCAAACTGATCTCGGTTCAGGTCGTCTTCCTGCTGCTCGGCATGACCGTGTTGAGCCGTCAGGGCTACTTCAGGCAATTCGTGCTCGGCAACGACACCTCGCCAGGTTCTTACGGCCTGATCTGCCCCGGCGTTGCCTTCTCGGTGCTGTTGCAGTTCTTCGTCAACAAGGGGCTGGTTGCCGCCGGGCTGGTGGATAAATTCTCCATCGCTTATTGGGCCATCACTGCCATCGCGCTGGCCTCGCAGTTCCTCATGGTCTGGCTGATCCTGCGCCTCAACAAGCAGCATTTCTCCAAAGTAGAAACCGCTGCGGTTCCGGCGGAGTAAACGCAGCAAATGAAAGCGAAAGGCGGGCCTTCGGGTCCGCCTTTTTCGTTTGCCTTTCACACACGGGCGCGTCACTCTTGCAGCGAAACAGGAGAACGACATGAGCGCAGAGAACGAAAAACACGCGACGAAAATGGCCAAGAAGAAGGCCGCGCGGGACCGGATGATGGCAGCAAAGACTGATAAAAAGGGGCTGATCATCGTTCATACCGGCAAGGGCAAAGGCAAATCCTCCGCCGCCTTTGGTATGATTTTCCGCGCCATTGCGCATAACATGCAATGCGCCGTGGTGCAGTTCATCAAGGGCGGGATGGAATGCGGCGAACGCAATCTTATTCAGGAAAAGTTCTCCGACCTCTGCGCGTTTCACACGATGGGCGAAGGGTTCACTTGGGAAACTCAGGACCGTTCGCGCGACATCGAGATGGCGCAGGCGGCGTGGGAGAAGTCAAAAGAGCTGATCCGCGACCCGGCAAACACCATGGTTTTGCTCGATGAAATCAACATCGCGCTGCGCTATGACTATATCGACGTGAACGATGTCGTGGCCTTCCTGCGCGACGAAAAACCGGAGATGACCCATGTCATCCTGACCGGGCGCAACGCCAAGGAAGAACTGATCGAAATCGCCGATCTGGTGACGGAAATGGAGCAGATCAAACATCCATTCCGTGCCGGGATCAAGGCGCAGATCGGGGTGGAGTTTTAAAGATTGTCCTCAACCCGGAACCCGTCCGGGATTGCGTCCGTGCCATTCAGTGCGAGGTCGGCCATAACCTGACCGACCAGCGGCGCCATGCCGAAGCCAATCTTGAAGCCGCCATTGGCGATGAAGTGCCCCGGCTTGTCGGGCCATGCGCCCAGCATCGGTGCGCGCGAACGTGCCCGTGGCCGCAACCCGGCCCAGCGTTCGATCACTTCCGCCCCCGCGAGTTGTGGGCAGACCTGAACGCATTTTTCCAACACATCGTCCAGAAGCGCATCCACACCGTCTGCCGTGTCAAATTCCCGCTCGCTGGTCGATCCAACCGCCACCGTCCCGTCCTCATGCGGCACGATATGCACCCCGTCAGCGAAGAGTTGCGGCAGGTCGCACGCCTCATAGGCCAACAGGGCGGACTGGCCCTTGACCGCGCCGCCGACATTCTTGCCGACCCGCGCCGATAAATCCACCAGCCCCGCCGCGCCCGTGGCCCAGACCACGCGCCCCTCATACGGCCCCGCTTTCGCGACCTCACCGCCCAGCACCTCAATCGCCCCGACCAGCGCCGCCACCGCCCCGCGCGGGCGCATCCGCGCGGTCAGATCGTCGAAAATCCACTTTCCCGTCGGCGAAACCGGCGCCCATTCCGGCGCTTCGTCGCGCACTTCCCAGCGAAACCGCCCCTGCCAAAGCTCCGCCGCGCTCAAGGCCCGCGCTTCGGCCCGCGCGATCCCGGCTTCGTCGGCAATGGGTTGCAGCCGGCCCGTGCGCCCGTAGCCCGGCGACTGGCCCGACAACGTCGCCACCTCGGCCCAAAATCCTTCCGCCATGCACAGGCTCTCAAACTGAAACGCCTTTTTCGGGTTCCAGTTTTCCGGCACATGCGGCGCCAGCGCGCCAACGATCCCGCCCGACGCCCCCGCGCCCGGTCCCGCCGGATCAATCACCCGCACCCGCGCGCCCTGTTTCAGCGCCGCATAAGCCACCGAAAGCCCGAAAATCCCGGCGCCACGCACCGTCAACTCCACCATTGTAAAGCCCTCACATCCCCCGCATTGTCCCCGCATGGACAGAGACAAAATGCCCGAAAATTCCTTCGCCGAAATCAGTTGGCGCGACGAGGTCACGCCCCTGTCAAACCGATTCGACGACCCCTATTTTAACCTCGCTAACGGGCTGGAGGAAACGCGGCATGTGTTCCTGTCGGGCAACGATCTTGCGGATCGGTTGCAAAACGACCTGCACATCGCGGAGCTGGGCTTTGGCACAGGGTTGAACCTGATCGCGCTGTGGCTGGAATGGCGGCGGGTCGGCGGGGGCAAGCTGCGGTTTACCAGTTTCGAGGCCTTCCCGATGAACCCCGAAGACATGGCCCGCGCCCTAAGCGCCTTCCCGGAAGCCTTTGAGGCCGCTGGTCCGTTGCTGGCGGCGCGTGAAGCGGGGCTGGATACGTTCGACATGGCGGGGATTGAGGTGGAACTGATCATCGGCGACGCCCGCGAGACCCTGCCGCGCTGGGGCGGTAAAGCAAATGCGTGGTTTCTCGACGGGTTCAGCCCGGCCAAGAACCCCGAGCTTTGGGACGCGGATCTGTTACAAGCCGTCGCCGATCACACCGCGCCCGGTGGCACCGCCGCAACCTACACCGCTGCCGGTTTCGTGCGTCGCAACCTGCAAGCCGCCGGGTTCGATGTCACCCGCGCGCCCGGCTATGGTCGCAAACGGCACATGACCCGCGCCCGGCTTACCGCTGCTTGAGCAGTGCCGTCATCCCGATCGGCTGCGCCTGTCCCGTGAGCCGCGCGCGATAGACAAAAATGCTCTCCGTGACCCGCATGACATAATTGCGGGTCTCGTCAAACGGGATACTCTCGATCCAGTTCACAATATCCACCCCGCCCAACCGCGGATCGCCCAGCGCTCTGGACCACGAATTTGCCCGGCCCGGCCCGGCATTATAGGCCACCGCGATCAGCACCGGATTGCGCCCGTATTTCTCCTGCAAATAGGCAAGATATTCCGAGCCAAGCCGCGTGTTATAGGCCATGCCATCGGTCAGCCGTGCGGCGGAGTATTCGATCCCGAGCCGCTTTGCCATGTCCTGCGCCGTGCCGGGCATCAACTGCATCAACCCGCGCGCCCCAACCCGGCTCACCACCTCCGGGTCAAACTCGCTCTCACGCCGCGCAATCGCCAGTTCCAGCGCACGCGGCACGGTGCGGTTGCCCCGACCAATATCCGGCACCGGGAAATAGGGCCGCACCAGCAAATCCCCGTGATATTTGATCGCATATTTCGCCAAAACCAACTGCAAATGCGGCGCGCCTTCCGCCTCCGCCCAAGCGGCCAGTTGCCCAACCCCGGTGCGGTCCATATCCTCGGAAAGCTGCACGAGAAACCGCTCCGCGAAATACATCTCCCCGGCCGCAAGCGCCAACCGCGCCGCCTCGAATCGGGGATCGTTCCAACGGGGATTTTGCTTGTAATTCGGGAAGGTTTCCGCCCCGATCAGCGCCGGATCCATCCCCATCCCAACCTTTTCCGCCGCCAACAAACCGTAAAACGCGGTCTGATGCTGGCCGCCCCGCGCAAAAGCGGCCCGCGCCTCCTGCGCCCGACCAAGCGCCTCCAAGGCCCGACCCTCCCAATAGCCCGCGCGGCCAAGACTGATCGGCGTGTTTACACCCGCGGCAAACCGGCGAAAATGCGCCAGCGCCGTCTTCGCATCGCCCAGCTTAACCAGCGCCACATAGCCCGCCAGCCACTCCAACTCATTGCGCTTTGAACCGGAAGTCAGTTGATGACTCGCCGCCGCCCGATAGGCCAGCCGCGCATTGCCCTCGCGCATCGCCGCCCGCGCCAGACGTAGCCGCTGCCCCGCCCAACGCTCCGGCTTGCCAAGGCTCTCCACCGATCCCGAACGCGCGAGCAACAGCTCCAACGCCGCCCCGGACCGCCCCTTGCGCACGCGCCACAAAAACCGCTCGTAAGCCAGTCCCGGATCGCCCGCGAGACTCGCCGGAACCGCCTCGATCAGCGCATCCACCCCGTCCACATCGCGGCGCAACCCGGCCCGCGCCGAAAGCAACGCCTGCTGCCCCGCACCAAGCAAATCACGCATCTTCTCCGCCTCGCCGGTCAGCCCGCGCCAAAGCAACATATCCGCGCGCTGCCAGTGAAACCGCTTTGTCGTCTTCGGCCAATCAACACGAAACCGCTCAAACGCCTCATCCGTCAGGGAAAGCTCCGTCCAGCCCCGAACCGCCTCCGCCATCGCCTCTTGTTTCAGCCCCGCATCCCAAAGCGCCTTGGCCAGATGCAAAGACCCCTCGCCCGTCTGCGGCTTCACCCCGGCAAAAAACGCGCGCACCACATCCCCGCGCGGCGCGTCCGGCATCATGCCCTCGACTTTCTTGCGCAACAGCTTCAACCCCGGCCAATCCGGCCTGCGGGCAACGAACTCGACCCCCTGTTCAAAGCTGCCAAAACTCGACCGCAACCGGCTCCAGATGATCATATCCGACGCCACCGAGCCAGGCGCCCCCGCCGCCCGAACCGCCGCATCGCCATCGCCGGAACGATAAATCTTCATGGCATTTTCAAATTGCTCAACGCCCTGCGCCGGGATCGCCCCCGCCCCCAAAACGCAAAAAATCAAAGCGGCGCCCAGCGCGCGCAAAATATCTGATCTCATTTTCATGCCGGGTTTGTAGCGCGCCTTTGCAATGCAACAATACACAATCTTGGCATTTGCCGCGAAGGCGGCTAGTTTCCGCGCGTCCCCGGTCTGAATCGGAACACACTGACCCCAAACGCAAAGGAGCGTGTCATGTTCAAAGGATCCCTGCCTGCCCTGATCACGCCGTTCAAAAACGGCGCGCTGGATCTTGATGCGCTCAAACATCTGGTCGAGTGGCAAATTTCCGAAGGCTCGCACGGGCTGGTCCCCGTCGGCACAACCGGCGAAAGCCCGACCCTGAGCCATGCCGAGCATGAGCAAGTGGTGGAAACCGTGGTGCGGCAGGCCGCCGGGCGGGTGCCGGTCATTGCGGGTGCGGGATCGAACAACACCACCGAAGCGCTCCGCTTTGTCGAACATGCCAAACAGGTCGGCGCCGATGGCGCGCTCGTGGTGACGCCCTATTACAACAAACCGACGCAAGCCGGTTTGGTGGCCCATTTCCGCGCGCTGACCGAAGTGGGCCTGCCCATCGTGATTTACAACATCCCCGGCCGCTCCGCCGTCGATATGAGCGTCGAAACCATGGCCGAATTGTCCAAACTCGACACCATCGTTGCGGTCAAAGACGCCACTGGCGATCTGGCCCGCGTCGCGTGGCAGCGGATGCAATGCGCCAAGGACTTCATCCAGCTCTCCGGCGAAGACGCCACCGCGGTCGGCTTCAACGCCATGGGCGGCACCGGCTGCATCTCCGTCACCGCCAATGTCGCGCCGAAACTCTGCGCCCAGCAACAGGAAGCCACCCTCGCCGGAGACTACGCCCGCGCGCTGGAGCTTTCCGACAAGCTGATGGCCCTGCATAAAGCCATCTTCCTCGAACCCGGCGTGGTCGGCGCAAAATACGGCCTCTCACTTCTGGGTAAAGCCACGGAAGAGGTCCGCAGCCCGATCTTTGGCGCCTCTGACGAAACCAAGGCCGCGATCAAATCCGCCATGCAATCCGCTGGCCTGATCTGAGACACTCATGGCCAAACCGAAGGACAACCCCAACTACAAGGTCGTCGCCGAAAACCGGCGCGCCCGCTTCGATTACGCCATCGAAGAGGATATCGAATGCGGCATGGTCCTGATGGGCTCCGAGGTCAAATCCCTGCGCAGCGGCAGCGCCAACATCGCCGAAAGCTACGCCGAAGTCGAAAACGGCGAGCTATGGCTGGTCAATTCCTACATCGCCCCCTACGCGCAAGCCAAAACCTGGGGCCACGAAGAGCGCCGCCGCCGCAAATTGCTCGCCTCCAAACGCGAGCTGTCGCACATGTGGAACGCGACCCAACGCAAGGGTATGACCCTCGTTCCCATCGTGCTGTATTTCAACCATAAAGGCCTCGCCAAAATCAAAATCGGCATCGCCAAAGGTAAAAAACACCACGACAAACGTGCTGACGCCGCCAAACAAGACTGGCGCAAACAACAGGCCCGCCTGCTCAAAGCAAGGCACTAAAGCCATTTCTTCTTAGAAAAAATACTCCCGCCGGAGGCCAGCGGCCTAGCCAACCCGCGCAGGCAGATCGAAACCGCGCAAAAACGCTTCCTGATCCATCGCCCGCTTGCCGGGCCGTTGTGCGCGCAGGACCTCAATCGCCCCCTCGCCGCAGCAAATGGTAAACGGCGCGCGGATTTCCCCCGGCGTCCCCGCCACATCCGCCAAACGACAGCAATGCAGCTTCACCCGCTCACCACCCATCTGCACCCAGGCACCCGGAAACGGCGACAAGCCCCGGATCAACCGATCCACCTGCACCGCAGGCAGGCTCCAATCAATCTCCGCCTCCGCCTTGTCGACCTTATGCGCATAAGTAACGCCCTCTTCCGGCTGCACCTGCGGCTCAAGCGCATCCAACCGTGACAGAACATCCACAATCATCCGCCCGCCCATCTGCGACAGCCGGTCATGCAACGCGCCCGTGGTCTCCTCCGGCCCGATCCCCGTCGCCTCGCGGAGCAGCACCGGCCCGGTATCCAATCCCGCGTCCATCTGCATGATGCAAATGCCGGTTTCCGCATCCCCTTCCATGATCGCGCGATGGATCGGCGCTGCCCCGCGCCAGCGCGGCAACAAAGACGCATGAATGTTCAAACACCCCCGCTTCGGCGCGTCCAGAACCGCCTGCGGCAAAATCAACCCATAGGCCACAACAACCGCAACATCCGCCTCAAGCGCAGCAAATTCCGCCTGTTCTGCGGCGCCCTTCAATGACACCGGATGGCGCACATCAAGCCCCAATTCCAAAGCCCGCGCATGCACCGGCCCCGGACGCAGCGCCTTGCCCCGTCCCGCCCGACGCGGCGGCTGCGTATAAACACACACAACCTCATGCCCCGCCGCAACCAGTGCCTCCAAAGCCGGAACGGAAAAATCCGGCGTGCCCATGAACACAACTTTCATCGCTTCTTCGCCGCCTTTTTCAACAACATATCCCGCTTGGTCTTCGACAGATGGTCGAAATACATCTTACCCGCCAAGTGATCGATCTGGTGCTGCACCGAGGTGGCCCAAAGCCCGACAAAATCGCGCTCCTCCACCGCACCCTGCGCATTGAGAAACCGCACCGTTACCGCGCGCGGACGCGAAATAACCGCGGAAACACCGGGCAGATTCGGGCTGGCCTCCTCATGCTCCGACAGCTTCACCGAAGCGTGCAGCACTTCCGGGTTGGCCATGCAAATCGCCTGCCCGCGCGCGTCTGACGCATCCACAACCGCCAGCCGCTGCATGATCCCCAACTGCACCGCCGCCAGCCCAACACCGAGCATCGCGTCCATCGCATAGATCATCTCGTCCCAAATGGCGCGGGTCTCATCCGTGATCTCCGCCACATCCGCCGCCGCCATGCGCAATCGCCTGTCGGGCCAGAGCAGGAAAGGCCGATGCTTCATATCCGCGCCCGTTCGCGCTTCAGTTTCTGCGATTTGCGCGTCATCATCTGCCGCTTCATGGCGCCCAGATAGTCGATGAACAACTTGCCGTTCAGATGGTCGATCTCATGCTGCAACACCGTCGCCCAAAGCCCGTCAAAATCACGCTCCTGCTCGTTGCCCTTGGTATCGACCCAGCGCACCCGAACCTCCGCCGGGCGCGTCACTTCGGCAAATTGCTCCGGGATCGACAAGCAGCCTTCCTCGTAAACGCTGGTCTCGTCCGAGGACAATACCACCTCCGGGTTAAACATCACGATCGGCTCCGGCGTCGCCTCCGGGTCGCGCTGCGCATCCGCCACAATCAGCCGGTCCAAAACCCCAACCTGCGGCGCCGCCAGCCCGATCCCCGGCGCGTCATACATGGTCTCCAACATATCCTCCGCCAACGCCAACAGCGCATCGGACAGATCGGGAACGGGCGTGCATACCTTTTTCAGGCGCGGGTCGGGGTGGATCAGAATAGGGCGTATCGTCATGCGTTTCACATAGGTGAAGCCGCCCCGGCAATCAATCCCGAACCCGGCCTTGCGCCGGGCGGCAAGCCGGGTAATCTGCGCGCAAAGGAGATACCCATGCCCAATTTTGACACCCCTATCAATCGCATCGGCACCAATTCCCTGAAATGGGACATGATGGAAGCACGTTACGGCGTGTCGCCCAAAGACGGCTTGGCCATGTGGGTGGCGGATATGGATTTTGAGGCCGCGCCCGTGATTCGCGAGGCGCTGCAAAACATGGTTAACGGCGGCATTTACGCCTATCCCGGCGCCGATGACGCCTACCGCGGGGCGATCCAATGGTGGATGCAAACGCGGCACGGCTGGACCGTCGATCCCGGCGATATTTTCACCACTGCTGGCGTGGTAAACGGCGTCGGCATGTGCCTGCACGCCTTCACCGAACCGGGCGACGGCATCGTTCTGACCACCCCGGTCTACCACGCCTTCGCCAGCACCATCACCGCCGCCGGGCGCGAAGTTACCGAATGCGCGTTAACCAACAATGCCGGGCATTACGAGATGGATTTCGAGCGCTGGGAAACGGAACTGACCGGGCGTGAAACCATGTTCGTGCTTTGCTCGCCGCATAATCCCGGCGGACGGGTCTGGACGCGCGAGGAACTGGAAGGTGTTGTCGATTTCTGCGCCAAACACGATCTGATTCTTGTTTCCGACGAGATCCACCACGACCTGACCATGCCCGGCCAAACCCATATCCCCATGGCCAATATCGAAGGCGCCGCCGAACGCCTCATCATGCTGAGCGCCGCGACCAAAACCTTCAATATCGCGGGCGGACAAACCGGCAATGCGATTATTTCCAATCCCAAACTGCGCGCCCGCTTCGCCAAGGCCGTGGCTGGGATCGGTCTCAATGCCAACAGCTTCGGCCTGACCCTGACGCGGGCAGCTTATTCGCCAGAAGGCGCGGAATGGGTCGACGCGCTGCGCGGCTATATTGACGGCAACCGCAAAGCGTTCGACGCCGGTATCGCCGCCATTCCCGGCCTCAAAAGCATGGCGCTGGAAGCAACCTATCTCTCCTGGGTCGATTTTAGCGATACCGGCATGGAGCCAGCGGAAATGAACGCCCGCGTGGCGAAAGAAGCGCGCATCGCCGCCAATCACGGCGCAACCTTCGGCAAGGGCGGCGAAACCTTCCTGCGCTTCAACCTCGCGACCCAGCGCGCACGGATCGAAGAAGCGGTTACACGCCTGCAAAAAGCCTTCGCCGACCTGCAATGAAACAGGCCGCGAAGGTCTTTGCGCGCCTGTCGCTGCTCGCCCTGTTCGCGGGGCTTGCGGTGATTCTATACCGGCAAACGCCCCCGGAAGAGCCGCCTCTGACCGCACCGATCGACCGCATTCTGATCGAAAAATCCGCCCGGAAAATGACCGTGTTCCGCGACGGGGTAGCGCTCAAGACATATCGCATCGCGCTGGGGTTCGCTCCGGTGGGCGACAAGGTCCGGCAAGGCGACGGGCGCACCCCGGAGGGCGTTTTCCGCATCAACCGACGCAACCCGAACAGCGCTTTTCACCTGTCGCTGGGGCTGGATTATCCGCAACCCGAAGACATCGCGCGCGCCGAGGCCGGCGGCTATTCCCCCGGCGGCGACATCTTCATTCACGGCCAGCAAAACGGGCGCGGCGCCATCACGCTGGCATATGACTGGACCGCCGGTTGCATCGCCGTTTCTGACAAGGAAATCCAAGAGTTATGGGAATTTACCCCCATCGGAACGGAAGTCGAAATCCGCCCATAGCGGCTCCCCAAAAAGACAAACCCCCGAGCTTTCGCCGGGGGTCGCCAATGCTTTAAAAGCCAAAACGGATGGTCTTAGAGAAGACCCTCACGCTGCGCCTTTTTGCGCGCCAGTTTCCGCGCGCGGCGGATGGCTTCAGCTTTTTCGCGTGCGCGCTTGATCGAGGGCTTCTCGAAATGCTGCCGAAGCTTCATTTCGCGGAAGACGCCCTCACGCTGCAACTTCTTCTTCAGGGCACGAAGGGCCTGATCGACGTTGTTATCGCGAACCGATACCTGCATGTGGTGTCACCACCTTTCTAAGTTGGATTTGCAAGATTGCAGGAGCCGTCCGCTTAACAGACGGATTGGTGCTTGTCCAGAGTGTCGCGGGATGCGAAACAGGGGCATGACACAGGATATGACCCGCGAAGAGTTCCTCGAAGCATCCCTTGGCCACGCGCTGTTCGATGGCTGGAGCGAAGCCACCATCGCCCTCGCCGCCACCGATCTCGGCATGGATATTGCCGCCGCCCGCGCCCTGTTTCCGCGCGGTCCGGTCGATCTGGCGCTGGAATATCACCGCTCTGGCGACCGGGCGCTGGAAGCGATGCTGGCGACCGAAGACCTCTCGGAAATGAAGGTGCGCGAGCGCATCACCCATGCGGTGAAAACCCGGCTTTTGCTCTCTGATCGCGACCTCGTGCGCAACGGGTTTGCCCTGTTCGCCCTGCCGCAAAACGCCGCCACCGGCTCGAAGGCGCTTTGGGGCACCTCCGATCTGATCTGGCGCACGCTGGGTGATCCCTCGCGCGATATCAACTGGTATACCAAACGCGCCACCCTTTCCGCCGTGATCTCTTCGACCGTGCTATACTGGCTCGGCGATGACAGCGAGGGGCAGGCGAAAACCTGGGACTTCCTTGATCGGCGCATTGAAAATGTGATGCAGTTCGAGCGCTTCAAGTCGAAGGTTAAATCCAGCCCCTTCGGGCGCGCCTTCGATGCGGGGCCGGGGCGGCTGGCCGGGTTGGTCAGTGCGCCAAAATCGGCACAGGAGGACGCGAAATGAGCTTACCCGACACCATGCGCGCCATCGAGATCAGCGAGCCGGGCGGACCGGAGGTTCTGCGTCTGTGTGAGCGCCCGGTGCCCGCGCCCGAACAGGGCGAAATCCTGATCCGGCTGGCCCATGCCGGGGTGAACCGCCCCGACGCGCTGCAACGCGCCGGGTCTTACGCGCCGCCCCCGACCGCCTCTGACCTGCCCGGTCTTGAGGGTGCGGGGGAGGTGGTCGCGGTTGGTCCCGACGTGAGCGAGTGGCAGCCCGGCGATCTGGTCTGCGCGCTGTTGCCCGGCGGCGGCTATGCCGAATATGTCACCTGCCCCGCCGCCCATGCCCTGCCGGTTCCCGAGGGCATGAACCTCAGACAAGCCGCCTGCCTGCCCGAGACTTTCTTCACCGTCTGGTCCAACGTCTTCATGCGCGGCGGGCTTCAAGCGGGCGAGCGGTTTTTGGTGCATGGCGGCTCCTCCGGCATCGGCACCACCGCCATCCAACTCGCCAACCATTTCGGCGCCCGCGTCTTCGCGACCGCCGGTTCGGCGGAGAAATGCGCCGCCTGTGTTGATCTGGGCGCCGAACGCGCGATCAACTACCGCGAGGAGGATTTCGGCGCGGTGCTGAAAGCGGAAGGCGGGGCCAATCTGATCCTCGACATGGTCGGTGGCTCCTATATCGAACGCAACATCCGCGCCCTCGCCGTCGAAGGGCGCATGGTGCATATCGCTTTCCTTGAGGGGCCAAAGGCGGAGATCAACTTCGCCCTGATCATGGCCAAGCGCCTGACCATCACCGGCTCAACCCTGCGCCCGCAATCCGACGCCGCCAAGGCCGAAATCGCCGATGCATTGCGCAAAAAGGTCTGGCCGCTGCTCGACGCGGGCCGCATCGCGCCGGTCATGGATCAGAGCTTCTCGCTGGCAGACGCCGAGCGCGCCCATGCCCGCATGGAAAGCTCCGCTCATATCGGTAAAATCGTCCTTGATATTCAGGAGTAACCCGCCATGACCCCGTGGATCCTCGCCGTTCTCGCCATCTATTTCGTGCAGACCTTCCTGCCCTCCATCACCCGTGCCATGACGCATGAAAAAACGCAGTTGCAGTATCTGCGCGGCACGCGTGACGACCGCCCGGAAACGCCGGTTCTGACCGCCCGCATGGAACGCGCGCAGAAGAATATGATGGAAGCGCTGCCGATCTTTCTGCCCCTCGCCCTGCTGCTGGAAATGCAGGGCATTACCGGGGGCTTGGCCACGGCTGGCGCCGCGACTTTCACCTTCGCCCGCCTGCTCTATCCGGCGGGATATGCCTCCCCCTGGCCGCTCCTGCGCTCCGCCATCTGGACCGTCGGCCATATCGGACTGGGAATCATGGTCTGGGCGTTGCTGGCTTAAGTCACCGCGGCTCAAACAACGCGTCCTGCAAGGTGCAGTCACGGATCACCTCCGGCCCGCAAGTGCGGGGGTGCAAGTCCTTGGTGAGACACAACCGCGCCTCCTGAATATGCCCGGCCTTGCAGGTTACGGTCAGCATATCCGCTTCCCAACCCGGATTGGCCTCTAAAAACGCCGCTTCAATAACCGATGCGGGCAAGGCATAGGTCTTCTGCGTGCGGTCCAGAACCTCTGGTTTCTGCACCATTTCAAAGACTCGACGCGCCATGTCATAATACGCCGCAGGCGCAAGCCCCGAACAAGTGCCGTGTTTTTTCCACTGATACCAAGCCGCGCCGCCCGTGCCGAACAAATCCGCCTGCGCGCCGGTCATGCTGCGCGAGGGGGCACGGAAATTGTGGCGGCAATAGGAGGGCCAACCGCGCTCGAATTGCGGCCAAAGCCCGTGCAAAACCCAGCCCAGATTGCGCCCGCACTGCTCCGATCCCCGCGCCTCTCCCTCAAGCGCGCACCAGTTGGGCGACCAACTCATCGCCAGCACATAATAGTCAAATTCCCCGGCCCGCTCCCCCTTGGCCCAAGCCGCCAGAGGCACACAGAAAAACGCCAGATAGATCAAAAGCCGCATTTTCTCTTCCTTTTACCTGTCCCACGCAGTATATACCCCCCAAGTTTCCCGACAACGGTAACCCGCCAAGCCCCGGCTCGGCCGCCCATTCAGGGCAGGGTGCCGCTATGTGTCGAACGATTTGAAGGAGGTTCGCGATGAACAAACCGATCATGACCAAGGCCACCGCTGTCTGGCTGGTGGACAATACAACGATCAGCTTCAAACAGATCGCGGATTTCTGCGGCCTGCATGAGCTGGAAGTGCAGGGCATCGCCGATGGCGACGTGGCTGCGGGCGTCAAGGGTTTCGACCCGATCGCCAATAACCAGCTCACGCAGGAAGAGATCGACAAGGCGGAAAAAGACCCGCTGCACAAGCTGAAGCTGAAGTTTTACGCCGCTGCCGTGGGCGAAGAAAAGCGTCGCGGTCCGCGTTACACCCCGTTGTCGAAGCGTCAGGACCGTCCGAATTCGATCCTCTGGCTGGTCAAGTTTCACCCGGAACTGACCGACGGGCAGATCGCCAAGCTCATCGGCACCACCAAGCCGACCATTCAGGCGATCCGCGAGCGCACGCATTGGAACATTCAGAACATGGAACCAATCGACCCGGTGGCGCTTGGCCTGTGCAAACAGATCGAGCTGGATACGGTCGTACAGAAGGCCGCCGCCAAGAAGGCCGCTGAAGGGTCGGTAATGTCGGATGACGAGCGTCGCAAGCTGGTCTCGACCGAGCAGAGCCTCGCCATGGACGCCGAGCCGAAAATCCCGACCGCCATTGAAGGACTGGAAACCTTCACCCTTACCGCCGACGAACGCGAGAAAGAAGAAGCGACCCCAGACGCGGAAAGCTTCTTCAACCTGCCCGACGACAGCGACGAAGACGACAAGTAAACGATCAAGGCTCCCCTATAGCGAAATCGCTTTAATCTGTATTATCGAGCATCAAGATTCACGTTCGAAATCGGCAGGATGCTGACCCCGAGGCAGGGAATTTTGATTCAGATTTAGCGATTTCCGCTCTAAACGGGAGCCTTTTTCATTCGACCTCGATCCGCACCCGCGCCGCGCGCCCGTTGGCATCGACCACGGTGAGCAACATATGTCCCGGCGCGGCGGCAATCTCCGCCTGTGCGCCGCGCAGCCCGGTGGCACGCACTTCCCCATTGACCAGCCATGTGTAAGGCGGCCTGCCCCCCTCGACCCGCGCGAAAAACCCCTCCCCCGCACGCGCAACCAGCGCCCCGTCCGGCGGAAAGGCCAGTTCCGGGCCGGCCTGCGCGCTATCCGGTTCGCCGAAGCTGCGCAGCGGCGGGGGAAGGGCAGCGTTGGACAGCATGAGCGTGCCCGGCGGCGGTGGTCCGAGCGGCTCCGGCGCCGGCTTCACGCGGGCAAAGGCCTCGAACAATAGCGGCGCCGCCGCATCCGCCCCGAATGCCCCCGGCACCGGCGTGCCATCCGGTCGCCCGATCCACACCGTCACCACGTGCGCGGCGTCGAACCCCACCGCCCATGCGTCGCGGTAACCATAAGAGGTACCGGTTTTGTAGGGCAGGCGAAAGCGCGCGGCATTGGGCGGCGGCGGCACCCCTGCGAGGATATTGGCCACCTGCCACGCCGCCGGTTCGGACACGACCCGCGCGCCCGGCGGTTCCGCCCGCCCCGTCACGCGCAGCGCCCCGGCCTCGCCCCCGCGCGCCAGCATCGCGTAAAGCTCCGTCAGCCCAAGCGGAGACACCCCAACCCCGCCCAAAACCATCGCCAGCCCCGGCGGCGCCTCTCCCGGCAATACCGGCCCCGCGCCAGACGCCTTCAGCGCCGCGAAAATCCGCGCCGGGCCAATCCGGTCCGCCAACGCCACCACCGGCACGTTGAGCGACATCTGCAACGCCCGGCGCACCGATACCGGCCCGCGAAATCCGCCGTCAAAGTTTTGCGGCGCGTAAGCTCCGAAGCGCATCGGGCGGTCGAACATCACCGTTTCCGGCTGCACCAACCCCTCATCCATCGCCAGCGCGTAGATCAGGGGCTTGAGCGTCGAGCCGGGCGAGCGCAGCGCCGTGGTCATGTCGACAAAGCCCTGCCCCCGCGCGCCATAGCCAGCCGATCCAACCGAGGCCAAAATCTCGCCGCTGCGGTGATTGGCGACGAGGATCGCCACCGACAGTGCCGCTTCGCGCCCCGCGACCGCCCGCGCCGCCAGGGCTTCAAGGCTGGCCTGCAAATCGCCGTCGAGGGTGCTGCGGATGACCCGCGCATCGCTTTCGCGCAAGAGCCGGTCCGCCAACAGTGCCGCCCGCTGCGGCATGGCGCGCCGGACGTTCGGCACCGGGTCGCGCCGCGCCGCCTCCGCCTCTTCCGGCGTCAACACCCCTGCCGCCACCATGCGCCCCAGCACTATGTCCCGTGCCCTGCGCGCCGCCTCCGGGAAGGCGTCTGGTCGCCGCGTTTCCGGCGCTTGCGGCAAGGCCACGAGCAGCGCCGCTTCCGCCTCCGTAAGCCGCGCCGGTTCCTTGCCAAACCACGCCAGCGCCGCCGCCCGCACCCCTTCAAGGTTGCCGCCAAACGGCGCACGGGCGAGGTAAATGTCGAGGATTTCCGCCTTGCTCAGCCGCCGTTCCAGCGCCAGCGCCAACCGGATTTGCCGGATCTTGCCCGACACCTCCCCGGTCGGCCCGCCCTCCAGCAATCGCGCCGCCTGCATGGTCAGGGTCGACGCGCCGGAAACGATCCGCCCGCGCGTCACCGCCTGCCAAAGCGCGCGTAGCATGGCGCGCGGATCAACCCCGGAATGCTGAAAAAACCGCTTGTCCTCATAGGCCACGAGCATGTCGAGATAAGTCGGGGCCACCCGGTCCGCCGCCATGCGCCAACGCCCGTTCTCAACCATGAAGGCCCGCAACAAGTCCCCCTCCCGGTCGCGCAACTCGCGCGAATAGGCCGGTTCCAGCGGCGGGATATGCGTCGCCTCAACCCATCGGTCAAACCCATCGCGGGCAAAAGCGGCGCCCCAGAGAAGGAGCGCCGCCGTAAATATGCCCCGCGCGCGGATCACTGTTGCCGGATGACCACCCGCCCGGCCTCACCAACCGCGAAACGGCTGGGCCGGTAGCGGTTTTCAACCGAAGGTGCGGCGTGGGCATAGTCGCCCGGCGTCACCGCGCACACGAGATAGGCGAAACGCAGAGGCGATTTGGACGACCAGCGCACCGAGGCGGCGAAACGGTCCGGCAGGAAGACGGTCGCCTGCGCAATATTGCTCAGGTCAAGCCAGTCCAGCGCCGCCACATCGCCATTGCGCAGGAGGCTGCCGCCATCGAACTCAAAGCCCGCGGGCAGCGGATCAAGCAGCAAAAGTTGCGCATCCATCGGCCCATAAGGCTCGACCGTCAGCACCACCACAAGCCGCTCGCCCTGCGCGATTGCATCGCCGGAAACCGGGTTGCCCTCAAAATCAAACAGAGCGCGGCTGATGGCATAGCCGTCGTTATACGCCGGACCCGGATAGATCGGCACCCCGCGCGCGCTGAGAATCAGGGACAGGTTCGCCTTGCCCGGATTCTCCACCCGAAGGCCATCCACCAGCGCTGCCGGGTCCACGTCGATCACCATCTCGCGCGTCGCCACGCCGCCCAGCCGAACCTCCGGCGCACTGTCACGCATCTGTGCCGCTGCACGCAGAACCCAGCTCGCCTCCTGCACGGAATAGGACGTCGTCCGTCCGCCGATCCGATCAACCAGCGCGGCACGGTCCACCGCCTGCGACCCGGCTTCGAGCGCTAACGCCAGAACCCCCGCCGCATCGCGCCGCCCCGTGCCGTAATCGTCGCGCCATCCGCTCTCCTTGACCTCATCGGCCAGCATCGCCCCGGCCCGTGCAAAGAGCTTGTCGGCACGCGGTTGATCGCCATAAGCGGCCAGCGCCGCGCCCAGATGCGCCGCCGCCAACGGGGTGGCCAAGGCCTCGCCCTTCACATCGGCATAATAGCGCAAATCGCCCATGCTCGCCGCACCCTCACGGGCCAGAACATAAAGCGCATAAGCCAGCCCCTCACCGCCGCTGTCAAACTCCGGGTGGTAATTGACCCGGTTGCCAAGGTTGCCAAGCGCGGCGCGCAAAGCCAGCTCCGGCACCACCTGCACGAAACCGCGTGCGCGGGTCAGGAAGTCGGTCGCATAGGCTTCCAGCCACAGCTCCCCGTTGCCCGCATACCACGCCCCGAAGCCGCCATTACCGCCCTGCCGTGCCAACAACTCGCCCACCGCTTGCGGCACATCGGCGCCGGCAAAGCCGTCAAGCGTCGGGAACGCGCGGGCAATGATCGCCTCGGTCGCGCCATAAGCGGGCCGCTGCAACCGCGCTTCGGCGGCGGACACATCCATGCGCGCAAAATCACCCAGCGCCAGCGTGACCTTCAGCCCCTCCGGGTCGAGACCCATGGTGAAATCTCTGGGCAGAACAAGGCTTCGCCCCGGATCAAGGGTTAACCAATCCTGCAACACCACTGGCGGATCAAGGCGACGAATATCGAGCGGCAAGACCCGTTCGCGCTGCGATCCGTCCGGCAAGGCGGTGGTCAGAACCAATTCCGCCAGCCCGCTTGCCCGCGCCGTGATCGGCACCGACAATACGCGACGCGCACCCGGTGCCACCGATACGGTTTCCGTGAAAGTGCCGCCGTCAACCTCAATCCCGGCGCCCCGGAGTGACACTTCAACATCCCCGCCTTCGCCCGCGCGATGCACCAACTCAATGCGCGCTTCAGACGTATCGCCCGGCGACAGGAAACGCGGCAGTGACGCGGTAATCACAACCGGATCGGCAATCTCCACGTCGCGCGCCGCTCCCCCAACCGCGTCATCCGACCAGACCACAGCCATCAGTCGCACCGTGCCGTCAAAATCGGGCAGATCGAAGGAGACCCGCGCCTCACCATTGGTCAGGGCAATCGGCCCGCTGAACCGCGCCATCAACTCGCCCTGCGGTGGCGGCGCCTGCATCCGCAACTGCGCCATCGCATCGCCACCGGAGCGCAGCGCGCCCATGGCCCCCGCCTGCCCGTCGATCAGCCGCCCATAGAGATCGCGCAGATCGAGGCCAAGACGCCGTTGACCAAAGTAATGATCCGCCGGATCGGGGGCGGTAAAGCCGGTGAGGTTGAGGATGCCCAGATCAACCGCGGCAACACTGGCAAAAACCTCGCCCTGCGCGCCCGGCACCCGGATCACCGCCTCAAGCGGCCCGTCCGGGCGCATCTCCTCCGGCGCATCAATCTCGACCGCCATCAGCCGCGCACCGGGATCAACTCCCGCATGGGCCAGCCCCAGCGCCCGCACCGGCGCCCGAACCGCCTCGCCCGCCAGGGGCCGCACTACCTGCACCGTGACATAAGCGCCCGCGCCCCAGTCCTCCGACACCGGCAGGTCCAACAGGTTCTCCCCCGGCACCGCATCTACCGCGACCATGTCGATCAGTCGGTTGGACATCACCGTGACCAACGCCTTGCCCGCCGCGCGCGGCACGAACCGCAACTGTGCCGTATCGCCGGGCGCATAGGCCTCGCGATCGAGCGAAACCTCCAGCACATCCGGCGTCTGCGTCGCATCGGCAGGCGCATACCACCCGGCATAAAAGTCGTAACTGCTCTCAAGATACGCCCCGCCCTTGCGGCTCACCACGATCTCGTAGCGCCCCCAATCGACCGGCGCCGCAACGCGCACCGGCTCCGTCCCAAGGCGTGCATCACCGGAAGCAACCCGCTTGCGCGTTGTCACCGGCTGCCACTGCCAATCCCCGGAAGCGCGGAACCACTGATACCGCGTCTGCACCCGGTTGATCTCCCAGCGCACATCCATCGCCTGCACCTCCCCATCCGGGCCCAGCGCGATCAGGTCAAACGCCGCTTCGCCGCCCTCGGGCAACACGTCGTCAAACCCCGGACGAATGCCCAGCATCGGCCCGCTCGCCGCAACCGGAACCCGCAACTGCCGCGTCACCGGCCGCCCGGACCCTTCCTGCACATCGGCGCTCACCACCGCCTGCAACGGTCGCCCGACATCCGCCGGAACCGGCGCAGAAAGCAGCAACTCCGCCGCGCCATCCGCATCGGTCACGCCGCTCACCGCCTCGCCGAAAATCGGCTCAAACGGCGCGTCATAAGCGCCGAAAGCATAGCCGGGCCAACCCTCAACCGCATCCGCCGCCACGATTGTAAGCGACGCTTCCGTATAAAGATCCGCCGCCTTGGCGCCAAAGAGATAGCGCGCCGCGACGTTCAGACGGTTCTGCGCGTTGGGCACAAATTCCTCACCCCCCAGCGCGAGATCGAAATCAATGCGCTCCGGCAGGAAGTCTTCGACAAGGAACGCCACAGAGGCCAGCGCCGGCGCATCCGGATCCACGAAAGCTTCCAGCCGCCACGTCCCCCGCTGCGCCGCCTTGCTCAGCGCGGTCTCAAACACATACCCACCAGCACGCCCTTCGTTCGACACGATCCGCGCGTGTTCAACCCCGTCCGGCCGCGACACAACCAGCGTCAGTGCGAGGTCCGACAACGCGCGGCCCTGCCCGTCGCGGGCCAGCGCGGTGGTGTAAACGGTCTCGCCCGCGCGGTAAGCGCCGCGATCCGTGGTCAGGAAAACGTCAATCGGCGGTGCGGCGGGATGCCCCTCAACCCCACGGTCCGAAAGATCAAACGCCGCCCCATCGAGCGCAAGGAAAGTCATGTCGTCGCCCACGCGCGCCATCAGCATCGCAGGCGCATCGCCGCCCTGCCCCGCTGTAGCCCCGGCGGCAAATTGCGCATAGCCGCGCGCATCGCTCAAAGCCGTGCCAAGCTGGGCATTATTGCCGGAAAGCAGGGTCAGTTCCGCCCCCTCCAAAGCCTGCGCATCACTCAGAGCGCGCAGGAACACATGCAAGCCATCCGCGCCCTGCATCGTGGTCACGCCAATATCGGAAATCACAAACCATTGCGTCGCGGGCGGCACATCGTTCTCATCCGTCCTCGGCACGCTGGCACGAAGCGCATACAGACCCGGCGGCTGATCGCCAATCACCTCGCCCACCGGCAGGCGCATGGTGACTTCCCGGTTCAAATCAAGCGTCGCTGACACCTCCCCGCGCCAAACTTCCGGCCCGATCCGGTCGGTAAAATAATCAATATCGTAACGCGAGATGCGCTCAGCGAAATACCCGTCCTGCAACGAGCGCAAGAGGTTGCGATCAGTGACGCGGAACAGCTCCAGCTCCAGCAGAGCGGTGTTCACCGTCACCACCGGCACCCCCGCATCCGGCCCGGCGGGCAGAACATAAGCCTGCCCGGGAAAATGCACCGAAGGTTGCCGGTCGCGCACATATTGGATGAGTTCCACCGGCTTGGACAAAGTCTCGCCCGCAGCGGAAGGCAGCCCCGAACGCAGGGTGAAACGGTAGCGCGAGCCATGCGACACGCCGGTTAGACAAAGCTGCGAACCGCGTGCCTCGACTGCAAGCCCCTTCGCGTCACTCGCCACGAAAGGCGCATAATCGACCCCGCCGCGCGCCAGTTCCTCGGAAAACACGGCACAAATCCGCGGCTCCGCGCTGTCACTGTCCACAAAACTGTCCGTCACCCGGAAACCAAACATCGCCTCCGCCCGTGCCAGATCGGGCGCAAATTCCGGCGCATCCTGCACCGCCATCCGCCATGCGAAAACCGAATCCCGCCCGTCGCCGCGCGCTTCCAGCGCACGCGCCATCACCGCCATCGGCACCCCCGGCGCCGCACCGCGCAGATACGCCATGACCGCCGCGTTAAACCCCTCTTTATGGTATTTGCGCGTTTGCGAATTGCTGTCCGCCAGCGCCACCGCCGATGCCAGCCGCGCCAGATCGGCCCAATCCTCCGGCCTGTCGCCAACAACCACCGCCGAAGCCATATACCGCTTGGCCACGACAAGACTGGCCTCCGCTTCCGCATCACGGGAATAAGCGACCAACTCGTCGCGATCCCAGCCGCCTGCCATATATTCACGCGCCAGTTCGCGGGCATATTCCCGCGCGGCAGCAATATCCCTGGAAGTCAGAAAATCCACCTCTGCCGCCCGCGCCTCTGCCAGCGCCAGATCCGCCGCGCTGCGCGTATATACCAAAGCCGAAAGCGCCCCGCCGAACGGCACCTCTTCCGCCGCACCGGATTTCAAAAAACACGCGCCCTTATTGGAATTGAAGGTAAAAGCCCGGCAATCCTCGCGGGCAAAACAGGCGCTTTCACAAGCGGCGAATCGCGTGTCAAAGATCGACTGAAGGTCCTGACCCGGAAAATCCATGTCCCGGAACACTACCGATCGACGCAGATCCATCTCCCCACCCGCCATCGCCGTTCCGGCAAAATTGATTAGAATTGTCAATAAAACAAGAACATTTCGCATTATTAGTCTCCCAGGCAGATGCCAACATGGTTGCACGCGCCGGATCACAAAGCAACGACCGGCAAAGAAAATCCAGCGACGTTAACCTCCCGTTCACCAATCTCGCGCAAAATGGCGACAAGCAGCGAAAATGACGGAGACCGGGATGAACGCCGAAGACCTTTTGACCCAAGAACGCCGGGCGCGCATGGCAGCGGAACAGTTGCTGGCGCAAAAGCAGGACGAATTGAACGAGGCCAACCGCCGGTTGTCGCATCACGCCATTTCGCTGACCGAAGATCTGGTGGAAAAACGCGAAGAGGTGGAAGAGGTGCGCGGCGAAAACTCGCGGGTGCGCGCCGATCTGGTGCGTGCGACCGAAGAAGTCAGCATCGCCAAACAGCGGCTTTGGGATTCAATCCAATCTATTGAGGACGGGTTTGCCGTGTTTGACAGCGATCACCGCATGGTCATCGCCAACGAAGCCTATCTGCGCCCCTTCGACGGGTTGGAATGTATCCGCCCCGGTGTGCATTATGAAGAAATTATCGAAGCGCTGGTGTCGGAAGGCATCGTGAACCTGCAAGGGGTTGGCCGCTCGCTTTGGCGCGAAACCATGCTGACGCGCTGGTATTCTCCCCTGCCGGAACCGCGCGAAATCAAGCTTTGGGACGGGGCGTGGCTGCGCCTTCAGGACCAGCGCACCACCGGCGGCGATACCGTCTGCCTCGGCCTCAACATCACCGAAACCATGCGCCGCGAACGCGCCCTCAAGGAAGCGACCGAACGCGCCGAAGCCGCCAACCGCGCCAAATCCGCCTTCCTCGCCAATATGAGCCACGAAATCCGCACCCCGATGAACGGCGTGATTGCGATGGCGGACCTGATGGCGGAGGGCGAGCTGGACGACGAACAGAAGCTCTATATCGACACCATCCGCGACAGCGGGCAGGCTTTGTTAACCATCATCAACGACGTGCTGGATTACTCCAAGATCGAGGCGAAAAAGCTGCACCTGCAATCGGAGCCGTTCGATCTGGAGAAAACCGTGCTGGACGTGATCCAGCTTCTGCAACCCGAGTTGAAAAACAAGGGTCTGAAACTGATTTTCGACCACGATATGTTCCTGCCGACAACCTTCCGCGGCGACCCGGTGCGCCTGCGTCAGATCATCACCAACCTGATGGGCAACGCGGTCAAGTTCACCGAGAAGGGCCATATCCTGATCCGTATCGTCGGCCTGCCCGCGCAGGAAGAGGGGCACCAGCAACTGCATTTCACCATCGAGGACACCGGCATCGGCATCCCGACGGACAAGCTCGAACACGTGTTCGGCAAGTTCAATCAGGTCGAAGACGAGCGCAACCGCTCCTATGACGGCACTGGCCTTGGCCTCGCGATCACCCGGCAACTGGTGGAACTGATGGGCGGCACGATCTGGGTTGATAGTGAGGTTGATGTCGGCTCGTCCTTCGGCTTCCGCATCACCCTGCCCATCGTCGATCCGGTAGAAACGCCGACCATCCCGGACTGGCAGAAAACCGCGCTGATCATCATGGACGATGACCTCAACCGCATCATTTTGCAAAAGCGCCTGCTCGCTCTGGGCCTGAAGGTTACGATGGTTGCTTCCACCGAGCAGGCCACCGCGCTCACAGACCCGCAATTCGACATGATTTTCGCCGATCAGGAACTTCCCGAGCCGCTCACGGCCAGCGCCATTGAAGACCTGCGCACCCATCATATCAACGCCCCGATCCTGATGCTTTCCGCCCCGAGCAACATCCATGCCACCGTGCCAGGCATCGCCAAACGGCTCTTGAAACCAACCCCGCGCCCGGCGCTGATCGAAGCATTGAACAACCTGCCAGAACCCGCTCCGGCGCTCGCCCCAATGCCCGCTCCGATGCCCGCCCCAATGTTTGGCAGCCGCCGCACCCCGCAGGAACCGGAAGCCCCGCAACCCGCCAAAGACACGCCGCGCAAGATGCGTGTGCTATGCGCCGAGGACAACAAGACCAACCAGCTGGTTTTCTCCAAATTCGTCAAGAATTGCGACATCGACCTGAAATTCGCGGGCAACGGGCAGGAAGCGGTGGAGTTGTTCGAGAGCTTTCAGCCGGACCTGATCTTCATGGATATTTCCATGCCGGTGATGGACGGCAAAGAGGCCACCCGCACCATCCGCGCTTTAGAGGCCGACAAAGGTTTGCCGCGCACCCGGATCGTCGCCGTCACCGCCCATGCCATGACCGGCGATGGCGAAGAGATCATGTCACACGGGCTGGACAACCATCTGACCAAACCGCTGAAGAAACCCGCTCTGTTTAAGGAATTGACAGACCATTGCCCCGAAGGCGCGACGCCTGCGGTGCCGGAATGATCAATCGCCCGCGATAGCGGTCAGGAACGCGTCACCAAACCGGGCGACGCGCGCCTCGTCCATGCCGGAAACACGCGCCAGATCCGCCACCGTTGCCGGGCGCCGTTCAGCCACCCGCTTCAATAGCAACGCATTGCAGGAAAGCGGCTTTTCAATACCGCTTTCACCGCGATGCAAACGTTGCGCCGCCTCTTGCAGTCGATCAAACACCTGACCGCTTTCGCGCCCGGCCAGCTTCTTGCGCGCCGGATGCAGATCCGGCGTATCCCCGGCAATAACGCGCAAAAACGCCTCGCCGTAACTCGCGAGCTTCTTCGCCCCAACCCCGCTGATCGCCGCCATTTCATCAAGGTTGCCCGGGCGCCGCTCCGCCATCTCGATCAGGGTGCGGTCATTGAACACCACATAGGCCGGAACCCGCGCCGCCTCCGCCAGTGCCCGCCGCTTGGCCTTGAGCGCGGATAGCAGCGGCGCGTCCTCATCAGAAACCAGCGCCTTGACCGCCGGGCGGCGTTTCGATTTGCGGATGCTGTCCTTGCGCAGGGTGATTTCCTCCTCGCCGCGCAGCGCCGCATGGGCCCGCTCGCGCACCCGTAGCGCGCCGTGTCGTTCCGGGTCGGGACGGACAAAATCCAGCCCCATCATCTGCCGAAACACCGCGCCCCATTCCGCGCGGTTCAGATCGCGCCCAACGCCAAATGTCGGCAAACCATCATGCCCATTCTGCCGCACCCGATCGGTCGCGTTGCCGGTTAAAATGTCGGTCAGATAACCCGCGCCAAACCGTTCATCGGTGCGCAACGCGGCGGAAAGCGCCATGCGAACGGGCTGCGTCGCGTCGAACAATTCAGGCGGATTGCGGCAATTATCACAGTTGTTACAGGCCTCAGCCGCCTCCCCAAAATAGCCCAACAGAACCACCCGGCGACACCCCTGCGCCTCCGCCAGCCCCAACAGCGCATTGAGCCGCCCATGATCCGCCGCGCGCCGCTCCGGCGGGGCCAGCCCTTCGTCGATCTGGGCCCGGCGCAGGCGGATATCATCGGGACCAAATAAAGTCAGCGTATCCGCCGCTGCCCCATCGCGCCCGGCCCGGCCGATTTCCTGATAATAAGCCTCGATGGATTTCGGCAGATCGGCATGGGCGACCCACCGGATGTCCGGCTTATCAATCCCCATGCCAAACGCCACCGTCGCGACAACGATCAGCCCATCCTCGGTCTGAAACCGCCGCTCGACCGCCCGGCGCTGATCCGGCTCCATACCCGCATGATAGGCCACCGCGGCATGTCCCTGCGCCACCAGCGCCGCCGCGAGGCTTTCGGTCTTGGCCCGCGTCGCGCAATAAACGATGCCGGAAAGCCCCTCGCGCGCGCCCGCGAAGCGCAAAATCTGCTCCCGCGGGCTGTTTTTCGCCTCAAAGGCAAGGGTCAGATTAGGCCGATCAAAGCCGCGCAGAAAAGTTTCCGGCGCCACCCCGTCGAACAGTTTCTCAACAATCTCATCGCGCGTTTCCGCATCCGCCGTAGCGGTGAAAGCCGACAACGGCACGCCCAGCGCCCGGCGCACCTCACCAATGCGCAGATAATCGGGGCGGAAATCATGCCCCCATTGGCTCACGCAATGCGCCTCGTCCACCGCAATCGAGGACACGCCCGCGCGTCGCAAGAGGCCCAAAGTGCCGCCGGACGCCAGCCGTTCCGGGGCGAGATACAGCAGCTTGAGCCGCTTTTCGGCGATGGCCTGAAACACCTCGTCGGTCTCTTCCTCGGTATTGCCCGAGGTCAGCGCCCCCGCTTCAACCCCGACCGCCCTGAGCGCACGAACCTGATCGCGCATCAGGGCAATCAGCGGCGAGATGACCAGCGTCACCCCGTCGCGCATCAAGGCAGGCAGTTGAAAACAAATAGATTTTCCGCCGCCGGTCGGCATGATCGCCAGGGTGTTTCGCCCCGAACGCACGGCGTCAACAATCTCCGCCTGACCGGGTCGAAACCCGTCAAAGCCGAAAATCTCTTTCAGAAACTCGCTGTCTTTCGCCATCATGCCCGCCCGTTTGCCCTCAAAAACCACGGGGCGACGGGCGGTGCAAGGGATCAGGCATAGGCGTTATAATAATTCGCCACGAGTTGACGCAGAGCATACAGCACGAGAATAATCACCAACGGCGCCAAGTCCAGCCCGCCCATATCCGGCAGGAAGCGGCGGATCGGGCGATACATCGGTTCCGTCAACCGTTGCAGACCATACCAGATCTGCGCCACCAGCGGCTGCCGCAGGTTCAGCACCTGAAAGTTCACCAACCAGGACAGGATCACATGGGCAAGGACAATGAACCAAATGACGCCGATGACAGCGACGAACACTTGAATGAGGGTCAGGATCAGCGGGGACATATCGGCTCCTAAATCTGTTTGCCTTCACCTAAAGCGTTTGACGAAACACCTGATATATAGAGCATCACTAAACGCGTTGAAATCTCTGATTTCAGGCAGCGTTAAGTGATTCAGGTTTTTCGCATAACGCTTTAAGGTCCACGCGCGCGCAACGCAAGGTTCCCGGTTGACCTGCCCGCAAAAGAAAGAGAATTGGGGGCAAAGGAGTGCGCCATGTATCCAATTTTTCGTATGCTCAAGGAAATCTACAAGTACCGCAACGCCCCGGATCTGCCGGTTGACGGGGTGCATGTGTCGCAACATATCTGCTGGCCGTGGGATCTGGATATCTGGTGGGAGCTGAACAACGGGCGCACGCTGACGCTGTTTGACCTGAACCGTATTCCGCTGGGCAACCGCATGGGTCTGGTCGGGGTGATCCGGCGGGAAAAGTGGGGGCTGGCGATTGCCGGGTCTTCGGTGCGCTTCCGCCGCCGGGTTCGGGCGTTTGACCGTTTCGAAATGCGCGCGCGGCTGATCGGGCATGACGAAAAGTTTTTCTACATCGAGCAAAGCATGTGGCGTAATGGCGATTGCACCAGCCACGTCCTGCACCGCGCCGCCGTAACCCGAAAGGGAGGCATGGTGCCGCCGGTGGAGGTTTATGCGGCGATGGATGTAGCGGAAGAGGATCACCCGGTTCTGCCCGATTGGGCGCGCGCCTGGATCGCGGCGGATGCAGAAAGGCCGTGGCCACCGGAAATGTAGCTTGCCCGAAGGCGGTTTATGCTGTTCTCTCGCCGGAAGAGGGAGGACAACATGGCTGAAATTTCCGCGAAAAAGCGTATTTGGGGCTGGTGGTGGTTCGATTGGGCCTGTCAGCCGTTTTACACCCTGCTCCTGACCTTCATCTACTCACCCTTTTTCGCCACCGTCGCCGCCGCCTATTTCATGACCAGCGGCATGGCGGAAGGGGCGGCGGATGCGAAGGCGCAATCGCTCTGGTCCGCCTGCCTCACCATCACCGGGCTGATCACCGGCTTCGGCGGGCCAATCCTTGGCGCGGTCGCGGACAGTTCTGGCCGCTTGCGCCCGTGGATTTTCGGCTTCTCCGCCCTGCTGATCATCGGTTCCTTCGGGTTGTGGTTCACCGATCCGGCGGGGTCGAATATGTGGCTGATGCTGGTCTCTTTCGGAATCGGCTTCATCGGCGCGGAATTTGCCCTGATCTTCACCAATTCCCAGCTACCAGACCTCGCCCCGGAAGAGGAAATCGGCAAAGTATCCGGCTCCGGCTTCGCCTTCGGCTATCTCGGCGGCATCGTCGCGCTATTCATCATGTTGCTGTTTCTGGCCGAACAGGGCGACGGCAAAACGCTGATCGGGCTGGACCCCGCTTTCGGCCTGCTTGATGCCAGCGCGCGCGAGGGCACCCGCTCCGTCGGCCCCTTCGTCGCCATTTGGTTCGCCATTTTCTTCGTGCCCTATATCCTCTGGGTCAAAGACGGTCCGCGCAAAGCCCGCGCGTCTTTTTCCGACGCCATGCAAAACCTGCTGAACGCCATCAAGGGCTTGCGCCACAAACGCAGCCTGACGTCCTTCCTGCTATCCTCGATGTTCTACCGCGACGCGCTCAACGGCTTATACGGTTTCGGCGGCGTCTATGCCGGTCTGGTGCTGAATTGGTCCATCACCTCGATCGGCATTTTCGGCATCATCTCCGCCATTGCCGCCTCGCTGTTTGCATGGCTCGGCGGCAAGCTGGACAGCGCGCGGGGGCCGAAACCCGTCATCATCGGATCGGTGCTGATCCTGATGGGCGTCATCGTGGTGGTGGTTTTCATGTCGCGCGAGAGCTTCTTCGGCATCCCGCTGGCGGAAGGGTCGAAACTGCCGGACATCGTGTTCTTTGGTTGCGGCATTCTTATCGGCGGCATGGGCGGCACATTGCAATCCGCCTCGCGCTCGCTGATGGTGCGCCATTCGGACCCGGAAGCGCCGGTCGAAAGCTTTGGTCTCTACGGCCTTTCCGGCCGCGCCACCGCCTTCATGGCCCCGGCGCTGATCCTGCTCGTAACCACATTGAGCGGTTCGGCGCGCATCGGGGTATCGCCACTGATCGGCTTGTTTCTTCTCGGGCTGATCCTGTTAATCTGGGTCAAACCGGAAGGGGAAAGGGTTTGATATGAAACGTTTCTTGCTGCCACTGGCCGCGCTGGCCCTTGTATCCTGCGCGGGATCGAATGTTGTGATGAGCGCGTCGAACAAACCAGCCAAAGAGCTATTCGGCGCGGCCACAACCCCTTCTGCGCAATCGCCCGAAGTATTCGGCGGCTATTCGCGCGGCTGTCTGGCCGGGGCAGAGGAATTGCCCGAAACCGGCCCGACATGGCAGGCGATGCGCCTGTCGCGCAACCGCAACTGGGGGCACCCGGCGCTGATCTCCTTCGTCAAGCGCCTGTCCGCCAAGGCCGCGACGTTGCCCGGTTGGGCGGGGCTGTATGTCGGCGATATGAGCCAGCCGCGCGGCGGGCCGATGCTGACCGGCCATGTCAGCCACCAGATCGGGCTGGACGCCGACATCTGGATGCTGCCGCCCAAGCGGCTGAACCTGACGGAAGCGGAACGCGAGAGCCTGTCGTCGATTTCGACCCGACGCGCGCGCGGTGCTTATACTGGCGAGAACTGGACGCCCGCGCATATGGCGGTGCTGAAAGCAGCGGCGTCGGACCCGGCGGTGGCGCGTATTCTGGTCTTCCCCGGCGCCAAGGTCTGGATGTGTGAGCGCGCGACCGGCGATCGGTCGTGGTTGCGCAAAATCCGCCCGTGGCACGGCCATCACTATCATTTCCACGTCCGCCTCGCATGTCCTGCGGGTAGCCCGCATTGCAAGGATCAGGCACCGCCCCCGCCGGGCGATGGCTGCGCCGATGCGCGCAAATGGGTGGCCGACATTCTCGATCCGCCGCCGCCCCCTCCGCCGGATCCGGACGCCAAGCCGCGCCCGCCACGCGGCCCCCTGACCCTCAAGGATCTGCCCCGCCAATGCGCCTCCGTCTTGCGATAGCCCTCGCCGCCGCATGCCTGCTCGCGGGCCCGGCCTCACAGGCGCAAAACACATACCCGGCGCAGTTTTTCGACGCTTACACCTGGTCGATGAGCCACCCGGATTTCGGCGGCTGGTCCGGGCTGGAAGTCAGCGCCGACGGCACCGGCTTCACCGCTGTTTCCGACCGCGCGAATATCGTGCAGGGCCGGTTTGTGCGCGACGATACCGGGCGGATCACCGGCATTGAAGCAGGGGAAATCACCCCCATCCGCCACATCGACGGCACCCCCCTGCCGCGCTATCACGACGACAGCGAGGGGCTGGCAATCGGGCCGGACGGACGGATGTATCTTTCCTTTGAAGCCGTCCACCGCGTTGTCGCTTACCCCGATACCCGCGCCAGCCGCAGCGAAACCCTGCCGAAACACCCAGACTTCAAGGGGATGATCAACAATTCCTCGCTGGAAGCGCTGGCCATCGACCAGAACGGCGCACTTTACACCATCCCCGAACGCTCCGGCGGCGTGACCCGTCCCTTCCCGGTATATCGCCTGAAAAGCACCCGCTGGGACATCCCCTTCGGTATTCGCCGCAACGACGGGATGCTGATCACCGGGGCCGATTTCGGACCGGACGGGATGCTCTACGTTTTAGAGCGCGAATTGCACGGTTTTTTCGGCTTTTCCAGCCGGGTGCGCCGCTTCAATCCCGCCGCTACCGGCACGCAGGCAGGCGAGACCCTGCTCGAAACCCCGCCGGGGCGGCACGACAATCTCGAAGGGCTGGCGGTCTGGCGCGACGATGCGGGGCGCATCCGCCTGACCATGATCTCTGACGACAATTTCCGCTTTTTCCAGACCACCCACTTCGTCGAATACACCCTTGACCGTTAGGGGCAAAGCCCGTAGAGACCGCTCCGCCGCATGGTGCGGCCAAGTGTCCGCAACCTTGCTAAAACGGAATACAATATGAAACGCGAAACTCTCCCCGGTGTGCTGGTTATGGCCGCCGTTGTCATGGCCTCCAACATTCTGGTGCAATTTCCCTTCGGGAACTGGCTCACCTGGGGCGCCTTTACCTATCCCATCGCTTTCCTCGTCACCGATGTAATGAACCGGGTTTACGGCAAAGCCGCCGCGCAAAGGGTTGTGCTGGCGGGCTTCGTTGTCGGCATTGCCTGCTCGTTCATCGGCACGCAGATCAGCGGTGAATTCGGCCCGCTCGTCACCCTGCGCATCGCGCTCGGCTCCGGCATTGCCTTCCTGAGCGCACAGATGCTCGACGTGTCGATTTTTGATCGTCTGCGCGGCGGTGACTGGTGGCGCGCGCCACTGGTCTCGACGCTGGTCGGTTCCGCGCTCGACACCGCGATTTTCTTCACCATCGCGTTCTCCGGCGCGCTGGTTTTCCTTGAGCCGGCCAACGATGTGAGCTGGGCCACCGAAACCCTGCCGCTGATCGGCATCGGCCCCAACGTGCCGCTCTGGGTCTCGCTGGGCTTTGCTGACTGGTTGGTGAAACTGGCGCTGGCGCTCGCCGCGCTGATCCCCTTCCGGGCTATCGTCGGCAGGCTGTCCCCGAACGCAGCATAATAATAAGGGGCCACCAAACGGTGGCCCTTTTCGCTTTTAGCGCCTATTTTCACACCATGATCCGCATCAATGACACCATAACCATTGCCGACTGGGAACTGACCGAGAGCTTCACCCGCGCCACCGGGCCGGGCGGGCAGCGGGTCAACAAGGTCGCAACGGCGGTGGAACTGCGCTTTGAGGCGGAGCGCAGCCCGGCCCTGACGCGCGCGGTCAAGACCCGGCTCAAACGCATCGCCGGGCGCAAATGGACCAATGACGGCGCGCTGATCATCCGGGTCGAAGACACGCGCCAGCAATCGCGCAACCGCGAGATCGCAGAAGAGCGGCTGGCGGAAATGATCCGCAAAGCCCTCGTCGCCCCCAAACGCCGCATCGCCACCCGACCGACGCTCGCTTCCAAACGCCGACGGCTGGAGGCCAAAAACCGGCGCGGAGAATTGAAGAAGCTGCGGCAGGGCAAGCCGAGCGCCTCGGACTAGGATCAGACGATCACGTCCATCTCTTCCTGATCGCCAACACCGAACACCCGCTTGTAACGCGCGATTTCCGCTTCTGGTCCCATCGCCTTGCGCGGATTGTCCGACAGCTTCACTGTCGGTTTGCCATTGGCCGAAATCGCCTTGCAGACCAGCGAGAACGGCGCGAGGCCATCGCCTTCTGTCAGGCCGCGAAAATCGTTGGTCAGCAGGGTGCCCCAGCCAAAACTGGTCTTCACCCGACCGCTAAACTGTTGATGCAATTCAATAATCTTGTCTGTATCCAGCCCATCGGAAAAGATCAGTCGTTTCTGCGCCGGGTCTTCGCCGCGTGACTTCCACCAATCAATCGCAATCTCCGCCGCCGCCGCCGGGTCGCCGCTGTCAATGCGAATGCCGGTCCACCCCGCCAGCCATTCCGGCGCGCGCTCAAGAAACCCGCTGGTGCCATAAGTATCCGGTAAAATGATGCGCAGATTGCCCTCATGCTCGTCGTGCCAATCGGCCAGAACATCATACGGCGCCCGCGCCAGCGCGGCATCGTCCTCCGCCAGCGCCGCATACACCATCGGCAATTCATGCGCATTGGTGCCAACCGCCTCAAGGTCGCGCTTCATAGCGATCAGGCAATTCGACGTGCCGGTAAACCGATCCCCCAGCCCCTCGATCATCGCCTGCACGCACCAATCCTGCCAAAGATAGGAATGCCGCCGCCGCGTGCCGAAATCTGCCAGTTCCAGCCCCTCCAAATCGCGCAACCGGCCAATTTTCTCCCAAAGCTTGGTCATGGCGCGGGCATAAAGAACCTGCAATTCAAACTTGCCCATCGAGCGCAGCACCGCCCGCGAGCGCAACTCCATCAGCACCGAAAGCGCCGGGATTTCCCAAAGCATCACCTCGGGCCACGCCCCCTCAAAGGTCAGTTCATACTGATCGCCCACGCGCTCAAGGTGATAGGGCGGCAGGCGTAGATTTTCGAACCACTCCATGAAATCCGGGCGAAACATCTGACGCTTGCCGTAAAACATATTACCACGCATCCAGGTGCTTTCCCCGCGCGACAGGCTCAGGGTGCGGATATGATCGAGCTGCTCGCGCAACTCGCCCTCGTCGATCAGCTTGGCCAAAGGCACGTCCTGCGAGCGGTTGATCAGCGAAAACGTCACCTGCGTGTCGGGCTTGTTGTGAAACACCGACTGCGCCATCAGCAGCTTGTAAAAATCCGTGTCGATCAGGGAGCGGATGATCGGGTCGATCTTCCAACTGTGATTATAAACGCGACTTGCAATATCGACCATTCTGTCACCCTTCGGCTGTTGCCCCGTTAAAGCAGCGCGGGCGCCCAAAATGCAAGCGAAGTTCTATCCCAGCGTCACCCCCGCCGCGCGCATCTTGCCCAGCATCGCCTCCAGCGAGCCGTTCAGGTCAATGGCGCGGCAGGCAGAAAGGCGCACCGTGACCTCAAAGCCCAGCGCGGCCGCATCAAGCGCGGAATAGGCCACGCAATAATCCGTCGCCAGCCCGACCAGCGTCAGCCGCGACACCCCGCGCGTGCGCAGATACCCCTCAAGCCCGGTCGGGGTTGTGCGGTCGTTCTCAAAAAAGGCGGAATAGCTGTCTACCTGCGGGCGGAACCCTTTACGCAGGATCAGATCAGCGGGTTCAAGGTGCAAATCTTCGTGAAACTCCGCCCCGTTGGAGCCTTGCACGCAATGATCGGGCCAGAGGGTCTGGGCGCCGTAGGGCATGGTGATGGTGTCGAACGGCGCGTTTTCGGGATGAACCGAGGCAAAAGAGGAGTGCCCCGGCGGGTGCCAGTCCTGCGTAAACACCCGCACGGAGAAGTCGCGCAGCATCCGGTTTATCTCGGGCACGATCTCATTACCCCCCGTCACCGCCAGCGCGCCTCCGGGGCAAAAATCGTTCTGCACATCAATAACCAGCAAGGCTTCGTCGTCGGCATGTATCATCAAACTTCCCCTCTCCCCCCGAATCTATGCGGTTACGTCCCGCCGATCAACCGCACCAGACCTTGCAGCCCGCCCCACACGGCGCTAAGGCGGGGCATGTTTACCGTCTGCGCTCTCTATCACTTCACCCCCTTCCCCGATCCCGCCGCCCTGCGCGCCCCGTTGCTGGAGTTTTGCACCGAACAGGGCATCACCGGCTCGCTCCTGCTCGCGCGCGAAGGGATCAACGGCACGGTCGCCGGAAGCGCCAAAGCCATCGACGCGCTGATCGGCTATATCAACGCCCTGCCCGGCTGCGCGGGTTTTGATTACAAACTCTCGACCGCCGAACATCAGCCTTTCGGCAAGATGAAGGTGCGCCTGAAGAAAGAGATCGTGACAATGGGGCAACCCGATGTCGATCCGCGCGCCTCGGTCGGGCATTATTGCAACGCGCAGGAATGGAACGAGCTGATCTCGCGCGACGACGTGGTGGTGATCGACACGCGCAACGACTACGAGGTCGAGATCGGCACCTTCAAAGGTGCGATTGATCCCGGCACCAAGAGTTTCCGCGAATTTCCCGACTGGTGGCAGAAAAATCAGGCGCGCTTTCACAACAAGAAGGTGGCGATGTTTTGCACCGGCGGGATTCGGTGTGAGAAATCAACCAATTACCTGTTGGGGCAAGGGCTGGAAGAGGTCTATCACCTGAAGGGCGGCATCCTGCAATACCTTGAGGATATGCCGGAGGAAGAGAGCCTATGGGACGGAGCGTGTTTCGTGTTTGACGGACGGGTTTCCATCGAACACGGGCTGCGCGAAGGGCCGCATGAGCTGTGCCACGCCTGCCGCCGCCCGATCCTGCCGGAAGACCGCGCGCGGCCGGAATTTGAAGAGGGCGTGTCCTGTCACCGCTGCATTAACGAATTTACCGACGAACGGCGCGAACGCTTCCGCGAGCGGCAAAAACAGATTGCCCTGTCCAAAGCACGCGGCGAGCGCCACCTTGGACAGGCGCTTTAGCCCTTACTTCTCCTTTTTCTCCGCGAAGAAATCCGGGCGGCCCACCGAAACATAGGCTTCAAACCCCGCATGTTTGGCGTCTTTGGCGCTGTAAATGTTGCGCAGATCGGCCATGCGTGGGGTCGCCATGCGCTTGGCGACGCGCTTCATATCCAGCGCCCGGAACTCGTTCCATTCCGTCAGGATCACCACCGCATCGGCATTCTGCACCGCCTTATACGCATCCTCGAACCAATGCGCATGGGGCAACAATTCCGCCCCCTCGCGCTCGCCCTGCGGGTCAACGATGCGAACCTTCGCCCCGCCGCCGATCAGCGCTGGCACGATGGTCAGGCTCGGCGCATCGCGCATGTCGTCCGTGTTGGGTTTGAACGTCGCGCCCAGAACCGCGATGGTCTTGCCATTCACCGTCCCGCCGCACAGGTCCATCACCTTGTCAATCATGCGTCGCTTGATCTCGTCATTGACCAAAATCACCTTCTCGGTGATCTGCATCGGCAGGCCATGCTCCTGTCCGATCCGTGCCAAGGCCTTGGTATCCTTGGGGAAACACGATCCGCCAAACCCCGGCCCGGCATGCAGGAACTTGTTGCCAATCCGTCCGTCCAGCCCAATGCCCTTCGACACCTGCTTCACATCAGCACCCACCCGCTCACACAAAGCGGCAATCTCGTTGATAAAGGTGATCTTGGTCGCGAGGAAGGCATTCGCCGCATATTTGATCATCTCCGCGCTTTCCAGATCGGTGGTCACAATGGGAAAATCGCGCAGGAACAGGGGACGGTAAATCTCCGCCATCACCTCGGCAGCGCGCTCGTTCTGCACCCCGACCACAACCCGGTCCGGTCGCATGAAATCATCAATCGCCGCCCCTTCGCGCAGAAATTCCGGGTTGGACGCCACATCAAATTCCGCCTCCGGATTGGCCTTGCGAATCAACTGCTTCACCTGCCGGTTGGTGCCCAGCGGCACGGTGGATTTGGTGACGACAACCGTATAGCCATCCAGTGCGGCGGCAATTTCCTCCGCTGCGGCGTAAACATAGGTCAGATCCGCGTGCCCGTCGCCGCGCCGCGTCGGGGTGCCCACCGCAATAAACACCGCCTCCGCCCAGGCCACCGCCTTCGCCAGATCACCGGAAAACGACAGCCGCCCCGCCGCGACATTCTTCGCCATCAGCTCTTCCAGCCCCGGCTCATAGATCGGCACTTCGCCGCGTTCCAGCATTGCAACTTTCGCCGCATCCTTGTCGACGCAAATCACCTCATGCCCAAAATCGGAAAAACACACCCCGGACACCAGCCCAACATAGCCCGTGCCAATCATTGCGATTTTCATCTGCACACCCTCATACTTGCTCATTCCTCTATGCGCCCTGCACCAAAACCCGTCAACGCCGCTTTACTGTTGCGCCTGAGCTATGGATATATAATGGCAACAGCAGGGCGTTTAGGGGGAAATATGTCTGAATTGCAAGGGCCGCTGAAGGGGTTGAAAGTTGTCGAAATCGCCGGGCTGGGGCCAACGCCCTTTGCGGCGATGTGGCTGGCGGATATGGGAGCGGAAGTGGTGCGTATTGAGCGGCCCGGCCTCAAGCCGTTGTTCCCGCAGAACCCGGATTTTCTCAACCGCGGGCGGGGCTTTGCGGCGCTCGACCTGAAAACCCCGGCGGATCGCGACATTGCCGCCCGCCTGATCGCGCGCGCCGATCTGCTGATCGAGGGGATGCGCCCCGGCGTGATGGAACGGCTTGGCCTTGGTCCCGATGAGATGCTCGCCGCCAATCCGAAGCTGATTTATGGCCGCATGACCGGCTGGGGGCAGACCGGGCCACTGGCGCCCAGCGCGGGTCACGACATCAATTACATTTCCATCACCGGCGCGCTGCACGCCATTGGCTCGGACGCGCCCGTCCCTCCGCTCAACCTCGTCGGCGACTTTGGCGGCGGCGCGATGTATCTGGTCGCGGGCCTGCTCGCTGCGCTGCATCACGCAGGCAAAACCGGCGAGGGGCAGGTAGTCGATTGCGCCATTTCCGACGGCACCGCCCACCTGTCCGCCATGATCTATTCACTTTATGGCTCCGGCCTGTGGGCCGATGCGCGCGAGGCCAACCTGCTCGATGGCGGCGCGCCGTTTTACCGGACCTACCGCTGCGCCTGTGGCGGCTATATCGCGGTCGCGCCACTGGAGGAAAAGTTTTACCAGATCGCCTGCGAGGGGCTTGGCCTGAGCGACTTGCCCGACCGCGCCGATCCCGCCAACTGGCCCGCTCTGCGCACCATGTTCGAGACCGCCATTCTGGAAAAAACCCGCGATGAATGGACCGCGATTTTTGAGGGCACGGATGCCTGTATCTCGCCCGTCCTGTCGCTCTCGGAAGCGCCCGATTACGCGCATAACCGCGCCCGTCAGAGCTTTGTCGCCCTTGATGGCACCCAGCCCAACGCCGCGCCCGCGCTCTCCAAAACCCCCGGCAAACCGCACCGGGGCGAAGAGAAAATCCCGCTGGAAATCGACCCGCTATTAGCCCGCTGGGGGGGCTAACACGACGGATTTCAGGATGGCGAAACAGGCCTTGCCGGGGGTCAGTTCAAGCGCCGCAACGGAGCGTTGCGTGATCCGCGCCAAAAGCCGTCCCGCCGGGGTGTCGAGCGTCACCAGAACCGAAGAAGCCCCCGCCGGGCGCAGGTTTTCGACCGTGGCGGGCAGATGGTTCAGCGCGGAAATCCCGTCCGGCACTTCCCGCGCGAGAATGACATCCTGCGCCAATACGCGAAGACGCACATCAGCGCCCGGCGTGGCGGCGCTTTTGGGCAAAAACAGCGTTGCGCCGCCTGCGCTGACCTCGGACAACCCATCCGCATGATCGCGCACAAACCGCGCACGAAGCAGCGCCCCCATTTCCCGCGCGCCCTCCGGCGCCAGCTCCGCATCGGCAAAGACCTCGCGCGCCGTGCCCGCGCGCACCACCCGCCCGTTTTCCAGCACCACCACATGACTGGCCAGCCGCGCCACCTCCGCCGCCGAATGGCTCACATGCAGGATCGGGATGCCGCTCTCGCGCCGCACCCGTTCGAGATAGGGCAAAATCTCCTCGCGCCGCGCCCGATCCAGCGCCGCCAGAGGCTCGTCGAGCAACAACAATTCCGGCCGCGATAACAGCGCCCGCCCGATGGCGACCCGCGACTTCTCGCCCCCCGAAAGCCCCTCCGGGCGACGTGACAGCAAGTCTTCCAACCCCAAAAGCGCGGTAATCTCTGCGAAATTGTGCTGCGATGCCACACCCCGCGCCCGCGCGCCATAGAGCAAGTTACGCCGCACATCGAGATGCGAAAACAGCCGTGCATCCTGAAACACATAGCCCAGATGCCGGGCCGGAGGCGCAAGATTGATACCGCGCGCGCTGTCAAACAACACCCGGTCCCCCAGACGGATCTGCCCACGATCCGGCGTCAGCAAACCGGCCACCATGTTAAGGATCGTCGTCTTGCCGGAACCAGACGGGCCAAACAGCGACAGGGTGCCCTCGGACAGTTCAAACCGCGCTTCAATCGCCGCACCATCGCGCGAAATCCCAACATCAACCCAAAGCCCGGTCATCGCCGCCTCCCGAACATCTCGGACACCACCAGCGCCCCGACGGCAATCACAACGGAAATCGACACGAAAACAAGCACTTGCGGTTCTTTTCCGGGCGCTTGCAGGAAGGTGTATATCGCGGAGGGGATGGTGCGGGTTTCGCCGGGTATGTTGCCCGCAAAGGTGATGGTCGCGCCAAATTCGCCCAGCGCCTTGGCAAATCCGAGCGCCGCGCCCGCGACGATCCCCGGCAGCGCCAGCGGCAGTGTGACCGTTGCAAAGACCCGCAAACGCGAAGCACCCAGCGTAGCCGCCGCGGCCTCCAGACCGGGATCAATCGCCGCGATGGACAGGCGCATGGCGCGCACCATCAGCGGGAACCCCATGATCCCCGCCGCCAGCGCCGCGCCCGTCCAGCGAAACGCCAGTGGCAAGCCGATGCCCTCCAGCGCCGCGCCGAGGGGAGCGGCGGGGGAGAACAGCAATAGAAGCGCGTAGCCGGTGACGACCGGCGGCAGGACCAACGGCAGATACACCACGAGGTTCAACAACCAACGCAGCGGGAAGCGGTAGCGCTCCAAAACATAGGCCACGCCCACCGCGACCGGCAGCGCCGCCAGTGTCGCAACGATGGCCACGCGCAAAGACAGCGCCACGACCGGCCATATGTCCGGGGCGAAATCAGTCATCGGAAACCGGCAGGAAACCGTGACGCGCAAATATCGCCTGCCCGGCGGGCGACAGGAAATAGTCCAACACCACCTCGCCCGGCTCGCTCAGGGCAACGGCGGCATAGGAAACCGGCGAATGCGTAATCGGCGCGATGAAGCCCAGACGGTCGGTCGCCAGCGCATCGGTGGCATACACAATGCCGTAATCGACCGCGCCGATGGTGACGAGTTTGAGAACCGCACGGGCATGTTCCGCCTCCACCAGCCTCGGGCGCAGCGCCTGCCAAAGCCCCGCCTTCTCAAGCGCCGCGCGCGCATACACCCCGACGGGCACCGCATCCGACAACCCGATCGCCACGCGCCCCGAAACTGCGCCCAAACCCTCAAGGTCAACCGGCGCCGCCCCTTCCTTGCCAACCAAAACCAGCCGGTTGCGCGCCACAATGACCGGCTCGCCGCCAACCTGCCGAACCCAGTGCGGATCGGCGGAAATGAACAAATCCGCCGGGGCGCCGCTCAAGATCTGCCGCGCCAAAACCGATGACCCGGCCAGAACCGGCACCAGATCAACCGAGGCATCCTCCAACACATCCTGCAAACTCGCCGCCGCAAATACCCGCGCGGGCCCCGCCGCGGCGGGCAAGGCAAAGAGCAACAGAGCAACCAAGAGGCTTCGCAAAAACATGCCGGACTTTCCAACAGCCGCCCCGCAGGTGCAAGCCCCTTCTCTGCGGCGCGACCAAATGCAGCTATTACATAACCGTTTCAAAACCGTCACAGAATCGTTGCGCAACGCCCCTATCCTCACCTGCAATATCCACCAGAAACGGGAAATCCTGTTATGAAGCTCAAATCTCTCCTCGCCGCCTCGACCCTGCTTTGCGGCACCGCGGCCTATGCCGAAGACCTGCCGCAGGCGGGCAACACCTGGTTCACCGACGGGCAATCCACCATTGCCGCCATGCTAGCGCAGCAACCAAACACCGCCACGGCCAAGAACATCATCCTGTTGGTCTCGGACGGCAACGGCATCGGCTCGAACTACGCCACCCGCCTCTGGAGCGGGCAACAGGCTGGCGGCTTTGGCGACGAATATGTGCAGCCGCAGGAGGCCTTCCCCTATCTGGCGCTGGCCAAGACCTACAACGTCAACGCCCAGACCCCCGACAGCGCGGGCACGGCAACGGCGATGATGTCCGGCGTCAAAACCAAAGCCGGGGTGATCGGCGTCGATGAAGACGTGGTGCGCGGCGATTGTACGACCCTGCCGGGCAACGAAGTGGCGACGATGAACGAGATCATGAGCGCCATGGGCAAAGCCACCGGCGTGGTCTCCACCGCGCGCATCACCCACGCCACCCCCGCCACCGGCTACGCGCATTCGGTGGATCGCAATTTTGAATACAAGCTGCCCGAGGGCTGCACCGAACAGGCCGATATTGCAACGCAGCTTCTGGAAGCGATGAAATCGGGTGTTGTGGATGTGGCGCTTGGTGGCGGTCGTCGCAATTTCATTCCCTCGGACGTGACCGATGGCGAAGGCAAGATCGGCAAGCGCGCGCCGGGCGACAACCTGCTGCCCGCCTTTGAGGAAGCCGGGGTAGCCTATGCCTGGGATCAGGCCACTTTCGACGCCCTGCCCGCCGACGGCACCCCGCTGCTCGGCCTATTTGAAGCCTCGCATATGAAATACGAAGCGGATCGCCGCAACGAACCTTCGCTGGCAGAAATGACCGAAGCGGCCATTACCGCGCTGAAAGCCGCCGGGGGCGATAAGGGCTTCTTCCTGCAAATCGAAGCAGGCCGGGTCGACCACGCCAACCATGACGGCAACGCCGCGCGCATGGTATCGGATGGCAAGGCCTTCGCCGACGCCGTGGCCATGGCCGACGCGCTGACCGATGATGCCGACACCCTGATCATCGTCACCGCCGACCACGAACACGCCATCGCCTTCAACGGCTATTGCGGTCGCGGCTCCAGCATCCTTGGCCTCTGCATGGGGATCGACGGCGCAGGCACGGCTCATAACGGCAAGCCGATCCTCGCCCAGGATGGCAAGCCTTTCACCGTTCTGGGCTACCTCAACGGCGCCGGTTCCGTCATCCGCGAAGAGCTGAACTGGGCCGGAGTGCGCCCGGAGCTGGACGAGGAAACCGCGCATGAGCTGGACTATCTCCAGCAGGCACTGGTCCCGACCAGCTACGAGACCCATTCCGGCGAGGATGTCGCGGTTTACGCCAAAGGTCCGTGGGCACATCTTGTTGAGGGCACACTGGAGCAAAACGTGCTTTTCCACGTCATGCACCACGCCGCGACACACTAAAGCGTGAAAACCCCAAACCCGGAGGGCGCCCCGCGCCCTCCTTTCTTTTACCCCCTATTTCATGGATTCATTGAAAATTTTCCGCTAGAGAACCCAAAGAGCGGCCCCATCGGTCGTCAAGGGAGGGGTTATGCGCAGTATCATTTCAAGCGCCTGGCGCGCACGCGGCGCCATTTTTTCCATTCATCTGGTGATGAGCATTCTGGCCGTTGCCATTATCGGACCGTTGGTCGGGTTTTCGGTGCAACTCGGCGTGTCGCTGTCCGGCAAAGGCGCGTTAACCGATTTTGACATCGCGAAATTCCTCTTCTCCCCGTTAGGGCTTATCGTTCTGATCGTGCTGGCGGCGATTATCCTCACCGCTGCGGCGCTGGAACTGGCGGCGCTGCTGATCGCTCTGCGCGACGGAGGCAGCGTTGCGGGACCGTTGGCACGGCGTTTGCCTGCGCTTCTGGCCCTCACGGCGCAACTGGTGGTTCGGGTTCTGCTGCTGGTTCTGCCCTTTGCAGCCATCATTGCCATCATCGTTTTCAGCCATATCGGCGCCTACGACATCAACTATTACCTGAGCAAAATGCCGCCGGAATTTGTCCGCGCCATCCTGTATTCAGCGCCGCTACTGCTAATCGCCATCGGCTTGCTGGCGTGGTCGCTCGCGGGTTGGGTCATGGCGCTGCCGCTGGTTCTGTCCGGCCACGCAGCGGGCGCAGCGATCAAGGAAAGCACACAGCTAACACGCAGCAACCGGCGCAAGGTTGCGATGGGGCTGTTCATCTGGGCCATCGTGACGCTGGTGATTTCCGCGCTGATCGGCGCGCTGATGCGCGGGGCGATTGTGCTGCTGATGCCGCCGGTCACGGCGGGGCTGGGAACCGTCGCCATCATGGGGCTGGTCAGCCTGCTAATCTGGGCCGGGGCGAACCTTCTGACCGGAGCGATCAGCGCGGGGCTTCTGGCTGCGGCGGTCGATAATCTGGCCGCGCGGCTGATCCCCGAATGGGAACGCGCCCGCCCCGCATACGTTCCCGGCGCGCGGCGCAGAATGGCATTGCTGGTTGGTGCGGTTGCCGTGTTCGGCGCCGTCACAACCGGCTGGAACCTGATGCGCGGCGCCGCCCCGCGCGACGACGTGGCCATCATCGCCCATCGCGGCGCAGCGGGCGCGCGGCCCGAAAACACCATCGCCGCAATGAAAGAAGCGCTGGCGCAAGGGGCGGACTGGCTCGAAATCGACGTGCAGGAAGACGCGACCGGCCGGGTCGTTGTTGCCCATGACAGCGACTTCATGAAGCTGGCCGACAACCCCCTGACCGTCTGGGACGCCACCCCGGAAGCACTGGCGCAGATCGACGTCGGCAGTTGGTTCGACCCCGCCTATGCGGACGAACGCGTGCCGACCCTGCGCGATGTGTTGGAACTGGCGCGTGGCAAGGCCGGGGTTGTGGTCGAACTGAAATATTACGGCCATGACGAACAACTCGCCGCCCGCGTGGCGCAGATTGTCGAGGAAACCGGCATGGTCGAGGCGACGCAATTCATGTCGCTCAAGCCCAAACAGGTCGCCGATATGCGCGCGACCCGGCCCGGCTGGCCGGTGGGCCTGCTCGCGGCGACCTCGATCGGCGACCTGTCCGATTACGACGCCGATTTCCTCGCCGTCAGCACCGGCGCCGCCAGCCGCAGCTTCATCGCAGACGCACAGGACGCGGGCAAGAAAGTCTATGTCTGGACGGTGAACGACCCGCTTGACATGGCGCAGATGCTGTCGCGCGGGGTGGACGGGCTGATCACCGACGAGCCGGGGCTGGCCCGCGACGTCATGGCCGAACTGGCGAACCTGACCACCGGCCAGCGCCTGATGCTGGAGCTTGCCGCCCTGTTCGGCATGGACGCTTCCGACAAAACCTACCGCGACGAAAGTCCGTAACTTACATCGAGAAATGACATGAAAATACTGAAAGACTTGCTTTTGGCGATGCTGAACGCCACCATGATCCTGCTGATCGCACTGGTCATCAGCGGCATTGTGCTGTTGAACAAAGCCTCCGATTTCCGCGACCAGACCGCCGCGATGCTGGCCCCGCAGGCCGCGCAACTGCAAAGCATCGCGACCTCGCTGGAAGCCATCAGCGCGGGGGCGCAGTCGGCGCAAACCGCAGCGGAGGTGGAACAGGCGCTGGACAAAATTCCGGACCTGTCGGGGCTGGAAGAAATGACCATTCGCAGCGTGGTGCAGGAAGTATTGCAGGCGCTCGGGGAATGGTTGGCCAAGGCGGAACTGAAGGAGGACGTATAATGAACCCGTGGTTTTCAATGATGCTCGCTGGAGCGATTGCGCTGGTTGGCGGGCTGTTTGCCCTGATCAACCCCACGCAAACGGCGATAACGACGATTGCGCTGGTTGGCTGGTCCCTGATTCTCGTTGCCGCGCTGCAAGGCTGGGCCGCTTATCGCGCCGTGGAGTTCTGGGCCCGCATCCGCGCCGCCGCCATTGCCGTCGCGACCGGATTTCTCGGCATCTCGATGATCTTTGGCCCGTTTGGGGATGGCACGTTGATGCGTTGGCTGGTTGGCCTGCTGCTGATCGCTTCCGGCGCGTCGAAAGCATGGGCCGCGTATGGCGCCATGTCCGGGTCGCAAAATCAGATGCTGGTTTACGGCACCGGCGCGGTTTCGGCGCTGTTGGGCCTCGTGATCCTGCTGGGTATGAACATGGATTTCGGCCTGTTGCTCGGGATTGAACTTCTGGCCAGCGGGCTGGGGCTGGTTCTGCTCGCCATGCAGCGGCGCAGCAAGGCCCGCGCGCAAAACGCGACAGAACGCGCCGAGCCTTGAAGCTGCGTCGGCGGACATATCTGCTGTTGGCGGCAGGGGCCGCCGCAGCACTTGGCCTGTGGTTCTCACCGCTTGGCGCAGAAAAACTGAGCATCGCGGACCGGATCGAACTGGCCGCCCATGCCCGCCTGATGGCGGTCCGCGACGAGGCCCCGGCAAACGCCTTCACCACCGACGGATGCAGCGGCGGCATGTCAAATATCTGGCGCGGCCTCACCGCAACCTTCCCCGATCTCGCCACCGATATCGGCGCGCATCCGCCTTGGGAAAGCTGCTGCATCACCCACGACCAAGCCTACCACATCGCAGGCAACGCCACGACCGCCCGCGCCAGTTTCGACGCGCGCCTGACCGCCGACGAAACCCTGCGCGAATGCGTCGCCGCAACGCAAACCGACCTGTCGCCGCAAACGCAACAGGCGCTGGCCGACGCGATGTTCCACGCCGTGCGCACCGGCGGCGGCCCCTGCACCGGCCTTCCCTGGCGCTGGGGCTACGGCCTCCCGCGCTGCATCGGGTTCTTTCAATAGGTATAATTTCAACGCACGCCCGGCAGCGTCTTTCCGGGTCTCCCCATACGCATTGCATTTAATCAAACGATTGATTAAAGTGCCCGCATGACCCGCCGCAAAGACAGCTCCAACACGCGCGACGCCTTGATCGAAGCCGGGCTGTATCTGTTCGGCACCAAGGGGTTTGAGGCCACATCAACCCGCGCGATCGCCGAGAGGGCCGGGGCCAATGTTGCCTCCATCGCCTATTACTTCGGCAGCAAAGCCGGGCTGCGCCGGGCGTGTTCTGAAGCGATTGCGACGCGCATTGGCAGCGTTATCGCGCCCTTCGATGCCGCGCCGGTGCCGGATACACCGGAAGCCGCGCGCGCCGAGATGCGGGCCGCTCTGCGCGCCTTTGTTGGCTTCATCGCCGGCACCCCTGCCGCGAAGAACATTGTCACTTTCATCCTGCGCGCCCTATCGGAGCAGGACGACACCGCCGACTTCTTTTTCGAGCGGATTTTCCTGCCGCGCCACCAACGCTACTGTGCGCTGTGGTCCATCGCCACCGGGCAACCAGCCGATGCCGATGAGGTCAAACTGACCGTGTTCGCGCTGATCGGGCAGGTGATTTATTTTCGCCTCGCCGAACCAATCGTGACGCAGCGCATGGGCTGGTCCGCCTTCGGGCGGGACGAAGTCGGGGCGCTGACCGACACTTTGCTTGAAAACCTCGACGCCTGTCTTGAACGGAGCCGCAAATGACCTTTCTATGCAGCCTGCCCCTGATCGCCAGCCTTTTGACAAGCTGCACACCGCCGCCCTTCGCCACGGGCTATGTCGAGGGGGAATACACCCTCGTGGCGCCGGTTGAGATTGCGCAGATCGGGGCGCTGGCGGTGGCGCGGGGGGACCGGGTGCCCGCCGGGACGGTGCTGGTCGAGATGGAGCGGCGCGATGCGGAGATTGCGCTGGCGGAAGCGGATGCCAATCTTGCGCAGGCGCGCAGCGGTTTGTCCGATCTGCTCGAAGGGGCGCGCCCGGCGGAAATTCAGGTCATCGAAGCCAATCTCGCTTCTGCCCGGCTGCAAGCGGAGGAAGCGGCGCGCACATTGGCGCGGGTTGAAAAGCTTGCCGGGAGCGGTGTTGCGACCGATGCGCAGTTCAAAGACGCGCAGACCGCGGCGCAGGTTGCCGAAGCGCGCGTGGCACAGATCGCGGCGCAGCTTGAAGTCGCCCGCCTTCCGGCCCGTCCGCAGACCATCGCCCGCGCCGAAGCCGCCGTTGCCGCCGCCGAAGCGATGCGCGAACGGGCGCATTGGCGGCTGGAGCAACGCAGCCTTTCTCTGTCAACACCCGTCACCGTGTTCGATGTCATCCGCCGCGAGGGCGAAATCGCCGGACCTGCCGCGCCGATCCTTTCCGTGCTGCCAGACGGTGCGGTCAAATTGCGTCTCTATGTGCCGGAACCAAGCTTTGCGGCGATTGCGGTTGGCGATGTGCTGCATGTGGAATGTGACGGCTGTGCAGATGGTCTTTCCGCCCGCATCAGTTATGTTTCGGACGCGCCCGAGTTTACGCCCCCGGTGATCTATTCGCTCGAAAACCGGCAAAAGCTGGTATATCTCGTTGAGGCGCGCCCGGAGGGGGAACATGCGCTGCGGCCCGGTCAGATCGTGAGCGTCGCCTTGCCGGGAGCGGATCATGGCAAGTGAAGACGCCATCTTCGTGCGCGATCTGAGCAAGCGCTTTGGCGACAAGACGGTGGTCAACGAGATCAGCATGTCGGTGCGCAAGGGCGAGATCATGGGGTTTCTCGGCCCTAATGGTTCCGGCAAGACCACGACGATCCGCCTGCTATGCGGCCTGCTGGAACCGGATCAGGGCGAAGGCACGGTGCTGGGCCATGACATCCGCAGCGAACGCGACGCCATCAAGCGCAAGGTCGGCTACATGACCCAGCGGTTTTCGTTCTACGAAGACCTGACCATCGCGGAGAATCTGCGCTTTGTCGCCGGGCTTTACGACATGAAAAACCGGCGCGCCGCGGTGCATGATACGCTCAATGACCTCGGACTTCTGAGCCGGAAAAACCAGCTTGCCGGGGCGCTGTCCGGCGGTTGGAAACAGCGACTGGCGCTGGCGGCCTGCATCATGCACAAACCGGATCTGCTGATGCTCGACGAGCCGACCGCCGGGGTTGATCCCAAGGCGCGGCGGGAGTTTTGGGACGAAATCCATGCGCTTGCGCAGGGCGGGCTGACCGTGCTGGTATCGACGCATTACATGGACGAGGCCGAACGCTGCCACCGCATTTCCTATATTTCTTACGGCAACCTGATCGCCAAGGGCACGGTGCGCGAGGTGGTGCGCAATGCGGGCCTGACCACAATGGTTCTGAGCGGGGAGGGGCTGTCGCAGGCGGCAGCGGCATTGCGCGACGCGCCCGGCGTTGAACAGGTCGCCCCCTTTGGCGCGACGCTGCACGTCGTCGGCTCTGACAAAGAGGCGCTGCAAAGCTCCGTCGCCCGTATCGCCGCACAAACCGGCAGTAATGCCGCTCCGGCGGAAACCAGCCTTGAGGACGTATTTATTCAACTCATGGGCGCTTCGCAGGACAACATGCAATGAGCCGCTTCTTTTCCTTCTCCCGCCTCTGGGCGCTGCTGGTCAAGGAAAGCATTCAGATGCGCCGCGACCGGATCACCTTCGCCATGATGCTCGGCATCCCGCTGCTGCAATTGCTGCTGTTCGGCTTTGCCATCAATACCGATCCGAAGGAGCTACCCGCCGCGCTGGTGGCCCCGACACAGGATCGCTTCACCCGCTCCATGGTCAGCGCCCTTGAACTGACCGGCTATTACCGCTTCATCGCCCCCGACGCCACCGCCACCGAGGCCGAAGCGATGATCGCGCGCGGCGATGTAGCTTTCGTGGTGACGGTTCCGACCGATTTCGGTCGGCTTATCGAGCGGGGCGACCGTGCAAAGCTTCTGATTGAGGCCGATGCCACCGATCCTTCCGTTGCATCCGGCGCCATCTCTACCCTGTCCACCATCGCCAGCTCCTCTCTCTTGCGCGAGATCGGCCCGGTATCGGCCCCCTCGCCGGTCGAAATCGTGGTGCATCGACGCTATAACCCCGAGGGCATCACGCAATACAACATCGTGCCGGGCTTGCTGGGGGTGATTTTGCAACTGACCATGGTGGTGATGACCTCCATGGCGCTGACCCGCGAGACCGAACGGGGCACGATGGAAAATCTGCTGGCCATGCCCGCCAAACCGTTTGAAATCATGTTGAGCAAAATCCTGCCCTACCTTGCGGTGAGCGCGGTTCAGGTCACAGTGGTTCTGATCCTCGCCCGGCTTATCTTTCATGTTCCCTTTGTCGGGGCGCTGCCGCTTCTCCTGGCGGGGGTGTTCGTATTCGTGTTGGCGCTGGTCACGCTGGGCTATCTGATCTCCACCATCGCGCGCAGTCAGATGCAGGCGATGCAGCTCAGCTTTTTCTTCTTCCTGCCGTCAATGCTGCTCTCCGGCTTCATGTTTCCCTTTCGCGGCATGCCCCAATGGGCGCAGTATCTCGGCGAGATTTTCCCCCTGACCCACTTCCTGCGCCTCATCCGCGCCGTCATGCTGAAAGGCGCCGACTTTCAAGCCGTCGCCAGCTCGTTCACCGCTCTGCTGGGCTTCGCTGTTGTCCTGACCGTGGCCGCGCTCCTGCGTTTCCGCAAGACGCTGGATTAAGGTCAAACGCTTCCCATTACCTACACATGAAACGGTGGCTTTCAGACGCGTTTGCGCCTCTGAAGTCCCCTTTTTTGCGCTTAAATGGCAGGTCGGAGCGAGTCGATAACCCTCAAAGCTGCACCTTTTGAACATAAAATCGCCTCTTTACGATTCGTTAATAATTTGCATACGCGGCGCCTTTTTTGCGTCTTTTCATGTCGTTCAAGACATAGATTTCAGGACGCGGCTCAGGCGCCAGCCGAATGGACGGTCAATAATTCGTAAAAAGGCTTCGCGTGATCGCAGAAGCCAGTAGAGAGGCTCAGATGTCGCAAGGCAGTGTCAGAGAAAAGCATCAACAGGGTTTCGAAGAGCTGAACCAGTATTGGTCCCGGCTGGACATGCTGGAGCAGGCCATTGAAGAATTCAGCGAATCCGCGCTCAGCTTTGTGGAAGAACCGATTGAGCGCGTTCTGGAGAAAATCCGGGCGTTCGAGCCTTCGGTCAGCATTATCGGTCAGATCAAGGCCGGTAAAAGCACGCTGCTGAATGCGCTGGTGGGGCAGGTTGACCTGCTGCCCTCCGACGTCAATCCCTGGACCTCGGTCATCACGGCCTTGCACCTCAACAGCCGGTATCGCCCCGAAAACACCCGCGCCCTGTTCCGGTTTTTCGACCAGCACGAATGGGACCGGCTGATCGCCACGGGTGGCCGGCTGGGCGAAATGGCCGCGCGCGCCGGATTTGAAGGCGAGGCCGATGAGGTCCGCAATCAGGTCATCGAGATGCGCCAGACCACCGAGGCTCGGCTGGGCGATGAATTTCAGGACCTGATCGGCGCGAGCCATGCTTTTGCGAGTTTTGATCGCAGCATTATTGACCGCTATATCTGCTACGGCGACCCATCGGAACTGGAGCAGGGGTCGGAAGAAGGTGTCTATGCCGACCTGACCAAGACCGCTGACCTTTACCTCGAAGCGGAAGGGTTGCCGCGCGGCCTGTGTCTGCGCGATACGCCGGGCGTCAACGATACTTTCATGATGCGCGAGCAGATCACCCTGAACGCCATCAGCGACAGCCGGGTCTGCGTTGTCGTGCTGTCGGCGCATCAGGCGCTTTCGACGATGGACATCGCCCTGCTGCGGATCATTTCCGCCGTCGAAGCGCGCGAGGTGCTGATCTTTGTCAACCGCATCGACGAATTGCCTGACCCGGCAGGGGAGCAGAAAAAAATCCGCGCTTCGATCCAGAAAACGCTGGCACGGGTTGGCTTGAATCAGGACATCGACATCGTATTCGGCAGCGGATACTGGGCAAATTATGCCCTTTCCGAAAGAGGCAAGCTGCCCCAGCGCAGCCTCGACGCGCTTTTGAGCCTGCATAAGGGGGAATTCCTGTCGTCCCCGGAAGCGCTGCGCAATGCCGCGCTTGAATCCTCGGGCATTCTCGAACTGCACCGGGCCATTGCCAAACGCATTGTCGAAGGGGTCGGCGCGGCGTTCATGCGCGACATCGACCGCGAAATCGAAACCATCATCGAGATGAGCGAATCCGTCGAAAACGTGGATGCGCTATACCCTCAGGGGGCGAGCAATACGTCCATGACGCGCGGCGATCTGATGATGAAGCTGGCCGATGTGTTGCAACAGGTCACGTCCAATTTCGATGCCGCTGCAGACGAGGTGCGCGAACAGTTGCACGAACGTCTGGGGCATGCACAGGAGACATTCGTGGATTCCGCGGTCGATGCCTTGCGGTCTCATATCGCCATGTATGGCGAAACCGGCGCCTGGGAACACGACCCGATGGGGCTGCGAATGGCGATGAAAACGGCCTTCAACTCGGCGTGCAGCAAGCTGCGGCGCGAGGGGGAAACCGGGTTCATGGCCGTGCTGGACGGTGTTGAAGAGATTTTGCAAAACGATCTGAACGTGTTTCGCAATACCAACACGATCGAGTTCCCGGATCAGCCTGTCCATCAATCCCCGACGGTTCTGGCGCGGATGCTCTCGCTGGATCTCGGCGGGAATTTCTGGAGCAATATGTGGGTCGCGGCGGGCGCACAGAAACTGTTGCGGATCGGGTCAGGCAAGAGGATCGAAAAGAAATACCGTGGTATCATTATCGACGAAACCACCCCTCTTATCGAAGAGCTGATGACCGAGTTCTTTGACCCTGCCGTCAACGCGACGCGGGACATCATCACCACCTTTGCACTTGATCAGGGCAAGTTCTGCGAAGCCATGCTGGAGCGGATGAACCGCGCCGACACGGCTCAGGGTTCTGGCAAGGCGGGGTCGTATGGAAACAGGAGGGCTTCCGCATGAGGCGCAGTCTATGGGGCATGCCCGGTGCATCGCCGACGGCCAATACCGGAAAAACCCGCAAGCCGCGGATCATGGTCGGCGGTGAATTCAGCGCGGGCAAGACCCAGCTGATCAACGGGCTGACCGGGCGCGACGTTCTGCCGTCGAATGTCACCGCAACCGCCTTGCCGCCGGTCTGGCTGGTTGGCGGCGCGGCGGGGCTGGCGCAGGTTGATACATCGGGCGCCATGCATGACATCGGAAGCCTTACGGACGTTGAGCTGGACTCCACGCATTTCTGCATCATGGGGCATTCGGCGCCGGTGCTTGAGAAGCTGGATATCATTGACACGCCCGGCAGTTCCGATCCCAACATGGCTGCCGCGACGTGGCAAAGGATGCTGAACTACGCCGACGCAATGATCTGGTGCACCAACGCGACGCAGGCCTGGCGGCAAACGGAAAACGCCGTGTGGCAGGCAATGCCCGAACGTCTGCGCAAGAATGCCATGCTGGTCATCACCCATGCCGACCTCATGAGCGATCAATCCAATTCCGGGCGCGTTTTACAACGCGTTGAGCGCGAAGCGGCGAAGTTTTTCGATACCTTCCTGATGGTGTCGCTGCTGGACCCGGCCGATATCGAAGGCATTCGCGAGCATGTGCAGGATCTGAGCGAACGGCTGGAAATCAGCGGGGCCGAGGCGCCAATGGTGGATCAGTTCACGAACACGCACAAGGTGGATACGGAGGCTCTCAAGCCCGCGCTTCAGGATCGGGCGATGCAGATGATCCGACCGCGCCGTGTTACGGTGCGCGAACCGCAGCCCGAAACCCCGCCCCGCAGCGCCTCCAAGGTGGTGCCGATCAGTGTCACCGCCGCCGTCGCGAATGATGAGGGCAGAGGCGATGCGCGCACCCTGTGGAACAGCCTGATGGCGCATGTCGATCGCAACGATCCCGCCGCCATTTTGAAAGCTGCCGACCGGCTCGTGTCGATTCTGGACAGCGCCCCCGGAAAAAGACCGGAACGCAGCCCGTCGGACGCGCCCTCTTCGGGGAAGATAGACGACCATTCTGGCAACCGCCGCGGCACCCTGGCCGCAGCCGCAGGACAGCATGAGTGAGGCCCAGTCATGAAAATTGCACCTAATCAACGTCAGGAACTGGACTTCCTCCGGGACACGCTGGACAATCTGGGAAAAACCGCTGGCCGCGATAGCCGGCAAACCTTTCGCGAATTGCGCTACCGTCTGGACAGCTGGGCCGCGCGGGTAGCGGTGATCGGTCAGGTCAAGGCCGGGAAGTCGACCTTCCTTAACGCATTCCTGCACAATCACGATTTCCTGCCCTCTGATGTCAATCCATGGACATCGGTGGTCACAAACATTCGCATCAACCTGCCCAACGATCCGATTTCGGGCGGCAATTTCAAATTCTTTGCCGAACGCGACTGGAACGAGATCGTTGCAGGGGAATCGAAGATCCGCAAGCTCACCGAACAGCTTCTGCCGGGCTTCGATACGGCATTGCTGCGCCGTCAGAGCGAGGAGATGCGCACGCGCGCGGAAGCCCAGTTAGGCATGAATTTTACCAAACTGCTGGGCCAGACGCACGAATACGATTATGTCACCTCGGACCTGCTCAAGGCCTATGTTTGCGCCGGTCCCGGCACGACCGTACACGGCGCGAATGTCGAAACCATCGGTCGCTATTCAACGCTGACCAAGGTCGCCAATCTCTACATGCGCCTGCCGGAATTTCAGGTTCCGACCATCATTACCGACACGCCCGGCGTCAACGATCCGTTTCTGGTGCGCGATGAATTTACCTGTCGCAGTCTCGACAAATCCGACGTCTTTGTCGTCGTGCTGTCGGCGCATCAACCGCTGACCGATGTCGACGTTGCCCTGATCCGCATCCTCGCCAAACAGGACTACAAGGATGTCTTGATCTTCATCAACCGGATCGACGAGCTGGACGACTACGACACGGACGTGCCGCGTGTGCTGGAAGATGTGAGCCTGCGGTTGCACCGGGCCATTCCCGACATGGAGTTCTCCATCGTCGTCGGCTCCGGTTATATGGCCGATCTGGTAATGCAGACGGGTGAGGAGGCCGAAGCCGAGCGCGAAGCGCTGGATGATGTCCGGCTGGCCCGGTATCTCAAGACGCGTTACGGCCATGTGCCCGCGGAACGCGACGACCGGCTGTGGCTCGCCTCGGGCATCGACGCGGTCAAGGCTGAAATTTCCGACGTGATCGACAACGGCGTGGGGCGGCAGCAACTGGCTCAGATCGGCAGCGACATCCGCGCCGAACTCGAAGGGGTGTTGTTCGTCAACCGCCGCGAGCGGGAAACACTGCGCACCCAGATCGCACATATCAATGGCGAAGTCGCGCTGCTGGCCGTCGAAGAAATGCAGGAGCAGATCGACGACATCAAGAAGTTCCAGTCCGATCTGGAACAGCATGTTGATATGGCCGAAGGGCAGATTGACAAACTGGTCAACAAAGCCTGGGCGCGGCTGGAAGGCCGGTTGCTTTCGACAATCGAGACATTCGTCGACGATCAGAAGGAAGCGTTCGAGGAGCATATCTTCGCGAACACCGTGCGCGGCGCCGCCAAAAAGAGCCTGAATGTCGATCTCTTGCCGTTGCAGAGCGCAATGGAAGAGGAAGTCAGCAAGGCGTGGAACACTTCGCGGAGCGGCACGGATGTGATCCTCAACAACTGTCTGGTTGCCTGCCGCAACATGCTGAAAGACAAATTCGACGAAGAGGGCGAAAGCATCACGCTGGACAACCTGCCGCATGACAGCTTCGTTTCGACCCTGACGCTCGCCAAGCGGTCGCTTCAGGTGGAGATGATGAGCAAGCGCAGCTGGGCTTTCTGGCGCAAACCCGAATTCGACGTCAACAAGATGGTCGCGGCCCTGCGCATCATCGCCGCTGAGGAACTGCGCCCGGCGATGGAGAAGATCCTTGCCGCTTTCAACGAAGCTCAGGTCGAGCGGGCCTCGGCAGGCACCGATCGTATCCGCGTTGTGCTGCGCATGTCTGATACATCGCTGAACGAGCGCATTCGCAGTTTGAAAAAAGAAATGATCGAATACCAGAAGGTCGCAACCGATCCGGACTTCCGGCAAAGTGTCGTGATGCGCGTTCAAAGTCAGATGGAAGTGATCGAACGCCGTCTTATCAACCTATCCGCCATCGAGAGCTCCCTGATGCGCTCATCCATAGAAAGGGCTGCCTGAGCAGTAAACTGAGATGTTCTTCAAACCTTTGAAAAATACGACCCGGATTGTGATTTGTGGCGAGGTGAACGCGGGTAAATCAACGGTTCTGAACGCATTGATGAGACAGCGATTGCTGCCGGATAATCTCGGCGCAACGATCCGTCCGGCGGTATCCGTCAGATGGCAACGCGAGGCGGGGATCACAGCATGGTTCCCGGATGGCATATGCCGCACCATCGCGCCCGGCGACCTGGATGCGCTGCGCGGTGCGGAATACATTGTGATCAACAGCAACATGCAGCATTTGCGGCCCTTCGAGTTGGTCGAGTTGCCGATGACAACTGCGGACGATCTGACGAAGGACGACTTTGCCAACGTGCAATCGGCGGCGGGGCTTTTATGGGTCACGATCGCCTCTCAGGCATGGCGTCTGACGGAACGTCGCATTCTTGACGAATTGGCGCATGTACGCCCGGCCCACGGGCTGCTGGCCATTTCACGCGCGGACAAGTTGCGCCGGGAAAGCGATCTCGCCAAGCTGAAACAACGGGTCGCAACAGAAACCCTTGATTACTTTGACTCGGCGCATTTCTGTCGCGGCAGCCCCGATTTGCTTGAGCAGTCCATCCATTCCCGCGAGGCTTGGGAACAAACCGGAGCGCCCGGAATGCTGACCGAGATGGAACGCATTGCGGCGGAAAAGCGTGATATCATAGGGAAGGCAACGCCAAAAAACCGGCACGGAAAAGCCATGATTGCCCGGATGGAAAACCACGAAATTTCCACAATAGAGGCACAAACCCACCCAAATGTCTCAATACGTTCAACAATGTGATCTTCGCATCTTTCGGATCAGAAAGACCCGGAGCGGCGGTCGCGCGCGCTTCATGGTGGGGCGTCGCAGAATACATGGAGGGTAGGGCTCGGTCCGGCAAGACCGATCATCGGCTGAACCTTCCGGAGCGGAGCAGAGGGAACGAAGATGAAGGATATTGCACTTGAGACCGCATCAGATGGGGCAGAAGCCGGCGCGAAAAAACCGTTGAATCGCGAGCTTCTGACCATGGGGTCTGAAACCATCCGGCCGTTCTTTGCAACGCTCGACAAACTGAAGTCGGATCTGCAAGCCCGGATCAGCAAGGGCGACCCGTTTCTGACGCGCAGGCTGAACGCGCTTATTCGCAGGATTGACAAATTCGAAGCCTCGGTGACGCTGGTCGGTCAGGTCAAGGCCGGCAAAACCGCCCTTGCCAATGTGATGAGCGGCAATGTTGGCCTTTTGCCTTCTGACGTAAACCCCTGGACTTCGGTTGTGACCTCGCTGCACATCAACGCACGCAACGCCGATCCGAAAACCCGCGCGGCGTTCAATTTCTTCGACGACCACGAATGGGATACGATGGTCAAGGGCGGCGGACGTTTCGGAGAGCTTGCGGGCCGTGCCGGTGCCGACGACGAAATGGAAAAGCTGCGTCGCCAGATTGAAGAGATGCGCGAAGCCGCCCGCGAGCGGTTGAGCGGCAAATTTGAAGCGCTGCTGGGCAAGACCCACAAATACGGCTACGTCGATCCGGAGTTGATGGAGCGTTATGTTTGTCTGGGCGACCCGGATGAACTCGAATTTAACCCGGAAAGCCAGCAGGGACGGTTCTCTGATCTGATCAAATCGGCCGAGATTTGGCTGGATGCGCCGGAACTGGGCGGCTCTCTTCTGGTGCGCGACACGCCGGGGGTCAACGATACCTTCATGGTGCGTGAGCAGATCACCATTCGCGCGCTGCGTGGCTCCAAGGTCTGTGTGGTTGTTCTGTCGGCGCATGAAGCGCTGAACACGACCGACCTTGCGCTGACCCGCCTGATTTCCAACTACGAAAACCGCCAGTTGATTCTATTCGTCAACCGTATCGACGAACTGGCGCGCCCCGGAGAACAGGTGCCCGAAATCCGTGACAGCATCCGCTCGACATTGAAGCGTTATAAAGCGCTCAAAGATGTCAGTATCATTTTTGGCAGCGCCCGTTGGGCCGAGATGGCCCTGACCAGCGATTATTCATTGCTGGACGAAGAGGCGGAAGCCGCCGCCAAGGACTGGGCGGCACAAAAAGAGTTCAAGCGGGAAAAAGACCGCGACCGGCTGTTCTGGAGAATGTCGGGCGTCCCCGAACTGATGAAGCAGATCAACGAACGCATCGTCGAAGATTCCGGGCAGCGCCATCTGGCCTCGATCCTGCTGGCAATGCAGAATATCTCGAACGAGATTTCGATCAGAAATGCGCTTGGAATCAACGCAAAAGCCAACCGGAAACCGCCCAGCATCAATATTTCCGAGCTTCGCCATGAGGTGAATGACGTCGCCAAAGACGCGCAGGAAAAGCTGGAAGTCATGCTCGCAACGCTGCGGGACGACAATCTGATGCCGGCTCTGAACAAGGTGAAAAGCGATTACGTGGACCGTGCGCAAGCCGCGCTTCTGGAACATCTGCGCTCAAACGCGCAGGATGAAACCTGGAAGTTCAACTCTTCCGGGCTGCGGCTGGTTCTGCGTACCAGCTATGACCGCTTTGCCGCAGATACAAAGACCGCAGTCGAAGGGCATTTTGACGACACCGCAGACCGGCTGAGCGGAATATATATCGACACGCTCGGCGCTCAGGTTGATGGTTTTGAAATCCATCCGCCGATGGTTCCGAAGGTGCCGCCGCCGGTCGGGTTGGGTAGAACCATTGCGATTGACCTTAGCGGCAACTGGTGGAGCCGCTGGTGGAAGCGCCGCCGGGGCCTAAACAACCATGCCGCAGAATACAGAGCGCTGATTGATGAAGAGATCAACACGATCATCGTCGATCTGAGGGACACTCAGGTCCGCGACATGTTTGCAGATATTGAGGCGGTGCTTGCGCAATTCCTGACCGAGCAGACCCAGTCCATCCTTGATCTGGTGCGCAGCATTTCGATGCACGCCCCCAATGCGGACGACGCGCAGGAAGAGGCACACGACTTTACGGCCATGTATAAAGCCGCTCTTGAGCTGATGGACGAAAACGCGACACAGGCGGGGAGGGAGTGACATGACTTCTGATACCATGACCAAACGCTATGTGACTCAGACTCAGTTTGACCGTCTTGCCGATTGGAGCATGCGCAAGCCCGTGATCGCACTCATGGGGGAATTCAGCTCTGGAAAATCGACCCTGATGAACCTGTTGATCGGGCAGGATATCCTGCCAACTCAGGTAACGGCGACACGGCTTCCGCCCGTCTGGCTGACCTATGGCACCGACGCGCCGTATCGCATGGATCACAATGGCCGTAAGCACAAGGTCAACCTGAAGAACCACGATTCCATTCCAATTCGGACAACCAGTTATATCCGCCTTTTCATTGAGGCCGACATCCTGAAGCAATGCGATCTGATCGACACGCCCGGGATCTCTGACCCCAGCATCAAGATGGAATACTGGATTCGCACCATCCGTTACGCCAACGCCGTAATGTGGTGTACCCATGCCGGACAGGCCTGGCGCGAGAGCGAACGCGGGGCCTGGGAATCGCTTCCGGCCCGTTTGCGGGAAACCTCGATCCTGCTCGTCACACGCAAGGACAAGATCACCAGCGAACGCGACCTGCTGAAAATCCAGCGCAGGCTGGAACGCGAAACGCAGGACCTGTTCAACACGCGCATGTTTATTTCCCTGACCAATGCCCTCAAGGCCGTTGAGCAAAAGGATGACGAGGCGTGGGAAAAGAGCGGCGGCAAGGATTTCAAGGAAATGCTCGAGAAAATCGTCGAGGGCATCTATGTGCAACGCAGTTACATGCTTTCGCGCTATGTAGTCGGCACCGCCCCGGCGGTACAACCGCCCCAGCCGGACGCACAGGAACCCGCAATTCCCGCGGCAAGCGCAGGCATGGAAAGCGCCGCCGAAAACGGGGCTGACACCGAAGCGCGAAACGGCGTTGCCGCGGATGCGCCTGACATGAACGATTATCGCCTGAGTAATCTGAAGGCGTATCATGAGAATTATTCAAACGTCAGCCTGTCAGATTATCGCCTGAAAAACCCGTCTTTGTATGGGGCGGCGGAACCGCGAAATTCGGCGCCAACGCCAAGCGTATCCGAAAGCCGCAATGAGGCACCGGCAGGCACGAGCAGAACGGAAAAAATTCGTGCCGTATGCGCGCAAATTCGCAAACAATACGACATGCCGAAAACCGCAGCCCCTTCTCAGGCCGCTGAGGATGTAGTCGACGAAATGAACGAGGATGCTGCTGTAATACGGCAAGCGAGAGAGACAGTGTAGCGAGTTGAATTGAAAAATGCAGGCAAGACGTCAAATATGTCTACCCACATTTATTCTTACACGGACCAGGCTGAGCCATCAGAACGGTCTGCATGTCGGGTATGAAGCGGGTTCTGGGCACATACCCGAAACGGCAGCGATCAAGCTTTCCGCCGGGTTGCGGAGCGTGTTGAAAAGCGCAAAGGCACCGACGCTTTGCTTCAATGAGCCCGTTCAGAGACAACCAAACCAGCGGGGCAGAACAGGAGGCCGAGGTGTCGAGGCGCATAAACGCCAGAGCGCCCCTGCACCCCGAACCGACTGCCTCAACCGATTTGCCAGAACACGCGGCGCCCCGCGCCCTGTCTTGCAACAAAACGCGTCACGCCGGGCAATTCCCCGCCGTGACCCCTTAATGGCGCAACACCTGTTCCAACACCTGTTTACGCCTCAACTCGCCGGAAAAACACACCTTGATCCTCCGGCTTTGCCCCGAAAAGGAAATGAAAATGTCACTTGATAAAGCTCTTCAGACCGCAATGTCGGGCATTCCCGAATGTCTGGCCTCAGGCTATGTTGATATGGATACCGGCATGCTGCTTGGCGTGCAAACGGTTGACTCGCACCCGCAAGAAGTCCTCGACCTTCTCGCAGCGGCAACTGCGGACCTGTTTCAGGGCGCGTCGGTCGTGCAGATTGAACAGATCTTCAAAAACGCCCGTGGCACTCAAAACGATGACCATTATTTCAATGAAATCCTCGTGTTCTCGGACAACCTGATCCACATGTTCATGCGGGCCAAACAATATCCGGGCCACGTTTGCACCTTCGTATGCCGCCGGAGCGCGAACCCCGGAATGGTAATGACCAAAGCACGGATGGCTCTGGACAACGTATCCGGCGCCCTTTGATCCGATCAGAGAACGCGAACAAGGTTCGTCCCGCCTGACGCGGTGCCGTTGAGTTTCGGGGCCATGCCTCGGCGACACATGACAGGTTTTCATGAAGACCCCGGCTTGCAGCGCAGGCCGGGGCCTTTTGATCTGAAATGCTACCTCATTCACAATTTGGACACGCATACCGCCGGGCAAGGCAATCGGTTCAACCGTCGTGAAATGGTCACTTCGGAAACGATGCAGGAACACAATTCAGCCGGAATTAAGGCGCATAATAAGGTTAATAAATCGCAGCAAACCTTATTTGCATTTGGAGTGGAAACAATGACATCGGAAAACTGGATCGAGTTTGAAGGTCGGAAATATAATCTCAAAGAGGGCGAAAAAGCCCTTGATGCGATGCTTCGACAAGGCGCGCCCATCAGCTTTTCCTGCCGTCAGGGCACCTGCCGCTCCTGCATGTTACAAGCGCTCTCCGGCGATCCCGGCGCGGCGGCGGTCAGCACTCTGCCGCCGGACTATCGTGACCGCGGGTTCTTCCTGCCCTGCATGGCAACCGATGTTGACAGCGTCGTGGCGCAGCGGCCAGACCTGTCGCAATGCGTGCAGGAAGCAACCGTCGCCGACAAGACCTATACCGCCCCGGATATCGTCATTCTGCGGCTTGAACCGGCAACCGAAATCCAGTGGCAGCCCGGTCAGGTGATCAGCCTGATGAACGCGAATGACGACGTGCGCAGCTATTCTCTGGTGAGCGGCAAGGACGATTATTTCATGGAGCTGCATATCCGTATCTACCCCGAAGGTGCTGTCAGCAGCTGGGTAGACAGCCTTTCGGTCGGCGATGCGGTCCGGTTCCAGGGGCCAACGGGTGAATTCATTTATGATGACAGCATGGCGGACCGCCCGCTGTTGCTGATCGGCACCGGGACGGGTGGCGGTGTGTTGACCGGGTTGGTCAAACAGGCGCTAGCGAAAGGGCATCGCGGCCCGATCCACCTTTATCATGGCGGCCGCACCGCCGGAGATCTGTATCTTTCCGAGCATTTGGCGGATTTCCCCGCAGACCGCGTGACCATCACGCAGGCCGCCTCACGCGAAGCCGTCGGGGAACAGCCGCCGGCACGGGTTGCGGAGCTTGCCTTCGATCAATACCCGGACCTGACAGAAACCCATATTTTCCTGTGCGGCAATCCCGACATGATCGAAAACGCCCGCGTCCATGCCATGGGGAATGGTGCCGATCTGACCCGGCTGCATGCGGATTCGTTTAACCCGCCGGGGCTGTATCAGACCAACGAGGACGAGAAACTGGCCTCGATCAAACCCGACCCGGAGATGTGGCAGGCGCTTGGCGAAGGCCGGATCCTGAGCGAAATCCTGACCGAGTTTTACACCGGATTGTTCGAAGACCCGCGCCTTGCACCGTTCTTCCAGCGCACAACCAAACAGCGCGCCATTGATAAGCAGTTCAGCTTCTTGCAGGACCTGTTCTGCGGCACCAAGCTGTTCTTTGGTGAAAAACCGTTCAATTCCCACCACTGGATGGTCATCAGCGATGAATTGTTCGATTACCGCGAGCGGATGTTCTTTGATGTGGTGCGCAAATATGGCATCGAAGAGCGTTTCATCCACCGC
>PDOZ01000018.1 GCA_002747325.1 Rhodobacterales bacterium
TTTGCCCTGAGCGTCTTCGCGACCCCTTGAAATAGAACCACTATTCCTGCGGTGCCGCTCATAGTCAGAACAAAAATCTGACAAACCAGTGGTGCAGGGGTTATGGGTCTACGCCCTAGATAAAAGAACAGCACAGCGGGTTTTCCCAGCGCGCTCAGGGTCACGTCGCGCCCGTCGCTGCACGGCAGGGTGAAATCGGGCGCTTGCTCGCCGGTTTGGGGCGGGGTCTGGCTCATTGCTTTCTTTCCTTTGCGACTTGACGTAAGGCTTGAAATTTGAAGGCAGTTTACCGGCAAAGGCCCGGTGAAATCAAACGGGCAGGATCAAACCGGGGATCGTGGTGGCGAAGGGCGGCAAACAGGACGGGAACAGCGCGGAAACGGGCACGGAAACCGGCGGCGCAGAGGCGGGCACGAACCGGGAGGCCGACCCATGCCACGCTGGATCAGGTGATGGACGAATTGACGGCGCTGGATGAGGACGGGCAAGACCCGGCGGAGGAGGAGAAGGCGAAAGGCACGCGGGTGCCGAAAGCCTACCGCCCGCCGCGCCGCCGCCGCTTGCACTGGCATCTGGGGATCTGGTCCTTCCTTTCGGCCATTTTGCTGACGGTATTCGTCTTTCTGGCCATCCTGTCGGTCACGGGAAAGGTTGTGGTGCTGCCGGGGATCGTGGCGCAGCAGATCGAAGCGCGGCTCAATGCGGTGCTGGAAGACGGCGAGATCAGCCTGCGGGAGGTTGAATTTGGCATGACCCCGGAGGGGCGGCCCCGGCTGAAGCTGGTGGATGTCGGGTTGCGGGATGCGACCGGGCTGGAACTGGCACAGCTTAACGGGCTGGAAGGCGGGGTGCGGCTCGGGGCGCTCTTGACCGGGCAGGTGGTGCCGACCCATGTGATCCTGAGCGGCGCACAGATCACCCTGCGCCGCTTTCGTGATGGCGCCATCGAACTGCGCTTTGGCGCGGGCGGCGGCGGGGTTGGCGGCGCCACCGATCTGATCGACCAGATGGACAGCTATTTCGCCGAGGGCGCGCTGTCGGAAATGACCCATATCCGCGCCACCGACCTGACCATTACGCTGGAAGATGCGCGCTCCGGCCGGGTGTTGCAGATCACCGATGGCAGCCTCGACATCACCCATAGCGGCGATTTGCTCGACAGCGTGGTGCGGTTTGACCTGTTCAACCAGACCGACACGCTGGCGGCGGTGGAATTGTCGCTGCGCTCCTCGACCCGCACGTCGGAAGCCTCGCTGGCGGCGCGGTTCGAGAATGTCGCCGCCGTGGATATTGCGGCGCAATCGCCGGCGCTGGCGGCGCTGACCCTGCTCGATGCGCCGATTTCCGGCGCGCTTCGGGCGGCTTTCGATGCGGAGGGGGCGGTGTCCGAACTGATCGGCACCATGCAGATCGGCTCCGGCGCGGTGCAGCCCAGCTCCGGCGCCACGCCCGTGCGGTTTGAAAGCGGGCGGGCCTATATCGACTATGACCCGCAGGCGCAACGGATCGACCTGCGCGGGGTGGAGGTGCGGTCGGAATTTGGTTCGGCCAAGGCGGATGGCGAGGTGTTCCTGACCGAGTTTCGCGATGGCTGGCCCGGCGCGCTGATCGCACAGGTCACGATGCGCGACGCGGCCTTCAACCCGCCGGGCATGTTTGAAACCCCGCTGACGATTGACCGCGCGATGGGGGATGTGCGCCTGCGGCTGAACCCCTTCGCACTTGAGATCGGGCAGGCGGCGGTGCTGCGCGGGGAGCATAAATACGATGTCTCCGGGCGGCTGACCGCGGGCGAGGCGGGTTGGGGGCTGCGGCTCGACGGGGATTTCGATGCAATGAACCGCGCAGAGATGCTGGCCATCTGGCCGCTCACCATCGCCCCCTATGGCCGCACATGGATGGCGGAAAACATTCATAGCTTGCAGATCACCGACGGCACGCTTGCCATTCGCAAGGCGCCGGGGGAGTGGGCGACGATGAATGTCTCCTCGGTGCTGGAGGACACGCAACTGACGCCGGGCGAGGGGATGCCGGTGGTGACGCTGGACAAGGCGCTGGTGTCGCTGGCGGCGCAGCGGGTGTCGGTGCTGATGGAAAGCGCCCATTTCACCGCCCCGGATGGTGGCGAGATCGACATTTCCGGCTCCACCTATATCGACGACGATCTCAACATTTTCGAAAACCTTGCCGAGATGGATCTGAAACTGGCGGGGGCGGTGCCTTCGGTGCTGTCGGCGCTGGCGGCGGAACCGTTCCTGATATTTGAGGGCAGTTCCTACGGCCCGGACGTGGCGCGCGGCGAGATGGTGGCCAGCGGCACGGTGCGTTTCTCTGGCGATGGTCTTAGCCCGCCGACCTATGACATCCGCGCCGATCTGCGCAACGTGTCGTCGGATCAACTGATCAGCGGATCGCTGCTGCGGGCCGAGCGGCTGGAACTGGCGGCGACGGATACGCTGCTGGAACTGTCCGGCGCGGTGACGCTGGGCAAAGTGCCGGGGCGCGGGGTCTGGCGCCTGCCGATGGGGCCGGAGGCGAGTGGCGCGTCCAGCGTCGAGGGGACGATGGAGCTTTCCGAGCGCGCCTTTGCCGAGTTTGGCGTCGAATTCCCCGATGACATGTTTTCCGGTGCCTCCCGCGCCTCTTTCCGCCTTGATATTCCCGCCGATGCGCCCTCGCGCGTGACCCTGCGTTCCGATCTGGCGGGGCTGGCGATGGCTATCCCCGGCACCGGCTGGTCGAAACCGGCCAAGCGGGCGGGGGAGATGGTGGCGGAAATCGCTCTGGGCAACCGACCGGAAGTGAGCGCGCTCAAGCTCAGCGCGCCGGGGCTCACGGCGCAGGGCCGTGTTTCCACTTCTGAGGGCGGCGGGCTTGGCGTTGCGACCTTCCAGAAGCTGCGGATCGGCGGCTGGTTCGACGGCTCGCTGCGCCTCATCGGGCGGGGCAGCCGCAGCCCGGCGCTGGAGATTACCGGCGGGCGGTTTGATCTCAGCAAGGCGAATTTTGACACGTCCGGCGGCGGGGGCGGCGGCGGAAGCGGGTCCATGCCGATCACGGTGAAGAAGCTCGACCGGGCGGCGGTCTCCGAAAGCATTGCGCTGTCCGGGGTTACGGGGAAACTGGAACTGGGTCGCGGCGTCAACGGGCAGTTCTCCGGCACCATGATCGGCAGCGGCGGGGCGCGGCTTTCCGGCACGCTGGCGCCCGCTCCGGGCGGCACCGCGATCAAGCTCACCTCCAGCAATGCCGGCGGCATCATGCAGGGGGCGGGGATTTTCAAGACCGCCGTGGGCGGCAATCTGGAACTGATCCTGGCGCCGGTTTCCAAGGGCAATGCCTATGAGGGCGAGTTCGTCATCACCGATGTTTCCGTGCGCGACGCCCCCAACATTGCGCAACTGCTCTCCGCCGTGTCGGTGATTGGTCTGCTCGAACAGATGGAGGGGCAGGGGATCAAGTTTTCCAAGGTCGACGGGCGGTTCCGCATGGATGACGACACCATCACCATCTACCGCGCCGCGGCGGTCGGCGCGTCGATGGGCCTGAGCCTCGACGGTTACTATTACCGCAAGAACGGCACGACAGATATGCAGGGCGTGCTGTCGCCGCTCTACCTGTTCAACTCGCTGGGCCGCCTGTTCAGCCCGCGCGATGGCGAGGGGCTGATCGGCTTCAACTTCACCCTGAAAGGCGCTATGGCCAACCCGGATATCGGGGTGAACCCGCTCTCGGTGCTGACGCCGGGGCTGTTTCGCGAGATTTTCCGCCGCGAGCCGCCGAAGCGGGTGGAGTAAGCAGGTAAGTTGGGAAGGGACAGGCATGAGCGACGCGCAGGCACCGGGCAGCCGGTTGGAGGATTACGACTTTGATCTACCGGAGGCACTGATCGCGACCCGCCCGGTGCGCCCGCGTTCCTCGGCGCGCATGTTGGTGGTGCGGCCCGGCGGGCGGCTGGAGGACCGGCACGCTATTGATCTGCCCGCCTTTCTCAGGCCCGGCGACCGGCTGGTGCTGAACGATACCAAGGTCATTCCCGCCCGCTTGCGCGGCACACGGGCGCGGGGCGAGGCGGTGGCGAAGGTCGAGGTCACGTTGCTGGAGCCCCTTGCGGGAGGGCGTGCAGACGGCGAATGGGCGGCGCTGATGAAACCCTTGCGCAAGGTGCGCGAGGGGGAGGAGGTGCGCTTCTCGGACGCGCTGTCGGCCACGCTGATCGCCAAGGACGAAGGCCGTGCCCGCATCCGCTTCAACCTCACCGGCGATGATTTTGACGCCGCACTGCAAGAGGCCGGGTTCATGCCCCTGCCGCCCTATATCGAGGCCAAACGGCGCGCCGATGCGCAGGACCGTGAGGATTATCAAACCATCTGGGCCGCGCGTTCCGGCGCTGTCGCCGCCCCAACCGCCTCGCTGCATTTCGACGAGGCGCTGATGGCGGCGCTGGCGGCGCGGGGGGTCGAGACCAGCCATGTGACGCTGCATGTCGGCGCGGGCACCTTCCTGCCGGTCAAGGTTGAGGACGTCACACGGCACAAGATGCATGCGGAATGGGGCGAGGTGTCAGACCGCGCGGCGCAAGAGATCAACGCCACGCGGGCGGCAGGCGGGCGCGTGATCCCCGTCGGCACCACCGCCTTGCGGCTGATCGAAAGCGCCGCCATCGCGCCGGGGCAGATCGCGCCGTGGCAGGGGGAGACCGACATTTTCATCCGCCCCGGCTTTCGCTTTCAGATCGCCGGCGGGCTGATGACCAACTTCCACCTGCCGAAATCGACGCTGATGATGCTGGTCTCGGCGGTGATGGGGCTGGAACCGATGCGCGCCGCCTATGCCCATGCGATTCGCGAGGGCTACCGATTCTTTTCCTACGGCGATGCCTCGCTTTTGCTGCCGGAAGACGATTCGGCCTGAGCGATTCGGCGCCTTCAGCGGGGGAATCGGCGGCGCGCCGGGCGATTCCCGTTCTGCCTCGCAAAAAAGTTGCCTTCCCCCGGACGCGGCGAATCCCCAGCCCCGCCAAACCGGGCAGGGGGCGGGAATCCCCAATGAACGCTGGAAAAACTGCATCGCTTATCCGGCAACAATTCCCGTTCCCCCTTGCTTTCAAGGCGCAAGCCGCGCACCGGCGGGGCGGAGAATCGCAGGATAGGGCTTGGCGCGCCCGCGCCGTTGCGCTATAAAGATGTCACTGCTCGATAGGTTTCTTGCCTGTATGAAACCTGCCTCAATGACTTAACGCCGGCTTCGCGCCGGCGTTTTTTTTGGCGCGGTTTCGGGAGGGGCGGAGGCCTTACAGCACCATCTCCAAGAGATGCGGCACGTCGAGCAGCAGCTTGGCCGCGATGGCCCACATGGTGATGCCGATCAGGCTGTCCAGCACGCGCCACGCGGCGGGGCGGGTCATGATCGGGGCCAGCAGCCGGGCGCCGTAAGCCAGCAGGAAAAAGAAGCAGTAAGAGGCGCTGATGGCGCCAAGCGCATAAGCCAGCCGTTCGGCGCTGGTCACAAAGCCCGAGGACACCGCGCCGATCAGGCCCAGCGTGTCGAGATAGACATGCGGGTTGGCCCAGGTGATGACCGCGATCATCGCCATTGTCTTTTTCAGCGAGCGCCCCTGTCCTTCGAGTTCCAGCGCATGGCCCCCGCGCCAGGCGGCGTAGAAACGATTGGCGCCATAGGCAATCAGGAAGGCGGCCCCGGCGAGGCTCATGACAAGAGGCAGGATGGGCAGGCGTTCGGTCAGCGCGCCAAAGCCCAGCACCCCCGCCGTGATCAACACCGCATCCGAAGTGGCGCAGAACATGGCGAGGGCGAAGACGTGCTGACGCAGGATGCCGTGCCGCAACACGAAAGCGTTTTGCGCGCCGATGGCCATGATCAGGGAAAAGGCGGTGAAAAACCCGGTCAGGGCGGCGCCGGTCATGCCTTGAGCGTTCCGGCGGGCGCCTCGGCGGGCGGTTGGGTCGGGTCTTCGCTGTTGGGGTAGACCAGCCCGGCGGAAATCACCAGTTTCGCCGCATCCTCGACGCTCATATCCAGCTCAATGATGTCGCTGCGCGGCACGAAGAGCAGGAAACCGGAGGTCGGGTTCGGCGTGGTCGGCAGGAAGACGGAAATGATCGGATCGTCGGAGGGGAATTGCCCGCTGATCTCGCCCTTGGCCTCGGTGGAAATGAAGGCGATGGCCCACAGGTCCCGGCGCGGATATTCCACCAGACAGGCGCGGTCGAACTTCTTCTCGTTGGTCTGCGCGAACACCGTTTCCGCAATCTGTTTCACCCCGCTATAGAGCGAGCGCACAACCGGCATCCGGTTCACCAGCCGCTCGCCCCAGGACAGAAACGATCGCCCGATCAGCCCCTTGGTGATCCAGCCAACGATGACGGTGAAGATCAGGAACACCACGACGCCAAGGCCGCGGATGTTGATATGCACCTCCTCCGGCCCGAAAATCGCCTTGAACCATGCGCTGTCGCCGAACCAGCGGTTGATGATGGCGTCCGGGTGGTAATAGCCGGGCACGAAAGGCAGCACCCAGCTGTCGATCCAGCCGACAAAGGCCCAGATCAGCCAGATGGTGATGAAGATCGGCATGACCACCACCAGCCCGGCGAGGAAATTGTTGCGCAGGCCGGCGAAGGGGTGGCGCCTATGGGAATCGTCGGGTCTGTTGGTCATCTTCGGCTCCGTTACCTGCGCAATTTAGAGCGAAATCGCTTTGATCCGCAACATCGGCATCAAAATTCGCGTTCGAAATCAGCAGGATGCTGATGGAGAGGCAGCGAATTTTGATTCAGATTTAGCGATTTCTGCTCTTAGGAGGGGTTGGGGCAATGGGAAAGGGCGCTCACGCCTCCTCAAGCATCCGGGCCGCGATCTGCGCCGCCAGCCGCGCGTTGTTTTTCACCAGCGCGATGTTGGCGGTGAGCGAGGCGCCGTTGGTGGCGTGGTAGATGTGGTCGAGCAGGAAGGGGGTGACGGCCTTGCCGCCGATGCCCTGCGCCTCTGCCGCCGCCAGCGCCGCCTCGATCACCGGGGCCAGCACCTCGCGCGCGATCTCGCTCTCGGCCGGGATCGGGTTGGCCACGAGTTGCCCGCCGGGCAGGCCCAGAGCCGCGCGCATATCGGCGGCGCGGGCAATCTCGACGGGGCTGTCCATGCGCAAGGGCGCGGGCAGGCCGGAGGAACGCGACCAGAAGGCGGGGAAATCGTCCTGCCCATAGGCAATGACCGGCACGCCGGAAGTTTCCAGCACTTCCAGCGTCTTGGGCAGGTCGAGAATGGCCTTGGCCCCGGCTGCGACGACGGTCACCGGCGTAGCGGCCAGTTCGGCCAGATCGGCGGAGATGTCAAAGCTCAGTTCCGCGCCGCGATGCACCCCACCGATGCCGCCGGTGGCAAAGACGCGAATGCCCGCGTAATGGGCGGCGATCATGGTGGCGGCGACGGTGGTCGCGCCGGTGCCGCCGCGCGCGATGCAGGCGGCCATATCGGCGCGCGATAGTTTCGCCACGCCCTGCGCCTGTCCCAGCGCCTCCAGCTGCGCCGCCTCCAGCCCGATATGCAGCACCCCGTCCAACACCGCGATAGTGGCCGGGACCGCGCCGTTTTCACGCACCACATCCTCCACCGCACGGGCGGTTTCGACATTGGCCGGGTAGGGCATGCCGTGGGTGATGATGGTGCTTTCCAGCGCCACGATCGGGGTGTTTTCCGCGCGGGCGCGGGCGACTTCTTCAGAGTAGGAAAGTAAAATCATGCTCTTCTCCGGATACATATCTTGCGGCGGTTTTTTGCGCAATTTCAAGGGCTTCGCGGGCGTTCTTGCCGCGGTGTTCGGCGGCGATATGCGCCGCCATGAAGGTGTCTCCCGCCCCCGTCACCCGGTTTTGCGGCACTTTTGGTGCTGGGCAGGAAAAGCTGTCTTTGCCGTTGCATTCCGCTGCCGGGGCCGCGCCGTCGGTGACGAGAACGCGGCCAAATCCGGCGGCGATCATGCCGCGCGCCGCTGTTTCGGCGTCGGGGTAATCCGCATCGGTCAACAGGCCCGCTTCTTCGCGGTTGACGTAGAGCGTGGCGCGCGGATGGGTGTGCAACACGCGCAGGCGGCGCGCCTTGCCGGGGCTGGCCGGGGCGGCGCGCAGGTCGGCGGCGGCAAAGGCGGGGGCGGTGGCGATGCGCTCTAACAGGTCCACCGTCAGGTTGCCGTCCAGCGCCATCAGCCCCGCAAAGGGCGCCTGCGCCGAACCGAGCCGCTCGTCGGTCAGTGGCGTCAGGATCGCATCCCCCGCCGCCTCCAGCGTATGCGCATCCGCCAGCGCCGCCACGAGGCCGAAAGGCGCTTCAATCGCCATGTAAACATCGGTCGGCAAGTCATTGGGATAATGAATAAAATCGCAATTCATCCCCATGTCGCGCGCGGCCTGTGTCAACTCCGCCCCCGGCGCGTCGCGGCCGATGGCGGTCAGCAGCGCCGGGGTCAGGTCGAACCGGGTCAAAGTCATGGCAATATTCATCGCCACCCCGCCGGGCAGACGGGTGATCCGCCCCGGCTGATCGGAACCGATGCGCATGTCGTGGCGCGTGCGGCCCACAATGTCCCACAGGACGGACCCAATGCAGAGAATATCAAATTTGCTCATGCCTCTGATTGCCCAAATTACCGGCGATGCGCAAGACGGCAGGTTGAAGGGTGGGAGAAAGCTAAAATTATTGGCAATAAGTGCTTGGCAAGCGGGGGAAGGGGGGATATACGCGCTTCACTTCACAGGCGTGGCCGGGCCTTTGCGGGGAGACATCCCGTGGGGTCCGCCGGTTGGGCATCTGCCCTTGAGGCCGCGCTGAGGCGCAAACCGGAAAGGAATTGGATATGGCGCTCCCAGAATTTTCTATGCGTCAGCTCTTGGAAGCTGGCGTTCACTTTGGTCACCAGACGCAACGCTGGAACCCGCGTATGGGCGAGTTCATTTATGGCGAGCGTAATGGCATCCACATCATGGACCTGACGCAGACCGTGCCGATGCTCGACGCGGCGCTGAACGCGGTGCGCGAGACCGTGGCCAAGGGCGGCCGTGTGCTGTTCGTCGGCACCAAGCGGCAGGCTTCCGAAGCCATCGCCGATGCGGCGGAACGCTCGGCGCAGTATTACATGAACCACCGCTGGCTCGGCGGCACGCTGACCAACTGGCAGACCGTGTCGCAGTCGATCCAGCGCCTCAAGGCTTATGAAGAGCAGCTCGCTGCCGGCGCGGAAGGTCTGACCAAGAAAGAGCGCCTCGGCATGGAGCGCGATTACGCCAAGCTGAACGCCTCCCTCGGCGGGATTGCGGAAATGGGCGGCGTGCCGGATCTGCTGTTCGTCATCGACGTGAACAAGGAGGATCTCGCGGTCAAGGAAGCCAACAAGCTGGGCATTCCGGTGGTTGCGGTGGTCGATACCAACTGTTCGCCGGACGGGGTGGATTACATCATTCCGGGCAACGACGACGCGTCCCGCGCCATCGCGCTGTACTGCGATCTGGCTGCCCGCGCCGCTCTCGACGGCATGTCCGCACAGCTCGGCGCCGCTGGCGTTGATCTCGGCGCGTTCGAGGAAGCTCCGGTGGAAGAGGCTGTTGAAGCCGCCGCAGAAGCGGCTCCGGCAGAAGCTGCCGAAGGTTAATATTTCGTTTCCGGGGCAGGGCGACCGGCCCCGGAAAGCGACCCCATTCAAAGGAGTAGAGCGATGGCGATTACAGCCAAACTCGTGAAGGAACTGCGTGAATCGACCGGCGTCGGCATGATGGACGCCAAGAAAGCCCTGGTGGAAACCGACGGCGACATGGAAGCCGCGGTGGACTGGCTGCGCACCAAAGGTCTGGCGAAAGCCGCTAAGAAGGCCGGCCGCACCGCCGCCGAGGGCCTCGTGGCCGTTGCTGTGGATGGCAACAAGGGCATCGCGGTTGAAGTGAACTCGGAAACCGATTTCGTCGGCAAGAACGCCGAATTCCAGGAGATGGTCGGCTCGATCGCCAAGGCCGCTCTGGGCGTGAACGATCTGGAAGCGCTGGCCGCTGCCGATCTCGGTGGCAAGACCGTTTCCGACGTGATCACCGACAAGATCGCCACCATCGGCGAAAACATGTCGCTGCGCCGCATGGCTTCGGTCGAGGGCGAAACCGTGGTGACCTATGTCCACAACCCGGCGACCGACGGCATGGGCAAGATCGGCGTTCTCGTGGCCATGAATGGCGGCAATGAAGCGTTCGGCAAGCAGGTTGCGATGCACGTCGCCGCCGCCAACCCGCAAGCGCTCTCGGCGGATGTGCTGGACCCGGCGGTGCTGGAGAAAGAACGCGCCGTGCAGATCGACATCGCGCGCGAAAGCGGCAAGCCGGAGCAGGTGATCGAAAAGATGATCGAAGGCCGGATGCGCAAGTTCCTGTCGGAAGTGACGCTGCTGGGTCAGGATTTCGTGGTGAACCCGGACCTGACCGTGGAAGCCGCCGCCAAGGAAGCGGGCGCTACCATCGTCGGGTATGTCCGCATGGAAGTCGGCGAAGGCATCGAGAAAAAAGAAGAAGACTTCGCCGCCGAAGTCGCCAAGACCGCTGCTGGCGGCTAAGATTTCTTGCAAAAACGAAAAAGGCGTCCATTTGGGGCGCCTTTTTTATAGGCATTGCGCAAGAGCCGCTTTTGCCTGCAAACTCTGTGTTGTGAGTATTTGGGCTAAGAAGAAGACGATCAGTTTGGTATAAATATTACATAATATCTATTATGCGAATAAGGGGTGCGGGAAAACATGAAGCGAATTATGATCGTTGGACAGCCCGGCGGCGGCAAATCAACGCTCGCGCGCGCGATCAGAAAACGCACTGGCCTTCCCGTGTATCATATTGATCAGATCCACTGGAAACCGGGCTGGATTGAGCGTGACAAAGATGAGAAGACGACGCTTTGTCATGAGATACACGCCCGGGAACGCTGGATATTTGAAGGTGGGCATTCCGTAACCTGGCCCGAACGTCTTGAGCGTTGCGACACGCTTGTCTGGATTGATACCCCTCTTTGGAAGCGCACATGTCGCTTTTTTTGGCGCACAATCAAAGGTTACGGACAGAGCCGCCGCGATCTTGGGGGCCATTCCGACTGGGGGCGGAATCGTATCATAAGGCATTCCCGAACTTCGCTGCAGGGCGCATGAACTGGTAAGGCGCGGACTTTGCTGTCGTTAGGCTGGCATCATAAAGGGTCTGCTTCTGCTTTTCTGATCGCGTCATTGAATACTAGGGCACCCCCCCTGCGGCTCTGTCGAAGACTACGAAACTCCCATTCGCAGGGCTCCAGTTTGGAGCGCGTATCAACAGGGTCAGGTCACCGCTAGTTCGATCTGTCCAGTAGTCGCCCACGCGGACTGATAGAAACACATGATACCCGGTGTCGGTAAGATGCGAGGAGTTGATATGTCCGTACCTTGGTGGATTTGGGAATACGCCGATACCCTTGTCTGTAAGGCTCTTGAGCAAATTGTCAGCCTCGCTCCAAAGAATCGACGAAGTGAAACGCTCCAGCAACAGGTCAGATGCAGCCTTGAAATCCCCAATGCCAAGTTTGCGGTAGTCTACCGAACTCGCATCGCTACCGCCAAATTCATAAGAAGGACTTTGAAATTCAATCGTATTCACATATTCTGGTTCACCGTGCAAAGAGATACTGCCTCGAAATCCTTTGAGCTTCCCCAGATATTGTGTCCGCGATGTCCGGAAGATCCCATTATTTTCACGGTAGAAACTATACCTGCAAAGTTTTTTGCTGTACTTCGTGTCTACGCGCTGGCGAGCGGATTGAACTGACCATCCCTTGCTTCTTGGAACGAACACCTCTGTTTGTTCCCGCTCGATTTGCTGGGAATAGCGTTTCAGAAACTCGCCAACCCCCTCCGGCTTCGACACCAAAATACGGTCCAACCGCTCAAGGGCATAGTCAATGTGCCCGGGGTCGTTCGAAATTCGTTCCACATCGCTAACGAGGTCGAATCTATCTGGGTGTTTGTCCAGAAATTCACGCTTGCTGCTCTTGGAAAACAACTTGGTTAGTAAGTTCGTCATTTGTTTCCGCCAAACTACGCTAATACATCTGCCTGTAACGTTTCAAGGGATGATAGATTATTCATGGCAAAATTGGCTCTTAATTTCGGCAACGGATTACATGTCAATACGGTTTCACATAGTTGACGGCATACCCGTCATTGGTACATGCCGCAGTATTGGTCAATAAGGGCCCTCCTCCCCCCTTCTCTCTGCGACAAACATGAATGTCCGGTGTTCCCTTTATCACGATGATTGCCGATGTGTTTTCATGATGTCGGTGACGATATTCTTGGAAATGCCGAGATCGTGGGCGACCCATCGATAGGAGCAACCTTCGCCGATAGCCTGAATGACTTTTGGGGCGAGCTTGTCGAATTTTGGGCGCTGGCCATGTTGTCGACCGAGCTTCTTACCTCTCGCCCGCCATTTTCTCAATCACGCAAATAGGATAGCCGCCGGGGTTCTGTCCGCCGCCAAGGTCAAGACACAAATCTGCGTAGCGCTGGCCCTGCCACCACATACCGGCAAAAAACGCCGCGATCGTGATCACAACCCATCCAACAACCCGACTTTTCAGCATCTCGATTCCCTCTCTTCTTCTTAGTAAAAATACTCAAAAACAGGGTGTTAGCCAAGGGAGTTCACGTTACCCTAACGCGTAGCCCGTGCCGCGAACCGTGCGCAGCGGGTCGGTTTCGCCGCTGTGGCGCAGCGCTTTGCGCAACCGGCCGACATGCACATCTACCGTGCGGGTATCGACGAACACATCCCGCCCCCAGACCCGATCCAGCAATTGTTCGCGGGTCCAGACGCGCCCCGGTTTTTCCATCAGCGTGGCCAGCAGGCGAAATTCCGTTGGGCCGAGCTTGATTTCCGCGCCGTTGCGGGTCACGCGGTGGGTTTCGCTGTCGAGCAGAATGTCCTCAAAACTGAGCCGTCCGCCGATGCTGGTCGGGCGGGTGCGGCGCAGCTGGGTTCGGATGCGCGCCATCAGTTCCGAGACCGAATACGGCTTAACCATATAATCATCCGCCCCGGTTTCCAGCCCGCGCACCCGGTCCATTTCCTCTGAGCGTGCAGACAGCATTATAATAGGAATTTCAGCGGTTTGCGGGCGTATCTTCAAGCGTCGCAACACCTCGATCCCCGACACACCCGGCAGCATCCAGTCCAGCAAGATCAGGTCCGGCCCCACCTCGGACGCCAGCAGCAACGCGTCGTCGCCAGTCTCTGCCATGGTGACATCATAGCCCTCGCTGGCGAGGTTGTAGCGCAGGATTTCCCGCTGCGCCAGCTCGTCCTCGACCAGCAACACGCAGGGCTTTTCCGGGTTCATGCCCCGTCCGGCGCCGCGTCCTCAGGCACCTGATACGGCTCTGCATTGCCCTTGGGCCGCGCTTCGTCCGGCATATCGCCGGTCACAAGGTAAATCGCCTGATCGGCAATCGCGGTCACATGGTCGCCCATGCGCTCGATATTCTTGGCGATGAAATGCAGATGCATACAGGCGGAAATCGAGCGCGGGTCCTCCATCATGAAAGTCAGGAACTCGCGAAACAGCGCGTTATACATCTGATCGACCTCAAGGTCGCGGTGCCGCACATCCTGCGCCAGCGCCTCGTCGCGGCGGATATAGGCATCAAGCGCGTCCGCCAGCATATGCTGCACCTCCTTGGCCATGCGCTTGACCGCGCCGCCAGAGCCCTCGATCTGCGGCATCTGCGCCAGCGCGCCGGTCCGTTTGCCCATATTCTTGGCATAATCGCCGATCCGCTCCAGGTTCGACGAAATATGCATCACGCTCAAAACGGTGCGCAAATCCGACGCCGCTGGCTGACGAATGGCCAGAATCCGGGCGCATTCAAGGTTGATCTCCTCGTCCAGCGCGTCAATCGCCCGGTCCTCGCGCCGCACCTGTTCGCCCAGCTCGATGTCGAGCCGCTTCAGCGCCCGCGAGCCCTTGCGGATGGAATCCTCCACCAGCCCGCCCATTTTCATGACCTTGGCCTGCACGCTTTCGAGGTCACGGTCGAATGCGGAAGTGATGTGATGTTGTTCGTTCATGTCTCTGCCCTACCCTGTTAGCCGATACGGCCGGTGATGTAGCTTTCGGTCCGGGGATCTTCCGGGTTGGTGAAAATGTGATCCGTGTCGCCAAATTCGACGAGGTTGCCCATGTGGAAAAAGGCGGTTTTCTGACTGACCCGCGCCGCCTGCTGCATCGAGTGGGTGACGATGACAACGGAGAAATTCTGATGCAATTCGTCGATCAGTTCCTCGACCTGCGCGGTGGCGATGGGGTCGAGCGCAGAACACGGCTCGTCCATCAGCAGCACTTCCGGCTCGGTCGCCACGGCGCGCGCGATGCACAGGCGCTGTTGCTGACCGCCCGAAAGCCCGGTGCCCGGCGCGTCGAGCCGGTCCTTCACCTCGTCCCAGATCGCCCCGCGCCGCAGACTTTTCTCCACGATTTCATCCAGTTCCGCCTTGTTGCGCGCCAGCCCGTGAATGCGCGGGCCATAGGCGATGTTGTCGTAAATCGACTTGGGGAACGGGTTGGGTTTCTGAAACACCATGCCAACCTTGGCGCGCAGCTGCACCGGATCGACGCGCGGGTCGTAAATATCCTCGCCATCCAGCGTGATCTCGCCGCTCACCCGACAAATGTCGATCGTGTCGTTCATGCGGTTGAGACAGCGCAGAAAGGTGGATTTGCCGCAGCCCGACGGGCCGATAAAGGCGGTGACGGTCTTGTCGAGCAGATCAACGGACACGTCCTTGATCGCATGGGTATCTGCGTAATGCACCTGCACGTCGCGCGCCCTGAATTTGATGTCCTGCTGATCCACGATCTGCCGTCCTTCCAGATTATCTTTCATCATCCCGCCTCCTTACCAGCGGCGCTCGAAGCGGCGGCGCAGCACCACCGCGAGAATATTCATCGCCATGAGGAACAGGAGCAAAATGATGATCCCGCCCCAGGCGCGTTCATAATAAGCCGGGTCCGCCCGTTTGGCCCATTCGAAAATCTGCGCGGGCATGGCGGAGTTGGGCGCGAGGAACCCCTCGGTGATCCCGGTCGGCATGTTGGAGGCAATATAGCCCACCATGCCGATCAACAAAAGCGGCGCGGTTTCGCCAAGCGCCTGCGCCAGCCCGATGATGGTGCCGGTCAGGATGCCGGGCATGGCCAGCGGTAAGACGTGGTGAAACACGGTCTGCATTTTCGAGGCCCCTACCCCCAGCGCCGCTTCCCGGATCGAGGGCGGCACGGATTTGAGGCTGGCGCGCGTCGAGATGATGATGGTCGGCAGGGTCATCAGCGTCAGCACCAGCCCGCCAACCAGCGGCGCCGATTGCGGCAGGTGGGCGAACTGGATGAAGGCCGCCAGCCCGAGAATGCCGAACACGATGGAGGGCACCGCCGCGAGGTTGGAAATGTTCACTTCGATCAGGTCGGTGAATTTGTTCTGCCGGGCAAATTCCTCAAGGTAGATCGAGGCGGCAACCCCGATGGGCAGCGACAGGCCCAGCACCACGAACATCATGAACAGCGAACCCAGCATTGCCACGCCGAACCCTGCCGCTTCGGGGCGGCTATCGGAGGCGTCTGCGCCAGTGATAAAGGCGAGGTTGAAGCTGCGCTCAATGACCCCGGCGGCGACCAGCGCATCAACGAGGTCGAGATGCGCGGGCGACAGGTTTTTATCGCGCGCAAGGCTCTCGCGGGTCACGCGGCCCTTCAGGTAGCCATCGACGCGGCTGGAGGCGAGGACGCGGAACTGCTGCGTCGTGCCGACGATACTCGGGTCGGCCAGCACGGTGTCACGCACCTGCGCGGCAGCAGAACTGGAGATCAGCTTGCGCAGATCCTTGGCCTTGCGGAACGGGTTCTCAATACCCTGCTCCTCAAGAACGGCGGCGAGGGCGGCGTCGAGCAGCGGGTTGTAGCCGAAGGTAGATACCTTCTTCATTGTTTCTATGTCGCGGGCACCGGACTTATCGACCCTCTTTTCAAGGATATCGACATTCAGTGTTACAAAAGTCTGAGTAAAGGCCGGAATACCGTTGAAGATGATCGACCCCAGCAACACGACAAGAAAGACGAGGCCGGTGGCGATGGCCGCGAGCCCGTAGGCGCGAAAGCGTTTCTCGGCAGCGTTGCGGCGCTTGGTGCCGGCGTCGACGGTGAGGAGCGACGTCCTGGTTTTCGGCGTCGTGTCGGTCATTCGTATTGCTCCCGATATTTGCGCACGATGTAGAGCGCGAGGACGTTAAGGGCCAGGGTCAGCACAAAGAGGCTCATGCCAAGCGCGAAGGCGACCAGCGCCTCGGGCGCGGCGAAGTCATCATCGCCGGTAAGCTGGCTGACGATTTTGGCGGTAACGGTGGTCATGGCGTCAAACGGGTTGAGCGACATGCGTCCCGCCGCCCCTGCCCCCATGACCACGATCATGGTTTCGCCAATGGCGCGCGAAGCGGCGAGCAGCACCGCGCCGACAATGCCGGGCAGCGCGGCGGGCAGGATGACCTGCCGCACGGTTTCCGATTGCGTCGCGCCGAGGCCGTAAGACCCGTCGCGCATGGCCTGTGGCACCGCGTTGATGATGTCATCAGAGAGCGAGGACACGAAGGGGATGAGCATGACGCCCATGACCAGCCCCGCCGTCATCACCGCCGTGCCGCCCGCCATCCAGCTGACGCCGAACAGCCCGCCTTCGCCGAACGCGTCCATCAGCAGCGGGCCAACGGTCAGCAGCGCGAAGAGGCCGTAGACGATGGTCGGGATGCCCGCCAGCACTTCGAGCAGCGGTTTGGCGATGTTGCGCACCGATTTCGAGGCATATTCCGACAGATACACGGCAGCGAACAGCCCGATGGGCACCGCGACCAGCAGCGCGATCAGCGAGATATAGAGCGTGCCCCAGAGGAGCGGCAGGATCGCGAGTTTCGACAGCGGGTTGCCGTCATGGTCGATGCCACCGCCGAAGGAGGGCAGCCAGGTCGTGCCGAAGAAGAACAGGTCCGCGGGATACAGACCAAGGAACTCTACCGTGTTGAAAATCAAGGATAAAACAATGCCAATAGTGGTCAGAATGGCAATGGAAGCGGCGGCGATCAGCAGCCACAGCACCGAGCGTTCGACCGCGTTACGGGCGCGGAAATCCTTGCCGCTTTCCCGTCCGGCCCAGACCATCCCCGCCAGCGCCACCGTAATCACCGCCAGCGTCATATAGAGCTGCCCGGCCCGGTTCATCAGGCGCAATTCCTGCGCCGCACGCAGGATCGGCTGGGTGATCTGTGCGGTGACAATCTGCCCCGCATCCTTCAGCCGCTGGGTCATGTCGGTCATGTCGGCGCGGGCATTGGCGGCAAAATCTTCGTCCATCACCCCGGAGGCCACCGCGTTTTCCAGCCCCGTCGCCGTGCGTCGCACTTCCGCCATCACCAGCCCGATATTGGCGCCCTCGCGGATCTCGCTTTCGGGGATCATGCCGGAGATGCGGGCATTGACCACAAAGGGCTGCACCAGAAGCCAGATCGCCAGCAGCAGCAGCGCCGGAACCGCCGCCTTGATGGCCCCGTTGGAGCCGTAAAATCCGGGGAGCGAATGCATCTGACGGCTGTCGCCCCCCGCCGATGCCAAAGCGCGCTGGCGGGCGAACAGATAACTGCCCGCCGCAATGCCCAGCACGATCAGGAAAAGCCAGAATACCGGCATGGAACCCTCTATATTCAGAAGTATGTTCAGGAGTGCGGTTCAGGCAGGGACGCACCGGCGCCCCTGCCCGTGAGCGGTCTTATTCCGGCGCAGCCATCGGGGTGCGCGCGGCGATCATTTCCTGCGTCGCGGCCAGCTCCGGATCGGCCACCAGACCGTATTCCGCCAGCGGGCCATCGGGGCCAGCGATCTCATCGGACAGGAAGAACTCGATATATTCCGCCAGACCGGGGATCACGTCCAGATGGGCGATCTTGACGTAAAAGTAAAGCGGACGCGAGACCGGATATTCGCCGGTGGCGATGCTCTCGGTCGAAGGCGCAATGCCGCCCATCGTGGCCACTTTCAGCTTGTCGGTGTTGTTCTCGTAGAAGGCGAGACCAAAGACGCCGATGCCGTTCGGGTTGGCGTCGATACGCGCGAGGGTTTCGGTGTAATCGCCGTCAATATCGACGGAAACCCCATCGGTGCGCACTTCGTAACAGGCGGCTTTCGCGGCCTTCTTGTCGCCGCCATTCTCGGCCATGTAGAGATCATAAGCGCCGGTGGCCTTACACCCCGCCAGCATCACCTTTTTCTCGAACACTTCGCGGGTGCCGTGCTTGGTGCCCGGAATGTAGGCCGCGATGTTGACCGCCGGCAGGTTGGCGTTGAAATCGGCCCACTGGGCGTAGGTGTTTTCCACCAGCTTGCCGTCGACGACCACCTTGGCGGACAGGGCGTTGAACAGGTCGACCGCTTCAAAAGCGGTGAAGGCCGGGCCGTCGATCTGCGAGGCGAAGACGATGCCGTCATAGCCGAAGCGCACTTCCATCACGTCGGTGACGCCGTTCGCCTGACAAACGGCAAATTCCTTGGCCTTCATCGGCGAGGACGCGTTGGCGATGTCGATGGTGTTTTCGCCCACCCCTTCGCACAGGCGTTTCTTGCCCGCCGAGGAGCCGCCCGATTCGACCACCGGGGTCGGGAAATCGAAGTTCTCGCCAAAGGCTTCCGCGACGATGGAAGCATAGGGCAGCACGGTGGAAGACCCCGCCACCTGCACCTGATCGCGCGCCATGGCGGCGGTGGTAGACAGGGCGGCGATCGTCAGGGACGAGGCGGTCAGTTTCATCAAGGACATTGCAGTCTCCGGTTGGTTTCACTCCCGCGCGAAACGCACGGTTGCGCGTTTCTTACGGGCGGTTCGCAATGCTTTTATGACGGCTTTGTAACAGTTGCGTGACAGAGGCGGCCAAGGCGCAGAAAATTCGACGAAAAATGCGGGATTACGATGTGGTCTCACCCGGCGCCAGAACCGCCCGGTCCCCGCCCGCCGCTTTTGCCGCCATCAGCGCCCGGTCAACCCGCTCAAACGCGGTATCAAACCCCTCGGACCAGTCGAATCGCCCCGCGCCGATGGAAATCGTCAGCGGATCGTCGCCGCCAACCTGCCGAACCGCCTCGCAGAGCTGTTCGCAAAGCGACTGCAGGGGCGAATCGTCACTCGCGGGGAGAATCAGCAAAAATTCATCGCCCCCGATGCGATAAAGATGCGGCTGTTCGGGCAGGGTATCGCGCAGCGCCTGCGAAACCCGCCGCAACACCGCATCGCCCTGCAAATGCCCCCGCGTATCGTTGATGCGCTTGAAACGGTCGATATCGACGATCACCATCGCCCCCGCTCCCTTCGGCGCCTCGCGTTGCAGCATATCGTCCAGCGCATGCCGGTTGAGCAGGCCGCTGAGCAGATCGGTATGCGACAGGGTCAGGGCGGTGCGTTTGAAATCATAGGCCAGACCCGCCGCGACATACATGAACATGCTGACCAGCGTCATGGGGGCCAGGTAGGGCAAAGCCTGATCAATGGCGTCGACCCGCAGCATGACCGCCCCCCCGGCGAGGATATTGAACACCGACAGCGCCAGCGCCCCGTTGCGGCACATCAGCATGTAACTGCCGACCGTCACCAGAAAATTCCATTGTAGCGCAGGCAGATAGCCGGTTGCGGCATGAAACAGGCACGCCAGGCTCAGAATGCCGAAAATGGCATAGGAACGGATCGGCCAGGGGCGCCCGCGCGAGGCGGCAAACTGATTTGTCCCCAGCATCAGAATGGTTACGACAAGCGCCACACTCATTTCCGGTCTGCCGGTGTAGAAATTCAACAAAAACGCCAGAAACAGCACGAATTGCGTGCCATATACCAGCACCCGCGCCTTTTCCTCGTTGGTTTCCAGCAGCAAATAGATCGGCTCTGAAACCTGTTTCTCCGTGCCTGTCATGGGCGCACGCATCTCGCTCACTATACTCGGTCCATCTCACCCTGCCCTGCAAACGGCGTAGCGCCGCTTTACCAGAGGGTCAACTATTTTGCGAAACTGCGGCGAAAAGGCGCAACTGAGGGTTGCTGAACGTGCCTTTTCACCGGAATTTCCGGCATATTAACGACAGAAATGGCGAAAATGCCGGTCAGATCGGCAGTAAAACCGTGAATCGCGCGCCCTGCCCCGGTTGGCTGTCGATGCGCAGGCGGCCGCGGTGCCGGTTGACGATATGTTTGACGATGGCGAGGCCAAGGCCGGTGCCGCCGACGTCGCGGGAACGGTGCGTGTCGACGCGGTAAAAGCGTTCGGTCAGGCGGCCCAGATGGCCCGCGTCGATGCCCTCGCCGTCATCGCTGACCCGCAGCGCATAGCCGCGCCCGGCCAGTTCCGGCGCGTCATCGGCGGGGAAAATTTCCACGCGCACGGTTTCGCCGCCGTATTTGATGGCGTTTTCCAGTAAATTGTTGACGACCTGAAGCAGTTGATCGGCATCGCCGGGCACCTGCGCCGCACTCCCCGTCAGCGCGATTTCCACCCCCTCGCGCGCCGCCAGAGGGCGCAGCATTTCGACCGCCCGCTGCGTCAACGCCCAGAGGTCCACCGGCGCCAGCGGGCGCAGGCGTTCGACATCCTCAACGCGGGAAAGCAGCAGAAGATCGTCCACCAGCCGGTTCATCCGCTCCGCCTCGCGCGCCATGATGGCGAGGAAGTGTTCGCGCGCATCTGCGTCGTCGCGCGCCGGGCCGCGCAGGGTTTCGATGAAGCCAAGGATCGCCGTCAGGGGGGTGCGCAGTTCGTGGCTCACATTGGCGACAAATTCCGAGCGCTGTTCTCCCGCCGCTGCCTGTGCGGTCACATCGGTAAAGACCGCGACCCGCGCGCTATCGGAGAGCGCCCGCAGGGTGACGTCATAGGTGGTTTCCGCCGCGCCTTCCCGCCCGCGCACGCGCACAGACAGGGTTTTTGCAGGCTGCTGCGCCGCGTCTTCAAAGCCCTGCAACAAGGCGGGTTGGCGAAACAGGGTCATATAGTGGCGCCCTGCCCCATGCGCCCCGAAGAGCTTGTGCCCCGGTGCGTTCATCGCCGCAACCCGCCCACTGGCATCCACCAGCACCGCCGGCGATGGAATCGCCTCGATCCATTCCGCATGTTCCATGAGGGTAGGTTGCAGGCCGGGGCGCGGGGGGTAAAGGGGATTATTGGTAAATGCTGCGGCAGGCGGGAACGGAAACGGGATTTGCAACGCGTTTCGGAGGGTTGGCAGTTTTACAGCCCCTTACGTTCCCCTGCATCCTCAAAAATGGCGAGGTCAAAATGGGGAATTGCTGCCTGAGGCCGGTTTACTATGATTTCCGCGGTGGTGGGCCACATCTGTTGCGCGACAAAATACCGTCGGGCGGGGCGGATCTGGCGATTTCGGGGATCGTTTGACAGATGAGGTTTGGACAGAAATGACAATGCGACAGGAAGTAAAAACCGCTAACGCACCCGTTATGTTTGCCGATACAAGACGCCCTTCCCGGTCCGGTTTTGCGCAACCACAAATGTGGCAGGCAAAAAGGATGCTGGCGGTTGGCGCGTTGGAATGCGGAGCGGAAGTTCCGTTCGAGCGTGAGAACAACGGCTGCATGTCCGACATACATCTGGCCTCGATCGGTGACGTCACAGCAGAAGCGCTGGAGCAAATGGCGCCGGATCTGGTGGTGTCGCCGTTGTTTTGCAGCGCCTTTGACTGTTACGATCTGGCGGCACGGCTCGCCGGGTTGGGCTTTTGCGGGCGGTATCGCGCTTTTGTCGACGCCTTGCCCGATCCGGGATTGATCCGGCGTGAGATTGCGCGGGCCTTTCCGGGGCTGGACTTTGATGTGCTGCTGGTGGATGCGGCGCAAGTCGGGCGGATGAACTGACGTCGGGCCGGTTGCCGGTTCGGTGTTGTGAGTATTTTTTCTAAGAAGAAGAGGCGCGCCGGGGGATTGGCGCGCCTGTTTTTCTTGCGGAGACTTTAGTAGATCAGGTCGTCTTCTTTGCGGGCGGTGTCGCGGTAGAAGCGGTCGAGCATTTGCAGGGCGATGCGCAGGATGATCTTGCCGGAGCGCGCCGGGTAGGCCAGTTCTTTTTCGATCTGTTCCATGCCGTTTTCCCAGCAGACCGAGCGGATCACGGTTTCGGCCAGATTCGGCCCCAAGGCGCGAATGGCGGCGTTGAGGCGGGTTTGGGCATCAAGGCGGCGGGCGGGGGTTTTTGCGCTGCTCATATTAGTGCGCCCCTGCACCAACGCGTTCCAGTCCTGCGTGATGGTGCCGTCGAGATTGGCAATTTCAAAGTTTTCGCGAAAGCGCAGGGCGGCTTTGACCAGTTCGGGGGTCAGATACATGCCGCCGCCCGCGAATTTGCGCCGCGCCAGCAGTTGCACCGGGGTTTCGGCGCCGGGGGCGCGTTTGGGTTGGCGGGCTTCTGGCAGGGCGCCGTGCAGCGGGATCACCTTGTTTTCGTCCTCGCGCGCGCGGCGGTTTTCGTTGCGCGCGATCAGGCGGGTGATTTCGCTGCGGCCCGACCCGGAGATGTGATAGCGGGCGATTTTACCGCGTTTCTCCCCTTCGATCCATTCGCACAGCACCAGCATTTCCGCCACCGGGCGCTCCATCACAGCCCGTTGCACCGGCTTGCCTTCGGTGCTTTGCTGCACCACGATGGCGCCTTCGACCCCATCGGCGACGACCAGAAGGCTGGCCGGTTTCATCAGGGCGCGCAGCACCCGGAGCCGGTCGCGTTCCATTGTCGCGTCGTTGGGCAGGCCTGCGGATTGTGCATCCACCACGCTGCCATCCGCGCACGGCCACAGCATTTCCAGCCGTTTCAGCCCCTGATCGGCCAGCGCATCGTCGCGCAGGTTTTCCACCCGGCGCACCTGCCGCATGATGGTCGAAGGCGCGGTACCCGCCTCTTTGGCAAGGGCGCGCAGGCTGATGCCGGCGAGGGTGTGGTCCAGATAGTGGCGCACGGCCTGGGTGAGCCAGTCGGGGCGGTGGCTGGCGGGTGTCGATTGCAGTTTCAGTGCGGGTGTCATGGTGTCCCCCTTTTAATTTGGCGGTTAAGTGATTCAACTTTAAGGAGAAGTTGGTTTGGCGGGATGCTGCGTGGATTCGGTTAACGACTGATTAACTTCACCTTAGTTTTGCCACATTTCTTGCTCCAATAGTGCTGATTTGCCCATTTTGTCGCCAAATTGTTAACAATTCCCCCCACCGGGCGCGCGCCGGTTTGGGGGCAAACGCAACACCCGCTGAGGTTGTGGCATAGATTTTGCGAATCATTTGAAAGGAAATGCCATGCAAGATGTGATGACCCTGCTCGCCGCCCTGCGCCGCCCGCCCCTCCTGGTGCGTGCCGCCCGGTTTGGCCTTGAAGATTACCGCCGCGAGCGCGATTTGACGCGGGTGATGCGCCTCCCTGCGGCGCCCGCGCCGGGTCAGGCCGTGGGGCCGCTGATCGAGGCGGAGGCACAATTGGAGGCGGTGCGCAAGGAAGGCGGCGCGGGCTATTCGATTGCGCGGCATGTGGAGGTGCTGATCGCGCTGATGGCGGAGGCGCGCTTATTGCCGCGTGGGCCGCGTGCGGTTTAGACGGATTAGGGTAAGCGTTTACAGTTCAGTCGTATCGCTTGTTCGCTGCCTCTCCCTTCGGTCGAACGCGAAAAGCGATCCACTTGTTGCAACAAAACTGTAAACGCTTCTCTTGCCAGCCGCCCCCGCGCGGTCTAATCAGCCCCCATGACCGATCCCAAACAGCACGACCGCCTCCTTATTATCGACTTCGGCAGCCAGGTGACGCAGCTCATCGCCCGTCGCCTGCGCGAACTCGATACCTATTGCGAAATCCACCCCTATCAGAACGTCACCGACGCCTTTCTCGCCGAATTTGCACCGAAAGCGGTGATTCTGTCCGGAGGGCCGGATAGTGTGACGCGCGAAGGCTCGCCGCGCCCGCCCGCCTCGGTGTTTGAACTGGGCGTGCCGGTGCTGGGAATTTGCTACGGACAACAGGTGATGATGCAGATGCTCGGCGGTCGGGTCGAGGTCGGGACGGACAGCGCCGAGGGCAATGCCGAATTTGGCCGCGCCTTTGTCACCGAGACCCAGCCACTCGACCTGCTGCAAGGCTGGTATCAGGACGGGCCGGAACAGGTCTGGATGAGCCATGGCGACCATGTGGCCGAACTGGCCCCCGGTTTCGAGGTCTGCGCGACCTCCCCCGGCGCCCCCTTCGCCATCACCGCCGACAAGGCGCGCCATTTCTATGCCGTGCAGTTTCACCCGGAAGTGCATCACACGCCGAATGGCCGCGCGCTTTTTAAGGAATTCCTGCGCCTTGCGGGCTTCAGCGGCGACTGGACCATGGGCGCCTACCGCGAGGAAGCGATTGCCAAAATCCGCGCGCAGGTGGGCGGCAAACAGGTGATTTGCGGCTTGTCCGGCGGGGTCGACAGCTCGGTCGCGGCGGTGTTGCTGCATGAGGCGATCGGCGATCAGCTGACCTGCGTTTTCGTTGACCACGGGCTGTTGCGCAAGGGCGAGGCCGAAGAGGTCGTGACCATGTTCCGCGACCATTACAACATGCACCTGATCCATGCGGATGAACAGGAACTATTCCTGTCCGCGCTGGAGGGCGAGAGCGACCCGGAAACCAAACGCAAGACCATCGGCAAGCTGTTCATCGACGTGTTCCAGAAACATGCCGACGAGATCGATGGGGCGGAATTCCTCGCTCAGGGCACACTTTACCCCGACGTGATCGAAAGCGTGTCGTTTTCCGGCGGGCCTTCCGTGACCATCAAATCGCACCACAATGTCGGCGGGTTGCCGGAAAAGATGGGGCTGAAACTGGTCGAACCGCTGCGCGAATTGTTCAAGGACGAGGTGCGCGCTCTGGGCCGCGAGCTGGGCCTGCCCGCAAGCTTCATCGGCCGCCACCCCTTCCCCGGCCCCGGCCTCGCCATCCGCTGCCCCGGCGAAATCACCCGCGCCAAACTCGACATCCTGCGCGAAGCGGACGCGGTCTATATCGACCAGATCCGCAAACACGGGCTCTATGACGAAATCTGGCAAGCCTTCGTCGCCATCCTGCCGGTGCGCACGGTGGGCGTCATGGGCGACGGACGCACCTACGACTACGCCTGCGCCCTGCGCGCCGTGACCTCCGTCGACGGTATGACCGCGGATTACTACCCGTTCAGCCACGAATTCTTAGGCGAAACCGCCACCCGCATCATCAACGAAGTTCCCGGCATCAACCGCGTGACCTACGACATCACCTCCAAACCGCCGGGCACGATCGAGTGGGAATAAGGCGGACCGCGCCTTCCTAAAGCACCCCCAAACGCAGGTTTTATCCCCGCAAAATGCGGATAAAATCGCGCGTCTAAAGCTGAACGTGCTTAATCAAACTGCCGTGACCCCAACAAAACCACGCCCCCCTTCTTCTTAGCACAAATACTCAAACCCCTGCCGCGCCACCCGCCGCCCCGCCGAAAACAGGATCGACCCTCTTCACGCATCCCGGCCCGGCCTTGCCCCAGACCGGATAGCCCTTCAGCGCCGCTTGAAACGTATTTGGCACTTCCGTTCGGGAAGCCTCTGGCTTGCTGCGCCCGTCTTCACCACTGTCGCCTTGTCACCCGAGGATTGATGATCGGTTGACGGGGCGGGGCTGAGGGGCTCGCCCCTCAGACTCCCCAGAGTATTTTTGCTAAGAAGAAGACACTATCAAAGCAAAACGCGCGGCGCTTCTTCGGAACGATCACGTTTTCGCGCTGAAACGGAATGCTTTGCCTGGTTTTGCTAAGAAGAGGCCGGTGGGGAAAGAATAACCGGCGCGCCGTATAGTTCCGTCGCCCGGTCCTCGAAGGCGCGCACGATGCGCAACATGCTTTCATGGAAGACCACCCCGATCAGCTTTTGCAAAATCGCGTTGCGGAACTCGAAGTCGACAAAGAAATTGACCTCGCAACCGTCACGATGCGGGTCGAAAATCCAGTGTGATTTCAGGTGTTTGAACGGCCCGTCGAGATAGGCCGTGTCGATGCGGGCGGCGGCGGGGTCGAGGATCACCCGGCTGCCGAACCTTTCCCGGAACACTTTGAAGGAAATCACCAGATCGGCGAGCATTTCCTCGCGGCCATCATCCAGCGGTGTGCGTGCGCGAATGCGGGCGGCGGAATTCCACGGCAAAAACTCCGGGTAACGCGCCACATCGGCGACCAGATCATACATCTGCTCCGGCGCATAGGGAATGAGCTTGGTTTCTCGGTGTGTCGGCACTGGTTGCCCCTTGTTTACCTGCCTCAGACATTTCATAACCAAGGCAGGTTTTTCAAGGGGGATACGATGCCGACGCGTCCATATGTCATCGACCAAATGATTTCCGCCAAGGCAATTGCCGCGCGCGTCGAAGCGTTGGCGCAGGAAATTCATGACACCTTTGCCGATACGGACAAGCTGGTGGTGGCGGGCCTGCTGCGCGGCTCGTTTGTTTTTATCGCCGACATCGTGCGCGAGATTGACCTGCCGGTGGAGGTGGATTTCATCGAGGCCAGCTCCTACGGCAACGCCACCGAAAGCTCGCGGGAAGTGCGTATTCTCAAGGACTTACGCGGTGATATTGCCGGGCGGGACGTGCTTTTGGTTGAAGACATCGTCGATACCGGGCACACGCTGAAACAGGTGATTGCGCTGCTCAAAACCCGGGAACCGGCCCGGCTGCGCACCTGCGCTTTGCTCGACAAGCCTTCGCGTCGGGAGGTTGACGTGCGCGCCGATTGGACCGGCTTTGAAATCCCCGACGAATTTGTCGTCGGCTATGGCATTGATTTTGCACAGAGAAACCGAAACCTGCCCTATATCGGCAAGGTCCGGTTTACCGACACATGAACATCCGTCACTTCGCCCGCATGGCCAAATGGGCACGCAACCCACCCTCCGCCGGGCGGGTGAAGCTGGTGCTGGCCATCATCGCGATTGCCCTAGTGATCGTCGGGCTGGAAAAACTCTTCGGCACTCCGGAATGGATGCAGATCGACCGCCTGAAGCCAAGGCGTTAACTTCTTCTTAGTCAGAGCGAAATAGATTCAACTCGCATCCCGCATCAAAACGCGCGTTCGACTGGAGGGAGAGGCAGCGACTTTTGATTCCGTTATAACTATTTCTGCTCAGAATACTCACAATACCGAATCGCCAAAGCCCGGCCCTCTCAGGAGATCAAAGGCCTCACCGCATCCCCGCCAGTTTGGCCTCCCGGTTTTGCCGCAAGCGCTCAAAATCATCCCCCGCATGATAGGAGGATCTCGTCAGCGGCGTGGCGGAAACCATGAGGAACCCCTTACCGTAAGCGGCTTTTTCATAGCTCTTGAACTCGTCCGGCGTCACAAACCGCATCACCGCATGGTGTTTGGGCGTCGGTTGCAGATATTGCCCGATGGTCAGAAAGTCGATATCGGCGGCGCGCATGTCGTCCATCACCTGCTTGACCCCCTGCGCATCTTCGCCAAGGCCAACCATGATGCCGGACTTGGTAAACATCGACGGGTCCAGCTCTTTCACCCGCTGCAACAGTCGCAGCGAGTGAAAATACCGCGCGCCGGGGCGCACCGTTGGGTAAAGGCCCGGCACGGTTTCGAGGTTATGGTTAAACACGTCCGGCCGCGCTTCCACCACAGTCTCCAGCACCGACGGATCGCATTTCAGGAAGTCCGGCGTCAGAATCTCAATCGTGGTATCCGGCGAACGGTGGCGCACAGCGCGAATGGTCTGGGCAAAATGTTCCGCGCCGCCATCTTCGACGTCGTCGCGGTCCACCGAGGTAATCACCACATGCTTCAGCCCCAGTTTCTGCACCGCATGCGCCACCCGACCCGGCTCAAACGGGTCCAGATCATCCGGCCGCCCGGTTGCGACGTTGCAAAAGGTGCAACCACGGGTGCAAATCTCGCCCATGATCATCATGGTGGCATGACCACGCGACCAGCACTCCCCCGCATTGGGGCACGCCGCCTCTTCGCAAACCGTCGAGAGCTTATGCTCGCGCATGATTTTGTGGGTCTCGGCATAGCCGCTTCCCCCCGGCGCACGCACCCGGATCCAGCTCGGCTTCTTCGGCTGGGCATTGTCCTTCCGATGCGCCTTTTCCGGGTGGCGCTGATCGGGGATCTTCAAGTCGCGCATATTTCCTCCGGGGGCTGCAACTGGCTATTCCGCTCCGTCCAATATACGCCGAAACATCGCCTTGTCACAAGCAAAGCGCGCAGGGCGATATGATTGAGGCGCATAGCTCCGCCGCCAGTATTGCCCACTCTTTCATTACTTCATCGTCACTCTCCTTTTTCTCCCGCCCCAAACCAAGGCGAATCAAATCTTGAAAATCTACCCGTTGCACCCTCCTTGGAATAATTCTAACATTGCGGCAGCGCGGCGCTTGCGCCCAGTGTAACCTCAATCCATTAAAAGGAAGTTAACAAATGAAAGAAGGCATCCGCCTCCCCGACGTCACCTTCAAGACCCGTGTGCGCGATGAGAGCGTTGGCGGGCCGAACCCGTATCGCTGGCAGGATATGACCACCGCCGATTACTTCGCCGGCAAGCGTGTCGTGCTGTTCTCGTTGCCCGGCGCCTTCACCCCGACCTGCTCAACCTATCAGCTGCCCGGTTTTGAAAACGGCGCAGCGGATTTCGCGGCCGAGGGCATCGACGAGATTTACTGCATGTCGGTCAATGACAGCTTCGTGATGAACAAATGGGCCGAGGCGCAGGAGCTGAAAAACGTCAAGGTGATCCCGGACGGGTCCGGCGAGTTCACCCGCAAGGTCGGGATGTTGGTGCAGAAGGACAATCTTGGCTTCGGCGCGCGGTCCTGGCGCTATGCGGCGGTGGTGAATGACGGCGTCGTTGAGGCTTGGTTTGAAGAGCCCGGCCGTGCGGACAACCATGGCGAAGACCCCTACGGCGAAAGCGCGCCGGAAACTGTTCTGGCCTGGCTGAAGGCGCACAAGAAGGGCTAAAGCCCGTTCCAATGAACAAGAAAGGCCGCCTCTTTGGGCGGCCTTTTTCTATTTTCCGGCGGAATTTCTTACAATTATTCAGCAGCTTCGCTGCTTTCCGCCGGTTCCTTTGCAGCCTTTTCAGGCGCCTCTTTTACAGCCTCGGAGGACGCCTCTTTCGAAGCGCGCGGTTTGCGGCTGCGGGACCGGCGCGGCTTGGTTTCCGGGGTTTCGACCAGCCCGGAATCGCCTTCGGCCTGCACCGCATCGGACGGCGCGTCTTCACTCGCCTCTTTCTCCGCCCGCTGCGCCTCGCGCTCACGCTGCTTTTGCATCTGGCGCTCGCGGTTGGCCGCATCCGCCGCCTGTCGCTTTTCTTCCGCGTCGCGCTGCGCTTCGGTCAACAGCCGGGTGTAATGCTCCGCGTGCTGCTGGAAGTTTTCACCCGCCACCCGGTCATTGGCCAGAAAAGCATCGCGGGCCAGTTGGGCATATTTGTCGATGATTTGCTGCGGCGTGCCGCGCACCTTGCCTTCTGGCCCGGAACTGTCAAACACCCGGTTGATATTGTTGGCGGGCGAGCGGTTGTTGCGCGACTTGCCGCGCGAACGTGATTTCGATGATCTCATCAGCTATTATTCCAGCTTTGCAAGCCTGTCCTTAAAAGCTACCCGGCACGGAGCCAGCCCGCACCTGTCCTCATTTCCCGCAAAAACGCGAGTGCTGCGCCGACTTCCAACCTGTCCCAGCGGGCGCGTTTGTCGGAATTTCGGGCGATCCGTGACCGGCATATCCTGCTCCAGCCACGCCCCTGCCTAGCCAGCCCCGCGCCGCGTGACAAGAGGAAAACCGGAAAACGCCGCGATTTACATCATTTTTCCTGTTTCTGGCAGAGATTCGTTACGATTCGGTTAATGGAAACCGGATTTCAGGCCCTTTTCGCAGCAATAACCCGGTCGCGCCCGGCGAGATCGGTATGGCAGCGCACCTGTGCAAACCCGGCATTGTGCAGGATTTGCTGCACCGCCGCCCCCTGTGTCACGCCGATTTCCAGCAGCAGGCATCCGCCGGGGGAAAGATGCGCGGGGGCACAGGCAGCAATGGCGCGGTAAGCGATCAGCCCGTCCGCCCCGTCGGTCAGCGCGCCGCGCGGTTCAAAGTTCAGTTCCGGCGCCAGCCCGGTCATTTCCGTCGCCGCGATATAGGGCGGGTTGGACACGATCAGGTCGAAACGCCCGTCCAGCGGCGCGCACCAGCTGCCCTGCCGAAATTCCAGCGCCACCCCGGTTGCCGCCGCATTTTCCTGCGCAATCTCCAGCGCCGCGTCGGAAATATCCGTCGCAACGCCGCGCGCCCCGGGCCATTCCGCGGCCAGCGAGATAGCGATGGCGCCGGATCCAGTGCCCAGATCGGCGAAGCGTCCGGGCCTGCCGCCTTCCAGTGCCAGCTCGATAAGCAATTCGGTTTCTGCCCTTGGGTCAAGCACTTGCGGGCCGACCTTAAAGCGATGCTTCCAGAAATCGCGGTAGCCCAGAAGGTGCGACATCGGCTCGTGGGCGCGCCGCCGGCCGATCAGGTTTTCAAACCGCGCGCGGGCCGCGTCGGTGAAATCCGCTGCCTCCGCCCGATGCAGCTTTTGCCCCAGCGCCAGTTCCAGCAATCGCCGCACCTCGCGCGGCTCCAGCCCCGCCGCCAGACGCAGCGCATCGCGCGCCCAATCCGTGCCGCTCACCCCCGCATCTCCGCCAGTTTCGCCGCCTGTTCCTCAGCGATCAACGCGTCGATGGTCTCGGTCAGGTCGCCCGCGAGAATGGCGTCGAGCTTATAAAGCGTCAGGCCGATGCGGTGATCGGTCATGCGGCCTTGCGGGAAGTTGTAGGTGCGGATGCGCTCGGAGCGGTCGCCGGTGCCGACCTGCGCGGCGCGGGTTTCCGAACGCTCCTGATGCGCGCGCTGCCGTTCCAGATCATAGAGCCGGGTTTTCAGCACCTGCATGGCAATTTCGCGGTTGCGGTGCTGGGATTTTTCCGAGGAAACCACGACGATGCCGCTGGGAATATGGGTGATGCGGACCGCCGAATCGGTGGTGTTGACGTGCTGCCCCCCCGCCCCGGAAGCCCGCATCGTGTCGACGCGGATATCGGCCGGGTTGACCTCAATGTCCACATCCTCCGCTTCCGGCAGCACCGCCACCGTCGCCGCCGAGGTATGAATGCGCCCGCCGCTCTCGGTTTCCGGCACCCGCTGCACCCGATGCACACCGCTTTCGAATTTCAGCCGCGCAAAGACGTTTTCGCCCTTGATATGGGCGGTGACCTCCTTGATTCCGCCCAACTCGGTCTGGGTCTCGGAGAGGATGTCAAAGCTCCAGCCCTGACTTTCCGCGTAACGCTGATACATGCGCAGCAAATCGCCCGCGAAGAGCGACGCCTCGTCGCCGCCGGTGCCGGGGCGGATCTCCAGAATGGCCGGGCGGCTGTCGGCGGCGTCACGCGGCAAAAGCGCAATTTCCAGCGCCCGTTCCGCTTCCGGCAGCCGCGCGCGCAGGTCCGGCAATTCCTCCTCCGCCAACGCCCGCATTTCCGCGTCTTCCAGCATCTCTTCCGCCTCCGCAAGATCGGCCAGAAGCTGTTGATAGGCGTCGATCTTACCCACAACCGGGCGCAATTCGGCATATTCACGCCCCAGCCGGGCGATCTCGTCGCCGGACAGGGCCTCGTTCATCTGCGCTTCGATAAATTCGAAACGCTCGCGAATGGCGGTGAGTTTTTCCTGTGGAACCATGGGGAGGGCTTGGCGCAAATGGGCGCGCGCGTCAAGGATCGGCGTGCAGCGCGTTGAGCCAGCCCGCCACCCGCGCCGCGTTGACCCCGAAATCGGAACGCCCGATGGTGAGATGCGAATGAATGTGCAATCGGTCCTCCTCCTGCCAGATCACCGCAATGTCCGGAAAGCCCCAGAGGCGCGAGCGCGTGACCAGCGTCGTAACCTCGCCTGTCTCTAATATACGCGTGCGCGGGCTGTCAGCGGCGATCTTCACCAACCGCGCGGCGGCGTCCGGCGGTTGCCCGGCTTCCACCACCTTGACCCCGCCCGGCATCGGATGCACCCCCGGCTCCATCGGCCCGGGCCGCGCGCCGATCCGGTTTGTCGGCAGAGGCTTGACGCGCGGATAAGCCAGAGCGGCAAGAATTGCGATGAGAATTAACACAATCTTCATTTTTATCCCTCATAAGATGGAATCAGATCATAGGAGACCCGAGTTAAGAACCCGTAAACGCCCGCAGAAAAAAGGAGATGCCTATTCGAAATACCTGAAATCCAACCCCTGTTATAAACGTGTATAGCCCCAAAGGCACAGAAGTTCGACCGCCACATGCGCCGCCGCAACGGCCGTGATGTTGCCCACGTCAAAGGGCGGGGAAACTTCGACCACGTCGCCGCCGACGAGGTTGATCCCGGCCAGCCCTTTCAGAATGGCCGCCGCCTGCGCCGAGCTTAGCCCGCCCCAAACCGGCGTTCCGGTGCCGGGCGCAAAGGCGGGGTCCAGCCCGTCAATGTCGAAGCTGAGATAGGTGGGCGCGTCGCTGGTGATCTGCCGAATGCGGTCCGCCACCGCCTGCGGGGTGCTGCGATGCACTTCCGGCGCGTCGATGATTGTGATGCCCAGAGGGTCGTCATTGGTGGTGCGGATGCCGATTTGCACCGAACGCGATACGTCGATCAGCCCTTCGCGTACGGCCTTATACACAAAAGTGCCGTGGTCGATGCGGGTCGGGTCGTCGTCGGGCCAACTGTCGGTATGGGCGTCGAACTGCACCAGCGCCAGCGGACCGTGCCGCTGCGCATGTGCCCGCAGGATCGGCAGGGTGATCGAATGATCCCCGCCCAAGGTGATCGCCGCGCAATCCTGCGCCAGAATGCCCGCGATATGCGCTTCGATCCGGGCGGGCACGTCTGGCGTATGGGCATAGTCGAACGCCATGTCGCCCGCATCGGCGATGGCAAATGCGTCCATCACGTTGAAGCCCCACCCATAGGGCGCATCGGGCGATTGCAAGGCGGAAGCTTCGCGGATGGCGCGCGGGCCGAGGCGGGTGCCGGGACGGTTGGTCACCGCCTGATCGAAAGGCACGCCGGTAATGGCGATATCGGCTGCCCGCAGGTCTTTGGTCAGTTTGCGGCGCAGAAACGAGGGTACTCCGGCGAAGGTGTTCTCAAACGACAGCCCCTTCAGGTCGGTGCGGGTAATCGCCTCGTCCACTGTGTTCTTTGCGTCTTCCAATGCCATGGCGCCCTCCCTTGCGCCTCAACCATGCAAGACCCGGCGCAAATCCGCAACCACCTTGCGACCCCGCCCGCCGCGGCGTAATCAGACCCAAAGGAGAACGCCATGTCCGACGATCTGATCCACGACCCCAAGGGCGGCATCGCCCGGCTTGTCACCATCATGGAGCGCCTGCGCGATCCCGAAACCGGCTGCCCGTGGGACATCGAACAGACCTTCGCCTCCGTCGCGCCGCACACGATCGAGGAGGCCTATGAGGTCGCCGACGCCATCGAGCGCGAGGCCTGGGACGAGTTGAAAGGCGAATTGGGCGACCTCCTGTTCCAGTCGGTGTTTCACGCACAAATGGCCAAGGATGCGGGGCTTTTTGACTTCGACGACGTGGCCAATGCCATCGCCGACAAGATGGTCGCCCGCCACCCGCATGTTTTCGGCGATGAAAGCCGCGACAAAAGCGCCGAGCAACAGGTGCGGGACTGGGAAAGCATCAAGGCGCAGGAACGCGGTAATGCGGGGGCGCTCGATGGGGTGGCGCGCGGCCTGCCCGCCCTGCTGCGCGCCTACAAGCTGCAAAAACGCGCGGCGCGGGTGGGGTTTGATTGGCCCGATATCAGCGGCGTTCTGGACAAGCTGATGGAGGAAGCACGCGAGGTTTCCGAGGCCCGCGACCCGGCCCATATCGAAGAAGAAATCGGCGATCTGCTGTTTTCCATGGCCAACCTGTCGCGCCACATGGACGTTGACCCGGAAGCCGCCCTGCGCGCCGCCAATGCCAAGTTCATCCGGCGCTTCGGCGCGGTGGAAGCCGGGCTGGCCGCCAAAGGCAAACGCCCGCAGGACGCGACGCTCGCCGAAATGGACGCGCTTTGGGAGGCGGCCAAGCAAAACTAAGCCCCCGAAACCGCCCTTGCAGCGCCAACCGCTTCCACCAAGGCCGCGAATCCCCTATGCTGCCCCAAAATGGGAGAAAACATGTCGAGCATTGATTATGGAAACCTGATGCACGAGGCCATGCGCGGCCTGATCCAGAAAGTCCTGACCGACGTGTCGAAAGACGGGCTGCCCGGCGCGCATCACTTCCTCATCACCTTCGTCACCGATCACCCGGAGGTCGAGCTGGCCGACTGGCTGCGCGAACGCTTCCCCGACGAGATGACCATCGTCATGCAGCACTGGTTCGATGACCTGCGCGTGACCGATACCGGCTTTCACGTCACCCTGAATTTCGGCGACCAGCCCGAACCGATGTTCATCCCCTTCAACGCAATCCACACCTTCGCCGACCCCTCGGTCGAATTCGGCCTGCGCTTTGAGGCGCGCGAAGAGGCGGAGGAGAACCTGCCGCATCTGGTGGAAGAAGAACCGGAAATCGACGCCGACCCGGACGGGCCGCTGGTCGAACCGGACGCGCCGCACAAGGACGCGGAAGTGGTCTCGCTCGACAGTTTCCGCAAATAGCGCAGAAATCGCTTTAAGCTGCAACATTAAGCATCAAAATTCGCGTTCGAAATCAGCAGAATGCTAATGGAGAGGCAGAGAATTTGGCTCTGGTTTAGCGATTTCTGCCCTAGGCTGAATCGACATTCATCGCATCCAAAGCATTGCTGATGCGAGGTGTATGAAGCTGAGAAAGTAGACGGCGCGTCTGTC
>PDOZ01000024.1 GCA_002747325.1 Rhodobacterales bacterium
CCTCGTCCTCGCGCATCACCATCACGCCTTCGGCGCTCAGCACGTCGGCGGCGGGAAGGGTGGCGGGGATCCTGATGGGCATGGCGGCCTCCGGGTTTCAGGTGGTCGTTCAACTGGTTGAAGCGCTGGTGTAGGCCGGCTTCGGCCCGGGCTCAAGAGGCGACCTTGCGGCGGGCGGGGGCTCGGGGGGGGCTCGGGGGGGGCTCGGGGGGCGCGGGTCCGGGCTCGGCCCCCGCTACCCCCGGCGCGCGTCGATCGCCTGCGCGATCAGCGCGTTGAAGTCGGCGGCCGTCCGCAGCCCGGCCACATCGCAGGCCTTCACGGTCACCCCCCAGTTCCGCGCAATCGCCGCATAGAGCGGCTGCCGATGCGCCATCGCCCGCGCGAAGGTCGCGGCCATGAAATCGTCCGGATCCACCTCGCTCTCCGCCACGCCCCTGGCCGCGAGATAATCCCGCCATGCCGCCGCCATGAAATCCGGCGTGTAATACATCGGCTTCGGCGCTGCCCGGAACCGCCGCACCAGCTCTTCCGTATGCGCCTCCGACCCTTCGATCCAGACCATCAGCAGATGCTCCGACAACTCCCGCAACACCGGATCGCCGGGGTCGTTCGGTTCCACCACCTCGCAGATCGACCCGCCGGTGTCGCAGACGAAATGGTCGTAGGCATAAAGCCCCTCGGCGCGTTCGATGAACATCGTGGTGTCCATCAGTGCGGCCACCTCGGCGTCATGATGCAGCGCCTGCCGCCGCAGATAGTCTTCGAAAGGCAGCCCACCGAGCGCCGCCGCCCCGGGCTTGCCGAGCCATGTGGAGAGCGGTGCGAGATTGTCGAAGGTGATGTTCGAACGGATATAGATCGAATCCGACATCAGCAGCGCCCGCAGAAAGCTGTTTTTCATCGCTTCGCGCAGGATGTTGTCGGTGATCTGCTCGCCGAGGTAGCGGGTGCCGATCCGGTAATCCACCGAATAATGGAACCAGCCGCCGCCCTCCGCCTTCGGCGTCGCCCGCAACATGTTGGAAATATGGGTCTTTCCCAAACCCGACATGCCAAACAGCAACACCCGCTTGTGCCGCGCCTCAAGCCAGTCCGCCCCGCTCGTATAGATCATGCCTGCCTCCGTCCCTGACCCCGTGGTAGCCGCGCCCGGGTGAGCGGTCAAACGCTTATGCGGGCGTGGGCCGGAGGAGGGCCGGAAGAGGGCCGCCCGGACCACGGCCCGCGCGCCCGCCGGACAGGATATACCGCAGGCCACCATGGGAAAACACGGCCGGAATGTCCGGCATTATACAAGGCGCGGACAGGCCGAACCACCCGCTTCAGAGGCGCAAAAGACCGCGCCCGCCAGAAAAGATCGGAAAACCCCGATTTGACAATCCGGGCCGATTGTTCTGAAATGCCACCGGCCACGGAAAACAGGGAATACCCGAAAACAGGAAATACCATGGACAAGATCGAACTCACCAAGGCCTTCGGCGCGTTTTTCGCGATCATGAACCCGTTTGTGAACCTGCCGGTCTTTCTGGCCCTCACCACCGGGTTTACCGTGGCGCAACAGCGTCAACTCGCCGCGAAAATCACCCTGTTTTCAGCAATCATGTGCGCGGTGATCCTTCTGGGCGGACAGGCGATCATCGGGTTTTTCGGAATCACCGTGGATCAGTTCCGCATTGCCGGCGGCGTGGTGCTGGCGCATATCGCGTGGACCATGCTGAACGGCAAAGAGGCCGCTTCGCATCATGGCACGGGCACGGAACGGAAGCAGATGGAAGACCTGTCGGCGCTGGCGTTTTATCCGGTCACCTTCCCGATGATCGTCGGGCCCGGCACCATCGCCACGCTGATTATTTATGCCGGCCACGCAAAAGGCGTCGAAGACCTGATCGGCATTGGCGCGGTGGTTGCAATTATACTGGCGATGCTGTTTGCGGTCATGTTCTTCGCCGCGTTCTTCGGAAAGATGCTGACCCAGACGATGCGGGTGATCATGACCCGCCTCATGGGGATGATCCTGCTGGCGATCGCGGTCGAAATGATCGTCGACGGCGCCAAGGCCGTCTTGCCGGGACTGTCGTAAGGCGGTAGGACCCCGGCATTCACAACCGAGCCGGCTCCGGACCGGCGGCAGCAGGGGGACGCCCGGAAACATGGAAAAAGACAGGTCTATCAACGTGGTAACCGTCGCCAGCGCAGTGCTTCTCACGGTGCTGGTGGGCTGGCTGATCGTCATCGGACAAGCGCTTCTTCTGCCGATCGTCATCGGCGTGATCCTCGTCTATATTCTGACGACCGTGGCCGAGGCGCTCGGGCGGATCCCCGTGGCGGGCGGTCTTCCGCGGGGGATCCGGCTGCTTCTGGTCGGGCTGATCGCTCTCGGCGCAGCTGTATATCTGGTTTCGCTGACGATGTATAATGCAGGTGAAATCGTCAATTCCCTGCCGGAATACACCAAGAACCTTCAACAACTATTCGACCGCGCCAGCGCCTCTTTCGGATTTGAAACGGCGCCCAGCGTGTCCAACATGATCGAGGAAATCCAGGACGCCATCGACCTCAACAAACTTGCGGCCACGGTGGTCTCCGGCCTCAGCGGCGCGGGCACGTTCCTCGTCACCGCGCTGCTTTATGCGATGTTCCTGCTGTCGGAATGGAACGACTTTCCGGCCAAGATGCGCCGCGCTTTTCACGATGAGGCCCACGCCGACACAGCGATGAATACCCTCCACCAGATCAGCGAGCGGATTGGCGGCTATCTGACCACAAAAACCCTGATCAACGTCATTCTCGGCGTCGCCTCCTATATCATCATGCTGCTGATCGGGGTCGAATACGCGGCTTTCTGGGCGATCTGGATCGGGCTTCTGAATTATATTCCCTATATCGGCTCGGTCCTCGGGGTTCTTTTCCCGGTGGCGCTGACCTTTGCGCAATTCGGCACCCTCGGCCATCCGGCCGCGGCCTTCGTGCTGCTGATGGCGGCGCAACTGGTGGTCGGCAACGTGCTGGAACCGCGGATGCTCGGCCGGTCGGTGAACATGAGCCCGTTTGTCGTGCTCGCGGCTCTGGCCTTCTGGATGGAAGTCTGGGGCGTGATCGGCGCCATTCTGGCGATCCCGATGACCTCGATGGTGATGATCATCCTCGCGGAAATCCCGGGCACCCGGCCGATTGCGGCGTTGATGTCGGAAGACGGCAACGTCTGAAGCCGCGCGGCGGGCAGGGGGAGCCGGTTGAATAAAGGAGATATGAATGGTTGCCCTGATCGCTCTGTTTCACTTCATCCTTGTGCTGGTTTTCACTGTCCGCATCCTGCTGCGGGACGACCTCTCGCCGCCTGCGCGGCTGGCGTGGTTTATCGTGCTGAACGTGCTGCCCTATTTGGGCAGCGTGGTTTATTTTCTGTTCGGGGAAATCGATCTCGGGCATAAGGCCGACAAACGCCACGCCGAAGTATTCTCCGAAATCCGCGCCAAGGCGGCGCCTTTCATGGGGCACCCGGATCACGCGGCGATTGACCCGGCATTTCAGCCCGCAACGCGCTATGCCGCCTCGATCAACGGGTTTCATCCGGTCAGCGGCAATCGCGCGGAGCTCATGGCCGATGCCGCCGAGACCCGCGATCGTCTGGTGGCCGATATTGATGCCGCGACCGACCATGTGCATGTGCTCTATTATATCTGGCTCACCGACAATACCGGCACGGCGCTGGCCGAGGCGCTGATCCGCGCGGCGAAACGGGGTGTCACCTGCCGCGCCATGGCCGACGGGTTGGGCTCCCGGGCGCTGGTGAAGTCGGAGCTGTGGCGGCGGATGGACGCGGCGGGGGTGCAACTGGCGGTGGCGATGCCGCTCGACAACCTGATCGGCACCCTTCTCACCAGCCGCATCGACCTGCGCAATCACCGCAAGATCACCGTGGTGGACGGGCGGATCACGTGGTGTGGCAGCCAGAATTCGGCCGACCCGGAGTTTCGCGTGAAGCCGAAATTCGCGCCCTGGATCGACATCATGTTGCGCTTCACCGGGCCGGTGGTGACGCAAAATCAGATCCTGTTTGCGAGCGACTGGATGCAGGCGACGGGCGAAAATCTCGACGTGATTCCGCTGCCGGAACAGCCCGACGAGGGCGGTTTTCCGGCGCAGGTGATGGGCGACGGCCCGACCGAGCGCATGGGCGCGACGCCGCAGCTGTTTTCCACGCTGATTGCCTGCGCGCGCGAGGAACTGGTGCTGTCGACCCCGTATTTCGTGCCCGATGCGACCGTGCTTGAAGCCCTGCGCGCGGCGGCATTGCTCGGGGTGGCGGTGACGCTCATTTTCCCTGAGCGCAATGACAGCTGGATCGTCGCGGCGGCCAGCCACAGTTATTATCATAACCTGCTGGAAGCAGGTTGTATTATTCATGAATATCGGGGCGGGCTTTTGCATGCCAAGACCCTGACGATTGACGGCCGTCTCAGCCTCATCGGCTCCACCAATCTTGACCTGCGCAGCTTCGATCTGAATTATGAAAACAATATACTTTTGCAGGATGAGGCGACCACCGGTGCGATCCGTGCCCGTCAGGCCGCGTATATATCCAGCGCCCGGCAGGTGACGCGTGAAGACCTGCGGGAATGGTCTTACCCGCGGCGGATCTGGAACAATGTAATCGCCACCATCGGGCCGGTTTTGTGAAACGGTGAGTCCGTATTCGACCGGTTTTCGGGCGTTGGCCTCCGTCTGTTTTACCCCGTCTATGATGCGTCGATCATCGCGCGCAGCCCGTCCAGAAGCTCGGTCAGGTTCTGGCGGATGGTCTCGACCACGACGATCGGACTTTCGGCGTCCAGCGGCGTTTGCCGGTAGGCGAGCGGGCGGTATTCTTCGGGATTATAGGCCAGTCTGGTGATGAGTATTTCATCGCCGTAACGGGTGTAGATTGTTGGTGGCGTGTCAAATTCCAGCTGTTCGACAGCGAGGTGGCCGTCTCTGGCCGCGAACTGAAACAGCCAGTATATGAAATACATCCCTCCATTGTAGTATTCATCGTCGTGAAATCTGCGCTCCACGTGAACATGATGCGTGGGGTCGCCCGGGTTTTCGATGTGGAAGGGGGTGCCGCTGCGCGAATAACGATAGGTGAAGCCGTCTCCGTCAAGACCCTCCGGCACGTCTGGAAGCCGCAGGTATTCGGCGACCAGCTCCGGCAGCGCGGACAAATCCCCCTCGTCAGGCAACCGGCGGGCGGCGAGTGCCGACAGGGCGTTTTGCAAGGCAATGGGCGTGTCGCGACGGATCGTGAAATTCAGGGTAAAATGCAGATAGTCGGACATGGAGCCTCCTCGCAAGGCGGGATCAGGGGCGGGTTTGTGTGGCCCGGGGGCGGGGGCGCGGCAGGGCGGACTGCCGGTCATGGTCCGTCCGGACCATGTCGCGCGCATTCTCATTCAAGCATGACAGAGCCTGCCTGCGCAAATCGGCCCCAACCGGGCGACCTGTGCGGGCTCAGTCCGTCGTCCCGAACCCGGCGCAGCGCGGCAGGCCGTAGCCCCAGCGCCACGGCAGCCCGGTGCAGGGGCCGCCACCCGACCGTACCGCGTGGTACATCGCGTCGGCCAGCGCCTGCTGCCCGCTCGGGGGCAGCCCGGTCTCCCAGGCGGCGACGCAATCGCGCAGGGCGCGGTCGGCCCGCAGACGGGCGGCGAAACTTGCCTTGGCGGTCGTGGCACCGGCGGCGTCGTGATAGGCTTGGTCATGGGTGACACAGCAGCCCTCCCATGGCGGATGCGTGCCGATCCCGGTGGCGAGGTCGGGCAGGGCTTCGGCGAGCCCGCGCCAGACCGTCGACATGCCGCCGCTGCACCCGTCGGTGGTGAAGGGCAGGGGCTCGGCGCCCTTGCGCGCCGCAACCAGCCGGGCATGGGCGTTAAGCTCCACCCGGTCGGCGACGCTCAGCCGGTCGCGACCGAAAGGCAGAAACCAGACCATGAGCACGGCACCCGCAATCACCGCAAGCACGGCAAGGGTTCGCTTTCGCAGCATCATGTCCCGGCCCCGATAGATGTCAGCCCCATCACCGCTCTCCGGACAGATCGACCCGCGAGATGATGCGGTCGGCGATGGCGGTTGCGGTGGCGACGAAGAGGCCGAGGCCGCAGAGCACATAGAAGATGGTGAACAGCTTGCCCGCTACCGTCACTGGCGAAAAATCGCCATAGCCCACGGTGGCGATGGTGATCACCGAAAAGTAGATCGAGTCCAGCCAGCTCCAGCCCTCCGCCCAGCGGTAGAAGACCGCGGCCCCGGCGATCAGCGTTGTTGTCATGGCCAGCAGGATGCGGATGCGCGGATCGCGGAAGGCCTCGGCGATGCCGCCGGTGAGGCTGCCGAGATGGGTGAGCCTCATGAGGGTTCGGGCGCTTTGGCCGCCTCGTGCGCCGCGCTGCGCCGCTGCATCGCCAGCAACACCAGCGCCAGCCCGCTGGCGAGCAGTTCCACGCCCAGCAGAAGCCCGAAATTCAGGTTGAGCCCGAAAAGGATCACCGCGCCCATGAGGATCGAGATCGCGCCGGTGCCATAGACCAGCGCCTGATTGGCCGCGTTCTTCATGGCGCTGAACCCGGCCCAGGCCTTGGAGGCCCCGGAGGCGAGCAGCAGAAGCCCCACCAGCCAGCGCATGATCGTGCCGTCGCCGAAGGGGCCGAAGAGCATCGACAGGCCGAGGAAGCCCGCCGCCAGAGCAATGGCGCCGGCGCGCAGCCGGGCCCCGAGGGTGAGCGCGCGATAGGTCGCCCAGCCCTGCAACAGCGCCACCAGCACCAGCGATCCGCCGGCAAGCGTGGCCGTGGTGACCGTGGCTTCGGCCGGGTTCACCAGCGCCAGAAGCCCGCCCAGAAGCGCCACCAGACCGGCGGCCATCATTGCGACCCATGATGTCATTGCGTGTTCTCCTCTGTTGTGCCCGCGGTTGTGCCCAGTGGTGTGCCCCCGGTTGTGCCCAGTGTCGTGCCCCCTGTTGTATCCGGGGCGGCCCCGCCCGGACCCCCGCTCAGATCCGCCCGTGACAGCCAGTCGCCGAGCGCCTTCAACACCTCTTCCACCACCGAGCGGACGGTCAGCTTTTCAAGCCCCGACAGATCCGGCAGCCTGGCCAGCGCCTTCTCGACCTCGGCTGCGGTCTGCGGCGAACTGGCACTCTTGTCGAGCCCCTCAAGGGCGGTGGCGATGCGCTCCAGCCGCTCCGCCTGCGGCGCCAGCATCGCCGCGGTCTGGTCGCGGAAATCGCTGGCCTTGCCCAGCAGCACGATCAGG
>PDOZ01000043.1 GCA_002747325.1 Rhodobacterales bacterium
GCGTTTTGCGGAGGGTGGCATGACATACAACCCGGATGGTGGACCTAAACTAGCCCCTTCGAGCGTGGAAGAAGTGCAGGCTCTTGCAGAGCATTTGTGGAACCACCCAGAATTGCAGTCCATTTTTATGCGTGCTGGGTTTCGGGGCGATTGGAGTGATGAAGACCAAGAGCGAATTGATGAGGTTATTGAGGCTTATGCCAGAGATGTTCTTAAAAGCGGTTATTTCCGCTCTCTGAAAGACCCTGCGTCGGTTCGGGGAAAATCCAAAGAGTATCTGAAAGATTTGCGTGACCCTCTGCTGCTGTCACTCGCCGCTGTCGTGTGCCGATTTGTTGCTGGAGGAAGGTTGCCGTCGCCGGAAGGGGAAGAGGCACACGCATTCATCGAAGACCGGTTTTTCTCTAGGGTTTCCCTTTACTCAGGGTTGAGGACGAAAAAGCCAACGGTGGAAGATGTCTTAACAGTCGCTCGCGACCTCAGGGATGACCCCGTGTTCTGGGGGGCAGTTGTGGAAGCTGGCGACGGTGATATCGACGAAATGCTGTGGAAAGGCACGTTGATGCCGACCAATGACCGCATAGAAATGAAGTACGGTCTAATCAACCGTGGGATCATCGCAGCAATTCCAATTTTGCGAAGGCTTGCGGCAGGAGAAATACCAAACCTCGATGATATTGCTGCGCGAGAGTTTGTGGCCCGGTCCAGTTTCGTAAGGGATGATTAAATTCAAACAGGTGGTCAAGGGCGGCGACCTGCGCCTGCATCCGATCATCGGGCGGCTGGTGGATCAGGAAATGTTGGCTAAGATGGGCGCGTCGCAGGCCAGGGGGGGAACAGACTGATGGTCGAATGGGGATCGGTGAAGCTGCCGGAATTGGAGTATCGGCAACGAGATAGGGACCCGGCGAAGAGCCCCCCGGAGCCGGGCTTGGTGCATCTTCCTACGGGGCTGCGTATGGAATCTGTACCGACGCGTCTGCAAAATCGGGGCGAGTGGCGGGAGTACATGCTTTATTCCCCACCGGGCGAAGACTGGCGCCTTCGGTTAAGGGTCTATGGCTGGATTGGCCTACACAGGCGTATCGAAAAGCATCTGGGTTTAGGGTTCATGGATTTATCGTATGGAGAAGGCCGAAAGTTGGCGCCAGAGTTTCTGCGCAAATTCGGGCAGGAATATGTATGCGATGAGATTATCCCGGAGCCGGGATCTGCAATGCCCGACTGGACCGAAGAAAGGCGCGATGCGGTTGTGATGTTGCTGTTCTATATTTTGGAAGTGCTTCAATCAATTTTCGCTGACGGCGACCCGTGCCCTTCAACAATAAAATTCATGGAAGAAGTGCCTGATATATTTATCGGCACCTATCGCAATCCGGCTTGGGAACGTCTTTGATTAAGGGGTTGTTTTGACGTGGTGTCCGGAGGCGGGGTTCCGAACCTGTCGGGCGCGGCGTGGGCCGGGCCTCAGCCCGGTACGATCTTGCCGCCGCCCTGTTGCCAGTGGCCCAGCCCGCCGAGGTTGTAGACTTCGGAAAAGCCTGCCTGTTTGAACACCTGCACCGCCATGCCGGAGCGCGCGCCGGATGCGCAGTAGATGCCGATGGCTTTTGACAGGTCGAGGGCGGGGTTGAAGCTGGGCGAGTTGGGGTCGACCTGCTCGCGGATCGTGTTCAGCGGGATGTGGATCGCGCCTTCCGCCTTGCCGAACGCCAGCTCCGAGGCGTCGCGCACATCAACGATCAGCATTTCGCCCGCTTTGGCCTTGGCCACCGCTTCCTGCGGCGAGATTCGTTGGGCGCCACCGCCCGAGAAGAAAGAGAACATGACGTATTCCTGTAAGCCGCGTGGGCGATCCTGATTGCGTTGCGGCTATAATATGCACGTTTCGGAATACTTCAAGTCGCCGCCCCACAATTCTTGCGCCACCGGCAATAGTTCACATTTTGTTCGCATTTTCCCATTGGCGAAGCCCGCCGGGTGCAGTATTCAGGGCGGGGTAGCGGCGAGGAGCGACGTTTTGGAGCAGAAATTCATCGAAGTGCGCGGGGCGCGCGAGCATAATCTGAAGTCAATCGACGTGGATATTCCGCGCGACGAGCTGGTGGTGATCACCGGCCTGTCCGGCTCCGGCAAATCCTCGCTGGCCTTTGACACGATCTACGCCGAGGGGCAGCGGCGCTATGTCGAGAGTCTGTCGGCCTATGCGCGCCAGTTCCTCGACATGATGCAAAAGCCCGATGTGGACCATATTTCCGGCCTTAGCCCGGCTATTTCCATCGAGCAGAAAACGACCTCGAAAAACCCGCGTTCCACCGTCGGCACCGTGACCGAGATTTACGATTATATCCGCCTGCTTTTCGCCCGCGCCGGCACGCCCTATTCCCCCGCCACCGGCAAGCCCATCGAGGCGCAGCAGGTGCAGGACATGGTTGACCGCATCATGGGGATGGAAGAGGGGCTGCGCGCCTATCTGCTCGCCCCGATCGTGCGCGACCGCAAGGGGGAATATCGCAAGGAATTTCAGGAGCTTAGGAAGCAGGGTTTCCAGCGCGTCAAGGTGGATGGCGCCTTTTATGAGCTGGAGGAGCCGCCGGTTCTGGAGAAGAAACTGCGCCATGATATTGATGTGGTGGTGGACCGGATCGTGGTGCGCGAAGGGATGGAAACCCGGCTGGCGGACAGTCTGCGCACGGCGCTCGATCTGGCGGACGGGATTGCCATTCTGGAGACCGCACCGCGCGAGGGAGAGGCGGCGCGCATCACCTTCTCCGAGAAATTCGCCTGCCCGGTTTCCGGCTTCACCATCCCCGAGATCGAACCGCGGCTGTTTTCCTTCAATGCCCCTTTCGGCGCTTGTCCCGATTGCGACGGGCTGGGGCATGAGCTGTTTTTCGACGAGCGCCTTGTGGTGCCGGATACCTCGCTGAAGGTCTATGACGGGGCGCTGGCGCCGTGGCGCAAGGGCAAATCCCCCTATTTCCGTCAGACCATCGAGGCCATCGCCCGCCATTACGGTTTCGACAAGGACACCCCCTGGCGCGACCTGCCGCGCGCGGTGCAGAAGGTGTTCCTGTTCGGTTCGGGCAAGGAGGAAATCGACTTCCGCTTTGATGAGGGCGGGCGGGTCTATGAGGTCACGCGGGTCTTTGAGGGGGTGATTCCCAACATGGAACGGCGCTACCGCGAGACCGACAGCGCGTGGATTCGCGAGGAATTTGAGCGCTATCAGAACAACCGCCCCTGCGGCACCTGCGGCGGCTACCGGCTGCGGCCCGAGGCGCTGGCGGTGAAGATCGGCGCGGGGGAGCGGCTGCTGCATGCGGGCGAGGTGGTGCAGATGTCGATTCGCGAGGCTTATGACTGGTGCGAGGCGGTGCCTGACGCGCTTTCGGCGCAGAAAAACGAGATTGCCGGGCCGATTTTGAAAGAAATTCGCGAGCGTTTAGGCTTTCTTAATAATGTGGGGTTAGACTACCTGACATTGGCGCGAAATTCCGGGACGCTGAGCGGCGGCGAAAGTCAGCGAATCCGGTTGGCGTCACAGATCGGCTCCGGGCTGACCGGCGTGCTGTATGTGCTGGACGAACCCTCCATCGGCCTGCATCAGCGCGATAATGGGCGGCTGCTGTCGACCCTGAAGAACCTGCGCGATCAGGGCAATACGGTGATCGTGGTGGAACATGACGAGGAGGCGATCCGGGAGGCGGATTACGTCTTTGATATTGGCCCCGGCGCGGGGGTGCATGGCGGCGAGATCGTGGCGCAGGGCACGCCGGAAGAGGTCGCGGCCTCAGAGTCGATGACCGGGGAATATCTCTCCGGCAAACGTGAAATTGCGGTGCCTTCCGAGCGGCGGGCGGGCAATGGCAAGGCGGTGAAAATCATCGGCGCGACTGGCAATAACCTGCGCCGGGTCAATGCGGAATTTCCTCTGGGGCAGTTTGTCTGCGTCACCGGGGTGTCGGGCGGTGGCAAATCGACCCTGACCATCGAGACCCTGTTCAAAACCGCCTCCATGCGCCTCAACGGCGCGCGCCAGACCCCGGCGCCCTGCGTGGCCATCGAGGGGCTGGAACATCTCGACAAGGTGATCGACATCGACCAGCGCCCCATTGGCCGCACCCCGCGTTCCAACCCGGCCACCTATACCGGCGCCTTCACCCCGATCCGCGAATGGTTCGCCGGGCTGCCGGAGGCAAAAGCGCGCGGCTACAAGCCGGGGCGCTTTTCCTTCAACGTCAAGGGCGGGCGCTGCGAGGCCTGTCAGGGTGACGGGGTGATCAAGATCGAGATGCACTTCCTGCCCGACGTTTATGTCGAATGCGAAACCTGCCGCGGCAAACGCTATAACCGCGAAACGCTGGAGGTCATGTTCAAGGGCAAGTCGATTGCCGATGTGCTGGACATGACGGTGGAGGACGCGCAGCAATTTTTTCAGGCGGTGCCGTCCATTCGCGACAAGATGGATGCGCTGATGCGGGTTGGGCTGGGCTATATCAAGGTCGGCCAACAGGCGACAACCCTTTCCGGCGGCGAGGCGCAGCGGGTCAAACTGTCAAAAGAACTGGCCAAACGCTCGACGGGCCGCACGCTCTATATTCTCGACGAACCCACCACCGGCCTGCATTTCGAAGACGTGCGTAAGTTGTTGGAAGTGCTGCATGAATTGGTCGATCAGGGCAACTCGGTCGTGGTGATCGAACACAATCTCGACGTGATCAAAACCGCCGACCACCTGATCGACATCGGCCCGGAAGGTGGCGATGGCGGCGGTAAAATCGTCGCTACCGGCACCCCGGAAAAGGTCGCCACCATCGCCGCCAGCCACACCGGCCATTACCTGCGCGAAATGCTGTAAAAGGAGGGCGGCGGGCTAACCGCCTGAAACGCCTAAAAATCGCCATAAATCTCTGAAATACTGGCCAAAATTGGCTGTGAGGGAAGAGATGCCGACTTTTGCCAGACTTTTTGCCGCCGTGCTGATGGCGGCGCTTGGAGCCTATGTCGCGATGCTGGCGACGCCGTATCTGTCAGAGAACCGGCAACTCGGCTGGTTCGTGCCGGGCACGGCGGCGGTCGGTTTTTTCTCGGGGTGGTTCTATATAGGCGCCAAGGCGCACCGACAGGTGCTTTCCGGCTCGACGCTGGGGCTGACCGGGACCGTAGTTACCGTGTTCTGGGCCCTGCTGGTCTTCTCGACATACGAGATGGTTCGCCGTTCCTTGCGCATGTATTACGACGGCCCGATGGACGCGCTGCGCGGTGTTTTCGACATTGCATCGGAAGATGCGATGACGGTAGGGCAGGTGGATGTCGTCGGGGTGACGCTTGTGGGCGGCGTGGTGATTGGGGTTCTGACCGATTGGGTGGCCCGCCGTTTCGACCTGCGGCGGCCGTATCAATAAAGACGCGGGCAGTTTTTCGCACCATCGCGCAAAACCCGCTTGCACCCCCCGCCGGTTTGTGGCTAAACATCGCGCGACGGAGAGGTGGCCGAGTGGTCGAAGGCGCACGCCTGGAAAGTGTGTAGGCGGGAAACCGTCTCCAGGGTTCGAATCCCTGTCTCTCCGCCAGAATCCCCTGAAGCGCGGCATCGTGTTTTGAAGCAAAATCAGCAGATTAACGGGCGTGAGGCTTTAGGCCATCCGTCATTTTACCTTGATGTGCTACACATTTTTCAACTCCGTCCGCTACGCAAGTAAGCGGGAGGGCGTGTCTTGGCAATCATCAAACGTGGCAGCACATATCACCTGCGCAGGCGGGTGCCGGTGCGGTGTTACGCCGTTTAGGACCGTAAGGACATCTGGAGCGTTATGCGAAAAACCTGAATCCTCTAACGCCGCCTAAAATCATAGATTTCAACGCGTTAAGGGATGCTCTTCGTGTCAGGTATTTTGTCAAACGCTTTAGGTGAGCCTCCACATCGCTTCCGATTCCATCGCCCGGCACAATCTGGTTAAGACGTGGGAAGCCCGGCTGGTGGGGGACACAGCGGATGCGGAGCGGCGTTCTGAGGCGGCGTCGGAACTGGCGGATAGCGTATGTCGCGCAAAGGTGGGCATCGGTTTCGCGCATTTCGACATACGAAAACAAATGACAGGGCGTGTCGCGTGAATGCGGATGAACGCGACATGCTCTGTATAGGCCCCATATTTCAAGCCAAATAAGCAATCATGTTACCGCAACCTGTTTTGACAAATCCTTACTTTTTTGGTAAGGATACGCCATCTGGACCGCGCTGTGTTCGGGCATTTTTTGGGGGCATTCGAGACTTATGGTTGTTTGCGCAAGGAAATCCGGGTTTTTCTCACTGGTTGTTGCCTTATCGGTCATTTTTTGGGGGGTGCTAGCGCAACCAGCGCGAGCCGAGTTGGATTACGCCGATCTGATCGGACGAATCGATGAACGGCTGACCGGCGCTGACGCGGCTTATCAGCAAGGCGACGCCGACACGGCAAAGGATGCGGTGCAGTCGGCTTATTTCGAGATTTTCGAGAACCTTGAAGGGCCGATCCGTGTCAATGTCTCGGCGGCCCGGTCTTACGAGCTTGAGGCGGAATTTGGCGATATTCGCAAGCTGATCATGCAGGGGGCCCCGCCTGCGGTCGTTCATGATCGCATTGTGGCGCAGATTGCTGCCATTCGCGCGGTCTTGCCGGATTTGGAATCCGGTGTGCGGCTGCGCGGCGAGCCGGGCCGGTATGAAACCGAGGAGCCGGCGCCCGAGCCCGTGGCAGAACCTGCGGCTGACCAGCCCATTGAGCCGGAGTGGCAGGCCGTGGTGGAGGGGATCGGCGCCCGGATTGCCGAGGCTGCCATTGTCTATGAACAGGGCGAGGCCGAGAAGGCCGTTGATCTGGTGCTGAAGGCGCAGTTCGATGGGTATAAGAATTCTCTGCTGGAAACGGCGGTTCGCCGCTATCGCAGCAGTGGCGCGGATGCGGCGATCAACGGCGAGTTCACCCGCATTGTCGGGCTGATCCGTGATGGCCGTCCGGCGCGTATGGTGGCGGCTTCGGGCAAGCAGATGGTGGTGGAACTGACCGACCTCCTGCCGGGGCTGCCGCTTTTGGGCGACAATGGCACCGCGCGGCCCGCGCCGGTTCCGGCTGCGGCTGACAAGGACTGGGCGCAGGTGGGGGCGCAGGTCATGGCAGCGGTTGATCGCGCCATTGCGACCCATGCCGCCGGTGACAGCAAGGCGGCGGTGTCTGACATTCAGAACACCTATTTCGATATTTTCGAAGCCTCGGGGATGGAAGGTGCCATCGGGTTGCGCGATGCGGGCCTCAAGGCAGATATCGAATCGCATTTCTCGCATCTCACGGCGCTGTTCAAAGCGGGTGCGGGTGCGGACGATATTGCCGCCGCACGCGCGGCGATGCAGGCCGATCTGGACCGGGGCGTGGCGCTGTTTGCGGCGGGCGACGACAGCCCGTGGAGCCTGTTCCTCTATTCGCTGCTGATCATTGTGCGCGAGGGGTTCGAGGCGATCCTGATCGTGACGGCA
>PDOZ01000025.1 GCA_002747325.1 Rhodobacterales bacterium
GACGCAATCGCCGAGGTCTGCGATCTCTACTCGCCTCAGGAGTGCTGGAACTACTTCAGGGCTGCCGGATATGTCTCAGGTTAACGGCGGGACGCTTTATTAACCTATTAACCTTAACGAACAACATTAACCTTCGTTAATCTTAATGGCATTAACCTTAACGGCCACATTAAGGTTAATCGACAAGCATTAAGGCTACAGGCGTTAAGGTTACAGGTTTTAAGGTTAACGACACCACGGCAAAGCGCCGTTCAAAGCCACGCATCAAAAGCCCACCCCGGCGCGCCGAAACCTCACCCCCGCGCGCCGATGGTGACGCGCAGGTCGGGCAGGCCGTCGATTTGGCCCAGCAGGGTATCGCCGGGCTGCACGGGGCCGACGCCGGCGGGGGTGCCGGTCAGGATCACGTCACCAGGGCGCAGGGTGTAATGTTTCGACAGGTCGGCAATCAGTTCCGCCGGTCCATGCACCATCTCGTCGAGCCGCCCCGCTTGGCGCGCCTCGCCGTTCACCGACAGCCGGATTTCCTGCCCGTTGGGGGTAAACTCCGCCGCCGGGCACATGGACGCAAAGACCGCCGCGGCCTCGAAATCCTTCGCCCGGTCCCACGGCCGCCCCGCCGCGCGCATCTCGGCCTGCACGTCGCGCCGCGTCATGTCGAGCGCCAGCCCCCAGGCCGCAATCGCCCCGTCCGCGCCAATGACAAAGGCGAGTTCAATCTCGTGATGCAGGTTCTGCGTGCCCGGCGGATAAGCGATTTCCCCGCCCGCCAACACCGCATTCGAGGGCGTTTTGGTGAAATAAATCGGCGCCTCCTTCGGCGCAAACAGCCCCATTTCGCGCGCATGGGCTTCGTAATTCTGCCCCACGCAGAAAATCCGCCCCGGCTCAAACGCCCCCTGCCCGATCACCTCGATCTGCACCACCTTTTGCCGCTCAAACACCGTTCCGCCCTCCGTTTTCGGCCTCGTCCCGCGCGATTATAGCCAACGGGTCGCGGGTTAAACAGCCCCGTAAACCGTCCCAGACGCCGAGCCCAAACAGGCGCCAGAACCGGCCCCGCACGTCGCGGTGATAGCGCGCCCGCAGCGCCCATTTGGCGATGAACAGCGGCGCCAGCGGCCAGAAGGCCCAGCCTGCCAGCGCGCGGTAAAGGATGAGCTGGTTGCGGTGGTAAAAATAGGTCTTCCACAGGGGATGGAGGCGGTTGGGGGTGCCATCGACCAGCGAGGTGCAATCATGTATGAAACGAATATCTGGCCGAAATTGTAATGACTTACCGGAGCGGGTCAGGCCCAGCGTATAAAGAACATCGTCGGCGTAAAGGAACAGCCGCGCATCCGGCAGACCGTGGGCGCGCACGGTCTCGGCACGCAGAAACAGCCCGACGAAGGTTGCCCAATCGACCGACGCGGGAGCCGCAAATTCCGCATCCGCAAGCTGCGCCGCGCCGGGTTTGGCGCGAAGAAACCGGACAAAGGCGGGCAGCGAGCGGAAGGGGTTGCGCGCCGGGCGGTTCATGGAGCAGATCGCGCCATCGGGATAATACACCGCCGCCGCGATGGCATCCGCCGCCTCTTCCGCCTGTGCATGAAACGCCGCCAGCGCCCCCGCTTCCGGCCAGGCATCGTCGTCCATCAGCACCAACCAGTCCGGCGCATGCGCGACCAGCGCCCGTGCCATCCCGGCAGCAAATCCCCCCGCCCCGCCGGTATTCTGCGCCAGATGCAGCACGTCGAGCCGGGCGTCCTGCACCCCGTCGAGCCACGCTCTGGTGCCATCGTCCGAGGCATTGTTCACCACCACCACCCCGGCCAGTTCCCCAACCGGCGCCGCCAACAGCACCCCAAGGGTTTTTTGCAGGCTTTGCAAACGGTTACGGGTCACAACCACCGCCACCAACCGCCGTGAAACCTTCCCTTGTTGCACCCGCATTCCTCCCCTGCTGCCGCCCCATCCTGCACCGCCACCCGCCGGAGCGACAGATAATTTTCGCCCGACTGTTTACATTGCCCGCCCGGCATGTTCTATTTGCGACACACCCCTCGGCGAGATGTCGTTTTTGACCGCCGGGAGCGCCGCCCAATCGGGGCTGGCACCGATGCAAAAGGTAAGAACAGCGTCGGAACAGGAGCTACCAGGGGAATTTCATGTATACCAAAACCATCGCAGCACTCGGGGCCGCAGGCCTCAGCATGTCCATCGCCACCGCCGCGCAGGCGGAGTGCGGAGAACTTGTTGTCGCCGATATGAACTGGGCCTCGGCCAACCTCATGGCCAATGTCGACAAGATCATCCTTGAGGCGGGCTATGGCTGCGAAGTCGAACTGGTGCCGGGTGGCACCGAAACCGTCTTTGCGTCGATGAACGAAAAGGGCAAGCCGGATATGGCGCCGGAGCTTTGGGCCAATGCGGTACGCACCCTGCTCGACGTCGCCGCCGAAGAAGGCCGGTTGCACATCCTGAACGACGGGCCGATCACCGGGCTGGGCGAAGGCTGGTGGGTGACGAAAGCCTTCCGCGAGGCGCATCCGGAGCTGGACACGGTCGAGAAGATGCTGGAGCATCCCGAGCTGGTGCCGGACATCGAAGACCCGTCCAAAGGCGCCTTCATGGGCTGCCCCGCCGGTTGGGGCTGTCAGCTGATCAACGCCAACCTGTTCCGCGCTTTCGACATGGAAGCGAAGGGCTGGAAACTGGTCGATCCGGGCTCGGCTGCGGGGCTGGACGGCGCGATTGCCAAGGCATCGGAACGCGGTGAGCCGTGGTTCGGCTATTACTGGGCGCCGACCTCGGTCATCGGTAAATATGACCTGCAAATGCTGCCGTTTGAGGCGGAATGGGCCGGCAAGGAGAACTGGGACGACTGCATCTCGCTGACCGAAGAGGAATGCGAAAACCCGCAGCGCACCAGCTACACCAAGAGCGAAGCGTTTTCGGTTGTCACCGACGGGTTTATGAAAACCGGCGGCGACGCGGCGGCTTACGTCACCGCGCGCACCTTCCCCGGCAAGGTGATGAACGGCATGTTGGTCTACATGACCGAAGAACAGGCCACCGGCGAGGACGCGGCATGGTATTTCCTTGAGAATTATGAGGACATCTGGACCCAGTGGGTCAGCCCGGAAGTCGCAGCGAAGATCAAATCCGAACTCTGATCTGACACAATTTGCAAGCGGGGGGCCACGGCCTCCCGTTTTGCTGTCCGCCGGGTAATTCCGGCACGGGACAAAGGGGAAAAACATGGAATTTCTGATGGAATTTCCGCAACTTGGGCGCCGGGATCTGGTGGCGTTCAAGAAGGCAATCGACAGTGCGTTCAAGGATTTTACCCGCGAATGGGGGCCGGGGCTGGAAGCCTTTTTCGACCCGCTTCTGCGCTTTCTGGTCTGGTTTGAGCGGCTGTTGCAGGCGACGCCGTGGCCGATCATCCTGCTCGTGCTGGGCGGGCTGGCATGGCTCGGGTCGCGCAGCTGGCGCATCACCGCCGCATCCGTCGGCGCCCTGATCGTGATCGGCATTTTCGGCATGTGGGAAAACACCATGGCGACGCTGGCGATCATCTCGGTCGCCACCCTGCTCTGCCTCGCCATCGGCATTCCCGTCGGCATCCTGATGGCGCGCTCGGACCGGCTGCAATCCATCATCACCCCGATCCTCGACGTGATGCAGACCATCCCCGCCTTTGTCTATCTGATCCCGGTGGTCATGCTTCTGGGCATCGGCAAGGTGCCCGGCCTGATCGCCGTGTGCATTTACGCCATCCCCCCCATCGTGCGCCTGACCAATCTCGGCATCCGGCTGGTGGACAAGGATATTCTGGAAGCCGCCGACGCGTTCGGCGCCTCGCCGCGTCAGAAAATGTTTCGCGTGCAGGTGCCGCTGGCCCTGCCCAACATTTTCGCCGGGGTGAACCAGACCATCATGATGGCGCTATCCATGGTCGTTGTCGCCTCGATGATTGGCGTCAAGGGGCTGGGCCAGCCGGTCTTGCAAGCCATTACCAATCAATATCTCGCCTTGGGCCTAATGAACGGGCTGGCGATTGTGAGCCTCGCCATCATCTTCGACCGGGTATCGCAGGCCTATGGCAAACGCCTTCAGGCCTATCGCAAGGGAATGGGCCATGAATGATATGCAAGCCAAAATCTCCATTCGCAATTTGTATAAAATTTTCGGTAAAACGCCGGAGAAGCTGTTGCCGCTGGTGAAGGACGGGCTGTCGAAAGACGACCTGCTGGAGCAATACAACCACGTTTTAGGCATCGAAGACGTATCGCTGGACATCCCGGAGAAGCAGATTCAGGTCGTCATGGGCCTGTCCGGGTCCGGCAAGTCGACCCTGATCCGGCATCTCAACCGGCTGATCGAACCAACGGCGGGGGAGATCCTGTTTGACGGGGAAGACGTGCTGGCGATGGACGACAAAGCCCTGCGCGACCTGCGCCGGTTCCGCATGTCGATGGTGTTTCAGAAATTCGCCCTGTTCCCGCACCGCACGGTGCATCAGAACGCGGCCTATGGGCTGATCAATCAGGGCGTGGACGTGGACGAGGCGAAGGCGCGGGCGCAGGTCTGGATCGACCGGGTGGGCCTGTCGGGCTATGAGGGCCATTTCCCCGGCCAGCTTTCCGGCGGTATGCAGCAGCGCGTCGGGCTGGCGCGCGGGCTGGCCACCGATGCGGACGTCTTGCTGATGGATGAGGCCTTCTCCGCCCTCGACCCGCTGATCCGTTATGACATGCAGTCTATCCTCTTGGAATTACAGGAAGAATTGCACAAGACCATCGTCTTCATCACCCACGATCTCGACGAAGCGCTGCGCCTTGGTGACAATATCGCCATCCTGCGCGACGGGGCCGTGATCCAGCAGGGCGAGGCGCCCGACATCGTGCTGCGCCCCGCCGACGATTACATCCGCGACTTCACCAAGGACATCAACCGCGCCAAGGTGTTGAAACTGCGCGCGCTGGCGGAACCGGCGACGGACGTGCCGGCGGACCTGATCCTGCTGGACGGGGCGACGCTTTTGGAAGATGCGCTGGCGCCGATGGCAGAAGCGCCGGATCAAACCGTTGGCGTCACCAACCCCGACGGCTCCCTGCGCGGCACTGCAACGCTGGCCACCGCTATTCAGGCGCTGCACGCTTAAAGCCTTCCCCGCCGTGTAAGCGGCGGGGCGGACGCCTTGGAGCTGTTCGGGGAACTCGTCCCATCAGCCGCCGAGAATCGCTTTAACGTAGCCTTGCGTTTCCTTGTAGGGCGGGATGCCGTCATGCCGTTCAACCGCTTCCGGCCCGGCATTATACGCCGCCAACGCCAGACGCCACGACCCGAAGCGGGCAAATTGCGTTGAGAGATATTTCGCGCCGCCCATCAGGTTGGACACCGGGTCGTGCGGATCGACGCCCAGCTTGGCGGCGGTTTGCGGCATCAGTTGCGCCAGCCCAATCGCGCCCGCATGGGACACCGCTTTCGGGTTCCAGCCGCTTTCCTGCTGCACGAGGCGCAAAAACAGGTTTTCCGGGATGTCATATTTGCGCGCCGCCGCCTTGGCGGTTTCGAGATACTCGCCCCGATACGAACCGCGGAAAGCCGGGATGGTTTCATCCCCCTCGCCATGCCCCGGCGTCAGGCGCACGCTGTCGCGGTATTGCTCCGACGCGCGACCGTCCAGCACCTTGAGCGCGTTCTCAAAACCGGAGCGCCCGCCATTGCCAAACAACCCCTGCGCTCCCGCGGGAACGGCGGTGGTGACGAACAAAATGGTCAGTATCTTACGCATATTTCCCCCATTCGGCGCGACCCTACTGCGCCGCTGCCCATCTGCCAAGGGGGGATCGGGCAATCGGCAGCGCTGTGCCGAATGTCGTTTTACAAGCGGGCCAATGCGGGTAGAACGGGGGAAACAGATTCGGGAGGTCCCATGGCGGGTTCGGTCAACAAGGTCATTCTTATCGGTAATCTCGGCGCGGACCCGGAGGTGCGGTCGTTCCCTTCCGGCGGCAAGGTAGCCAATCTGCGCATTGCGACCTCGGAAACCTGGAAGGATCGCAATACCGGCGAGCGGCGCGAGCGCACCGAGTGGCATCGGGTGGCGATTTATTCGGAGCCGCTGGTGCGGGTGGCGGAGCAGTATCTGCGTAAGGGATCGAAGATTTATATCGAGGGCAAGCTGGAGACCCGCAAGTGGCAGGACCAGTCGGGGCAGGATCGCTACACGACCGAGATCGCGCTGCGCCCCTATAGTTCCGAGCTGACCATGCTGGATTCGCGCGGCTCTGGCGGCGGCGACTTTGGTGGTGGCGGCGGTGGCTATGGCGGCGGATCGCAGGGCGGCTATGGCGGCGGCGATTCGGGCTTTGGGCAGACCGGCGGCGGGCAGCAGGGCGGCGGTGCGCCCGGCGGATTTGACGACGAGATCCCGTTTTAAGGCGGGTTTGAGTTGTGATTTTGGTCCCGCCGGGAGGATATTCCGGCGGGATTTTTTGTTGTGCTGTCGGGGTTTGAGTATTTTTACTAAGAAGAAGGGGGTGCCGTTTTATCTGCTCCCCAAGCATCAGAGTTTGCCCGTGGAATCAGCGGGATGCGGGAAAACGGCCGCGAATTTTGCTCCTAAAGCGAGCCGCCTAAAACCTGAATCGTTGGGATTCCCAACGAACTGATTTTGTGGTTCATCCTAATTGGGAGGATAGATCATGTCAGCACCTTTG
>PDOZ01000001.1 GCA_002747325.1 Rhodobacterales bacterium
CACCTTCCTTGCTGGTGTCAAAACCATGATAATTCAGCTCAGAACCTGTTACAGGATCCATGGCATATTCCAGCATGGCATTAAGATCACGCATTGCTTCAGCCTTTCTCTTTGTCTTCCGATGCGCCCATTTTTTCCAGCGTCTCCTTGTCTACCAGACGCCCGATGATCGGGTGCAGGCGCAGGTCGCCAACCCAATCCAGAAAAGCAGATGCGTCAAATGCACCCCCCATGAACTGGGCAAGCTGGCCCTCCAATGGGTTTGGAACCGCTTCCAAGTAATTCATCAAAACAACTCCTTAATCAAAGACGCTCCCAGGCCGGGTTGCGGTATGTGCCGACAAATAGCTCAGGCACATCTTTCATAAATTCTATCTTGGACGGGTACGGATCCTTGCGACTGGTGGCTGATGCGTCCGCTTCCAACTGCCAGAACAGCAACATCACAACCGCATCACGCCGTTCTTCGGTCCAGTCGGGCATTACAGACCCCGGCTCCGGGATAATCTCATCGCATACATATTCCTGCCCGAATTTTCGCAGAAACTCTGGCTCCAACTTTCGGCCTTCTCTATACGACAAATCCATGAACCCTAAACCCAGATGCTTTTCGATACGCCTGTGTAGGAGAATCCAGCCAAAGACCCTTAACCGGAGCTGCCAGTCTTCGCCCGGTGGGGAATAAATCATGTACTCCCGCCACTCGCCCCGATTTTGGAAGCGCTCGATGGCCCAATCCATACGCAGCCCCGTAGGAAGATGCACCAAGCCCGGCTCCGGGTGGCTCTTCGCCGGGTCCCTATCTCGTTGCCGATACTCCAACTCCGGCAGCTTCACCGATCCCCATTCGACCATCGTCCGTTCCCCCTGACCTGCGCCCTGTCCCCTACCGATACCCCGCTCCGGGCAACAACGCGACACATCTTCCCCCTTTGCGCGCAATTTCCGAACAAAACCGGACGTCACTTTGCACGAAAAGGGTCAGCCGCCTGCCCTGCCCTCTTGCCCTCGCTTCCCCACGCGCCTACAAGTCCCCGAACAAAGCCGGGAGAAGGCAAAATGCCCGTTTTGGTGATGAAATTCGGCGGCACTTCGGTCGCCAATCTGGATCGGATCGCGCGCGCGGCCAAGCGGGTGGCGCGCGAGGTGGCCAATGGCTATGACGTGATTGTCATTGTCTCCGCCATGTCGGGCCGGACCAATGAATTGGTGGGCTGGGTTGAAGAGACCTCGCCGCTTTACGATGCGCGCGAATATGACGCGGTGGTCAGTTCCGGCGAGAATGTCACCGCCGGGCTGATGGCGCTGCGCTTGCAGGAAATGGGCATTGCGGCGCGCAGCTGGCAGGGCTGGCAGGTGCCGGTCAGGACCAACGACGCCCATGCCGCCGCACGGATCGAGGAAATCCCCAACGCCAATATCAACGAGAAATTCGCCGAGGGCATGAAGGTTGCCGTCGTCGCGGGGTTTCAGGGGGTGACGCCGGACGGGCGGATCGCCACGCTGGGCCGCGGCGGATCGGACACCACCGCCGTCGCCTTCGCCGCCGCTTTCGACGCCGAGCGCTGCGATATTTATACCGATGTGGACGGGGTTTACACCACCGACCCGCGCATCACCGACAAGGCCCGCAAGCTCGACAAGATCGCTTTCGAGGAGATGCTGGAGCTGGCCTCCCTCGGCGCCAAGGTGTTGCAAACCCGCTCGGTCGAACTGGCCATGCGCTACAAGGTGAAGCTCCGGGTGCTTTCCAGCTTCGAAGAATATGACCCCAATGCAGGCACGTTGGTCTGCGACGAGGAGGAAATCGTGGAAAAGAATGTTGTATCCGGCGTGGCCTATAGCCGCGACGAAGCCAAGATGACCCTGATTTCGGTGGCGGACCGCCCCGGCATCGCCTCCGCCATCTTCAACCCACTGGCCCATGCGGGCGTCAATGTGGACATGATCGTGCAGAACATCTCGGAAGAGGGCCGCACGGACATGACCTTCTCCTGCCCGGTCGATCAGGTCGCGCGGGCCCAAAAGGCGCTGGCGGAAGCGCAGGAAAGCGGCGAGATCAACTATCACGATCTGGTGGCGGACAAGGATGTGGCCAAGGTGTCCATCGTCGGCATCGGCATGCGCTCACAGGCCGGGATCGCGGCGCGCATGTTCCAGGTGCTGTCCGATGAGGGCATCAACATCAAGGTCATCACCACCTCGGAAATCAAGATCTCCGTGCTGATCGACCGCAAATACATGGAACTCGCGGTGCAGGCTTTGCACGACGCTTTCGAATTAGACAAGGCGGGATAGGCGGCAAACGCCGCCAATATCTGTAACCGATTGGCGCGGCAGGGGCAGGAGTCCCTGCCTTTTTTTCATGCGTAGCCGCAAAACCGCCAAAAATCCCGCTTACCCCCGCGAAAGAATTGGCAGACGCGACAAAGCTGCCTACATTGCAGGGAACAACAAAAAGGACAGGGCATGGCGAACGGCCAACACAGCGATTCTCGCGCCTTGCTGGGCAAGTTGCGCGAGGCTCTCGCGGGCGACAGCGCAGGGCAGGAACGGCTCGACCGGGTAACGGAACTGATCACGGAGGCAACAGGCCGTGAGGTTTGTTCCATCTATCTGTTCCGCGACGCGGAAACCCTTGAATTATGCGCCACAGAAGGCCTGAACAAAGAAGCGGTGCATCAGACACGGCTGCGCATCGGCGAAGGGCTGGTCGGCCGGGTCGCGCGCTCAAAACAGGTGATCAACTCCGCCGACGCCCCGTCTGAACGCGGCTTTCGCTTCATGGCAGAGACCGGCGAAGAGGTCTTCCCCGCTTTCCTCGGCGTGCCGATCCAGCGGCTGGGCGAAACCCTCGGCGTGCTGGTGGTGCAGTCACGCGAAGCCCGCCCCTGCTCCGATGATTCGGTCTACGCGATGGAAATCGTCGCCATGGTGCTGGCGGAAATGGCCGAACTGGGCGCATTCGTCGGCGAAGGCGCCGCCCTCTCCGCCCCGCACCAGCACCCGGTCAGCTTCACCGGCAGCATCGGGCAGGAAGGCGCCGCGATGGGCCATGTCTGGCTGCACGAACCGCGCGTCGTCGTCACCAACCCGATCGCCGACGACCCGGCGGAGGAACTGGCCAAACTGACCGACGCGGTCGAAACCCTGCGCGTTTCCGTCGACGAATTGCTGGCCACCGCCTCCACCGCCGACAAAGAACAGATGCAGGTGCTGGAAGCCTACCGCATGTTCGCCAATTCCAAGGGTTGGATGCGGCGCATGGAGGCCGATATTGCCTCCGGCCTCTCCGCCGCCGCCGCGGTGGAAAAGGAACAATCCACCACCCGCGCCCGTATGGATCAGGTGCCCGACCCCTATCTGCGCGAGCGTCTGCACGACCTCGACGACCTGTCCAACCGCCTGTTGCGCATCCTGACCGGACAGGGTGGCGACAATTCCGGCGCCGAAATGCCCGCCGATCCGGTCATCGTAGCCAACAATATCGGACCAGCGGAGCTTCTGGAATATGGCAGGAATATCAAGGGGATCGTGCTCGAAGAAGGCTCCGTCGCCAGCCACGCCGCCGTGGTCGCGCGCGCCTTTTCCGTCCCGCTCATCGTCCATGCCGGCCCGATCACGGCCGAAGCACTGAACGGCGACCTCGTGCTGATCGACAGCGAACACGGCACGGTGCATCTGCGGCCGGAAGAAAGCGTGGTGGCGGCCTTCCGCGACAAGATGGCGATGGAAGCGGCCGCGCAGGAACGCTACGTTTCGCTACGCGACAAACCGGCCCAAAGCCCCGACGGGGTAACGGTCGAATTGTCGATGAATGCGGGGCTGATGGCGGACCTGCCTTCGCTCGAAACCTCTGGTGCAGCGGGGGTCGGCCTTTTCCGCACCGAATTGCAGTTCCTTACCGTCAGTCAGGTGCCGAAACGCGGCGAGCTGGCAGCGCTCTATTCGCGGGTGCTGGACCGGGCGGACGACAAGCGCGTGGTGTTTCGCACCCTCGATATCGGCTCCGACAAGGTGCTGCCCTATATGAAGCCGACCGACGAGCCAAACCCGGCTCTGGGCTGGCGCGCCATCCGGGTCGGGCTGGACAAGCCGGGCGTCATGCGGATGCAGTTGCAGGCGCTGATCCGGGCTGCCGCCGGGCGCCGCCTGTCGGTCATGTTCCCCTTCATCGCGCAGTTGCAGGAGTTCCGCGACGCGCGCGAAATCCTGATGAACGAGCTGGAAAAAGAGCGGCGGCTGGGCCATATCCTGCCAAAAGATGTCGAGGTCGGCGCCATGCTGGAAACCCCCTCGATGGTCTTCGCCCCGCGCCCCTTCTTCGAGGAGGCGGATTTCATCTCCATCGGCGGCAACGACCTGAAGCAGTTTTTCTATGCCGCCGACCGCGAAAACGAGCGCGTCCGGCGGCGCTACGACACGCTGAACACCTCGTTTCTCAACGTGATTGAACAAATCATCGCGCGCTGCGATGCGGCCAATACCCCGGTCTCTTACTGCGGCGAGGATGCGGGGCGCCCGGTGGAAGCCGCCTGTTTCGCCGCCATCGGTATGCGCAAACTCTCCATGCGCCCCGCCTCCATTGGCCCGGTTAAACACTTGATAAGACGAACAAATCTATCCGAATTGCGCAAAGTCATCGACACGGCGCGCGACGCGGGCGAACAATCGGTGCGCCCGGCGGTGAATGAATTTCTATATCGCCGGCGGGGAAAATAAAGCTGCGGGCAGGTATGGGCGCACTCAACCGAATGCGACCACAAAAGCAACGCGTTTCAATAGGCGCGCCTGACGAAACACCTTGGACCAGAGCGTCGCTTAACCCACCCGAAATCCTTGATTTCAGGCGGCGTCAAGGGATTCAGGTTTTGCGCATCACATTCCAAAACTGATCCCCTTCCCCCCAGCCAACGGCACATGACCGTCCGATCTGACGGGTTAAGCAACACACCCGAAACGCCGCCAAACCCCGGCCTCACCAACACCCGCCGCCCCCTCTTCTTGGGATAAACACTGACCGGCGACCGGCTAGCGCCGACAGGATCAGCGATCTGGTTTCCCCGATGCTGAATGTCCTCGATGAAGGCGCCGTTGGTATAGCTGACGGGAGTAGATTTTGATCCAAAATCTACGAAGCATCAGCGCAAAATCAGAGACAAATAACCAAAAGGCACAATCAGAATTGTGTCGTTTGGCTATAGTTGAGAAATACGCCTGCCCCAAAACCGCTGGCCCCAATAGTGCTTGCGAATGGCAGGAAACGCGCGCTGCATCTTGTAACGATATTTGTGATCCACACGACACAAAATCTGTGGTAGAATCGCATATCCCAGGAACACCCCCGGAGACACCCCCATGACCACATTCTGCCCCTGCGAGATCGGTCGCCTGCCGGATATTTCGCCCGAAACCATGGTCGAGCGCACGCCCCTCGAAATCACCTCACGAGTAGTCTGGCCCAAGCACTACTACACCGAGTGGGAACTCCGCTGCACAGCCTGCGGGCGCCGCTACAAAGTGCGCGATGACCAAAGCTACTGGAAACCGCTCTACACCTGGGAGTCACTGGACGCGGAGTAACCCGGCCCCGACGCCCCCTTCTTCTTAGCACAAATACTCAAACCCCGCCGGGAACCGGCGGGCCCGAAAGCTGCAAAAAAACAAAACTTATCCCGCCATCTCGGCGCGGTTGATCTCGCACTGTGCCCAAAGCGCATCCATCGCCTGCACCAGATGTTCCATCTCCGCCCCGCCATGCAGCGGCGAGGGCGTAAACCGCAAACGCTCGGTACCGCGCGGCACGGTCGGGTAATTGATCGGCTGCACATAAATGCCGAACTGCTCAAGCAGCATATCGGAAAGCTGCTTGGTATGCACCGGATCGCCCACGATCACCGGCACGATATGGGTGCCATGGTCAATCACCGGCATGCCCAGCCCCTTCAGCCGCAACTTCAGAATGGCCGCCTGCGCCTGATGCCGCTCGCGCAACACCTGCCCGCCCGGCCCTTTCAGAAACGCCACCGACGCCGCCGCCCCCGCCGCAATCACCGGCGACAAAGAGGTGGTGAAAATAAAGCCCGGCGCATAGGAGCGAATGGCGTCGGCCATCTTGGCACTGGTGGCGACATAGCCGCCCATCACACCATAGGCCTTGCCCAGCGTGCCGTTGATCATGTCCACCCGGCCCATCAGCCCGTCGCGCTCGGCAATGCCGCCGCCGCGCGGCCCATACATACCAACCGCATGCACCTCGTCGAGATAGGTCAGCGCGCCAAATTCCTCGGCCAGATCACAAATCTCGGCAATCTTGCCCACATCGCCATCCATCGAATACACGCTCTCAAAGGCGATCAGCTTCGGCGCTTCCGGGTCGTCGGCGGCCAGCAATTCGCGCAGATGCGCCATGTCATTATGCCGGAAAATCCGCTTTTCGCCCCCATTACGGCGAATGCCTTCGATCATGGAGGCGTGGTTCAGCGCGTCGGAATAGATGATCAGGCCGGGGAAAAGCTGCGGCAGGGTCGACAGTGTTGCGTCATTGGCCACATAGGCGGAGGTAAAGAGCAGCGCCGCTTCCTTGCGGTGCAGATCCGCCAATTCGCGCTCCAGACGCTTGTGATAGACGGTGGTGCCCGAAATGTTGCGCGTGCCGCCGGACCCGGCGCCCGTCGCCTCCAGCGCCTCGTGCATGGCGGCCAGAACCTCCGGGTGCTGCCCCATGCCGAGATAATCGTTGCCGCACCAGATGGTTACCGGCGCCTCAACGCCATCTTCGCGCTTCCATATGGCGTGAGGGAACTGCCCGCGTTGGCGCTCCACCTCGATAAAGACGCGGTAGCGCCCCTCATCATGCAAGCGTTGCAGCGCGGTATCCAGTTTGGCTTCATAATTCACGCGTGTCCCTCCCACGTGTTTGGCTTCCGCCTTTATAGCCGATTTGGCCACGCAACGCAGCGAAAAACCTGTTACAGAATGTCGCGGATGTGAAAAAATTTACACTTTACACGCCACCTTAATAGTGACCTGTAAGATATTGTTTTTAATGATAAATAGGGTGATTTTGTCGGATTAGACCCAATGCCAAAAACCCGAGTATTTTGCTCTGTTTTAGAATCATTCGCAGGTTTTTACATCCCGGCAAAAAGGCCGCGCCCAGCCCGGACGCGGCCCTGTTTTACGGCCTCGGAAGCTTTACAGCCCGACAGCGTGGATCATTCGTCCGCAATCGCAATCACGCAATCGCGCCGTCCGCCCGTATCCTTGTTGCAGGTGTCAATCGCCACCCGGTCCGCGCCCTTGCCCTTGACCACGGCAAACGCGGCGGTCGCCGGGGAATAGGCCAGGTAGCGCGGCACCACGTTATCGGAGAAGGATTTGCCAAACGCCGCGGTTGCCGCCATCGACAGGGTCAGGCCACGTTTGGCATAGCCTGCGGGCAACAGGTAGGCCACGACCTGACACTTCTCCCCCGCCGCCTTTTCGCATTGCCCGGTCACCACCGCCGCCGCGGCGCCGGGGCTGTGGGCATTGCCGCCAATGGTCAGGGTTTCGAGCGAGGGCTCGGAGGTCAGTGGCACGGCGATGGCACCGTAATAGCCGATGCCGGACAGTTTTGCCTGCGCAAGGAAGGTCCTGGCGGCCATGCCGGAGGTCACTTTCTTGTAATGCGCCCGCAATTTGTCGGAAAACATCGACAAGTCCGCCGGGTGCAGGATCATTTCCTGCCCGAAAAGCTGCTCGCGCGCATCCGGGCTGGAAACCGGGCCCGCCCCTGCTGCGCCCGCCAGCGTCAATGCCCCGGCCAATACAGTGCCAAATACAGCGCCAAAAATCCGCATGAAATCTCTCCTGCTTTATTCTTCAGGGGAACCTAAGCACTTTTGGCCGCGCATAAAAGGCCCGACACCAAGGCACCAGCGAAAAAGCGCCGCCTAAGCCGGTGGAGGAACCGGCGGGCCCGGCTCTGGTCAAGCGGCGCCGACTGGGCTAGGCTCGCCGCAATTCATCCTGCCACACGAGGACCCCCATGCAGTTAGACGCCATTCTTGCCCGTATCGACGCCGATCTTGATCCCGCCCTTGCCCGTTTGCACGAACTGTTGCGCATCAAGTCGATCTCCACCGACCCGGCCTTTGCGCAGGATGTGGACGCGGCGGCGGATTGGCTGGTGGCGGACCTCAAGGGCTTGGGCTTTGCCGCGGAAAAGCGGGTGACACCGGGGCATCCGATGGTGGTGGCGCATGGCGGGCCGGAAGGTGATGATGTGCCGCATCTGCTGTTCTATGGCCATTACGACGTGCAGCCGGTCGATCCGCTGGAGCTTTGGGACCACGACCCGTTCGAGCCGTTCATCGACGAAGGCCCGACCGGCAAGCGCATCCGGGCGCGCGGCGCGTCGGACGACAAGGGGCAGCTGATGACCTTTGTCGAGGCGCTGCGGGCGATTATCGCGGTCGATGGAGAGCTTCCCTGCCGGATCACGCTGTTTTTTGAAGGCGAAGAGGAAAGCGGCTCGCCTTCGCTGGTGCCGTTCATGCGCGAGAATGCGGGCGAGTTGACCGCCGATCTGGCGCTGATCTGCGACACTGGCATGTTTGATCCGAAAACCCCCGCCATCGCTACCCAGCTGCGCGGCATGCTGGCGGAAGAAATCGTGCTGACCGGCCCAGACCGCGACCTGCATTCCGGTTCCTATGGTGGTGCGGCGATCAACCCGATCCGGGTGTTGAGCCGCATCATTTCTGATCTGCACGACGCGGACGGGCGGGTGACGCTGGAAGGATTTTACGACGGGGTGCCGGAGATTTCCGATGACCTGCGCGCGCAATGGGAAGGGCTGGGCTTTGACGAGAAGGCGTTTCTTGGCGAAGTCGGGTTGTCCAAGCTGGCGGGCGAGCGCGGGCGCGGCGCGCTGGAGCAGCTTTGGGCGCGCCCGACCTGCGAAGTGAACGGCATTACCGGCGGCTATACCGGCGATGGTTTCAAGACTGTGTTGCCCTCGAAAGCCTCGGCCAAGATTTCCTTCCGGCTGGTCGGCACGCAGGACCCGGCAGCGATCCACGAGGCTTTCATGGCGCATGTAAAGGCGCGTTTGCCGGAGGATGTGACGGTCGAGAGCCTGAACGGGCATGGCGACCCGGCGAGCCACATGTCCACCGACTTGCCGCAATTCGAAGCTGCCCGGCGGGCCTTGTCAGAAGAATGGGGCAAGGAAGCGGCCTTTATCGGCATGGGCGGGTCGATCCCGGTGGCAGGGTATTTCAAGACGATTTTGGGCATGGAAGCGATGTTGGTCGGCTTTGCGCGTGACGACGATCAGATCCACTCACCGAACGAGAAATACGATCTCGAAAGCTTCCATAAGGGAATGCGCAGTTGGGCGCGGATTTTGCATAAAATTACCGGCTGATCTGCGGTGGATGGGGCGGGGCTGAGGGGCCAGCCCCTCAGACTCCCCGGAGTATTTGCGCTAAGAAGAAGGGGGGCGGTTTTCAGGCTTCTGCTGGCTGAAGGAAAAGGCTGGTACCGGGTTCAATTGCCGTTGCCCTCCTCCGCCTCGAACACCTCCAATGCGGCGTTCAGGGCGTTGATGGCGGCGGGAAATCCGCCGTAGAGCGACATTTGCCAGATCACTTCCGCGATTTCCTCGCGGCTCAGTCCCGCCTTGCGCCCGCCGGCGATATTGACCTTGAGTTGTGGCCCGGTCTGCCCGCCTAGCGCGGTCAGGGCGGCGATGGTGGCGATGTAGCGCTCGCGCAGTGGCAGGCCGGGGCGGGCATATTGCCGACCATAGGCGAAATCCACCACCCCCTCCGCCATGCCCGGCAGCAAATGCCCATACCGCGCCTCCAGCGCCGCCTCCATGCCTGGATTGAGCCTTTCCGAAAGCCTGCGGCCGGTTTCTGTGCTGTTTTCAGCCATGTAGTCCTCCCGTTTGCCCGCATTTTACCCGACATATCCCGCCGCGTCACGGGGGGCGGCGCGCCTTCCCCGACACGCCCCTTTGACCGGCGGCGCGAAAATGCTACATGGCAAGCGGAGGCGGGTAAAACGGAGGCAGGCGTGATTTATCAGACGGCGGCGGACTGGCGCGCGGCGAAGCAGAAGCGGGTGTTGCTGTTTGGCATGTCCGGCTTGGGAAAGACCCATATTTCCAACATGTTACGCGCCTCCGGGCAGTGGTTTCACTACTCGGTCGATTACCGCATCGGCACCCGCTATATGGGCGAACACATCACCGATAATTTCAAGCGCGAAGCGATGAAAGTGCCGTTCCTGCGCGCCCTGTTGCGCACGGACAGCATCCATATCGGCTCCAACATCACCTTCAACAACCTCGCGCCGCTGTCGACCTATCTCGGCAAGCCCGGCGATCCGGCGAAGGGGGGATTGCCGTTCGAGGAATATATGCGCCGGCAGGACGAGCATCGCGAGGCCGAATTGCGCGCGCTCAAGGACACGCCGCGCTTTATCGAACGGGGTCGTGATCTCTACGATTACCCGAATTTCATCTGCGATACCGGCGGGTCGATCTGTGAGGTGGTGGACCCGAACAACCCGGCGGACCCGATCCTGTCGCTACTGTCGCAACACACGCTGATGGTGTGGATCGAAGGCTCGGAGGCGCATACGGAAGAGCTGATCCGCCGCTTCGTTGCCGCGCCCAAACCGATGTATTACGCGCCGGACCTGCTGCGCTTCTATTGGGCCGAATATCTGCGCGAGCGGGGCGTGGCGGAAACCGACGTGGACCCGGACGACTTCATGGCCGCCACCTATGGCCGCGCGCTGGCGCATCGCCAGCCGCTTTACCGCGATATGGCGCGCAACTGGGGGCTGGCGGTGCCTGCTGAGGACATGGCCCGCGTTGCCTCGCCCGCCGAGTTCGACGCGCTGATCGAAGCCAGCCTTGCCGCGCGCGCCTGAAGCGTCTATCTGCATGTAAACAAAGCCAAAAGAGCCAGAAATGCCGATCAAAATCCCTTCCGACCTGCCCGCCAGCCAGACCCTGCGCGATGAAGGCGTCTATGTCATGGGCGAGAACCGCGCGGCGCGTCAGGACATCCGCCCGCTGCAAATCGGCCTCGTCAACCTGATGCCGAAAAAGATCGAGACCGAGACCCAGTTCGCCCGGCTGATCGGCGCCACGCCTTTGCAGATCGACCTGACCCTGATCCGCATGTCGGAGCATGAGAGCAAGAACACCTCGCCCGCCCATATCGGGCGTTTCTATGAGCCCTTCAGCGCGGTCAAAGCGCGCAAGTTCGACGGGCTGATTATCACCGGCGCGCCGATTGAAACCCTGCCCTTCGAGGAGGTGACCTATTGGGACGAGTTGGTGGGGCTGATGGACTGGGCCAAAACCAACGTGCATTCGACCTTCGGCGTCTGCTGGGGCGGGATGGCGTTGCTGCATCACCATTGGGGCATCCAGAAACACCTGCTGGAGCATAAGGCGTTTGGCTGTTTCCCGCAGCGCAACCTGAAGCCCAACTCGCCCTATCTGCGCGGTTTTTCCGATAATTTCGTCATTCCGGTGAGCCGCTGGACCGAGATCCATCAGACCGATATCGACGCCCACCCGGAGCTGGTGCCCCTGCTCGGCTCGGAGGAAACCGGCGCCTGTCTGGTCGAGGACAAGGCCAACCGCGCGCTGTATATTTTCAACCATTTCGAATATGACAGCGGCACGCTCAAGGGCGAATATGACAGGGATGTGGCCAATGGCACGCCGATCAACGTGCCGATGAATTACTACCCCGACGATGACCCGTCCAAACCGCCGCAAAACCGCTGGCGCAGCCACGCGCATTTGCTCTACGGCAACTGGATCAACGAGATTTACCAGACCACGCCCTATGACCTGAACGAGATCGGCCAGGGCTGAGGCGATTGCAAGCGGGGCGAAAAACCCCCATATTTCAAGGTAGGAAAGGAAAATCTATGCGCCAGCCCACTGCCCTGCCCGCCGATCTGCCCTTTGACGGTGCCATTTCCCGCTACTATGCCGAGGACGCGCCGCAAGACGTGCGCGCGGCCATTACGGGCGCAGATCGCAAGGCAATTCTCGCGCCGGATTACCCTTACGCCAAGCGCATGGGGCGCCGGGAATATGAGGCGGAACTGGCGCGGTTGCAACTCGAACTGGTCAAGCTGCAAGCGGATGTGAAGGCGACGAGCAAGCGGGTTGTGGTGCTGTTTGAGGGGCGCGATGCAGCGGGCAAAGGTGGCACCATCAAGCGCATTCGCGAGAACCTGAACCCACGGGTGGCGCGCGTTGTCGCCCTGCCCAAACCGTCGGACCGCGAGGCGGGCGAGTGGTATTTCCAGCGCTATGTGCGCCAACTCCCGACGAAGGGCGAAATCGTGCTGTTCGATCGGTCGTGGTATAATCGCGGCGTGGTGGAAAAGGTGTTCGGCTTTTGCACGGAGGCGCAGCGCGAGGCGTTTTTCCGCCAATTGCCGGAATTTGAGGATATGCTGGCGGATGAGGGCATCCACTTCGTGAAAATCTGGCTCAACGTGTCGCGCGCCGAGCAGTTGCGCCGCTTTCTGGCCCGCGAGGGCGACCCGATGAAACAGTGGAAACTGAGCTGGATCGACGTTGAGGGGCTGGCGCGCTGGGACGCCTATTCGGAAGCGATTGGCGAAACGCTGGAGCGCTCGCACCGCGCCCATACCCCGTGGCACGTCATCCGCTCCAACGACAAGCGCCGCGCGCGGTTGGCGGCCATGAAGTCTGTGCTGCAAGGCATTGATTTCGCGGGCAAAGACACCGCTGTTTGCACCGCCCCGGACCCGAAGATTACCGGGGGGCCAGAGATGCTCCCGGAGATGCTGGATGGCTAAGAAACGCGGCTACCATCACGGCAATTTGCGGCAAGCGCTGGTCGATGCGGCGCTGGTGCTGATCGAGCAGAAAGGCCCGACCGGCTTCACCCTGTCGGAAGCGGCCAAAGCGGCGGGGGTGACGCCAGCGGCGGTTTATCGCCATTTCGCCGGACGCGAAGACCTGATCGCGGAAGCCAGCCGGCAGGGTTACGAGATTTTCGCTGACCTGATGGAATACGCCTTCGAGAAGGGCCAGCCTTCGGCGCTGGCCAGTTTCGAGGCCACCGGGCGCGCCTATCTCGCTTTCGCGCGCAAATATCCCGGCCATTACGTCGCCATGTTTGAAAGCGGCATTTCGGTCAACCATTCGCCGGAACTGGCGCTGGTCTCCTCGCGCGCCATGGGGGTGTTGGAGAAGGCGGCGACGGAACTGGCCAAGGGCATTGCGCCGGAAAAACGCCCCCCCGCCCGCATGGTGTCGGCCCATATCTGGGCCATGAGTCACGGGGTGGTGGAACTGTTTGGCCGCGGCTCGCCGGGGCAGAAAAGCCCGTTCCCGCCGGAGGATCTGCTGGAAACCGGGATTGGCATTTACCTGCGCGGGCTGGGCCTGATCCGGCACGACGCTTGAGGCGACTTCCTTGCCTCTTTTATTACCTCTGAGGGCTGCGCCTGCCTGGGTAGGCGCAGGACTTGGCGGTGCCATTTGCAAAGGCTGTGAACAATTCCGGGCCTGTCCGTGGATTGATCCGTTGAATGCGCCTGCCGGGGGGCAGGCAGGCGCAGCCCGGCGGTGCCGCCGGGCGATCCCCTACCCCAACAGCCGGTGACACAGCTCCAGCCCCTCGACCAGCCGGTCCACCTCCTCGCGCGTATTATACAGCCCGAACGAGGCGCGCGCCGTGGCGCCAACGCCGAGATGGGCCATCAGCGGTTGGGCGCAATGGTGTCCCGCGCGCACGGCGATGCCTTTTTTGTCGAGGATGGTCGAGAGGTCATGCGCATGGGCGCCCTGCATCACCATGGAAAAAATCGCCGCTTTCCCCGGCGCATCCCCTTGAATTTGCAGGTAATTCAGCGCGGAAAGCCGCTCGCGCGCATAGGCCGTCAACCCCGCCTCATAGGCCGCGACATTCTCCATCCCAAGCTGCATGAGAAATTCCAGCGCCGCGCCAAAACCGATGCTTTCCGCAATCCCCGGCGTGCCCGCTTCAAATTTCATCGGCGGCTCGGCGTAACTCACCGCCTCTTTCGTCACCTCGGAAATCATGTCGCCGCCGCCCATGAAGGGCTGCATTTCCGCCATGCGTTCGGCGCGGATATAGATGGCGCCGGAGCCGGAGGGGCCGTAGAGCTTGTGGCCGGTGATGGGGTAAAAATCGACCCCCAGCGCGGCGACGTCCACCGGCCCATGCACCGCCCCCTGCGACCCGTCCGCCAGCACCGGCACCCCGCCCGCGCCCGCAACGATGGCGCGGATATCGACCACGCTGCCTAACACGTTGGAACAATGGGTCACGGCGATGAGCCTGGTGCGCTCCGTCACGGCGGCCAGAACCTTCGCCGGGTCGATCGAACCATCCGGCTCCGGGTCAACCCATTTCAGCACCACCCCCTGCCGCTCGCGCAGGAAGTGCCACGGCACGATATTGGCGTGATGCTCCGCCGTGGTCAGCACGATCTCGTCGCCCGGCCCCATGCGCGGCGCGGCCCAGCCATAGGCCACAAGGTTAATCCCCTCGGTCGCCCCGCTATTGAGCACGATCTCGCGCTCCGACGCGGCGCCCAAAAAGCGCGCCACCGTGCCGCGCACCGCCTCGTAACGGTCGGTGGACAGGTTGGAAAGCGTGTGTAACCCCCGGTGAACATTGGCATATTCCTGCCGGTATGCCCGGTCCAGCGCTTCCAGCACCACGCGCGGCTTCTGCGCCGACGCGCCATTGTCGAGATAGGTCAGCGGATGACCGTTCACCTCGCGCGACAGGATCGGAAATTCCGCCCGGATCGCCGCAATATCCCAGTTCGCCCCCATCAGCCCGCTCCCGCCACCGGCGGCGCCACGCCCAGCAGCACCAGAATGAAAGACAGCACCATCGCCACGCCCAAAATCACGCTGATCATCACCGCGAAAACCAGCCCCGCCGACCGGAAGCCATGCGCCTCGGTGGTGAAATGCGCCATGATCCAGAACGACATGACAATGCCCATGATCCACAGCAACACCGCCAGCCCCGGCGCGAACAGCATCAGCGCCAGCACACCGATTTCCATCACCGCCAGCACGAATTGCAGCCAGACCATAGTCATCAGCACATCTTCCAGCCGCCCCTGCCCGCCAAAGGCCCGGCCAATGCGCCAGATACCGAAAACCGACAGCACCGCGATGGCTGCTTCCACCAAGCCGCTGCGGATCGGGTCCGCCAACAGCGTGCCGACCTGCGCCGGGTCGGGCGGGAACAGGATCGAGGCGATCACCCCGAGCCAAGTCATCGCCACCAGCAAAAACGCCAGCGCCAGCCACAAAGCGCGCCGCGAAAAGCCCATATTGAACAGGTCACGCGCGACTTTGCGCGGCTCCGGCACGGTTTGCAGCGCCATGCCAAACAAGGTGCCCCAATCCGGGATCATAGCCCCTCTCCCCATTCCGCTTCGGCAAAATTCGCGGCCCACAGCGCAGCGAAAGCGGCAAGGCTTACAAGCGCCACCGCGAGGTTCACCGGATGATCGCCGAAAAACCCGGCCACGAGCCCGCGCAGGAGAAAGAGCGGGCTGGCGGCGAGCAGCGCCCAGAACAGGGCAAATCGGGCGCGGTAGGTCGAGCCGCGCCCGCCAAACAGCCGGGCAATCAGATGGGTGAAAGTGCCGACCGCATAGGCGATGAGCGGGCCGATCAGCACCGTGGTCAGGATAGCGGCAGCGATGCGTCCCTCAAAAGGCACGCTGTCGTCGATCAGCGTCGCCCGCAGCGCGCTGGGCCATTGCGCCAGAAAGATCAGGCCACAGGCCAGCATCAAGACGACCAGCGCCCGATCCTCACGCACCTCACACCCCGCGCGCGCGCGATACACCGCCCGCGGCGTCCGGTAGGCCCGGAAAATATCGCGGGTAACGCTCATTCGCCCGTATCTTGCCCCGCCTTGCGCCGCCCCGCGAGCCAGTCCTCCAGCCGCGCGCGGATATGCTCCGCCAGTTCTGCGTCCTCGATCTCCTCCAGCGCATCGGCCACAAAGGCCAGCACCAGAAGGTCGGTGGCAATATCCGTCGGCACCCCGCGCGAACGCAGGTAAAACAGCCCCTCTTCGTCAATGGCGCCGGAGGTCGAGCCGTGCGAACAGGCCACATCATCGGCATAAATCTCCAGCTCCGGCTTGGCGAAAAACTGGCTGTCGCCGTCGAGCAGCAGGGATTGCGATTTCTGATAGCCGTCGGTTTTCTGCGCCGACTGCTTCACCAAAATCTTGCCCTGAAACACGCCAACCGCGCCGTTGCGCAGCACCTTCTTGAACACCTGCCGGCTCTCGCAATTGCGGCCCTCATGGGTGATGAACACGGTGTCGTCGTGGTGGAACTTGCCGAGCGCCCCATCGCCAAGCGCCGCCCCGGCAACATGGGCCACCGCGTCGTCGCCATTCATCTCGACCACACATTCGTTGCGGGTCATCTGGCCGTTCACGCTAAGGGTGAAGCTCTTGAAAACGCTTTCTTTTCCCAGCCGCGCAAAGAGATGCGTCACCGCCTGACGGGCATTCGCCCGGCCCTGCGCGCGCACATGATGGAAGCGCGCGCCATCGGCAACAAACACCTCGGTCACGCTGTTGATCCGCGCCCCGCCCGGTCCGTTTTCCAACAGTGTCAGCTCCGCGCCTTCCTCCAGCACAATGACGTTATGCAACATCGCATCGCCGGTCTCGGACGCCGCCGGGTAAAACAGCGACAGCGGCAGCGCCGCCTTGCCTGCGACGCGCACCAGCAGCCCGTCGGTGGCGTAAGCCGTGTTCAACATCGCCTGCGGACGCGATACCGGGTTTTGCCCGGCTTCTTCCAGCGTGCCGTAAAGCGGCGCGGCCCAATGGTCCTCGCCCGCTTCCGCCAGCCGGGTGATCTCGACCCCTTCCGGCACCTCGCCCACCCGCATCGCGGCATCAAACACCCCGTCCGGGAAGGCATATTCCAACCGCTCCACGTCCGCAAACAGCGCCGCCCCGCCCACCGGGGCCACGACCGGCGTCTGCACCGGGCGGGCCGCGTTCAACAGATGCGGGCGGGTGAAGCGCCAATACTCGTCGCGCGCCCCCGGCAGCCCCACCGCCGCCAGCCGCGCCGCCGCATTCGCCCGCGCCGGGGCAAACGCACCCGCCGGACGGCCCAAAGCCTCCAGCCGGGTTTCCAGCGCCTGCGCCTTGGCGGAAGAAAGGGGAGCTATCTCGTTCATACGCCCACTTCCTCTAAAATATCCGCATAGCCGTTATGCTCGACCTCCAGCGCCAGTTCCGGCCCGCCGGATTTCACCATCCGCCCATCGGCCATGATATGCACCACGTCCGGTTTAATATGGTCCAGCAGGCGCTGATAATGGGTGATGACGAGGAAGGAGCGGCCCTCGGAACGCAGCGCATTGACCCCGTCCGCCACCAGCCGCATCGCGTCCACATCCAGCCCGGAATCGGTCTCATCCAGGATGCACATTTTCGGCTCCAGCACCGCCATCTGCAAAATCTCGTTGCGCTTCTTCTCGCCGCCGGAAAAGCCGACATTGACCGGGCGCTTGAGCATATCGGCGTCGATTTTCAGCGCCTTGGCCTTCTCGCGGATGAATTTGAGGAAATCCTTGGCCGACATTTCTGCCTCGCCGCGCGATTTGCGCTGTGCGTTGAGCGCCGTGCGCAGGAAGGTCATGTTGCCCACACCGGGGATCTCGACCGGGTATTGAAAGGCGAGGAAAAGCCCCATGGCGGCGCGCTCTTCCGGGGCGAGTTCCAGCAGGTCTTCCCCGTCCAGCGTCGCTTCTCCCGCCGTGACCTCGTAGCCCTCGCGGCCCGACAAGACGTAAGACAGCGTCGACTTGCCCGACCCGTTCGGCCCCATGATCGCATGCACCTTGCCCGCGGGCACTTCAAGGTCCACCCCCTTGAGGATCTTCTTGCCCTCTTCCTCAAGTTCGACTTCCAAGCCTTTGATTTTCAGCATTTTCTGGTCCTTACGAAATAGTGACAGCCGTGCCCGAGGCCGACACCATCAGCATGTTGTTAATTACTTCATAGTCGAGGTCCACGCCCACGACCGCATTGGCGCCCATCTCGCGGGCGCGCTCCTCAAGCTCGCGCAGCGCCACATTGCGCGCCTTGCCAAGCTCCTGTTCATAGGCGCCCGACCGCCCGCCGACAATGTCGGTAATGGCGGCGAACATATCGCGAAACACGTTGGCCCCCAAAATCGCCTCGCCCACGACGATGCCGTGATAGCGGGTGATCTGGTGGCCTTCGACCGAGGGGGTGGTGGTAGAAATCATGTTCTATCCTTTCGCGCGCTTCGCGGCCCGGCGGGTCCGCGTTTCAATTCTCCGGCCTCGTATCACGAAACCACCTTCAACCCAATGACCCCAAGCACGATGAGCGACGCGGCTCCGATACGCAGCAACCCGGCGCTGTCGCCAAAGAAGGCGATGCCTACTGCAAAAGTGCCAACTGCGCCGATGCCGGTCCAGACCGCATAGGCCGTGCCGATCGGGATGGTCTTTTGCGCCTGAAACAACAGCACACCGCTGAACCCCATGCAGACCACCGCGAACAGCCCCCAGCCAATCATATGCGGGCCAGCGGCGTTTTTCAGCCCAATCGGCCAGCCGATTTCAAACAGCCCCGCGAGAATTAGAATGATCCATGCAGACATTATCCGACGCTCCCCTCAAGCGAAATGGCGACAAGTTGCTGCGCCTCCATGGCAAACTCCATCGGCAGGGCTTGCAGGACTTCCTTGGCGAAGCCGTTGACGATCAGCGCCACCGCCGCCTCCTCATCCATGCCGCGTTGCTGGCAATAGAACATCTGTTCTTCGTCCACCTTCGAGGTCGTCGCCTCATGTTCGCAGCGGCTCGAATTGTTCTTGATCTCGATATAGGGCACCGTATGCGCGCCGCATTTGTCGCCGATCAGGAGCGAGTCGCATTGCGTGTAATTGCGGCTGTTCTGCGCCTTGGGCGACATGGAAACCAGCCCGCGATAGGTGTTTTGCGACTGGCCCGCGCTGATGCCCTTGGACACGATGCGCGAGCGGGTGTTTTTGCCCAGATGCACCATCTTGGTGCCGGTATCGGCCTGTTGCCAGTTGTTGGTGATGGCGATGGAATAAAACTCGCCGGAGCTATCATCGCCGCGCAGGATGCAGGACGGGTATTTCCAGGTCAGCGCCGAGCCGGTTTCGACCTGCGTCCACATGACCTTGGCCCGATCCCCGCGGCAATCGGCGCGTTTGGTGACGAAGTTGTAAATCCCGCCCTTGCCGTTTTCATCGCCGGGGAACCAGTTCTGCACGGTGGAATACTTCACCTCCGCATCTTCCTCGACGATGATCTCGACCACGGCGGCGTGCAACTGTGCCTGATCGCGCTGCGGCGCGGTGCAGCCTTCAAGATAAGACACGTAGGCGCCCTTGTCGGCGATGATCAGGGTGCGTTCAAACTGGCCGGTATTTTCCGCGTTCATGCGGAAATAGGTCGAAAGCTCCATCGGGCAGCGCACGCCCGGCGGGACGTACACGAAGGAGCCGTCGGAGAAGACGGCGGAATTGAGGGTGGTGTAGAAATTGTCGTTCACCGGCACCACGGAGCCGAGATATTTCTGCACCAGCTCCGGGTGTTCGCGGATCGCTTCCGAGATGGAGCAGAAAATCACCCCCGCCTGTTTCAACTCTTCCTGAAAGGTGGTGCCGACGGACACGCTGTCAAACACCGCATCCACCGCCACCTTGCGCTCCTCCGTCGAGCGTAGCGCGTTGGGCATTTCCGCCCCTTCGACGCCCGCGAGAACCATCTGTTCCTTGAGCGGAATGCCGAGCTTTTCATAGGTCGCCAGCAGTTTCGGATCGACCTCATCGAGCGATTTAGGCTTTTTGTCGAAGGATTTGGGCCGGGCGTAATAATACTGATCCTGAAAGTTGATCTCTGGGTATTCCAGCATCGACCAGTCCGGCTCTTTCTGCTTCACCCAGCTACGATAGGCGCGCAGACGCCATTCCAGCATCCATTCCGGCTCCTCGTTCTTCTCCGAGATCAGCCGCACGATGTCCTCATTCAGCCCTTTGGGGGCGTATTCCATTTCGACATCGGTGTCCCAGCCGTATTTATAGGTGCCGCCCAGCGAGCGCACCGCCTCGACGGTTTCTTCCTCGACGCCTTCCTTGACGACCACATTTTCTGAACCAGCCATGCCGTTCTTTCCTGTTACGCGCGCGCCCGAAACCGCGCCTCTTCCTTTAGCCACGCGGCGGCGAACGCTTCCACCTCTTCGCGCGTCGTATCCATTCCCAGCGAAACCCGCAATGCCGAAGCGGCCTCGGTATCGCTGTAGCCCATCGCCTTCAGCGAGCGGCTGGCCTTAACCTTGCCCGACGAACAGGCAGACCCGGCAGAAACCGCGAACCCAGCCAAATCCATCACCATGACCTGCGTTTCCCCCTTCCAGCCGGGGGTAATGAAACAGGACGTATTGGGCAGGCGCGGCCCGTCTTTCCCGACGAAAATAGTGTCTTTTGCCGATTCTGCCAGTGTATTTTCTAGAATGTCTCTAAGTTCCTCGACGCGGGCCCATTTTTTCGCGTCCAGATCGCGCGCGGCGGCTTCGGCGGCGGCGCCAAATCCGGCAATACCGGGGACGTTTTCCGTGCCCGAACGCCGCCCCATCTCCTGCCCGCCGCCCTTGAGCAGCGGCGCGATGTCGGTGCCGCGTTTGAGGACCAGCGCGCCCACGCCTTTCGGCCCGCCCAGCTTATGCGCCGAGATAAAGGCCATGTCCGCGCCGCACCAGTTGAAGGAAAACGGCAGTTTGCCGAAGGCTTGCGTGGCATCCGTGGCGAACAGCCCGTCCGGCAGGCTCTGCACGATCCCAGTTTCCGAATGCGCCGCCTGCACACTGCTCTGCGCCGGGGCCGGCACCGTGACCAGCCCGTCGCGGCCCACCGCAAGATCGGTCGCACACCATGCCGCCACCGCATCATGCTCCGTTTCCGCAGCGTAAATGCCCCGCCCAGCCAGCGCCATCGCCGCCGCTTCCGTCGCCCCGGAGGTGAACACGATATCCGCGCCCTCGGCCCCGAAAGCGGCGGCGATCTGGCGGCGGGCTTTCTGGATCACCCCGAGCGCCGCGCGCCCTTCCGCATGCACCGAGGACGGGTTGCCCACCACATCCATCGCCGCAATCATCGCCTGCCGCGCTTCCGGGCGCAGGGGCGTCGTTGCGTTGTGGTCGAGGTAAATGCGTTTCATCCGCCGCTTCGCGCCGCCTTTTGCCCAAGCGCCTCGGCCCGCGTCAAAAGCCGCGCCCGCTTCGCCTCAGACTGGCCGCGCAGATTGCCAATGGCCCAGACCCGCGTTTTCACCCCGGTAAATTCAAGGATGGTGCGCTTGATCCGGTGCAGGCCGGCGTCGCGGTAGACCAGCCGGTAATAGAGCCGCGGTGTGTCCATCGTGGTGATAACCTGCGCCGTGCGTCCCTTCAGCAACTTGTCCCAGAACGGGTCTTTCTCGTGATAGGAAAACGCCTTTCCGGGCAGGAAAACCCGCTCGAAAAAGCCCTGCAACAGCGCCGGATGCCCGCCCCACCAGGTCGGGTAGACAAAAACCAGATGCTGGGCCCATTCCAGATCGGCGAAGGCGGCGTCCAGACCCGGTTCCCATTCCTGCCGGGCCTCGTAGCCCCGGTGCAGGATCGGGTCGAAATCAAGGTCGCGCAGGGCGCAGACCCGCAGTTCCGCCCCGCTGGCCTGCGCTCCCTTGGCATAGGCATCGGCCAGCGCGGTGGTAAAGCGATCCGGCGCCGGGTGGGCGTCGATGATCAGAATGCGCGTCATAGAGTTTGCTCCTCATCGACAACGTGAAACAGCGTCGGCACCGCCGGGCACGGGGTCAGTTCGTTTTTCACCACGTCAGACAGCCGGGTCTGGTGCAGGAACACATAGACATGCGCGCTCAGGCTCTCCCAAAGCCGGTTGGTCATGCTCTGCGCCCGCGAGCCGGAATTGGCGCCGGACGCCCCCGCCCCTTTGTGCATGGCGTTGACGGTTTCATCCACCGCGCCCAACACTTCGACCACGCGAATATCGGAAGGCGGGCGGGCCAGCCGGTAGCCCCCGCCCGGTCCGCGCACGCTTTCCACCAGCCCCGCCCGGCGCAGTTTGACGAAAAGCTGCTCGAGATAGGGCAGCGAAATGTCTTGTCGGCGCGACAGGTCGGTGAGGCTCATCAGCGTGCCGGGTTCCTGCATGGCCAGATCGGTGAGCGCGACCATGGCGTAGCGCCCCTTGGTGGATAATTTCATCTCGTCCCCTCCGCTTGGGCGGCCCTAAGGCGCTGGAATTCGGGCGGGTTTTGCGGCCCGGTATTTGAGGCAAAACCATGCAAGACATTGACGAAAGCGCCGCCCGCCTTTACCTGATCTTAAACCCGGTCCGCGCATCCCGGATGCCACGTCTTACGCGGCGCGCAAATTTGCGTCAAGATTTGCCTGCCCCCGGCCGTCCGTCCTGCCGTCGGTTCGGTGCTGGCAGGCGCTTTGAAGAGATACAGGTAAGGAGACCCGATGCCCGAAGTGATTTTCCCCGGACCCGAAGGGCGCCTTGAGGGCCGCTACCATACGCAGGCGGCAAAGGACGCGCCGATCGCCATCATCCTGCACCCGCATCCGCAGTTTGGCGGCACCATGAACAACAAGGTGGTCTACAACCTGCATTACGCCTTTCACAACATGGGCTTCAACGTGCTGCGCTTCAATTTCCGTGGCGTGGGGCGCTCGCAGGGGGAATACGATCAGGGGGTGGGCGAGCTGTCCGACGCCGCTTCCGCGCTCGATTATTTGCAGTCGATGAACCAGAACGCCAAGCATTGCTGGGTCGCGGGTTTTTCCTTTGGCGCCTGGATCGGCATGCAGCTTCTGATGCGCCGCCCGGAAATCACCGGCTTCGTGTCGGTCTCCCCGCCCGCCAATATGTATGACTTCTCCTTCCTCGCCCCCTGCCCGGCTTCCGGCCTGATCATCAACGGCACGGCGGACCGGGTCGCGCCGCCCGCCGATACCCATGTGCTGGTGGACAAGCTGCACGAGCAGAAGGGCATCACCATCACCCATTCCGAGGTCAAGGGCGCCGGGCATTTCTTTGAAAACGACCATATGGACACCATGATCGGCACGGTGGACGCATATGTCCGCCGCCGCCTGACGGAGAATACCCGCTGATGGATTTTCTGGAGCAGGTTGCGGACGAGTTGGCCAGTGACGTGCTGGAGGCGATTGAGAACGGCGCGGATGAAGACCTGATCATGGGGGTCAAGAAGATCGCCGGGGAAACCTCGACCACGCTGGAAGAGGCCTACATGACCGCCGTCCGCGTGCGCCGCGCGGAACGGCGCGCCCGCGCCTATCTGGCGCGGTTTCTGGCGCAGGGCGGAGGCTGAGGCCCGGATTCTCAACTATTAGCCGGGGGTTTTACACCCCCAGACCCGCACTATAGCCGGGGGGCCAGCCCCCCGGACCCCCCGGAGTATTTCCCCTAAGAAGAAGGGGCGCGGGGTTAGAGGTGGTAGAGGGCTCCGAATTTGGCTTCCAGGTAATCGAGGAGCGGTTCGGCTTTGGGGGCGGCGCCGGTGGCTTTTTCGATCAGGTCGGTTGGGCGGTAGAGGCCGCCATATTGTTGCAGGTTTTGCGCCAGCCACCGGGTTGCCGGGGTCGGGTTGCCTTTAGCCAGTTCCGCTTCGACTTCGGGCACGTCGCGGTTGATCGCGGCCCAAAGGCAGCCGGCATAGACATTGCCAAGTGCGTAGGTCGGGAAGTAGCCGAACAGGCCGACGGACCAATGCACGTCTTGCAACACGCCGTTGGATGGCTGGTCCACCGGGTAGCCAAAATCCGCTTCAAACTTGGCGTTCCAAGCCTCTTCCATGTCGCGCGCGGCGATTTTGCCGCCGATCAGGGCGCGTTCCAGGTCAAAGCGCAGCATCACATGCAGGTTATATTGCACCTCGTCCGCCTCGGTGCGGATATAGCCGCGGTGCAGGCGGTTGGCTGCGCCGTAGAAGGCGTCGGCGTCGGGGGTGGAGAGCGGGCCGAAGGCCGTTTGCATTTCGTCAAAGAGCCAGCCGGTGAAGGCGCGGCTGCGTGCCATCTGGTTCTCGAAAATCCGGCTCTGGCTTTCATGCACCCCCATCGACGCGCCGCGCCCCAGCGGGGTCAGCAGGTGGTCGCGGGAAATGTGCTGTTCGTAACAGGCATGGCCGACCTCATGCACGGTAGAATAGAGGCAGTTGAAGGGATCGGCGGCGGCGGTGCGGGTGGTGACGCGCACGTCGAGCCCGGAGCCGGAACAGAAGGGATGCACGGCTTTGGAGATGTGGCCGTGGTTCATGTCGTAGCCGAAGCGCTGCGCCAGTTTGGCGGCCAGCGCCATTTGGGCATCCTCGTCGAAGCTGCCGGTCAGGGCGGCGGGCGGGTTTTCGGCGTCGAGCGCCGCGTCTTTGAGCGCCACCAGCCGGGGGCGCATAGAGTCAAACAACGCCTGAATTTGCGCGCCGGAGGCGCCGGGTTCGTATTCGTCCAACAGGGTGTCGTAGAGGTCCGCCCCGTCAGAAATCGCCTCGGCGCGCTGACGGATCAGGCCGGAAACCTGTTCGAGAACCGGCGCGAAGGCGTTGAAATCGTTGGCGGAACGGGCTTGGGCCCATTTGCCTTGCGCTTCCGAGGTGACCCGCGCGATTTCCCCCGCCAGATCGGCGGGCACCTTGGCGGCGCGGGTGTAATCGCGGCGGATTTCGCGCAGATTGGCCTGCCCGACCGCGTCCAGCTCCGCCGCGTCAATCGCCGCCAGCCATTCGCCCAGCTTCGGGTCCGTATGGCGCGCATGCAGCACCCCGGCCATGGCTTCCGCCTCTTCACCGCGCTGGGGCGCCGCGCCGGTGGGCATCTGGGTTTCCTGATCCCAGCCCAGCCGCCCGGCGACCTCTTCCAGCGCCCGCGTCTGGCGCACGAAGCGCATCAATTCATCATATGTACTCATGCGGCAGAAACCTTCTGTTCGGTAGGGTAGCCGGCGCGGAAACGGGCCAGCAAGATCACGGTAATGGTCAGCAGCGCGCCGACCTGATGCGTGAGCGCGATGTGCAGATGGGCGGCTTGCAGCACGGTGACGATGCCGACCACCGCTTGCAGAAACACCATAAAGACCGCCGCGTAAGCGGCTGTTCTGGTGGCGGAATTGGCCGATTTGCGCCCGCGCATCAGCACGCCGATGGCCAACAGGGCGCAGAGATAGCCGACAATGCGGTGAATGAACTGCACCAGCCCCGCATTCTCGAAAAAGTTGCGCCAGAACGGTTCAAGATCAAAGGCGCTTGGCGGGAAAAACTGCCCGCCCATCAGCGGCCATTCCGCAAAGCTGCGCCCGCCATCCAGCCCCGCGACCAGTGCGCCGAGGACGATTTGCAGCCCCGTGAGGTGCAACAGCCCGGTGGTCATGCCCCAAAGCGCGCGGTCCTTCAGGCGGCGGGCGGCGAGGTTTTGTGCCGAGGAGCGCCCGAGTTTGAAGAGGGTCCAGAGGATCAGCGCATAGAGGAAGAAGGTCAGGCCGAGATGAATGGCCAGACGGTAAGGCACCACGTCAATGCCGCTTTGCGTCACCCCAGAGGTGGAAAGCCAGTTGCCGACCACAATCTGCACCCCGATCAGGCCGCCCATAATCAGCAACGGACGGGTATATCCTGCGGGGATGCGGCGCGTGGCGAGGAAAGCGATAAAGCCCACGGCCCAGTAGAGCGCGGTAGCGCGGCCCAGCCATTGATGCACGCTGTCCAGATCCACGCCCATCAAGTCCATACCGGGGCTGGCGCTCTCGGTCAGCCGCGTCAGCCCGCCAATGACCATCATCGCCGCGACCAGCGCCAGAAGCCCCCAGAGCCACGCCCGAATCCAGCGCCGGGCATCGCCCTTCTCGCGCGAAATGCCGCCAGGGCTGGGGCTGGCGACCGGCGCGCTTTCCGCCCCGACCTCTTCGAAAATGCTGCGTTTCTGGGTCATGTCGTCCCTCCCATCCTGTCGCGGCGCGGCGCACCCTTTGCCCCATGTCTAAAGAAGTGCTGCGCAATGATAAAGGGGCGGAAAAAACCTGCGCTTTTGCGCCTCAGGGCGTTGCACCCCGCCCCTTGTGTCTGATATATGCGGAGGATCAAAATCTTGTGGTTTTCGGCTGGCGTGGTTTGCGCGGCCTGAACCCTGAAGCGACAGGCCCGGCGAAAAGAACGGGCGACAGGCTGAACGAAGGGCGGATCAACGTGAACGACACCCCACAAACCCCTGAAAACGCTGGCGAAACTCCGCCAGAGCGTCCGGTTTATGATGGCCCCTCCATCTCCATCGAACAGGAGATGAAGACTTCCTATCTCGACTACGCCATGAGCGTGATCGTCAGCCGCGCCATCCCCGATCTGCGCGACGGGTTGAAGCCGGTGCATCGCCGTATCCTTTACGCGATGTATGAAAGCGGCAACAGTCACGACAAGCCCTACCGCAAATCCGCCCGCCCGGTCGGGGACACGATGGGTAAATATCACCCGCATGGCGACGCGGCGATTTATGACGCGCTGGTGCGGATGGCGCAGGATTTCTCCATGTCGCTGCCGCTGCTGGACGGTCAGGGCAATTTCGGCTCGATGGATGGCGACAGCGCGGCGGCCATGCGCTACACGGAAGTGCGTATGGACAAGCCCGCCGGTGCCCTGCTGGCGGATATCGAAAAAGAAACCGTTGATTTTCAGAACAATTATGACGGCAAGGATCAGGAACCGACCGTCCTGCCTGCCCGCTTCCCCAACATGCTGGTCAATGGCGCCGGCGGCATTGCGGTGGGCATGGCGACCAATATCCCACCGCACAACCTTGGCGAAGTGGTGGATGCGACGCTGGCGCTGATCGAAAACCCGGATCTCGACAGCACGCAGCTGACGGAATATGTCCCCGGCCCCGACTTCCCCACCGGGGGCGTGATGCTGGGGCGCGCTGGTGCGCTCAAGGCCTATACCGAGGGGCGCGGATCGGTGATTATCCGGGCCAAAACGCGGGTCGAGGAAATCCGCAAGGACCGCTACGCCATCGTGCTGGACGAGATCCCCTATCAGGTCAACAAGGCGGCGATGATCGAGAAAATCGCCGATCTGGTGCGCGAGAAAAAGCTTGAGGGCATTTCTTCGGTGCAGGATGAGAGCGACCGCATCGGGGTGCGGGTGGTGATCGAACTTAAACGCGACGCCACGCCGGAAGTGGTGTTGAACCAGCTATACCGCTTCACGCCGATGCAGACCTCGTTTGGCTGCAACATGCTGGCGCTCAATGGCGGGCGGCCGGAGCAACTGACCCTGCGCGATTTTCTGAGCTATTTCATACGCTTCCGCGAGGAAGTAGTGGCGCGGCGCACCGCGTTTGATCTGCGCAAGGCCCGCGAGCGCTCGCATGTGCTGTGCGGCCTCGCTGTGGCGGTGTCCAATGTCGATGAGGTGGTGGCCACGATCCGCGCTTCCGCCGATCCCGCCGAGGCGCGGCACAAGCTGATGACCCGGCGCTGGCCTGCCGCCGATATCGAAGGCTATATCCGCCTGATCGACGATCCGTCGCACACGATGAACGACGACGGCACCTATAACCTGTCGGAAATTCAGGCCCGCGCCATTCTGGAACTGCGTTTGCAGCGCCTGACGGCGATGGGGGTGAAGGAAGTCACCGACGAGCTGGAAGAGCTGGCGGGCAAGATCAAGGATTATCTCGACATTCTGCGTTCGCGCGAGCGCATCATGTCGATCATTTCCGACGAGTTGAAAGAGGTGCGCGAGGCCTATGCGGTGCCGCGGCGCACCGAGATCGTCGACTGGTCCGGCGATATGGACGACGAAGACCTGATCGAGCGCGAGGACATGGTGGTGACGATTACCGCCTCCGGCTGGGCCAAGCGCACCCCGCTGGCGGATTTCCGGGCGCAAAAGCGCGGCGGCAAGGGGCTGTCGGGGATGCAGACCAAGGACGAGGACGCGATTACCACGCTGTTCGTCGCCAACACCCATACGCAACTGCTGTTTTTCACCGATGACGGCATGGCCTACAAGCTGAAGACCTGGCGCCTGCCGCAGGGCGGACGCACCGCCAAGGGCAAGCCGCTGGTCAATATCCTGCCGATCCCGACGGGCGTGTCGATTGCGGCTATTCTGCCGGTGGACCGCGACGAGAAGGAATGGGACGACCTGCAAATCCTGTTTGCCACCTCCAAGGGCTCGGTGCGCCGCAACCGCCTGTCGGATTTCACCAATGTGATGCGCAACGGCAAGATCGCGATGAAATTCGAGGGCGAGGATGCGGGCACCCGCCTGATCAACGCGCGGATTTGTGATGAGAACGACGACGTGATGCTGGTCACTTCCGGCGGGCGGGCCATCCGCTTCCCGGTCACCGATGTGCGCGTGTTCAACTCGCGCAGCTCCACCGGCGTGCGCGGCATCAAGCTGGTGAATGAGGGCGATGAGGTGGTTTCCGCCTCGGTGATCCGCCATTTCGAGGCCAGCCCGGACGAGCGCACCGCCTTCCTCAAACGCTTCCGCGCCGAATTTGGTGCCTCTGATGAGAGCGAAGACGCGGCGGAAGAAAGCGCCCTGTCCGATGAGCGCTATCAGGAGATGCACGAAGCCAACGAGCTTTTGGTGACGATCAACGCAGGCGGCAGCGGCAACCTGACCTCCAGCCACGACTACCGCGTCAGCGGGCGCGGCGGGCAAGGCGTGGCAGCGATGAAGGGCGGCGATATTGTTGCCTGTTTCCCGGTCGAACGCGCGGATCAGATCATGCTGGCCACCTCCAAAGGCCAGTCGATCCGCTGCCCGGTCAACGGCATTTCCTTCCGGTCGCGCAGCGCCGGCGGGGTCAAGGTGTTCAACACCGGCAAAGGGGAACACGTTGTATCGGTGGCGCGGATCGTGGAATCGTCGGAAGATGCGGAACAGGGCGAAATGACTGGAGGAGATGAAGCATGAACAACCTATTTGATTGGTATTTCCTGGCGCTGGTCACGGTCATGGTGTCCCTCTTTGCCTTCGCCGTCTGGCGCAGTCGCAAGACGGCGGGGCAAAGTGGCAGGATTGTCGAACAGAACGCGGCTCGCGCCGAAAACCAAAAGACTCTGATAGAGTTACAAAAGCGGCAAATGGAGGTTCAGCTGCGGCAGGCAGAAGCGCTGGAACGCATTGCTGCCGCGCTTGAGGCGCAAAGCGGCGAGTGAGCAGGTAACGGGCGGCGCTGCGCGGGTGGCACCGCAATGTTGTGAGTATTTGTGCTAAGAAGAAATTGATATTGCTCTGTGACATCGAGCATCAAAATTCGCGTTCGTAGTCAGCGGGATGCGGGCCCGGAGGCAGAGAGTTTTGATTCTGATTTAGCAATTTCTGCTCTAGGCTGAATCGACATTTATCGCATCCATAGCATCGCTGATGCGAGGTGTATGAAGCTGAGAAAGTAGACGGCGCGTCTGTCGAAGCGGGTTGCGATGCGTCTGAAGTGTTTGAGCT
>PDOZ01000041.1 GCA_002747325.1 Rhodobacterales bacterium
CGATCCGAATGATGCACCAGGCCCGACCCGGGTTGCCGCTGGTGAACGGCCTGTTCCAATGCGTCGGGAACGAACCCGGCACTGGCTGTCCGGCTCACCCGCCAGCCAACGATGCGGCGGGCAAAAGCGTCAATGACAAACGCCACATGAACGAAGCCCTGCCATGTTGCCACGCAGGTGAAATCGCTGACGCGGAGCAGCTCAGGTGCAGGAACCCGGAACTGGCGGTTCACCTTGTCGAGCGGGCATGGCTGCGCCTTGTCAGCTATCGTTGTCCTGGCTTTCTTGCCACGGATCCCACCCTCCAGGCCCGAATCCGTCATCAGCCGCGTCACGCGGCGCATCTGGCGACATCGAAACCTTCCCGCTTCATCTGGTGCCAGACCTTGCGAACGCCGCAGACCTTGTCGCGCCTGGCCCGATCCGACAGCAGGTCAGGGTTCGCCCGCATGGCCATGTGATCGTGGAACGTGGACGGGGCAATCGGCAGGTGTTTGCAGATCGGCTCCGGCAAACCCGACGCGGTTCAGTTTCGTGCCTCACGCCGCGTTGCAATGCCGGGCCGGTTTATCGTTGCGGGCCTCGACACTTTCACATCTCATGTGCTTCATTCCCCCTTGCCGCGCGGGCATCTGGTCACCTGCCCGTGGTGCTGGAATGTGACGACGCCGTGTTTGGCGCGAGAGAGGATATCCCGTGCTTTACCTGATCGCCCTTGGGCATTTCCTTCTGGTGCTGGGCTTTACCCTGCGCATCCTGATCCGCGACGACCTGTCGCCTCCGGCCCGGCTGGCATGGTTCATCGTGCTGAACGTGCTGCCCTTTCTTGGCAGCGTGGTCTATTTCCTGTTTGGCGAGATCGACCTCGGCCACAAGGCCGACAAGCGCCATGATGAGGTGTTTGCCGAAATCCGCGCCAGGGCGGTGCAGCTCATGGGCAGCGGGGATCACGACATGATGGACCCGCATTTCCGCCCGGCCTCGCGCTATGCCGCGTCGATCAACGGCTTTCATCCGGTCACCGGCAACCGGGCGGAGCTGATGGCGGACGCCAGTGAAACGCTTGAGCGGCTGGTGGCCGACATTGATGCGGCCACGGACCATGTGCATGTGCTGTATTACATCTGGCTGACCGACACGACCGGCACCGCGCTGGCCGAGGCGCTGATCCGTGCGGCAGAACGCGGCGTGAGCTGCCGCGCCATGGCCGACGGGCTGGGCTCGCGGGCGTTGCTGAAATCCGACCTTTGGAAACGGATGGAGGCGGCGGGGGTTCAGCTTGCCGTGGCGCTGCCGCTCGACAACCTGCTGCGCACCCTCCTGACCAGCCGGATCGACCTGCGCAACCACCGCAAGATCACCGTGGTGGATGGGCGGGTCACCTGGTGCGGCAGTCAGAACTCGGCCGACCCGGAATTTCGCGTGAAGCCGAAATTCGCCCCCTGGGTGGACATCATGCTGCGCTTCACCGGCCCGGTGGTGACGCAAAACCAGATCCTGTTTGCCAGCGACTGGATGCAGGCCACCGGCGAGAGCCTCGATGTGATCCCGCTGCCCGAGCAGCCCGCCGGGGGCGGTTTCCCGGCGCAGGTGATGGGCGATGGTCCGACCGAGCGCAAGGGCGCCACGCCGCAGCTTTTCGCCACTCTGATCGCCTGTGCCGCCCGCGACCTGACCCTGTCCACCCCCTATTTCGTGCCCGACGCGACGGTGCTGGAATCGCTCTGCGCTGCGGCGCTGCGGGGGGTGAAGGTCACGCTGATCTTTCCGGCGCGCAATGACAGCTGGATCGTTGCCGCCGCCAGCCGCAGCTACTACCGCAGGCTTCTGGAGGCGGGGTGTGAGATTCACGAGTTCGAGGGCGGTTTGCTCCACGCCAAGACCCTGACGGTGGACGGCAGGCTCAGCCTGATCGGCTCCACCAATCTCGACCTGCGCAGTTTTGATCTGAATTACGAAAACAACATCCTGTTGCAGGATACGGAGACCACCGAAGCGATCCGGGCCCGGCAGGCGGACTATATCGCCAGCGCCCGGAGGGTGACGCTGGAAGACGTGCGCGGCTGGTCTTACCTCCGGCGCATCTGGAACAACGTCATCGCCACCATCGGCCCGGTCTTGTGAGGGAATATGCAGTTGCTGAACACGTTTGCGTCCGAACTTGAAACCCTGTTCGGTCCGGCGCCTTTCGGGGCGACATGGGGGAACTACATCAACGCGACCCTCGTCATGCTGGCCTCGCTGCTGCTGTTCTGGATGGTGCGGCCCGTGGCCAACTGGCTGGCGCGGCGTGGCAAGGAACATCGCGGGGCCGTCGGCAAGGCTTTGGTGGATGCGATCGTGCCGCCGCTGCGCCTGTTGCCGCTGATCGTCGGGCTGTATGTGGCGCTGCATATTCTACACCTGAGCGGCAGCGCCTCGGAACTGGCGGGCAGGCTGGTGAAAACCGGGGTGATTGCCTTGCTGTTCTGGGGGCTGGCGCGGCTGGCGGCGCGCAGCGAAGCGATCTGGGAAAAGCTCGATTTCGGGCTGCAAACCTCGGTGCAGCACTGGATCAGCATGGCCATCTGGGTGCTGGTGCTGCTCTCCGGCGGCGCGATTATCCTCGACGTCTGGGGCGTTCCCGTGGCGCCGCTGATCGGCAGCCTCGGCGTGTTCGGCATTGCGGTCGGCCTCGCGGCGAAGGATCTGTTCACCAACCTGATTTCCGGCCTGCTGATCATGACCGAAAAGCGCTTCACGCCGGGCGAATGGATCAAGGTCGACGGGGTGGTCGAAGGCACGGTCGAACAGATCGACTTCCGCTCGACCCGCATCCGCCGTTTCGATCTCAGCCCGGTTTATGTGCCCAATTCCGCCCTGTCTGACAACGCCATGACCAATTATTCGCGCATGACCTACCGCCGGATTTACTGGACCGTCGGGCTGGATTACGCCACGCCCCCCGAGGCGCTGGAGCAGATCCGCGCCGGGGTTGAAACCTGGCTGCGCGAGGACGGACGCTTTTGCCTGCCGCCGGAAGCCACCCTGTTCGTGCGCATCGACAGTTTCGGGGAAAGCGCGATCAACCTGATGATCTACTGCTTCACCAAAACCACCGTCTGGGAGGAGTGGTTGAAAATCAAGGAAGATTTCGCCCTCGCGCTGATCCCGATCGTGCAGGGCGCAGGCTCCGGCTTTGCCTTCCCGTCGCGTTCGGTCTACCTGACACAGATCGACCCGCCCGAAGATGTCACCCCCCTCAAGGAGGCCGCAGGATGAACACGCTGGATTTCGTCATTGTCGCCGTTCTGGTTGTCGCCTTTGCGATCCTGATCAGCGGGCGGGTGCGCCGCAACAGGGGCTGGTCGGCGATGGTCACGCCGCTGGCCTCGATCATCGGCAGCGGGTTTCTGGTGTCGGTGCCGCTCCTGGCCAGTGCGCTGGGGGTCTGGGCCGTGGCGGCGGTGGTCGGGCTGACGGCGCTGGCCTATCTCTTTGGCGGGGCGATCCGCTACAACATCGCCCATGCCGAGCCGGTACTGGAAGAGGCCGAGGCCGGGCACACGGTCAAATCCATCGAGACCACCTCGCATATCGTGCTGATCGGGGCCTATTTCATATCGGTCGCCTATTATCTGGTGCTGCTGTCGGCCTTCGGGCTCAAGCTCATAGGCTGGGACGACCCGCTGCTGGGCAAGGTGATTGCGACGGTGATGATCACGGGCATCTGCGGGGTTGGGGCGACAAAGGGTCTGGGGGGTGTCGAGCGGGCCGAGGAGTTCACCGTCAGCGCCAACCTCGCGGCGATTGCGGCGCTTCTGGTGGCGCTGATGATCTTCGGCGTGGCGCTGCCTGCCGACTATAGCTGGAGTGCGGCGGCTCACGAAAGCCACAGCTTCGACTGGGACACGATCCGCTTCCTGATGGGGCTGGTGATCATCGTGCAGGGCTTCGAGACCACACGCTTCATGGGGCAGATGTATGGTGCGGACCAGCGGATCAGGGCCATGCGCCGCGCCCAGATCACCTCGACCGTCGTCTATGTGGTGTTCTTCGTGCTGATGGTGCCGCTGTTTCCGTTCTTCACCTCCGAAGCCGATGTGGCCGGGTTCATCGACGTGATCGGCCGCGTGTCGCCCTGGCTGCCCTATGTTGTCACGGCGGGCGCGGTGGCCAGCCAGTTCAGCGCCTCGGTGGCCGACAGTATCGGCGCCAGCGGGCTGGTGAGCGACACCACCCATAAGCACGTCACCCCCAAACACGCCTATCTGCTGATCGGCGCGGTGGCGGTGATGGTGATCTGGGGCACGGATGTGGTGTCGATCGTGGCCCTGGCGAGCCGCGCCTTTGCGCTGTTCTACGCCCTGCAATGCGGGGTGGCGATGATGATGGCCCGCCACCGCGGGGAGGACCGCCGCGCAGTCTGGTTCGGAGGGCTGGGAGCCGTGGCACTGGCTGTCGCGGTGTTAGGCATTCCGGCAGGGTAAGGCGAAACACGCCGGACAGCCCCCGAAGCGATGACGTCAGGCCCCTGACCAGGGCGCTGGACCGGCTGACCACGGCACCCGCGCCCCGGGGCCGGGCCTGACCGTGCCGTGCCGCATCGCCGGGCTGTTCGCCGGCATTGCGGCGATCGCCAGTCTCCAGGCGATCGGGGATGGACTCACCGGCGGATCGCTTCAGCCTGTTGGTGGTGCTGCCAAGGGCGCGGTTTCTGCTTGGGCATGCCTTTGGCAGTCCTGGGTTTTCGGTGCAAAACCTGCTGGCGCAGTACGGCAAGGGGATCGTCATCGGGCGGGCGATGGTTTCCTTTTGCGTGCTGGTGGGCGTGCTTCCGGGCACCCAGGCCGTGTCGCTGAACGATCAGAGCTTAGCCTGGGGCATGTGGCTCGCCTTTTTCGGCCTGTTCTTCGTGCAGGGTCTGAGCGAAGAGGTGGTGTTTCGCGGTTTTCTTCTGCCCGAAATCAGCGTGAAATCCGGCCTTCTGGCGGGGCTGATCGGCAGCAGCATCCTGTTTGCACTGTTTCATGCCGGGAATGCCGGGCCCGCTTGCCCTTCCCCTGGGTTTCGCCCATCTTCACGCCATGAGCAAAGCCGCCGACAACCCCGCCGACCCGTTCAAGAAGGCCCTGGCCGAGGCGACACGGGTGATCGCCGACGACCGCGAATTGAGCGTCACCTATACGGTCGACCCGTCCGGCCTGTCGGGCGAAACCCTGCGTCTGCCGCAGATCACCCGGCGCATGGCGCGCGACGAGGTGCTGCTGGCGCGCGGTGTTGCCGACGCGCTGGCGCTGCGCCACAAGCACCACGATGCCGCAACCCACGCCCGTTTCGCCCCCGCCGGCGACACCGCGCTGGCGCTCTACGACGCGATGGAACGGGCACGCTGCGAGGCGGTGGGGGCGAGGCTGATGCCGGGCACTGCCTCCAATATCGACCACAAGATCGCCGACGAGGCCACCAAACGCGGCTGGGACAGGATGACCTCCACCGAGGAGGCGCCGCTCGCCGAGGCTGCGGCGCTGTTCCTGCGCGAAACCGTCTCCGGCCGGCCGGCGCCCGTCGGGGCCGACAATCTGCTCGCCCTGTGGCGCGGCTTCATCGAGACCCAGGCCGGCGCCACCTTCGCCCGTGCGAGCAACGCCCTCGCCGATCAGGCCGCCTTCGCCCGTCTCGCCCGCCAGGTGATCGCCGATCTCGGCTATGGCGACCAGCTCGGCGACGACCCGGACGCCGCCGACGAGGCCGAAGACCAGGATGCCGAACCCGAAGAGCAGGAACAGGACCAGCAGGACGATGGCGCCGACAGCGCCGACGACATGGAGGCCGAGGCCGAGCAGGCCCGGGACGAGCAGCAGGATCAGGCCGAAGCCAGGGTCACCATGGACGATCTCGCCGAGAGCGAATCGGACGAAGAGGCCGATCTGCCTGAAGCCGCGCCCGATGCCGAACTCCCCGCGCCCCCGCCGCCTTCGGAGGCCGACCCGAATTACACCATCTTCGACACCACCAATGACGAGGAAATCTGCGCCGAAGAGCTCGCCGACCCCGCCGAGCTCGAACGGCTGCGCAAATATCTCGACCAGCAGCTCGAACCGCTCAAGGGCGCGGTGTCGCGGCTGGCCAACAAGCTCCAGCGCCGGTTGCAG
>PDOZ01000002.1 GCA_002747325.1 Rhodobacterales bacterium
TTTGCCCTGAGCGTCTTCGCGACCCCTTGAAATAGAACCACTATTCCTGCGGTGCCGCTCATAGTCAGAACAAAAATCTGACAAACCAGTGGTGCAGGGATTATGGGTCTACGCCGATGCAGGGATTATGGGTCTACGCCCTAGCAGGGCTTGGCAAATCCGGTCTGTGGCTCTAAAGCGGGGCGAGCAACAGGAGCCGGATATGCAGGGCAGTGCCAATCTAACCGTGATGATTAAAGCCGCGCGGGCCGCGGGGCGGAGCCTTGTGAAGGATTTTCGCGAGGTGGAAAACCTACAGGTGTCGCGCAAGGGCGCCGGGGATTTTGTGTCGCGCGCCGATACGGCGGCGGAGGAGATCGTGCGCGAGATCCTGACGGAAGCGCGGCCGAATTACGGCTGGGTTGGCGAGGAGAGCGGCGAGACAGCGGGCAAGGATCCGACGCGGCGCTGGATCGTCGATCCGCTCGACGGCACGACCAATTTCCTGCACGGTTTGCCGCATTGGGCGGTGTCGATCGCGCTGGAACATAAGGGCGAAGTGGTTGCGGGCGTGGTTTTTGACGCGGCCAAGGATGAGATGTTTTTTGCCGAGAAAGGGCAGGGGGCGTTCATGAACGAAATCCGCCTGCGGGTGTCGGGGCGCAACGCGATGAGCGACGCGATTTTCGCCACCGGCCTGCCCTTCGGTGGGCGCGGCGACCTGCCCGATACGTTGCAGGATCTGGCGCGGCTGTTGCCGGTCACCGCCGGGGTGCGGCGCTGGGGCGCGGCATCGCTCGATCTCGCCTACGTCGCGGCGGGGCGATTCGACGGGTTCTGGGAACGGCGCCTGCATGCTTGGGACATTGCTGCCGGGCTGGTCATCTTGCGCGAAGCGGGGGGCTTGGTCGAGGCGCTGAACCCGGAAGAGGGCATTCTGGAAAGCGGCGCGCTGATTGGCGCAAACGAAGCGATTTTTGATAAATTCGCCAAGGTTATTCGCGACTAGAGCGATTTAACACAAATTATAAACACTACACTGGGTGCTGCGGTTTGTTGTCATTCTCTTGAAAAGCCTCGTTTATTCGGGGCTTTTGCACTTTTTCTCCCAACTGCGTGCAAAAGACGCCGCATCTGCGCTCCCATTCTCGGCTTTTTCCCGTCAGACAGGGTCTCAAGGGACGAAAGAAGAGCGAGATTTTCATGCGACGGATTAAGACTTTCTGCCAGGGGTTTGTATCTGACGAAGGCGGTGCGGTGACGGTGGACTGGATCGTTTTGACCGCTGTCATTGTCTTTCTCGGTGTGGCCGTCGGGTTTACCGCGACTTCGTCCGTGCCGGAGCTTGCTGACAAGCTGAATGAATTCATGTCTACCATGCCGGTTGGAAGCTGATACGGACGTTTCGTGTTTTGCACGATCTGCCCGAAACCTGCTTTTCCTCGCCCCGGCCTTGCGCTAGGGTCGCGCCACCCATCCTGGGCCCGCGTGGTGGAATGGTAGACACAGTGGACTTAAAATCCATAGGCCGGAAGGCCGTGCCGGTTCAAGTCCGGCCGCGGGTACCAATGGGACACGCTTGAGCGCGAAGGCGTTGGAGGCAGAGCGGGCTGGTCATTCCTTCAGCTTGCGCACCCGCAGAACCGAATGGTGGCTGATCACATCATAGCCCAGTTCCCGTGCTAATTTGCGACGCAGGGCGATCAGCTCGTCGGAAATCAGCTCAATCACCTCGCCGCTGTCGATGTCGACCATGTGGTCGTGGTCCTCTTTCGGGGCCATTTCAAAACGGGCTGGGCCTTCGTCAACCGCGATTCGCTGCACGATTCCCGCATCGGCCAGCGCGGCCAGCGTGCGGTAGACCGTGGCGAAGGAAATGCTGTCGTCGATCTCGCGCACCCGGTCATACACGTCCTCGGCGCGCGGGTGATCATCGCAGCCTGCCAGCGTGGAGATGATCACTTTGCGCTGATGCGTGACCCGCAAGTCCGCGCCGCGCAACAATTCTTCAAACTTCTGCATGTGATCGGCCAAATCCCTGCCTCCTGCTTCCGCTCCCCGTAGCATAAAGCGGTCCGGGGGTTCTGCAATTGAAAATCGGGGGCGAAAAACTTTCCACAACCCGTATTGACAAATGCGAACTATTCTCATTTACATCGCGACAACGCAAAACTCTAGGAGAATCTCATGCGGAAAATGATTTTGAGCGCTTCGGCGATTGCTTTGATGGCCAGCGCGGGTGCGGCCTCGGCGGAGAAGATGAAAGTTGTCACTACCTTCACGGTGCTGGCGGATATGGCGGCCAATGTGGCGGGCGATGCGGCGGAGGTGGTTTCGATCACCAAACCGGGCGCCGAGATCCACGGCTACGAGCCGACCCCGCGCGATATCGTGCGTGCTTCCGATGCCGATCTGATCCTGTGGAACGGCATGAACCTTGAGCTGTGGTTCGAGCAGTTCCTCGGCAATCTGAGCGATATCCCGTCGGTAACGCTGACCGATGGCATTGACCCGATTTCGATCACGGAAGGCGCTTATGAGGGCAAGCCGAACCCGCATGCCTGGATGGGGCTGGATAGTGCGTTGATTTACATCGACAATATCCTTGAGGCCTTCGCCAAGTATGACCCGGAAAATGCCGCGACATATGTTGCCAACGCAGCCGCTTACAAGGACAAGCTGCGTGCCACCATCGAGCCGCTGCGCGCCTCGATTGCGAAAATCCCGGAGAGCGAGCGTTGGCTGGTGACCTGTGAGGGCGCGTTCTCTTATCTCGCCCGCGATTTCGCCATGAAAGAGCTGTATCTGTGGCCGATGAACGCCGATCAGGTGGGCACGCCGAAGCAGGTGCGTGCGGTGATCGACGGGGTGCGGGCCAACAACATTCCGGTCGTGTTCTGTGAAAGCACGGTGAACACCTCTCCGGCCAAACAGGTGGCGCGTGAAACCGGCGTTGCCTATGGCGGCGAGCTGTATGTGGACAGTCTTTCGACCGCAGACGGCCCCGTTCCGACCTATCTCGACCTGCTGCGGGTGACGTCGGAAACCGTGGCCAATGGTCTCTTGGGGGAGAAATAACCCCATGAGCGAGTTTCCTCAGGGCCCGGGTTCGGGCCTTTCCGCCCGCGACGTCACGGTTACTTATCGCAACGGCCATACGGCCCTTTGGAATGCCAGCTTTGAAATCCCCACCGGCAGCATTGCGGCGCTGGTGGGGGTCAACGGCTCCGGCAAATCGACGCTGTTCAAGGCGATCATGGGCTTTGTGTCCACGGCAAAGGGGGAGATCACCATCCTCGGCATGCCGGTTTCCAAGGCGTTGAAGCAGAATTACGTTGCCTATGTGCCGCAATCGGAGGAGGTCGACTGGGCCTTCCCGGTTCTGGTCGAGGACGTGGTGATGATGGGGCGCTATGGCCATATGGGCTTTTTGCGCCATGCCAAGGCGGCGGATTATGAGGCGGTCGACCGGGCGCTGGAGCGCGTTGACATGATCAAATACCGCAAGCGCCAGATCGGTGAATTGTCCGGCGGGCAGCGCAAACGGGTGTTCCTTGCCCGCGCGCTGGCGCAGGAATCCAAGGTGATCTTGCTCGACGAGCCGTTCACCGGGGTCGATGTGAAAACCGAAGATCAGATCATCAAGCTGTTGGCCGCGCTACGCGACGAGGGCTGCGTGATGCTGGTCTCGACGCATAATCTCGGCTCGGTGCCGGAATTTTGCGACCGCACGGTGCTGATCCGCGGCACGGTGTTGGGCCATGGTCCGACGGAGAGCGTGTTTACCCGCGAAAATCTCGAGGACACGTTCGGCGGGGTGCTGCGGCACTTTACCCTGACCGGCGACACGTTGCACGAGGATAAGGATGCGCGCGAAGTCACCATCCTGACCGACGATGAGCGGCCTTTCGTGCAATATGGCGACAAGACGCGCACCCTGTCGGATGCGGCCAGCGAGGGAGAGGGGGCATGAGTGTGCTTCTCGAACCGTTTACTTATAGTTTTATGGTGAACGCCATGTGGGTTTCGGCGCTGGTCGGCGGGGTTTGTGCCTTTTTGTCGGCTTATCTGATGCTTAAGGGCTGGTCGCTGATTGGCGACGCGTTGAGCCATTCGGTTGTGCCGGGCGTGGCGGGGGCTTACCTGTTGGGCCTGCCGTTTTCGCTTGGGGCGTTTATCGCGGGCGGCCTGGCGGCGGTGTCGATGCTGTTTCTGTCCGAGCGCTCGGGCTTGAAATCGGACGTGATCATCGGCCTGATTTTCACCGCTTTTTTCGGTCTCGGCCTGTTCATGGTGTCGGTGTCGCCGATGTCGGTTTCGGTGCAGACCATTACCATGGGCAACATCCTCGCCATCACGCCGGAAGACACGTTGCAACTGGCGCTGATCGGCTTTGTCTCGCTGACGGTGTTGACGCTGAAATGGAAAGACCTGCTGGTGACGTTCTTTGACGAGAGCCACGCGCGCACCATCGGCCTGAAACCCACCGTGCTGAAGGCGGTGTTTTTCACCCTGCTTTCGGCCTGTGTCGTTGCCGCGATGCAGACGGTTGGGGCGTTTCTGGTCATTGCCATGGTGGTGACGCCGGGGGCGACGGCCTATCTGCTGGTCGATCGGTTTGGAGTGATCGTGGTCATTGCGGTGGCGATCGGCACGCTGACCTCTTTCGTTGGCGCCTATATTTCCTACTTCCTCGACGGCGCGACCGGCGGCATTATCGTGGTTCTGCAAACCCTGATCTTCCTGACCGCCTTCATCTTCGCTCCGAAACACGGGCTTCTGGCTGCACGGGCCAAGGCGCGCGAAGCGTTGAAGCACGGGCCGGCGGACAGTCTGATCACGGAGGGCAAATGATGGAATATCTGATGGAATATCTGGTGCCATTTCAGTTCCCGGCCATGCAGAATGCGTTTTTGATTTCCGCCATCGTCGCGGTGCCCACGGCGTTGCTCTCGACCTTCCTTGTGATGAAGGGTTGGGCTCTGATGGGGGATGCGGTATCGCATGCGGTTCTGCCGGGGATCGTGCTGGCCTATATCACCGGCATTCCGCTGATCATCGGTGCGTTTGCCGCCGGGATGTTCACCTCGGTCGCCACGGGCTACTTGTCGGAAAATTCCCGTGTCAAGCAGGATACCATCATGGGCGTGGTGTTTTCCGGCATGTTCGGGCTGGGGATCGTGATGTATGTCTGGGCCGAGCCGGACGCGCATCTCGACCATATTCTGTTCGGAAACATGCTCGGGGTTGAGGCGCATGAGCTTTGGACCACCACGCCGCTGGCCCTGCTGGTTTCGGTCTGGCTGCTGTTCAAGTGGAAAGACCTGTTGCTCTATTCCTTTGACCCGGCACAGGCGCGCGCTTGCGGGCTGCCGGTCACATGGCTGCATTACGGGTTGCTCTCGGCGCTGTCGCTGACCATCGTCGCGACCCTGACGGCGGCGGGGCTGATCCTTGCCATCGGGCTGTTGATCGCGCCGGGGGCCATTGCCTTCCTTCTGGTGCGGCGCTTCTCGACCATGCTCTGGGTGGCGGTGCTGATCAACCTCTTCTCGATGCTGGCGGGGGTCTATTTCAGCTTCTGGCGCGACAGCGCCCCGGCGCCGACCATCGTGCTGGTCCTCACCGCGTTGTTCCTCGTCGCTTTCGCGTGGCGGCAGCTGTTGACCCGGCTCGCTTCGGCGCGGCGGGTGGCGGAAAGCTAGGGGGGCGATTTCGCTTGTGATCCGCAGGCAAAAATCGGATGAAGGGCGGGGCGGGCTTTGGTCCGTCCCGTAACGTGCCCGAAGAGATGAATGAGGCGGCGATGGGTGAATTGGTGTTTCAGACCCGAGATCTGACCAAGGTCTACAAGACTGGCGAGGTCGAGGTTCATGCGCTGCGCGGGGTGAATGCCGAGCTGTATGCGGGCGAGTTTACCGTGCTTCTGGGCGCGTCCGGTTCCGGCAAATCGACATTGCTTAACATCTTGGGCGGGTTGGACACGGCGACCGGCGGCGCGGCCTTTTTCAAGGACAAGGAACTGACGGCGATGCGCGAGCGGGGGCTGACCCGTTACCGGCGCGACCATGTCGGCTTCGTGTTTCAGTTTTACAACCTCGTGCCGTCGCTGTCGGCGCGCGAGAATGTGGCGCTGGTGACGGAGATTTCGCGCAACCCGATGACGCCGGACGAGGCGCTGGAGCGGGTTGGGCTGGGGCACCGCACGGATCATTTCCCGGCGGAAATGTCGGGCGGTGAGCAGCAGCGGGTCGCCATTGCGCGCGCCATTGCCAAGCGCCCGGAAGTGCTGTTGTGCGACGAGCCGACCGGGGCGCTTGATAGCAATACCGGCGTGCAGGTTCTGGAGGCGCTGGACAAGATCAATCAGGATCTCGGCACCACGACCGTTGTCATCACCCACAATGCCGGCATTCAGGAGATGGCGCATCGGGTGATCCATTTCGCCGATGGCAACATTGCCGGGGTGCATGAAAACGATGCCCGGATCAGCCCGAAGGATATTGTCTGGTAACATGGCTCCGCTGGATCGGAAATTGCTGCGCGACCTGAAACGGCTCTGGCCGCAGGTTCTGGCCATTGCGGCGGTGATGGCGGTCGGGGTGATGGTCATGATCATGGCCTTTGGCGTGATGCGGTCGCTGACCGAGACCCGCGACCGTTATTATGAACGCTCCCGGTTCGCCGATATCTGGTCCAATGCGGCGCGCGCGCCCAAGTCTCTGGTGCCGGAAATTGCGGCGATTGAGGGCGTATCGCGGGTTGAGGCGCGGATCGTGCAGAACGCCATTCTGGACCTGCCCGATCTCGACGATCCGGCCAGCGGCCAGTTGATCTCCGTGCCCGCTTCCGGGACGCCTTCGATGAATGTGCCGGTGATCCGCGCGGGGCGGTTGCCGTTGCAGGGCCGCGAGCATGAAGTCGCGATTGGCGAGGCATTTGCTACGGCGCATGGTTTCACTCTGGGCGACCGTTTCCACCTGACGATCAACGGGCAGAAGCGCGAGGTCAGCGTGGTCGGCATCGTGCTAAGTCCCGAATATATCTACACAATCGGCCCCGGTTCCATCCTGCCCGACGATCTGCGCTTTGGCATTCTCTGGATGGCCGAGGACGTGTTGGCGGCGGCCTATAACCTGTCGGGCGCGTTCAATTCCGTTACGCTGGGCCTGACGCGCGGGGGCGACCCGGAGGTGGTGAAGGATGCGCTGGAACTGCTTTTGAAGCCCTATGGTGGCACCGGCCCCTATGACCGCGACATGCAGACCTCGCACGCCTTTCTCAAGGGCGAATTGCTGCAACTCGACACCATGGCGCGGGTTGTGCCGCCGATTTTCCTCGTCGTGTCGGCCTTTCTCGTCAACATGGTGCTGGGGCGGCTGATTGCGCTGGAACGCGAGCAGATCGGGTTGTTGAAGGCGCTGGGCTATCGTGATGCGGAAATTTCCTGGCATTACCTGAAACTGGCGCTGGGGCTGGCGGCGGTTGGGGTTGTGGTCGGCATGGTCGCGGGCACGGCCTCGGCGGTTGGTCAGGCGACGATGTATCAGGAGTATTTCAAACTCCCCTATCTGATCGCGGTGCAGGAGCCGTCGGTATATGCCATTGGCGCGCTGGCCGGGTTCGGATCGGCCTTCCTTGGTGCGCTCTTTGCCGTGCGCCGCGTTGTGGTGCTGTCGCCCGCCGTGGCCATGTCGCCGCCCGCGCCCACCCGGTATCGCAAGGGGGCACTCGACGGTTTGGGCACGCTGTTGCGTTTGCAGCAACCGACGATGATGATCGTGCGCTCGATCACCCGCTGGCCCATCCGCGCCGCCCTGACCACGCTCGGCATTTCCCTCTCCGGCGGCATTATCATTGCCGGCCTCTTCATGTTCGACAGTTTCGATGAGGTGATCGACGTTGCGTTCGTGCAGGCCAACCGGCAGGACGCGATGCTGGAATTTCCGTTGCCCCGCCCGGAAGCGGTGCTGGAAGATGTCAGCAATCTGCCCGGTGTGCTGGCGGTTGAGGGCAGTCTCAACGTCGCTGCCCGGCTCTATGCGGGCCATTACACGCGCACCATTGGCATTGAGGGGCGGCGCGATGACAGCGTGTTGGTGCGGGTGCTGGACGGCGATACGACGACGGATGTGCGGCCCGAACATGGCATCGTGCTGGCTCGGCGGCTGGCGGATCACCTGCGTGTTGGGGTGGGCGATACGATTGAGGTGGAGTTCCTGCAATTGGGCGAGGAGCGGCATCCGGTTGTGGTGACGGGGCTGGTGACGCAGTTTTTCGGCCTTGGCGCCTTCATGGACCTTGAACATATGTCGAGGCTGATGGGGCGGGCGGCGCAGGTCACAACCGCCAACGTGCTGTATGACCCGGCTCAGGAACTGGCTCTGTTCCGCGCCGTCAAGGACGCCCCCGCCATTTCCGGCATCATCCAGATGCGCCAGATCCGGCGCGGCTTTTCCGACACCATCGAGACCAATGCCGGGATGATGGTAAATATGTTCGTCATCATGGCGTCGATGATCGCCATTGGGGTGGTGTATAATTCCGCCCGCATTCAGCTTTCCGAACGCGCCCGCGAACTGGCTTCGCTGCGCATTCTTGGTTTCACCCGTGGCGAGGTGAGCTACATTTTATTGGGCGAATTGTTTCTGCTCACCGCGCTGTCCATTCCGCTGGGCTTTGTCATGGGATATGGCATGGCGGGGATGATGGTGATGTCGTTCAATTCCGACCTCTATTCCATGCCCCTTCTTGTCACCCCAACGACCTACTGGCGCGCCGCCGGGGTTGTCGTGGCGGCGTCGGTGGCTTCTGCATTGATCGTGCGACGGCGGATCGACCGGATGGATCTGGTTTCCGTTATGAAAACAAGGGAGTAACCTATGGCTATTCGGTTTCGAACCATCGTGATTTCGGGGCTGGTCCTCGCGGGGATTGGCGGGGCGGTCTGGTCCGCGATGCAGCCGGAAGTGGTGCCGGTGGACCTTGCGGTGCTGGAGCGCGGGGCGCTGGAGGTGACGGTCAATGCCGACGGGCAGACCCGCATTCGTGACGTGTTCGAGGTCTCCGCGCCGGTCTCGGGCATGGTGCTGCGCAGTCCGGTGGAAATTGGCGATACGGTCGTGGCGGGCGAGACTGTGGTGGCGCGTATTGAACCGGGGGAGCCGGCCTTCCTTGACGACCGCGCACGGGCACAGGCGGAAGCGGCGGTGGCGCAGGCGGAAGCGGCACTGACGCTGGCGCGCGCCGAGATCAAGGTGGCGCAAGCCGATCTGGCCAATTCGCAGAGCCAGTTGGAGCGGGTCTCGAATCTGGTCGAGCGCGGCACGGCGCCGGAGGCACAGCTTGAAAGCGCGCAGGTGGCGGTGGATATTTCCGCGGCGCATCTCGACAGCGCCAACGCCAATCTCGCCATGCGCGCCAGTCAGTTGGAAGCGGCCAAGGCGGTGTTGATCACGCCGGAAGCGGGGCGGGCGCCAGAGGCAAATGCGGCCTGTTGCACCGACCTTACCGCGCCGATTTCCGGCCGGGTTCTGTCGGTGACAAACCCCTCCGCGCGTATGGTGATGGCGGGCAGCCCGCTACTGACCATTGGCCCGATGGAAGACCTTGAAATCACAGTGGATTTGCTCTCGACCGACGCGGTGCGCATTAAGGAAGGCGCGCCCGCTTATGTCGAACGCTGGGGCGGGGAGGAAGCCCTGATGGCGCGGGTGCGCGAGATCGAACCGGCGGCATTTACCAAGGTTTCCGCGTTGGGCATCGAAGAACAGCGGGTTCGGGTGCTTCTGGACTTCGACGAGGCGGGCGACTTGCCGCCGCTGGGCCACGGGTTCCGGGTCTATCTGCGGGTGGTTGAATGGGCCGGGGCGGACGTGCTGCGCCTGCCGATTTCCGCCCTGTTCCGCGAAGAGGGCGACTGGGCGGTCTTTGTTGATGCAGGGGGCAAGGCGGCGGTGCGCCGGGTCGAAATCGGTCAGCGCAACGCGGATTTTGCTGAGGTTCTGAGCGGGCTGGAGCCGGGCGAGGTGGTGATTGCGCACCCGTCGGATCGGGTCGCGCAGGACGTTCTGATCGTTGACCGCGAAAAAATGTGAAAAAACCGTTCGGTGTTAACCGCGTGTTAATTCATCGGGGCTAGAAGGGGGCGATGATTTTGCACCGCCGGACGGAAGACCCCCCTTGCGGCCCCGGAGAGGGGTAATTACTGTTCCGGCGGGGCGGTTGTGGCCCCGATTTGTGAAAAGGCAGGCGATATGAGCGATCCGATCGAGATTTATAACAACACCCTGGTGCCCATGGTGGTCGAACAGACCAGCCGCGGGGAGCGCGCCTACGACATCTTCTCCCGCCTGCTGAAAGAGCGGATCGTCTTTGTGAACGGCCCGATTCACGACGGCATGTCCTCGCTGATCGTGGCCCAGCTTCTGCACCTCGAAGCGGAGAACCCGAAGAAGGAAATCTCCATGTATATCAACTCGCCCGGCGGTGTGGTGACGTCGGGCCTGTCGATTTACGACACGATGCAATATATCCGCCCCGCCGTATCGACGCTGGTCATCGGGCAGGCGGCGTCGATGGGGTCGGTTCTGTCGGTCGCGGGCGAGGCGGGCATGCGCTTCTCGCTGCCCCATTCGCGCATCATGGTGCATCAGCCCTCCGGCGGCTTTCAGGGGCAGGCAACGGACATCATGATCCACGCCGCCGAAACGCAGAAGGTCAAAGACACCCTGCATCAGATCTATGTGCGCCATACGGGCAACAAGCTTAAAGATGTGGAAAAAGCGCTGGAGCGGGATAATTTCATGAGCCCGGAAGAGGCGAAAGCCTGGGGTCATATTGACGAAATCGTCGAAAATCGCGCCAAGGCGGATGACGATGAATAAAACAGGGTGACGACCGGCGCGGAAGGGGCGCGGGGGAAACTGCCCGCGCCGCCTTTTGCCGGGTAATCGGGGGGAAACCGGGAGTCATTTGCCATTGTGCCCGCCCGGCCAGTGGCCTAGGTTTGGGCAAGATGGTTAACACCGCGCGTTTCCGGCGCGCGGAACAGCACGAACAGGGCCGGGGAACCGGCGGTAAGGGGTAAGCGCCCCGAGGAAAGACGATATGGCGACAAGCTCGACTTCTGGCGGTGACAGCAAAAACACCCTCTATTGTTCGTTTTGCGGCAAGAGCCAGCATGAGGTGCGCAAGCTCATCGCGGGGCCGACCGTGTTCATCTGCGACGAATGCGTTGAGCTGTGCATGGACATTATCCGCGAGGAGACCAAAGGCTCCGGACTGAAAAGCACCGAAGGCGTTCCGACCCCGCGCGAAATTTGTGAAGTGCTGGACGATTATGTCATCGGTCAGGCCCATGCTAAACGCGTGCTGTCGGTCGCGGTGCATAACCATTACAAGCGGCTGAACCTGTCGGCGGCTCCGGGCGACGAAATCGAACTGTCGAAATCCAATATCCTGCTGATCGGCCCGACCGGCTGCGGCAAGACCCTGCTGGCCCAAACCCTGGCCCGCATCCTTGATGTGCCCTTCACCATGGCCGACGCGACGACGCTGACGGAAGCGGGCTATGTCGGCGAGGACGTGGAAAATATCATCCTGAAGCTCCTGCAGGCCTCGGAATACAACGTCGAACGGGCGCAGCGCGGCATCGTCTATATCGACGAGGTCGACAAGATCACCCGCAAATCCGACAACCCGTCGATCACCCGCGACGTGTCCGGCGAAGGGGTGCAGCAGGCGCTGTTGAAAATCATGGAAGGCACCGTGGCTTCCGTGCCGCCGCAGGGCGGGCGCAAGCATCCGCAGCAGGAGTTTTTGCAGGTCGACACCACCAACATTCTGTTCATCTGCGGCGGTGCTTTTGCGGGCCTCGACAAGATCATCGCGCAGCGCGGCAAAGGCTCGGCCATCGGCTTCGGCGCCGATGTGAAAGACGACGATTCGCGTGGCGTGGGCGAGTTGTTTACCGAGTTGGAACCGGAAGACCTGCTGAAATTCGGCCTGATCCCGGAATTTGTCGGCCGCCTGCCGGTCATCGCCACTCTGACCGACCTCGATGCCGACGCGCTCGTCACCATCCTGACCGAGCCGAAAAACGCGCTGGTCAAACAATATCAGCGCCTGTTCGAGTTGGAAGAAACCACGCTGACCTTCACCGACGACGCATTGAAAGCCATCGCCGCCCGCGCCATTGAGCGCAAGACCGGCGCTCGCGGCCTGCGCTCAATCATGGAAGACATCCTCCTCGACACGATGTTTGAGCTGCCGGGCATGGATAACGTGACCGAAGTGGTAGTGAACGAAGAGGCCGTGTCCGCCGACGCGGAACCGCTGATGATCTACGCCGATAAGGAAGAAGCGTCGGCCAGCTAAACATGCGGCACCTTCTGAGAAAACCAACGGCCATTTCCATCACGGGAATGGCTGTTTTTCTCTTGGCCGCTCTGCTCGCATTTGGCCTCAGTAAGTGGACCTATGACAACCGAACCTACGCGGCACGGGTATTTGACGGCGTTCTGCCGGTGCAGGAAATTCTGACTATAGTGAAATCGCATTAATCTGCAATATGGAGTATCAAAATTCGCGTTCGAAATCAGCAGGATGCTGACCCGGAGGCAGAGAATTTTGATACAGATTTAGCGATTTCCGCTCTAGCCGCCGCTGGCGCCGGCCGGGGCGCAAGGTTGGGACTGTTCTTACGCCGTTGCCCGTTTGTTTGCCGATGCTCCGAAGATCCCGCCGAGCGCCACGAACCGGGGATGGTTCCTGCGTTTCGGCGGCGATTGGCAACCAACTCCCGCGCCGCCGCTATCGGGCACAACCCGCGATGCGCTTGCTTTTTGCGCCCAATACTGGCCGGAAATCGGCACAAAACTCGTTTGGGCCTTGAACGAACCCGGCAACTGGGTCATCCGGGGGCTGGCGGGGGAAACCCTGTTCGTTTATTCGACACAACACAAACTGGCGGCGCGAATCCGCTATGGAGACTGACATGACACGCATCACACGCATCCCGTCCGGCGGGGAATTTGAGGCGAAAATCGGCTATGTGCGCGCGGTGGTCGCGGGCGGATTTGTGCATGTCGCGGGCACGGTCGGGCAGGGCGACGACGTGGTGACGCAATGCCGCTCCGCGCTGGCGACCATCGAAGCCGCGTTAAACCGGGCGGGGGCCAGTTTCGCCGACGTCGTGCGGGTGAATTATTACCTGCCGGATGCCAGCGAGTTCGAGCCTTGCTGGCCGGTGCTGGCGGAAACCTTCGGCGCCAATCCACCCGCCGCGACCATGGTGGAATGCAACCTGATCGACCCGAAATTCCGCATCGAAATCGAGCTGACCGCGCTCGCGCCGGAGGGCGTGTAAGGCGGCGGTCCCCGGCGCATCCGCGCGCCGGGGCTGGACGCGGGCGGCGGCCTCGGGCATAGGATGTTTCCCATGATGAAGCCAACCCTGACCCGCCTGATTCTCTGTTTTTCCCTCGCCGCAGGGGCCGCTTTGGCCCAGAGCGGCAATGTCGTGATCGTGCCGCTGGATCCGGTGAACCCCGATGAGGTCGTTCCCTCGGGCGAGTTGGGCGAAATTCAGGAAATCGACCCGGAAACCGGCGAGATCGTGCGCGAAACCATCGAGTTTCTCGATCCGGGATCGGTGGTCGGACAGGACGTGACCACGGTGACGGAACAGCGGGTTCGCGAGGGGTCCGGCGCGGTTTTGCGCTTTCTGGACAAGTTCGCGGGCAGCGTTGAAGAAGCCAAGCTGGCCAAGGGTGACACGATCCGGCTGGGCTGGTTGCAGGTTGCGCTCGGGGAGTGCCGTTACCCGGAGGACAACCCGTCCGGCGATGCTTTTGCGTGGCTGGTGATTCGCGAGGACAAGCTGGAAGAGCCGGTGTTTCAGGGGTGGATGGTGGCTTCTAGCCCGGCGTTGAACGCGCTCGATCACGCGCGGTTCGACATCTGGGTGACCCAGTGTATCACGGAGTGAGGCTCTGGTAGCGGGCGGGCGGTGATGTCCGCTGCGCCGGAGCGGAGCGCTTCTTCCAGATAGTCGTGATAGGTCGCGCGCGAGATTTCGCGGGCGCCGAGGCTGGCCAGATGGTCGGTGAGAAATTGCGTGTCAAACAGGGTGAAGCCGGTGCGGCCCAGATGGGCGACCAGCGTGGCGAGCGCGACCTTTGACGCGTCGCGCGCCCGTGAAAACATGCTTTCGCCAAAGAAAGCGCGGCCTAAAACCACGCCGTAAACCCCGCCGACCAGCACGCCGTCGCGCCAGACTTCGAGCGAATGCGCCCGGCCCATTTCGTGCAATTTCTGATAGGCGTCGGCGATTTCGGCGTTGATCCAGGTTTCGGAACGTTCGGCGCAGCCCTCAACCACGCCAGCAAAATCTGCGTCCAGCGTTGGCCGGAACACGCCGCGGGAGATGGTGCGTTTGAGGGAGCGGGACAGGTGAAAACCATCGAGGGGCAAGACGCCGCGCCGCTCCGGGTCGACCCAGAACACTTCCGCACTGTCGCGCCGCTCGGCCATCGGAAAGACGCCGGCGGCGTAGCCATGCAGAAGCAGCTCCGGGTCGAGCCCGCAGGTCTCAGCCATCCATATTTTCCGCGAGCCAGCGCTCGAGCCAATGGATGTTGTAATTGCCGGTGTGGATGTCCTCTTCCTGCAACAGCGCGTGGAACAGGGGCACGGTGGTGTCGATGCCGTCGATGATCAACTCGCCCAGAGCGCGGTGCAGCCGCGACATGGCTTCCGCCCGGTCGCGCCCATGCACGATCAGTTTGCCGATCAGCGAATCGTAATAGGGCGGGATTGAGTAGCCGTCATAGAGCGCGCTGTCCATGCGCACACCAAGGCCGCCCGGCGCGTGATACTGCGTGATTTTGCCCGGACAGGGGGCAAAATTCGGCAGGCGTTCGGCGTTGATGCGGATCTCGATGGCGTGGCCGTTGAGGTCCAGCTCGTCCTGAGTGAAGGACAGCGGCATCCCCTCCGCCACGCGGATTTGCTCGCGCACCAGATCGACGCCGAAAATGGCTTCGGTGACCGGGTGTTCGACCTGAAGGCGGGTGTTCATTTCGATGAAATAGAATTCGCCGTCTTCGTAGAGGAACTCGATGGTGCCCGCGCCGCGATAGCCCATCTCCGCGATGGCCTTGGCGCAGATGCCGCCGATATGGGCGCGTTCTTCGGGCGTGATCGACGGGCCGGGGGCTTCTTCGAACACTTTCTGGTGGCGCCGCTGCAACGAACAATCGCGCTCGGCAAGATGCACGCCGCCGCCCTGTCCGTCACCAAAAACCTGCACCTCGATATGGCGCGGTTTTTGCAGGTATTTCTCCATATAGACTTCGGCGTTGCCGAAAGCGGCTTTGCCCTCGGCGCGGGCGGTGGAGAAAGCGGTTTCCAGATCGGCCTCGGTCTCGGCGACTTTCATGCCACGCCCGCCGCCGCCGGCGGTCGCCTTGATGATCACCGGGTAGCCCATTTCCGCCGCAACTTTGCGCGCGGTTTCAATGTCGGGCACGCCGCCATCGGAGCCCGGAACCACGGGGATGCCCAGCCGGATGGCGGTTTCCTTCGCGGTGATCTTGTCGCCCATCATGCGGATATGCTCGGCGGTCGGGCCGATGAAGGTGATGTCGTGATCTTCGAGGCATTGCACGAAACCTGCGTTTTCCGACAGGAAACCATAGCCCGGATGCACTGCTTGTGCGCCGGAGATTTCGCAGGCGGCGATGATAGCGGGGATCGAGAGGTAGCTGTCGGTGCCGGGCGCGGGGCCGATACAGACGCTTTCATCCGCCATGCGCACATGCATCGCGTCCACGTCGGCGGTGGAATGCACGGCGACGGTCCGAATGCCCATTTCGCGCGCGCCACGGATGACACGCAGGGCGATTTCGCCGCGGTTGGCGATCAGGATTTTGTCAAACTGGGCCATGCTGCGCCCCTATTCGACGATCAGGAGCAGCGCGCCAAATTCGACCGGCTCCCCGTCTTCGACCAGAATGCGCTTCACCGTGCCGGAATGCGGCGCGGGGATCTGGTTCATGGTTTTCATCGCCTCGATGATCAGAAGCGTGTCGCCTTCGGAGATTTTGTCGCCCACTTTGACGAATGCGGGGGCGCCGGGTTCGGGTTGCAGGTAAACCGTGCCGACCATGGGCGAGGTTACGGCGCCGGGGTGGTTGGCCGGGTCTTCGATCTCCGCCGGGGCCGCTTCAGCAGCAGGGGCAGCCGGGGCGGGGGCCGGTGCTGCCGGGGCAGCCGCCGCGACGGGCGCCGCAGCCACGACCTGTTGCACAGCGGGCGCGCCTTTGGAGACACGCACGTTCAGGCTGTCCGACTCGCCATATTCGCGTTTCACCTGAATTTCGTTCAGATCGTTTTCGCCGAGAAGTTCGGCCAGCGCCTGAATGAAGGCGACATCATTATCACGGGTATTCTTGCTCATACCATCCTCGACATTGCCAGCCCTGTCAGCGGGCGGTTATTGCATCTAGAGCGAAATCGCTTTAATCCGCAACATCGAGCATCAAAATTCACGTTCGAAATCAGCAGGATGCTGATTGAGAGGCAGAGAATTTTGATTCAGATTTAGCGATTTCTGCTCTAACCGCTTATAGGCCGGTCGGGCGCGCGAGGAAAGCGCCGTTTTCCCTTACGGTAGGCAAAATCGCAGGAACCGGCATATTCAGCCGGGGCGGATGGTATTTTATCGCGGCGTTCTCCTTTTGATTCGGTGCGGGTCTGCGTCCCTGAGACCATGTTCGCACAGAAACCTTACGGGCAGGTTAATGCCCGCGTATAAAAATCAATCAAAAAGGCTTCCGCATCGACGAAATGGTCCTGCCCGGATACGTCGAGGATGCCGCGCACCTGACAATCGAAATCGGCGTAATGCTGCGTCGTGGCCCAGATGGAAAAGAGCAGGTGATGCGGGTCGAGCGGGGGCAGGGCGCCGGTATGGACCCAATGCGCAATCGTCGCGGCTTTCTCGTCGACCAGCGTCTTGACGGGCCCGGATATGTCCGCTGCGATATGTGGCGCGCCTTGCACGATTTCATTGGCAAATAACCGGCTTTCGCGCGGATTTTGCCGCGACAGGGCGAGTTTTTTGCGCACATATTCAAGGAGTTCCTCCACCGGGTCGCCGGTTGGATCAAGGGCGCGCAGCGGCGCGACCCACACATCCATCAACCCGTTCAGCAGCGCCGAATGGATCGCCTCTTTCGATTTGAAATAATACAGCACGTTGGGCTTGGAGAGACCGGCTTCGCGAGCGATCTGGTCCAGCGTGGCACCGCGAAACCCATGCCGGGAAAACACCTCCAGCGCCGCGTCGAGAATGGCGGTGCGGTTGCGTTGCTGAATGCGGGTAAGTGGCTTTTGCTCTGTCATGATATTCCCCCGCCGCTAATGTGCCTTTCGCGGCGGAGGAGTGCAACCGTTGAGAGGTTGAGTAAAAAGCTTGAGATTGTGCGGTTTGGGGCGGATAAAGGAAGGGATGTTGCGGGGCTGCGGGCCGGAACGAACGGGTGAAAGGAGATCGTAAAATGGGTGCTTTGAGCGGAAAAACGGCGCTGGTCACTGGGTCGACTTCGGGGATCGGTCGGGGGATTGCTTTGGAACTGGCGCGGGCGGGCGCGCGGGTTGCGGTGCATTCGCTGCCCGGTGATGTGCTGGCGGCGGAAGCGGTTGAAGAGATGCAGGCGGCGGGCGCAGCGGAGGCGAAGTTTTTCGGCGCGGACATGGCCGACCCGGCGGCGATTGCCGGGCTGATGGCGGAGATGGAAAGCTGGGGGCCGCTGGATATTCTGGTGAACAATGCGGGCATTCAGAAGACGGCGGCGCTCGGGGAGATGCCGCCGGAAAGCTGGGACGCGATCATCGCCATTAACCTTTCCGCCTGTTTCCACACCATGCGCGCGGCGATGCCGGGCATGGCGCAGCGCGGCTATGGGCGGGTGATCAATGTCGCTTCGGCGCATGGCTTGGTCGCGTCCAAAGCCAAGGCGCCTTATGTTGCGGCGAAACATGGGCTGGTTGGGCTGTCGAAGGTGGCGGCGTTGGAATATGCGGATATTGGCAGCGCCGAGACCGGCGGCGTGACGGTGAATTGCCTTGCGCCGGGCTGGACCGAAACGCCACTGATCGAGGCGCAAATTCAGGTCGCGGCGGAAGCTGCCGGCGGCGACCGGGCGGCGGGCATTGCGGCGCTGTTGGCGGAAAAGCAGCCGTCGAAGCGCATGTCGGCCCCGTCGGAATTTGGTGCGTTGGCCGTGTTCCTCTGCGCCAATGCTTGCCACAACGTCACTGGTGCGACTCTGCCGATGGATGGGGGCTGGACCGCGCAATAAACAAAAACGGCGGCACTCTGGCCGCCGTTTCGCATGTGATAAATCAAGGTCTACCCTCGGCTCAGGATCACCAGGAAAGCGAGCGAAATGAAGGTTGCGCCGACCATGACCATGCCGACATAGGGCAGGCCGCCGAGCAGGAAGCCGCCAACCAGCGCCAGAACGATCACCAGCGCGATCAGAAAGAAGGCCAGTTCGCCCTTGGAGCTGTTTTGCTGTTCTTCGGCCATTGGGATCTCCTACGTTAAGCCAGTTTTGGGCAGGTTATCGGATTGCCGCGCGCGGTTGAACATGCGTCGAAATGTCGCGGCTTTGGTTCAGGGCAGGGTGGCGATCAGGGTTTGCAGGAACGCGGTCAGGTCCGCCGTGTGGTGGTGAATATGGGCGGCGTCCGGGCCGGGGGTCGGCGAGACATGCACCGTGCGCATCCCCATCTCGGCGGGGGCTTTCAGGTTGCGCGGGTCGTCTTCGAACATGGCGGCTTTTTCGGGGTCCATCCCGTCTTGAGACAGGATTTTCCGGTAGGCGCCGGGGTCTGGTTTGGGTTGGAAATCGGCGTTTTCAATGCCGTAAACGGCGTCGAACGCGCCGCTAAGTCCCCGTGCAGAAAGGACTTTTTCGGCGTAGGGCACGGAGCCGTTGGTGTAGACGATACGCCGGCCGGGCAGTTGGGTGATGGCGCGGGCCAGTTCCGGCGAGGGGGCGAGGACCGAGAAGTCGATGTCATGTACATGGGTCAGGTATGGCGCCGGGTCGGTCCCGTGTTCGGCGATCAGCCCGGCGAGGGTGGTGCCATATTGCGCCCAGTATTGCTTGCGCAGCGCGTCGGCCTGTGCGCGGCTTACCCCGGCTTCCTGCATTACCCAGTCGGTCATGCGCGGTTCGATCTGATCGAACAGGCGGGTGCTTGGGGGGTAGAGCGTGTTGTCGAGGTCGAAGACCCAGCCGGTGACGTGTTTGAAGTCCTGCATGGGGGAGGTGTAGCGGTTGTGGCGGCGGGGGTAAAGCGGTTGCATACATAGGAATACAGGGGCATGGTCGGTGCGTTAGGAGGCCGCAATGCAGGAAAAGCCGGTTCTGAAGGATGCGTATGAGTTGATCCTCGAAGCGATTGATGCGGGCGACTATCGTCCGGGCGATCGGATGGTGGAGAGCGAGTTGGCGGAGCGGCTGGGCATGTCGCGCACGCCGGTGCGCGAGGCCATTCAGCGGCTGGAGACGCAGCGGATTTTGACGCGGGACGGGCGGTCGCTGATCGTGGCGTCGCTGGATCATAATCAGTTGGCGGAGCTTTATGCGGTGCGTGCGGAGCTGGAGGGACTGGCGGCGCGGCTGGCGGCACAACATGCGGCGCCCGAGGAGGTGCGGCTTTTGCGCGAGATGGTGGAAGAGGATTATGCCCGCACCGACGATCCGGCAGCGATGGCGCGTTCCAACCGGCGGTTTCACAAGCAGGTGCATCTGGCGAGCCATAACCGCTATCTGGTGGAGCAGCTTGACATGGTGCATCGCTCGATGGCGTTGTTGGCGACGACTTCGCTGGCGGTCGAGGGGCGGTCGGCCACGGCGTTGGCGGAGCATGATGCCATCGTGCGCGCGATCGAGGCGCGCGACCCGGATGCGGCGGCGGCGGCGTTGCGCGACCACATTTCTTCGGCTTTTGAAACCCGGCTGCGGATTGATGCGGCCGAGGGGGCTTAGGCTCTTTCCTTGCTGACCGGGGCGCGCAGGCGTTCCCAGATGACTTTGTCGTGGTGGTGGAATTTGCCGTGTTGGGTTTTGTCCCAGTAGAACGGTTTGGTGGCGATTTCGAGCATGCCTTTCAGGGCGGCGAGGCTGGCGAGGGGGAAGTAAAAGTGCAGGGTTGGCACCCATTTGCGCAGGAAGCGGCGGTCTTTGGCGTCGAGCGAGAGGATTCCGACGGCGATGGTCAGGAGTTCGGAGGCGATGAAGACGCCGGCCAGCAGCCAGAACATGGCGGAGGGCATGACGGCGATGAGCGGGTGGGGCAGGCCGAGGGGCAGGGCCCAGAAGCTCCATAGAACCGGGGCCAGCAGGAATTGGCTTAAAGAGCCGAGGAACAGGATTTGCACGCCGATGAATTTGCGCAGGCCCAGTTCCGCCAGCAGGCGGCGGGGTTGGCGCATGTGGACGCCGTAGGTCATGGCGTAGCCTTTGATCCAGCGGGAGCGTTGTTTGACCCAGGGCCACGGGCGGCAGTTTGCTTCTTCCTTGGTGACGGTGTCGATCAGTTCGGTGCGGTAGCCGTGGCGCGCGAGGCGGACGCCGAGATCGGCGTCTTCGGTGACGTTATGGGCGTCCCAACCGCCCAGTTCCTCCAGCGCGTCGCGGCGGAAAAACAGCGTTGTGCCGCCCAGGGGCACGGCGAATCCCAGCCGTTCCAGACCGGGCAGAACGATGCGAAACCAGGTGGCGTATTCGATGGTGAAACAGCGCGAAAGCCAGTTGGTGCGGGCGTTATAGAAGTCCAGCACCCCTTGCAGGCAGGCGACTTCCGGGCCGCGCTCTGAAAAGCGGCGCACGACGCGGTGGATCTGATCGGGGGCGGGGGCGTCTTCGGCGTCATAGACCCCGATGATGGAGCCGCGGCAGAAATCGAGGGCGAAATTGAGGGCGCGCGGCTTGGTGCGCACGGCGCCGCGCGGCACGGTGACCTGTCGCATCCAGGCGGGAAGGTCGGAATGGGCCAGCGTTTGTTGTGTCAGCGTGTCGTCCTCTTCCACCACGAGGCAGATGTCGAGCAATTCCCGCGGATAGGAGAGTGCGGACAGGCGTTTGACCAGCGTTCCGGCGATTTCGCGTTCTTTGAACAGGGGAACCATGATTGACACGGTGGGCAGGCGCAAAAAGCCGGGGCCGCGCGGAATTTCCTCCGGTTTTGATTTGATTTGTGAACGGTTTTGGATGAATTTATAGGCCGCAGCTGCTTTGAGGCCGGAATTGATCAGGAGGGTCAGGACCGCCCAGCCGACGAGCAGGGCAAAACCCCAGACTGGCGCGGCAATAAAGAGCGCGGCGAGGGCGAAGAGCATTCCGAACATCAGGCGTCCGAAAATGGCGGAATTCCAGTTGCGGCATGAGGCGTGTTCGGCGACGCGGGTTTCGGCGAGAATGGCCAGCGAGCGGTGCCGGGCGGCGACCAGCGCTTCCTGCAATTCGCGCTCCGGCGCCAGCGCCAGCCGCACTGTGCCGAAGCTCTCCGGGAACCCGGCTTTCAGGGTGTCGAAATCCTCCGGGCGCGAGAAGATGACCACGGTGCCACCGCCGAAGCGTTTCCAGGGTAAAACCCTGTTTTTGATGCAAAAATCCGCCCCGAGCGCGTCGATGAGGCGGCAATCGGGCGGTTCGGCTTTCAGGTCGGCGAGGCCGCAATTCAGCTGCTCGGACAAGGCGGCGTAGAGCGCCTTGGTTGTGGTCATGGAATTGGCGAGCAAGATGTCGCCGAAGCGGGCATCCTCGCGCGCTTGCAGGGCCACCGCTGTGGCCAGATCTTCGGGGCTGAGATCGCCGCGGGCAACAAGGATCTCGCCCAATGGCTTGCGGCGCGGGGATTTGGCGGCGGGGCGATGGCTGACCAGTCGCGGGCCGGGGGGCGTTTGCTTTGCTTCGGCCAGCAAATGCGGGGCGGGGGCGCGGAAAATGCGCAGGGGTTCAGCGCGCAGGGGCCGGGCGGCGCCGCCTTTTTCGGCGCACCGTAGAAATGCTGGCAATGTCGCGCCCGAATTGTCGAACATTTTCCGTCCCTTATGCTGCCGAAACAGCATGGGGCAGAAATGTTAACACTTGGTTAATAAGGCCACAGGTTTTTGCGCCGAAAGCGGAAAAACTACATCAAATTGCGCAGATTTCAGGCGCGGGCGGCCATGGCCTCGGCGAAACGGTCGAACAGGTAATAGCTGTCCATCGGGCCGGGGGAGGCTTCCGGGTGATATTGCACGGAAAAGACCGGGCGACCGTCCATGGCGATGCCGCAATTCGTGCCGTCAAACAGCGAGACATGGGTTTCGCGCACCCCGTCCGGCAGGCTGCCGGTGTCGACGGTAAAGCCATGATTCATCGAGGTAATTTCCACCTTGCCGGTGTCGCGGTCCTGCACCGGATGGTTGGCGCCGTGGTGGCCGTGGCTCATTTTGCGCGTCTTGGCGCCAAGGGCCAGTGCCAGCATCTGATGGCCCAGACAAATGCCGAAAACCGGCAGGTCGTTGGCCAGAACTTCGCGGATCATTGGCACGGCATATTCGCCGGTCGCGGCCGGGTCGCCGGGGCCGTTGGAGAGGAAAACGCCGTCCGGGTTATGGGCCAGCACCTCTTCGGCGGTGGCGGTGGCGGGGAGCACGGTGACGTCACAGCCGGCGGAGGCGAGGCAGCGCAGGATATTGCGTTTGGCGCCGAAATCCACCGCGACAACCTTATGACGCGGCGCGGTTTGTTTCGGGTATCCGTCCGGCCAGGCCCACCGCATTTCGTCCCATTTATAGCTTTGGGCGCAGGTCACTTCGCGGGCCAGATCCAGCCCCTCAAGGCCGCTGAAGGCGCGCGCTTCTTCGATCAGTGCGTCGAGGTCAAACTTGCCCTCCGGGTCGTGCGCAATCGCTGCATGGGGCGCGCCGGCGAGGCGAATGGCGCGGGTCAGGCGCCGGGTGTCGACCCCCCCGATGCCGATGCGCCCGGTGCGGGTCAGCCAGTCGGTCAGCTCCTCTCTCGCGCGCCAGTTGGACGGCTCCGTCGGATCCCATTTCACCACCATGCCTTCCGCCACCGGCGCGCCGGTTTCGTCATCCTCCGGGGTCACCCCGACATTGCCGATATGGGGGAAGGTGAAGGTGACGATCTGGCCTGCATAGGACGGGTCGGTCATGATTTCCTGATAGCCGGTCATGGCGGTGTTGAAGCACAGCTCGGCGCGGCGGGTGCCGGTGGCGCCGAAGCCTTTGCCCAGGAATACCGTGCCATCGGCGAGGGCGAGGGCGGCGGTGGGCGCGTGGGTTTGATTTTCGGACGGGTGCGCAGCGGCAGACATGGCAGTTCCCCTTTGGCCAAATTGTCGCTTTCCTAAGGGGCGCGCGGGGGCGGGTCAAGCGGCGGTGTGCATCGGAGCGGATTATTTGTCGCGCTTGTCCTGCGGGGGCGGACGCGATAGGCAGGGGCGGACGAAATGGAGGAAGCCATGCGCAACCGGATCAACGACGCTCTGAAAACCGCGATGAAGGAAAAGGCCGCTCTACGCCTGTCGACCCTGCGGCTGATCAACGCTGCCATCAAGGATCGCGACATTGCGCGGCGCGGCGAAGGCAAGGGGCCGGCGGAGGATGCCGACATTCTGGCCATTCTTGGCAAGATGGTGAAGCAGCGGCAGGAAAGCGCGCGGGTCTATGAAGAGGGCGGGCGCATTGAAATGGCGGAACGCGAGCGCGAGGAAGTCGGGATTATCGAAGAATTCCTGCCGCGCCAGTTGGATGCGGACGAGGTCGAAGCCGCAGTTCAGGCCGCGATTGCGACGGTTGGGGCCGAGAGCCTGCGCGATATGGGCAAGGTGATGGGCGAGCTGAAGAGCAAGTATACCGGGCAGATGGATTTTGCGGCGGTCGGGCCGAAGGTCAAGGAATTGCTTGGATAAAGCGAAATAGATTTCTGCCCCAGATTGTTCAAATAGTGCAAGTATTGCAATGAAAGCCCGCGATTTTCGCGGGCTTTTGTTCGTTTTGTGCATTTATGGGGTGCTGCGCGAGGACGGGTTTTACGGGGGATTCCGGTTCAGCTTTCTTCGCGGTCGCCGCGGGTGGACGGGGCGGAGATGACGAGAAATTCGGCGGCTTCGGGGGCGCGGACGATGTGCCAGATGCCGGGCGGGATGGTGAGCGATTGCCCGGCGGTGAGGCGGGCTGTCTGGTCGCCCGCGTTGATTTCGAGCGCGCCGGTGAGGCAGACAAAGACCTGACGCGCGCGGGCGTGGCGGTGTCGTGTCTCAGCGCGCCCGGCGGGCATGGCCTCGCGGATCACCGAAAGCTCAGGCGTGTCACAGAGCCGCCAGCCGTGGCAGTCGCCTTGCCAGAGGTAATGCTCGGCGGTGTCTTGATCTAGGACGTGCATGTCTGTCTCCGAAAGTTGGGCTTTGCGCGCACCTTGCGCGGGAAGCGGGACAGGGCTACCGTTGCGGCGTTGGTTCGCGCTCCGGGGCGGGCTGCGCTCCGGCGGCGGGACTGGCCAGCCAGCGGATCAGGTCTTCATGCCCCGTCCCCTTGTATCGCATACCGGATTCGGCGGCGGTATCGCCCAGCCAGTCCTGCGAGAACTTTTGCGGATCGGCCAGGAAGGCGGTCATGGTGTCTTCGGTCCAGATCAACCCCTCTTCGCCCATGCGCACCAAATCCTTGAAGTAGCGCGGGTAATCCGGGTTGGTGCCGGCTTGCGCGCCCATGATGCCGTAGAGGTTTGGGCCCGCGCGGCCACCGGCGACAATCTTCTCCCCGGCGGGCGAACGCACCTCGTGACAAACCCGACAGCCTTTCATCAGGCGGGTGGGGTCGGCGGCGTCTGCGCTGGCGGGCAGGGCAATGAGGCCGGTCAGAATCAGGCAGATCATACGCATGGCGCCCTCGCGGCGGCTGGAGAAAAGAAAAAGGGCGACCCGCGCGGGCCGCCCTTTGTAATGCACTTGCGGGAGGGGTTAACCCTCGGCGGCCAGCATCGCGTCGGCGCGCTCGAAGATGTCCTTGTAGACTTTCTTCGCCTTGCCCTTCTGCTTGGCTGCTTTACAGGCTTCATAGTTGGAGGACGGGTCGCCGACCAGAATGAGGCCCACCATGCCCAGCGAGCGGTGCGGGGTGCAGTAGTAGCCATAGGTGCCTTCGACGGTCAGGGTGACTTCGAAGTCCTTCGACAGCTTGCTCTCCCAGCCTTCCGCGCCTTCCGGCATCATGTTCTTGTCGGACACGCTGTTATGGCCCTTGTCGACGGAAACAAAGCGGATGGTGTCGCCCGGCATGGCGCGCACGATGTCCGGCATGAAGACGTTCTTCTTCTTCTTGTCGTCCGGGTGCTTGTTCAGCATCTGCACTTCATGCACGGTGCCTTCGGCCATGGCGACGGTCGGGGTGGCAGCAGCGGCCACACCGGCGCCCAGCATCATCAGGTGTTCACGACGAGTTTGTTTCATGGATATTCCTCCTTAGGGATCGTTTGTATCTGTTGTTGTTTACTTTGTTTGCCAAGGCAATGTGACAAAATAGCCAGACGCGGATATTTGCCGATTTATGCCGGGCAGGGGTTAAGAAAAGGTTTCCTCGAACGCCTGACGTAGCGTTACGTCGAGATCGTCCATGGTGACTGGCAGGCCGAGATCGACCAGGCTGGTGACTCCATACTCCGTAATGCCGCAGGGCACAATGCCGCTGAAATGTTCCAGATCCGGTTCGACATTGATCGAAATGCCGTGAAACGACACCCATTTGCGCAGCCGGATGCCGATGGCGGCGATCTTGTCCTCGGCGGGGCCGGTGGCGGTCGGCGGTTTGTCCGGCCGCTCGACCCAGACCCCAACGCGCCCCGGTCGGATATGGCCGGTGATGTTGAAGCGCTCCAGCGTGGCGATGACCCAGCGTTCGAGCTGTTCGACGAAAGCGCGCACGTCGCGCCCGCGTTTGCCCAGATCCAGCATGACATAGACCACCCGCTGCCCCGGTCCATGATAGGTATATTGCCCGCCGCGTTTGCTCTCAAACACCGGGAATCGCTCCGGGTCGACGAGATCGGCGGGGCGCGCGGACGTGCCGGCGGTATAGAGCGGCGGATGTTCCACCAGCCAGACCATCTCTTCCGCTTCCCCTGCCGCAATCGCCTCTGCCCGCGCTTCCATGAAGGCGCAGGCTTCCTCATACGGCGTCAAGCCGGGGCTTGTGACCCATTCGACCATGGTTTCTCCCATTCTTTGCCCCAAAGCCCTACGCCCCCCGGCCCCGTTTGTCACGAGGGCGTGAAATTTCACCCCGAGCGCATTTTTACCCTTCACATCCCCGAAAACCCGGTTTAGACACCGCCCCACCAAGTCAGAACAGTGCGGTTGTGGCGGAATTGGTAGACGCGCAGCGTTGAGGTCGCTGTGGGGTAAAACCCGTGGAAGTTCGAGTCTTCTCAACCGCACCATTTTCCCCGATCCAGATCGTTTGCCAATACCATCAACCCCGTAGCGCGGCGGGCGGGATTGTGCTTTTGTGGCGGTGGACGCTACAGGAGCCCGCCGTATGAACTATATTTTCCGCATCGCTTTGTTTCTGGTCGCTTCGGCGGTTGGGGTTGTGCTTTTGTTGTACGGGCTGATCTGGTTTGTGTTCACTTCCTCCAAGGCGCAGGAATGGCATCAGAAGATGACGTTGCATATCGAGGCCCCGGACGGGCCGGTTTCGGCGTCGAATGTGATTGGGGTCAGGGTCGGGGGTAGTTCCATATTTATGCGGTCCTTAAATCTGCCCAACCCTGCCGAAATTCAGGCGGGGGAGGCGATTTATGTCGAGCTGAACGGCAAGCCGCTGTTTGTGCTTCTGGGCGGGGTTAAGAGCATTCTGTATCGGACGATAGCTGAGCATCTGGGCGATGCGACCGGGCGTGAATATTACCGGCGCATTCGGGAGCAGACCACGCCGCTGGTCGTGCCGCGCAAGTTGTGGCCGACGATGGTGACGTTTGACGATGTGACGGACCCGGCCAGCGTGCGGCGGGTTGACCCGGACGACCTCGCCGCGACCTTCGGGGAGGGAATTGCGCTGCGCGAGGTGACAGTGCAGGCGACGGACGACCCCGTGACCGGGGGGCGGGTGGAGGAGGTTTTGGGGGCTTGGTTTTGTGAATACAAAGCGAAGCGTGCCCGGCTGAGTGGTTCTAACAGCATTGGCATTTCCTCAAATGAATTGCCGGAAGTATTGGGCGCTGGCTCTTTCCTTATGGGAGAATGCAAATGACGATTTCAAAGGATCTTTTTCTCTCCATTCTTGCGATGGACGCTTACAACCGTGGGTATGATTCAGGGATTTCCGAGGGAAAGCATGTCGAAAATGATGTCGATCTGGGTTTGGGAGACATCAAAGGAATCAAGATCGGTGCTGCAGAAGTTGGCGTGCGCGCGTCTTCTGATCCGGATGGTGTTGAAAGAGGCAACAGCTTCTACGCCCTCTCCTACGAGATCACCGGCGCCAACGCCCCCGAAGGGCTGGCCGGGAAGACGGTGATTTCGTTTCGGGGGACAGACACCAAAGTTTCCGATATCTGGACCGGCTGGACGGTCGGAGCGGGATGGGCGGGCGAACCGGGCTCCATGCTAAGCGGTGCATCGCAGGCAGGACAGAACAGGATTTCAAGCCACGGATTTTCGCGTTCTGCCCGCGCATAGGAGGCGACAGGGCCGTTCACCGAGACCCGCTCGCCCTCGTGCCCGTAGAGCCACAACGCGCCATAGCGTCGGCACAGCGTGCAGTTGCAGGCAGTAGCCGTTTCCGGTGTGTCGCGGAAGGTCCAGTTGGTTTTGCCACAATGGCAGCTTCCGGTAAGCATGGCGGTTCCAGTTGTTGTTTGCCAAATAAGCGCCACACGCCCGGCGCCCGTATGTCCATTTTCCTGAGTGCGACCGCGGGCGTCAAGCGGGCAGGCACGGCGGCGCTTGAGGCTTTTCGTGCGGGCGGGTAGGGTGCGCTGAGATAGTCATCGGCGGATCGGGAGGCGGAGATGAGCGGACTTCTTGCATTGTTGGACGATGTGGCGGGGATTGCCAAAGTGGCGGCGGCATCGGTGGACGATGTGGCGGCGCAGGCGGCCAAGGCGGGGGCCAAGGCGGCGGGAGCGCTGATCGACGACGCGGCGGTGACGCCGAAATATGTGCATGGCTTCAAGGCCGAGCGCGAATTGCCCATCGTTGGCCGCATTGCCTGGGGCTCGATCAAGAACAAGTTGTTGATTTTGTTGCCTATTGGGCTGTTGCTTACCTCCTTCGCCCCGTGGCTGATCCCGCCGCTTCTGATGCTGGGCGGGTCTTATCTCTGCTTTGAGGGGGCGGAAAAAATCTGGCATTGGCTGTTCCCGAAGGACCATAGCTATGACGCCGCCGACCACCCGGAGGGGGATCCGGCGCATCTCGAAGAACAGCGGGTTGCGGGGGCGATCAAGACCGATTTCATCCTGTCGGCAGAGATCATGACCATCGCGCTGGCCTCGATTCCGCGCTCCACGATCTGGATGGAGGCGGCGGTTCTGGTGATGGTTGCCATCGGCATCACCGTCGCGGTCTACGGTTCGGTCGCGCTGATCGTGAAGATGGACGATATCGGGCTGGCCATGGCGCAATCGGCGGCCACCGCTCCGGTGCGGGCCATCGGGCGCGGTTTGGTCAGGGGAATGCCCTATTTCATGCGCCTGTTAACCATTGTCGGCACGGCGGCAATGCTCTGGGTCGGCGGCAATATCGTGATCCACGGCGCGCATGAAATGGGTTGGCACTGGCCCTATGAACAGGTGCATCACGCGGCAGAATGGGTTGCGCACCGGGTGCCGGAAGCCATTGTGGGCGCAGCGAAATGGCTGACCACCGCCGGGATCGACGGCGTGTTCGGCCTCCTTTTCGGCACCCTGCTGATCCCACTCGCCACCCGCATCGTCGGCCCGATCTGGGGCGCGGTGTTCAAGGGCAAGGCGTAAGCTTCACGGCGGCGACCTGCGCCTGCATCCGATCATCGGGCGGCTGGTGGATCAGGAAATGTTGGTTAAGATGGGCGCGTCGCAGACGCCAACGAAGAAGGGATAAGAGATGGGCGTTACACTTACGGTCATTGGGTTTGCATGGGCGTTACACTTACGGTCATTGGGTTTGCAGATTATGTCAATCTGAGCACGCCGGATCAGGATGGGCATGAAATGTCGGTTGCGATCCTTGATTTTCTTGAAAAAGAAAGAAATCGGGTGCGGCGAGAAGGTCTTACTGCCATGATAGAAGAGGCCAAGAAAACCGGAGTAACACCGGACGCGCCGGAGCTTGATATTTGGGGGGACCTAAGGGTGCGGGTGCCGGAGGAAATGTACCCCGACCGGCTTGTTCTCAG
>PDOZ01000003.1 GCA_002747325.1 Rhodobacterales bacterium
TCCAAGCTCAAGATGCCGAGGTTTTCCACGTCGCTGGATTTTTGGGCGGATTCTTACGTACTCAAATTGCTGTTTTTCTCTGACCCTTTGAAGGTTGCGTTGGTGAAGGCAGGGTATGGAAAGCTGTTTGATTTTATAGAGTTTACTTGCTGAAGGGGCGAGATCGCAGGCGTTTTGTTGTGTTGGTTTTGGCGGATCGCTGCCTAACCACCCCACGCGTGAATCACCCCTCTCATTGTGCAAATCTTGCGCAGATGGGGGGCTTATTTTCGGGCCGGTCCGGACCTGTTTCTGCGTTGCGGCGGTGGAAAATGTCTGGCTTTGGGGGTGTGGTGAAAAAAAGGACAGCCATATTGCCCTTTATTTATTGAACAACCAGCGTTTCAAGGGGTTTGCGGTCTTTGAAAATGCGCAGGTCTCTTGAAAAATTACGGTTTTGGCGGTAAAGGTTCAGCCCCGGCACAGGATTTTTTGCGCTTGCAGCGTATCCGGTCTCTGCGCCACTCCCCGGCGGGACGCTCCCGCTTCAACCGCGGCGCAGGCCGCAGCCACGCCCGGCGGCACGTCCGCGGTGGCCAGCAAGAAAGGTGCGGACCGATCGAACGTCAGCTCTCCCCCACCAGCCTCTCCGCCACAGGTCTTTACGATCCCCGTCAGGACAAAAGCTCCTGTGGGGTTGGATTTCTCACCCGCAAGGACGGCGTGCAGAGCCACGATGTTCTGATCAAAGGCCACGAGGCGCTCTGCGCGGTCCCGCATCGCGGCGGCATGTCCTCGGAAGGCATTGGCGACGGGGCGGGGATTTCCATCGACCTGTCGGTGAAGTTCTTCTCCAAGGTCGCGGGCAAGGCTTTGCAGGCGGGCGGTTTCGGGGTTGGCAACTTCTTTTTGCCGACCGACCCGGTGCGCTCGGATGAGGCGGTGGCGCTGATCGAACGGCATTTCCGTGAGGCGGGGCTGGGGATTTTGGCGCAGCGCGAAGTGCCGGTGAATAACGACGCCATCGAGCCGCGCGGCATCAAGGCGCAGTTGCCGATCCGGCAGTGGCTTCTGGAGGCGCCGGAGGGCGTTGCGGGCGCGGCGCTGGACCGTCTGTTCCACGAGACCCTGCTGGCCATCGAGGCGGAGGCGTACCCGAACAAGGCGCTGGACGGGCTCTATCCGCTGTCGCTGTCGGCGCGCACGCAGGTTCTGAAGGGGCGGCTCAATTCGTGGGAGATCGTGCCCTATTATGCCGATCTGGCGGACCCGGATCATGAAGTGCATACGATGTATTTCCACACGCGTTTCTCCACCAACACCGACCCGCACCCCTCGATGGCGCAGCCCTTCCGGCTGATGGCGCATAATGGTGAGCTGAACACGGACAAGAAAAACCGGCTGTCGGAAGCGGCGGTGGCGCTGGCGAAGAACGCCTCTATCGTGCGCCCGAAGGGGCAGTCGGACAGTTGCCGGCTTGATCAGACGATGAACGCGCGGGTCTATGGCGAGGGGCTGGATTTGGTGACGGCGGTGGTGTCGATGATGCCGCCGGCCTGGGAAAACGATACCACGTTGAGCCGGGAAGTGCGCTCGATGCTGGCTTACTTCGCGCTCTATGAGGAGAAAAACGACGGCCCGGCGGCGCTGGTCTTTGGCGACGGGCGCATTATCGGCGCGCGGCTGGACCGGCTCGGGCTGCGGCCGTTGCGGTCGGTGGAAACGGATGAATATCTGGCGGTGATGAGCGAGGCGGGGCAGGTCTATTTCCCGCCGGAGAAGGTGTTGCGCCGGGGCCGGATCGAAGCGGGCGGGATGCTGTATTTCGACCACGAGGAGGGCCGGGTGATCGAGACCCGCGAGGCGCTGGAGCTGCTCGCGTCGCGGGCGGATTACACGGCGCTGCTGGCGGAAGCGGCGGTCAATATCAACGCGCTGCCGGAAGCGGAGGATGCGGACCCGAAAATCGCCGCCGGGCGCTATGTTGGCGATCTGGGCCGGGCCAGCCGCTATGTGGCCTATACCCACAATCAGGAGAGCTTCAAATTTCTCATGGACCCGATGTTGGCCACGGGGGCGGAGAAGGTTTCGGCCATGGGATATGGCAATGCGATCAACGCCTTATCCGATCAGGAAGGCGGGATTGCCAAATATTTCAGCCAGCGTTTTGCGCAGGTGACGAACCCCCCTCTGGACTCGATCCGCGAGGCGGACGGGATGACCATGCGCGTGGCGCTGGGGGAAAAGCCGCATGGCGGGCCGACCGGCTCGCGGCAGATCGTGGTGCATTCGCCGATCCTGACCATGACGGAAGTGCTGAAAATCAAGGCGCAGGACGAGACCCCGTGGGACCGTTTCGACATGCTCTACACGCCGGTTTACGGCGATGCGGCGGGCAATGAGCGGGCACTGGTGGCGGCGATTGATGCGCTGGCCAATGAGGTGGTGGATTTTGCCCGCGAGAAGGGCGGCATTGCCATTGTTACCGATCGCCATATTGCGCATGACCGGGCGGCGCTGCCGATGACCATGGCGGTTTCGGCCATTAACCAGCGCCTGATCGAAGAGGGGCTGCGCCTGCGGGTGTCGCTGGTGGTGGAGAGCGGACAGATCTGTTCGTCGCACCATATCGCCTGCGCGTTGGGCTTCGGGGCGTCCGCCGTTTATCCGCTCGCCGTGCGGATGCGGGCGGAGGAGAAATACCCGGACGATCCGGCGGCGGCTTATGCGCGTTTCACCAAAGCGGCGATCAAGGCGTTGATGAAAACCATGGGCAAGGTCGGGCTTTGCACGGTTGAGAGCTATTCGGGCGGCGAGTTTTTCGAGCCGAATTTCCTTGATACCAACGATCCGGTTTTCGCCCGCTATTTCCCCAACATGATTTCGCAGGTTGGCGGGGTGCAGTTCGATACCATCGCGCAATCGACCGCCGACTGGCACCAGCGCGCCACCGAGATCGACGCCGAGGGCGACATCCCGATGCTTGGCCTGTTCAAGGAGCGCGCCGGGGGGGCGGGGCATTCTTACGGCACCACCGCCGTGCGTGGTTTCGTTGACATGACCGAGGAGGCGATTGCTTTTGACGGCAGCACTGAGGATGTGGACCCGCTGCGCCTGCTTACCCTGCGGCAGATGAACGACGCCTTTGGCATTGACGAAGAAGGCTATATCAACACCTCGTTTGACAGGCTGACGCCGGAGGAGATCGACGCGTTCGAGATCACGCCGGGCTACCGCGCCTTCTCGCGCATGATGAGCGAGGAACGCGCCCGCCGCCCCGCCGCTCTGCGCGACGTGCTGGCCTTCCCGGCGGATATTTCCTTCATGTCCGAGGCGAAGGACATCAAGCGGGAAATGATGTTGTTCAACCGCGCGGGCAACCGCGATTTCGTTATCCGCGGCATTGATGTGCAGCGGCGCGGCGAGGGGGAATATGCTATTGCCCTGACGCGCAAGACCCGAAAGGATCTGGCGCGGCTGGATGCGCTGGCACAGACCTTTGTCGAGCGTTTCGGCAAGGATGTGCTGGGGCACTGGGTTGAGGGCGGCAAGCTTATCGTGCAGGTCAAGGGTTGGGCCGAGGATTACATCTCGCGCATCCGCCCGGCGCTGCCCGCCATCAAGCTCTCCGAGGTCGAACCTGCTTCGGCCATCACCCCGCGTCTGGCCTCCGGCGCCATGTCGCACGGGGCGCTGGTCGCCTCGGCGCATGAGGCGGTGGCGCATGGCACCAACATGGCCGGAAGCATGTCCAATTCCGGCGAGGGCGGCGAGCATATTTCGCGTTATGGCACCATTCGCGCCTCGCGCATCAAGCAGTTCGCTTCCGGGCGCTTCGGGGTCTGGGCCGGGTATCTGGCCGATCCGAACCTTGAGGAGATCGAGATCAAGATCGGGCAGGGCGCCAAGCCGGGCGAGGGCGGTCAGTTGCCCGCGCCGAAGGTGACGGTGGAGATTGCCGCCGCGCGGGGCGGCACGCCGGGGGTCGAGTTGATCTCGCCGCCGCCGCACCACGATACCTATTCGATCGAAGATTTGGGCCAGTTGATCCACGACGCCAAGGCGGCGCGGGTGCGTGTCATCGTCAAGCTGGTCTCGTCCGAGGGCATCGGCACCATTGCGGTCGGCGTGGCCAAGGCGGGGGCGGATGTGATCAACATCGCGGGCAATACCGGCGGCACCGGGGCGGCTTCGGTCACTTCGCTGAAATATACCGGCCGGGCGGCGGAGATTGGCATTGCGGAGGTGCATCACGCCCTTTGCGCCAACGGCATTCGTCAGAAGGTCAAGCTGCGGGTGTCCGGCGCCATGCAGACCGGCACCGACGTGGTGAAAGCCGCGCTGCTGGGCGGGGACAGTTTCGAGTTTGGCACCACGGCGCTGATGATGCTCAAATGCGTCATGGCGAAGAATTGCAACGTCAAATGCCCGGCGGGTCTGACCACCAACCCGGAAGTGTTCGATGGCGACCCGCGCGCGCTGGCGCAATATCTGGTCAATATCAGCCACGAGGTGCGCGAAGTGTTGGCGCAGTTGGGTCTGCATTCTCTGGCGGAAGCGCGCGGGCGGGCGGATTTGCTGCACCTGCTCGACCATCCGTCTTCGGTTGGCCAACTGGACCTGCGCAACATGCTGACCCATGTGCCTGAGGTGAAGGTTGAAAACCCGACCTATCTGGAACGCGATTATGCGGTTGATGACAGCCTGCTGGAACAGGTGCGCGCGGCGCTCATTGAGGGGCGTCAGAGCCGCGTCGAGATCGGCGCCGATGGCGATCTGGTGCTGAACAACCGCAACAAGTCGGTTGGCGGGCAGCTGGCGGTCGATATGGAGCGGATGCTCAATCACGAGCTGGACGTGGTGTCCGGCCTGCCTGCGGTCAAAGAAGACAAGCGCGGCCGCCGCTTCCTCGACCGGGGCTCGATCCGGGTGCATACGCAGGGATCGGCCGGCCAGTCTTACGGCGCCTTCTGCAACGACGGCATGGTGATGGAACATACCGGCACCTGTAACGACGGTGTGGGCAAGGGCGCCTGTGGCGGCGAGATCGTGGTCAAATCGCCCGAAGGCGGCACGGCGGCGCAGACCGAAAACGTGCTGATCGGCAACTTTGCCCTCTTCGGTGCCACCGGCGGGCGCACCTTCATCGCCGGGCAGGCGGGCGACCGTTTCGCGGTGCGCAATTCCGGTGCGACGGCGGTGGTTGAAGGGGTGGGGGATTTCTGCCTCGAATACATGACCAACGGCGCGGTGCTCAATATCGGTGGTTTTGCCAAGGGGATGGGCAACGGCATGTCCGGCGGGTTTGCTTATCAATACGACCCCGAGGGGCGGCTGGCCGAGTGTATCAGTCACGATTCCGTGCTGATCGACCGGCTCGACAGCGACAACCCGATGTCGCCCCTGCACGCGGAAGCGGTGCATCAGATGCTGGAATGGCATGTGGCGGCGACCGGCTCGGCGCGGGCGCAGGCGCTGTTGGACAATTGGCAAGCGGAGCGCGGTAAGTTCCAGTGGATCATGCCCAAGGCGCTGTTGCAATATCAGGATGCGGACGAGATCCTGCGCGCCAAGTCCCGCAAGGAGCTGATCGAGGAGCTGGCCACTGCGCTGGCCTCACATCAGGTCGCGGTGCTGAAGGAGGGCTGGAAAACCGGCCAGCCGGTGCTGCACGGCGCAACCCCCGCCTTTGGCGACACGGATACCGAGGAGATGTTCCGACTGATCAACTCCTGGACCGTGCTGGAAGCGGCGCAGGGCATTGCCCGCAAGCGCACCGGGGCCAAGGACGGGGACAAGGCGATGCGCAAGGCAACGCGCAACCTGATCCTGACCGAAGATTTCGGCCTGATGATGGTGCTGGCCAAACATGCCCGCGCCGCCATCGCCGATTACGACGATACCGAGCTGTCGGCGCTGGTCGCCAACAAGCGGTTGACCGATTTCAAACGCGCGCTCTCCATGCGCAATGTGCTTTCCATGGACAGCCCCGGCACCTATAGCTGGATCCTGAGCCAGAGCGCCAAGAACCGGGAAACCCTCGGACATATCCCCAGCTTTGACGAGCTATTTGCCCAAAACGCCCTGCCGGATATCGCCGCGCAGATCCCAGCGGAGTAACAGATGAAAGTTCCCTATATTCCCGACGAAGCGCCGTTCTCGGAAGACCAGCGCGCCTGGCTGGCCGGTTTTCTGGCCGGGTTGCATTCGCGCAAGGCGATGGTTGACGATCTGACCACCTCGGTTTCCGGCGCGCCCGCCGCGCAGGCTGCCCCGCCGATCGACATTCTGTTCGGCACGCAAACCGGCAACGCGGAAGCGGTCGCTGAGGAGGCGGCGGAAATGGCCAAATCGCGCGGCTATACCCCGCGGGTGCAGGAGCTGGACGCGGTGGACATGGAGGCGCTGGCGCAGATGGAGCGCGTCATCGTGGTGATTTCCACCTATGGCGAGGGCGAGATGCCCGACAATGCGCAGCTTTTCTGGGATGCGGTATCGGCTACGACCGCGCCGCGTTTGGAGAGCCTGCGGTATGGCGTCATCGCGCTGGGCGACACCTCTTATGACGAGTTCTGTCAGGCGGGCAAGCTGATCGACATCCGCTTCGAGCAACTGGGCGCGCAGCGTCTGGCGGAGCGGGTCGATTGCGACGTGGATTTCGAAGACCCGGCTACGGCCTGGATCGAGGAGAATATCCCGGTGGCCTCCACCGGCGGGGCTTCCGCTGAGGCCGCCCCCGCCGCTGCGCCCGCACCGAAGAAGTCCGGCTATTCGCGCAAGAACCCATACCGGTCGAAAGTGATCGAGAACCGGCTGCTGTCCGGCAAGAAATCCGCCAAGGAAATCCGGCACTTCGCCTTTGAACTGCCGGAAGAGGGCATGAGCTATGAGGCAGGCGACGCGCTGGGCGTGTTGCCGGTCAACAACCCGGCGCTGGTGCAGGCGGTGCTGGACCGTCTGGGCGCCAAGGCGGAGGACGCGGTTGCGGGCAAGGACGCGCCGCTGGGCGAATTGCTCACCACCGGGCTGGAGATCATGACCCCCTCGCGCGAGTTGATCGCACAGATCGAGAAACGTGCGGGCCATGACGAGATGACCCATGTGGTCGGCAATGGCGACAAAGAGGCGCTGGAGGCCTTCCTTTGGGGCCGCGATATGCTCGACCTGTTGAACCTGAACCCGGAGCTGAAGCTCGATGCGGCGGAGTTGGTGAGCTGGCTTAAACCCTTGCAACACCGCGCTTATTCCATCTCGTCCAGCCCCAAGGCCCATCCGGGCGAGGTGCATCTGACGGTGGCGGCGGTGCGCTGGGACTATGAGGGGCGCGCGCATGGCGGTGTCGCCTCGACTTACCTCGCCGACCGCACCGAAACCGGCACCGAAGTGCCGATCTTCATGTCGCCCAACAAGTCCTTCCGCGTGCCCGAGGACGACGACGCGCCGATGATCATGGTCGGCCCCGGCACCGGCATCGCCCCCTTCCGCGCCTTCCTCGAAGAGCGCCGCGAACGCGGGGCGAAGGGCAAGAACTGGCTGTTCTTCGGCGACCAGCACCGGGCGGACGATTTCATCTATGAAGACGAGATCGGGCAGATGTCGGCGGATGGTCTGCTGGGCCGCCTTGATCTCGCCTTCTCCCGCGATCAGGCGGAGAAGATCTATGTCCAGACCCGGATGCGCGAAAACGGCAAGGCGCTGTATGGCTGGCTGGAAGAGGGCGGGCATTTCTACGTCTGCGGCGATGCGACGCGCATGGCCAAGGATGTGGACGCCGCGCTGCATGAGATCATCGCCAGTGAGGGCGGCAAATCGGCGGAAGCGGCGGAGGAATATGTCGCCGACCTCAAGCGCCAGAAACGCTACCTGCGCGACGTCTATTGATTGCACCCTCATTGAACGATCTGCGCCGCCCCTGATCCGGGCGGCGCAGGTGTTTGAAGGGGCAATATTTTGCGGAGGGCTGCGCCTGCCTGGGTAGGCGCTTGCACAGGTCTGGCCGTTTGTAAAAGCTTTGAAAAACGCCCTGCGGTTGGGTTTATGGATGTGCTGTTTGCGCTTGCCGAGGGGCAGGCAGGCGCAGCCCGGCGGTTCTGCCGGGCGATGGGGCTTGCTGTAGCCGTCCATTCTTGTAACCCTATGGTTGAGCGGACGTATGAGTCTGCAAGGCAGGAATATAGAAACCAATGTGCGAATCGAACCGGGAAGCGGAGCAGGTGGCGGTGTTGCCCGAGGATCGGGCGCGTCTGCTGTCGGTCTGGCCGGAAGCGGCGCCGCTGGTATTGGCCGCTGCGCCGGATGGAGTGGAATTGCTGGAAAACCCGGCGGGGATCGCGGCGGAGGAACTGCATTTCCGCCTGCGCGCGTTGATCTGTTTTGGTGCGGACCTGGCGCCGCTTCGCGCGGGGTTTGCGGCGCAGTTTGGGGCGGATTTGCCGCTGATTGACCTGCGGGGCAGCGCGGCGGAGGGCACGGCGTTGCGAGCGGGGATTTTCGCCGGGTTGTGGCGTCTGAGCGCAGAGGAAACGGTGGTAACGGCGCGCGCTCATGCCGATGCTTTGCGGCAGATCGCGGCGTTGCGGCAGGAAAATGAACGGCTGCGCAGCGGGTTTGCCGCGCTGGAGCGGGCGGCATTGCAGCGGGATCAGGGATTGCGTGAGCGTGTCTATTGGAACCAGCCCCAGCCGGGCAAATCGCTGCCCCTGCGCGACGGGGTGCCGGTGGTGCAGCGCTTGGCCTGCGGCGCGGCGGGGCTGTCGGATGTGGGGTTTTGGTTAACGGACGTGCAGGCGCAATCCGGTCATCTGGAGGTGTGGTTAACCACTTTGCAGGACGGCGCGCGTCACGGGGAATGGCGGGTGGAGGCGGCGGGTCTGAGCGCAGGGTCGCAACGGTTTTCGCTGCCCCGTGCGCTGGACGTGGCGGAACAAACGGTGGCGCTGGACCTGCGTTGGAACGGGCGCGGCAAAGTGGCCGTCGCCATCGCCGCCAAACACCCCGATCTGCGCCACGGGCACCGCGCCGGCGACGAACAGAGCCAAGATGCGCTGGCCACCGCCGCTTGGCGCGCGCCGCCGGGGGCAACCTGCCGCCCGGCGCTGTCGGCCCATCGTGTGGCGGGGGTGGAGGCGCCGGATCGGATCGTGGTTAACGGGCGGGGGCTGCTGGATGCGATTAACCTTAACAGCGGCCTGCCGGACCTGAGTTTCGCGCAAGACTCGCATGACCTGCTGCTGCATGTGCGGCCAGAAGGCCAGATCGCGGCGGCGCGGTTTGAAAATGTGGACCTGACCGGCGCCACCCGCCTGACCGCCCGCGCCATGATCCGGCACCCGCGCGCCCCGAACATCTCTTTTGCCTGCGCTCTGACCCCAAGTGGCCAACGCCCGGCGGACCTTGCCTTGCCGCAATTCGCGCCGCATTTTACTACCGGCTGGCACGATCTGCACCCCGGTGCGCCGCAGGACTTGACGCTCAAGGACCTGCCCCCGGTCGTCGACATTTATCTGCTCACCCGTCTAACCAACCCGGCCCACGCCCCGGATTTCGGCTGGTCCAGTTTCAGCGCGTTAACCATAGATTTCGGGTCGGAACATGCCTGAGGTCGAGGGCGCAAAGCTGGCGGTGGTGCTTCCGGCACATCGCCACCCGGCCTTGCTTCCCGAGGCCATCGAATCCGTTTTGGCGCAACAGGCAGATTTTCCCATTCACCTGATCATGGTTAACGACGGCTGCCCCTTTACGGAGACCGACCGTGTTTGTCGCAGCTATGCGTGCGCCTATCCCGACCGCGTGACCTATCTGCGCCAGCCTAACCGTGGCCTTCCCGCCGCGCGCAATGCGGGGCTGCAATTCGTGCTCGATCACCTGCCCGCCGCCGAAGCGATTTACCTGCTCGATGCCGACAACCGCCTGCGTCCTCAGGCGCTCGCCCGCGCCATGGCCGAGTTGCAGGCACACCCGGAAGCGGGCTGGATTTACCCCGATTTTGATATGTTCGGCACGCCGTTTCACGGCGATCCCGGCGGGCCGTATTCCCGGCTTTTGCACGCTGCGCAAAATATCTGCGAGGCGGGGAGCCTGTTGCGGCGCGAGGTGATCAAGGCGGTGCAGTTTGACCCGGATTTCCGCCGGGGTTGGGAGGATTGGGCCTTCTTTCTGGCGGCGGCGCAGGCGGGGTTTCGCGGGCGGCATCTGGAGGATTTCGGCTTTGAATATCGCAAGCGGCCGGAGAGCTTGTTGGCGCAGGCAGGTCGCGACGAGGCGGGTCTGCGGACGCAGCTACGGGATGCGCATTCATGGTTAATGAACCCGCGCGCTTTGGCTTCCTTGGAACACGCCGAAGCGCCCCGGTTCGCGATTTTGTTTGAGGATACGGAGGAGGCGTTTTTTGCCACCGATCCAGCGCGGCTGGGCGCGCCGGTGCCGGATCTGGGCCGGGCATTCTGGGCCAGCCGCACCGGCAGCACGCGGTTTCATTTTCCCGGCTATGTTGTGGCGACCACCCGCGCGGCCTACGAGATTTTGCGGCAAGCGGGGGTTTTGCATTGGGTGTTTTGGGCGTTGCAATGCCGGGCGATGGCGGCGGAGTGCGCGGTATTAGAGCTGGTTGCGGGCGCGCGTTTTGCGGTTTCCGAGGGGGAAGGACAGGCTGCATCCGGGGCGGTGGTGTTGGCTTCCAGCGCGGCTTCCACCGGGGCGCGTATCCGTAAATTAAGGTTAACGCTGCCCAGCACCGCGCCGCCGCCATCCGTGCATTTCCACCCCCTGTCCGAGCGCCTGCGCCATTCGGAGTATGCCTGCGCCGCCGGGCTTAGCTGGGAATGGCGACGCGGCGATTTGCCGTTGCGCCACCGGGCGCATGAGGTGTTGGAGCGGGCCGTTGGCGGGGTGGCAGCCTGCGTTTTGCCGCAGGGGGTTCAGGTCGGTTTTGCCCTCGCGCGGGTGGACGCGGCGGCGGCGGATCTGGCGCAGGAATTACGGCGGCGTGGCGTCGGCGTGCATCTCTTTATATTGGGCCACGCTGCGGAACCCGCGCCCGATTTTGACAGTGTTCATTTTCTCTCCGATTGGCAGGACGCGGCGGCGCAGATGTTCTGGCTCGACGCGGTGATCGCGCAGGAATGCGACGCCTTCGGGGCGCTCAAGCGGCTTGGCATTGGCACGGTTTGCCTCTTGCCCGACGTCCCTTATCCGGCGCTTGATTTCGAACATGCGGTGGATGTTTTTGCGGTGCGCGGGGAGGGCGGTTTGGTTTGCGCGCTGGGGGTGCCGGGGGGGAAGGTTTTGCCACTTGATCAGCTCGCCAGTTGGTTAATTTCCCGCTATGGTTGTCGGGCGGGAAATCAGAAGAAAAAAGATGAGAAAAATTGCGATGCTTAACGATTTAGAAAGATTCGCGGTGCATATTGAGGCCATGGAGCGCATGGTGGCGCTGATGAAAGCGGATGTGGCGCGGTTTTCCTCCGGCGCGCCCCGCCGTGAGATCGTGACTGGCTTCTCCCGGTTCCTGAGCGGGCAGGAACCGATCGCGCCTTTGCGGGCGCGTAATTATAAAGCCTTCGCCGAGGGTCTTTGGGCCTCGGTGGAGAATGCGGGCTTTGCGGATGCGGCGCATATGGTTGTGGCGCGCGAGGTCTATGCGGGCGGCGCGTCTGTTTCAGCGCTCGGCGGCGCTGCGGCGGGCGCGGATATAGGTGGCGGCGTAGCAGGCGCGACGCCGCGGCGGGCGGTGTTGCGTGCCAATCCGGTGATCACGGGACGCGCGGCGCCAAAGTGGGTGCATCTGGAGGCGGAGCTGGAGCATCGCGGCGTGAATACGGCGGCGCTGGAATTGGAAATGCTGGCCTCGGCGGAGGTCAACCCGTTAGCGGGCGGGTTTGTGCCGCAGGAAACGGTGTTTGAGGCGACCGTAACCTTGCGCTGCTTCACCGACCGGAAGCGGTTCGAGGATTTTCGCATCGCGCACCTGCCGCTGACCACGGTGCCGATGAAGCACCGAATCGCATTCCGACCGGACGGGATGCGACCGCTGAGCGCGTATCGCCGCGTTGTGGTCCTGTTGGCGCTGCCGCCGCGCGGGGCCTATGCGGTGAACTTGTATGATTTCGCCTTGCTGGTGGCGGAATCGTGAAACTGCTGCTGGTCTCCGGCGAAACGCCCTTCCTGCCGGGGGGTGGCATCGCGACCTATATGCGGCAGATGGTGCCCGCGTTGGAGGCGGCGGGGCATGAGGTGTTTTTGTTCACCTGGCGCGAGCGGCGACCGGGGGAGGAGCTGGTGCCGTTGGTGGCGGGTTTTCATCCGTTTGCGCCGGAGCGGGTGCATGTGGCGGAGGTGGATCATGAGGTGATGGGGCGGCAGTTCCGCAGCCTGTCGCATTTTGACAATATCGCCGCTTACCTCGCGCCGCAGCTTTGGGCGCGGGTGGAGGCATGGGATGTCGACGTGATTGAGGCGACGGATTTTCAGGCGCCCTGTGTCGTGCTGTTTCAGCAGATGTGCCATCGCCCTGGCGCGCGGCCCCGCTTGTTAACCACGTTTAACCACGGCATGAGCGCGCCGATTTACCGCGCGGATGGCTTGCCGATGTCGCGGATGGCGCAGGCTAATGCGGTGGCGGAGCGTCAGCAAATGCGCGCTTCGGATTTGGTGGTGCTGCCCGCCGAGGCGATGCGGTCGGGGCTGGCGGCGGCGGATGTGACGACGGAAGCGGTGGTGGTGCGCGAGCCGTATCGGTTTACGCAGCCCGCCGGGCCAATGCCCGCGTTGCGCGACGAGGTGCAGTATCTTGGTCGGGTGTCCATCGGCAAGGGCGTCGACAAGCTGATTTACGCAGTGAATATGTTGCAGGATTTGCGTCCGCTTCAGCGCGTCGAACTGATTGGGCGGATCGTGCCGACCCCGTTTCAGGAGCGCAAAATGCGGCAGTATATCCGCAAGCGGGTGCGGCCGGAATTGCGCGAACGGCTGAGCATTGTTGATTATCAACCGCGCGAGGTGGCACTGTCGCTACTGCGTCCCGGCGCGATCAGCCCGCATCTTGGGGCGCATGAAACCTTTTCCTATGCCTGCGTTGAGGCGATTGATTTTAACCAATTGCCGGTGGTGCGTGCGGGGACGCCGATGCAGGAGTTTTTTCCGCCTGAGCTGCAAAATTTCGTGTTGGAGGAGCAGATGCGTGACCCGGGGCGGCTGCGCGCGGACCTTGCGGCGATCGTGAAACATGGCGACGAAATCCGCGCAGGGGTGCGGGCGTTTTGCAATGAGACCCTCGCGCCGGAGCGGGCGGCGGAGGCGTTGGGGCGGGCTTATGACGCGGCATTGACGCGAAAAACCGGGCGCAAAACCCACGCCACGGCGCGCCCGAAAGCCAGCATTCGCGACGTCACCGTGCTGATCCCGGCGCATAATCCGACGGCGGAATTCTGGGAGACCATCGACGCGCTGGCGGCGCAGAAATCGGGCATTCCGAAGGTGATAATTTGTGACGATGGCAGCGCTCCCAAGGCGCAGGTTTTCTTCGATTATGCCCGCGCGCGCTTGCCGGAATTAACCTTATTGCAGCAGCCCAATGCCGGACTGGCGGCGACGCGCAACCGGCTGGCGGCGGCGTGTGACACGGAATTGGCGCTGTTTCTCGACGCTGATGACCTGATCGCGCCGGAATTTCTTGCTGAAATGGTGAATGCCTGGAACGCGCGCGGGGCGGGGGTGGAGGCCATCGTGCCGCAGCGGCGCAATTTTGGCGAAAGCGACGAGTTGGTGCTGCGCAACCTGCTGGGCGACCACATGCACCTCTTGGAAAACGATTTTCGCATGACCGCGCTGATCCGCACCGAGCGGCTGCGCGAGATCTGTTTTGACGGCACGCGGCGCAATGGGGAGGCGGAGGATTGGGCGTTTTGGCTCGACTTCACGGCGCGCGGCTACAAGGCGGAGTTTTTCGCGCAGCCGGGGTTTTTGTATCGCTTTCGCGCGGGGTCGATGTCTTGGCCATGGTCTCAGGGGCAGCGGGTCGGCACGCAGGAAATGCTGCGCGATGTGATGGTGGCGCGGGTGGCAGAGCGGCCGGAATTGGTGGCGATGCTGGCGCGGGCCTTGTTTGAGCGGGCGGCGGATGCGGGGGGACGCGATGGCGATTAACCAGGATTCGGACCTGATTTTCATCTTCGGGCGCCAGCGCAGCGGCACCACGGTGTTTCGCGAGCTTCTGGCACAAAACGGCGCGCTGAATTGCGATGAAATTCTGCATGGCGACCTCAGTCGCCCGTTTCGCTTTTACCAATTTGTCGCCGAAGCGGCGGCGCGCGATCCGGCGTTGATCCACCCGCAGCACCACGCGGCGCTGTTTCGCCGCTATATCGAGGCGCTTCGGGCCGAGCATGGCGGCAAGTTGGCGATGGATGTGAAATATTTTGCGCTGAATCTGATCCCCGGCGGGCTGGGCGGCGGGCCGTTTCTGATCGACTACGCGGCGGCGCAGCGGGCGCATGTGGTGCTGATTTTGCGGCGTAACAAGCTGCGGATGATCGTGTCGGAACGGTTGGCGCAGGCGACGGGGCGCTGGTCGGCGGATCGGCCGGAGCGGTTGCTCGCGAAAAAGCCGAAGGTGGAACTGGCGCCGGAGCGGATTGTGGCCGAAATTGAGGCGTTGCAACGCATGGACCGCGTGGTGCTGGAGATGCTGGGCAAAACCCCGTGGGCCGAGGTGCTGTATTATGACGAGATGTTTGCGGCGAATGGCGATTTTTCTAAGCAGGTTCAGGGGGTTGCGCGCAAGGTGTTGGGGCGGGGCGGGGATTTCAGGCGCCCGCGTAACCTGAAGATGAACCCGGAGGCGCTGAGCGACCTGATTGCCGCGCCGGAGGAGATCGCGGCGGCGCTACGGGACACTGCGCATGGCTGGATGTTGGAGGGCGGCGGGTAGGGCGCTCAGGTCTTGTTGTCCGACGCGGCGCGAAATTCGAGGGCGACGCCGTTGATGCAGTAGCGCAGGCCGGTGGGGGCGGGGCCGTCGTTGAAGACGTGGCCCAGATGGGCGTCGCAATTGTGGCAGCGTACTTCGGTGCGGATCATGGCGTGGCTGGTGTCCCTGTGTTCGTCGATTTGGGCGTCTTTGCCGGGGGCGGAAAAGGCGGGCCAGCCGCAATGGCTTTCGAATTTGGTGTTCTGATCAAACAGGGGGGCGCCGCAGCAGACGCAGTGATAACGGCCCGGCCCTTCGGGGAAGCCCATATGCGAGAAGGGGCGTTCGGTACCGGCGCGGCGGGTGACTTCATAGGCCAGCGGGGACAGTTCGGCGCGCCATTCGGCGTCGGATTTGTGGATTTTTGCCATGATTTACCTTGCGATTCACCTTGCGCGGTTGTTGCGTTGCGTCCCGGCTCTTGCGCCTTCGGGGGATTGTGACAAGGTAAGCGCGAAAGAGCTTGGCGCCAAGAGGGAAGGGCGATGGATCACGGGCGTTTGATGGCAGAGGAGGGGCGAACGCTGTTGCAGCGCGCGGGGTGTCGGGTGCGTCTGGCTGCCGGCGTGCGCGATGTTTTGCGAGCGCAGGAGTTGCGCTTCCGGGCCTTTCGCGATCCGGCGGGTGGCGGACGGGATGCGGATGCGTTTGACGCGCAATGCGCACATTTGTTGGTTGAGGACGCGGGGGGGGCGTTGTTGGCGACCTGCCGGTTGATGCCGTTTGCCAGCGGGTCCGGCATCGCGGCGTCTTATTCGGCGCAGTTTTACGATCTTTCCGCCTTGTCGGGATTTGGCGGGGCGATGCTGGAGCTGGGGCGGTTTTGCGCGCAGCCGGGGTCGGGCGGAGCGGATGCGGTGCGGCTGGCCTGGGCGGGGCTGACGCGGTTGGTGGATGCGGAGGGGATCGAGATGTTGTTCGGCTGCACCTCGTTTCCGGGCACCGAGGCCGCGCCCCATGCGGAGGCATTCGCGTTTTTAGCGGCACGGCATGGGGCACCGGCACGTTGGGCGCCGGGAGAAAGGGCCACGGAGGTGGTGCGGTTTGGCGGCGGGGCGTTTGATCCGGCGCGGGCGCGGGCGGGGTTGCCGCCGTTGCTGCGTTCTTACTTGCTGATGGGGGGCTGGGTTTCCGATCATGCGGTGGTCGACCGGGATTTGGGGACGCTGCATGTGTTCACGGGCCTTGAAATTGGCGCGGTTCCGGCGAACCGGCAGGCGTTGTTGCGGGCGGCGGCGCAGTGAGTGAGTATTTTTGCTAAGAAGAAGCAGGCGCGGCGTTTTGCTTGACCTTGTGGGGTGGGGCCGCTAGGCCGCGTGCATGGCTCGCGCACCTCTTTTACAGCTCACCGATATTTCGCTCACTTTTGGCGGTAATCCCGTGTTTGACGGGGTGGATCTTGTTGTGCAGCCGGGGGATCGGGTGGCGCTGGTCGGGCGTAACGGGTCGGGCAAGTCGACCTTGATGAAGATCATGGCGGGGCTGGTGGAGCCGGACCGGGGAAGCCGGGTTTTGCCGCTCGGGGTTCATGCGGGGTATATGGAGCAACATCCTGATTTGTCAGGGTTTTCCACGCTTGGGGAGTTTGCCGCATCGGGGCTTGCGCCGGAGGAGGCGTATAAGGTTGCGCGGGTGGCGGAGGGGTTGAAGTTTGACCCTGACACGCCGGTGGCAACGGCTTCTGGCGGGGAGCGGCGGCGGGCGGCGTTGGCCAAGTTGTTGGCGGAGGGGCCGGAATTGATGCTTCTCGACGAGCCGACCAACCATCTGGATATTGAGGCAATCGGCTGGCTGGAGGCGGAATTGTCGTCCACGCGGGCGGGGTTTGTGGTGATCTCGCATGACCGGGCATTTTTGAATGCCTTGACGCGGGCCACGCTTTGGGTTGATCGCGGCGAGGTTCGGCGGCAGGATCGGGGCTTTGCGTATTTTGAGGCCTGGCGGGATAAGCATTGGGCGGATGAGGACATGGCGCGTCACAAGCTCAACCGCAAGATCAAGGCAGAGGCGCGGTGGGCGGTCGAGGGAATTTCGGCGCGGCGCAAGCGCAATATGGGCCGGGTGCGGGCGTTAGAGAAGATGCGGGCGGCGCGGGCGGAGCAGATTACCCGGCAGGGCGCGGCGGCGATGGCGTTGGAGGATGGGCCGAAATCGGGGCGCAAGGTGATCGAGGCGCGCGGTATTGCCAAGGCTTTTGCCGGGCGCGAGATTTTGCGGCCGTTTTCGCTGACGGTGAACCGGGGGGATCGGGTCGCGCTGGTGGGGCCGAATGGGGCGGGCAAGACCACGTTGCTGAAGCTGTTGATCGGGGAAATGGCGCCGGATTCGGGGTCGGTCAAGCTGGGGACCGGGCTGGAAATGGCGGTGTTTGATCAGAACCGCTCGACGCTGGATGATGATGCGTCTTTGTGGGAAAATCTGGCGTCGGATCCGGTGTTGGGGATTTCGGGCAAGTCGGATCAGATTTTGGTGCGCGGGGCGCCGAAACATGTGGTCGGGTATTTGAAGGAATTTCTGTTTGACGAGGCGCAGGCGCGGGCGCCGGTGCGGTCTTTGTCGGGCGGGGAGAAGGCGCGGTTGATTTTGGCCAAGTTGATGGCCAAGCCGTCCAATCTGTTGGTGATGGACGAGCCGACCAACGATCTGGACGTTGAAACCCTTGATTTGCTTGAGGAATTATTGGGGGAATATAGCGGCACCGTGCTTTTGGTCAGCCATGATCGCGACTTTCTCGACCGGGTGGCAGCGACGACGATTGCGATGGAGGGCGACGGGCGGGCCACGGTCTATGCGGGCGGTTGGTCGGATTATCTGGCGCAGCGCGGGGAGCGGGAGGATGCGCCAGCCAAGGGGAAGAAAAAGCCGAAACGGGTGGAGAAGCCGGCGGCGAAGGCGGAAAAAATCGGGCTTTCTTTTACCGAGAAGCATCGGTTGGAGGAACTGCCCGCGCTTATGGAGCGGTTGGAGGCGGAGATCGCCAAGTTGGAGGAATTTCTCGCCGATCCGACCCTGTTCAGCGATGCGCCGGCCAAGTTTCAGAAAGCTTCGGAAGCGTTGGTCGAGCGGCAACAGGCGCTGGCGGCGGCAGAAGAAGAATGGCTTGATCTGGCGGAGCGGGGCGGGGCTTGATCGTGCCCCGTCCGCGCGGGTTTAGGGGCCATAAACGGCGTTCAGAGCGAGGAAGGCGATGAGGCCGGTGCCGAGGCAGAGGCCCATCGGGAACTTCCGGTGCGTCCAGCTTACCCAGTCCGGGGTGCGGGCCCGCAATGCGCTGGAGGCGCGGGCGATCCGGTGACCGGCGAAGCCCAGCACAGTTGCGGCGGCGAGGATATAGGCCATCAGGCTGGCATCTGCGAGGGCCACGAAAGGCGCCATCGCGGCGGCGAATTTGGCGTCGCCCGCGCCCATTGCGCCCAGCATGTTGGCGAGGAAGCCGATGATCAGGATCACCGCGAAATGCGCGTATCGCCAGAGATAGGCGTCGAGGGGCAGGGCGAACAGGCCCAAAACGGCGTAGCTGATCAGCAGGGCCAGCACCGCCAGGTTGGGGATTTTCATCCGCGCCATGTCGTTGAACGCCACCCAGATGCCGATCGGCACGGCGGGGATGAGGAACCAGAGGGCCGCCTGGGCCGGTTGTGCAAATTCCATCAGGAGGCCACGTTGGCTTCAAGGGCACGCAGGGCGCGCACGGCTTCGTCGAAATGCTGCGGGTGGGTCGAAATGGCTTCGCGCAGCAGGGTTTTGCCCATGGTCACGTCGCCCTGTTTGATCGCCGCCAGCCCGAGCGTGTGCAGGAGCTGCGCCCGTTCTTTTTGCGTCATCGGGAAGACCGGCATGTCGTATTTACGCTGCGCGCCGCGGGCCATCATCAGGTTGTTTTTCGCGGTGAACAGGTTGTCGTCATAGGTGATGGCTTCGAGGAACATGGCCTCGGCGCCCTTGTAATCGCCACGGGTCAGCTTGGAGAAGCCCCAGTTGTTATAGACCCCGGCGGGGCGGGTGGTCAGGCCGACGGCGGTTTCGTAGAAGCTGTCGGCGCGTTTCCAGTCCTTCTTGGCGTCGGCGACCATGGCTTCCAAACGGTAGCGGTCGAAGCTCTCGACGGTCGGCGGGACGGTGTTCAGCACCTCGCGCGCCTTGGTCCAGTCGCCCGCGCGGATCATGGTGTCGGCGGCGGAGATGCGGTCGTCGTTGCTGGCCTCGCCGGACGCGAGAACCTCGCTCCAGATGCGGCTTGCTTCCGAAGCCTTGCCCGCGCGCACCAGCGATTTGGCGAGGCCGCGCTTCAGGTCAACCCGTTCGGGATGGGCGCTCAGGGTGCGGCGAAAGTAGGCGACGGCCTCTTCCGGGTCGCCCGCGCGCAGCATGATGTCGTTGAGGTTGTTTTCGTCGATGACGTTGACCCCGGCGACGGCGCGTTCGACCTCTTCATCGGTCATTTGCTCACATGCCGACAGCACCACGGTTGCTCCGAGGCACAAGCTCAATAGAAATTTCTGGCGCATTTTGCCCGCGTCCTTATCCTGCTCTTCGCGGCCAAGCCGCACTACTCAATGTTTGCGCTGATGGTGCCCGGCAGATCTGTGTCCGCGCGTGCCCGGCGCTTATTGGGGCGTCCCTTAATCCGCCAAGAGCAGGTAATCTCCAACTCCACGACGCATCAGGGCAAAGCCCGCATGCTCTGTCTCTCCAGTGTAGGCGATTTCGCCGAGTTTTGCCAAGGAAAGGTTCAGGTTCTGTTTGATTGACGCGGATTTGCCACTGTCGAGGCCGAAAGCGATGCGAAACACCCGCGCCGCCTCGCCGATTTTGCCGGTTTCCATCAAGACGACACCGAGATTGTTCCAGGCGGGGGCGAATTTTTCGTCCTCGTCGATGGCGCGGCGCAGCAGGTCTTCGGCCTGTCCGAGCCGCCCCAGCTTCAGATTGGCGGAGCCGAGGGCGGAGAGCGCGTCGACCGAAATTCCATTTTCCGCTACGGCGCGCAGATAGGCCTTCAGCGCCAGTTCGTATTCCCCGGCCGCCATCAGGCGATGCCCGACGATCAGCCCGTCGACATTATGCGCCCCCGCGACCAGCGCATCGGGCGCATAAGCGCCGCCGCCGCGCGAGCCAAGCCCCTGATCACAAGCGGCAAGGCCAAGCGCGGCAACGGTCGAAAATATGATGCGAAATGCGCGGATCTCGTGCCTCAGAATTTGATTTCCTGAAGCACCTTATAGACCTCATAGACCGACGGGCCAATAAGAATAATCAGCAGCGGCGGCACGGTCAGCATCATGGTCGCCAGTGTCATCTTGGTCGGCAGGGTGTTGGCCTTTTCTTCGGCCCGCATTACCCGCTTGTCGCGCATTTCTTCCGAGAATACCCGCAGCGCGTCGCCGACCGAGGTGCCGAACGTCGCGGACTGGATCAACACGGTCGAAAAGCTCATCACGTCCGGCACGCCGCAGCGCTCGCCGAAATCACGCAGCACCGCAATCCGGTCCTTACCTGCTTTCATCTCGTTGGACACGATCTCAAATTCGTCGGCCAGTGCCGGGAACCCCGCGCGCAATTCGCCGGAAACCCGCGCGATCGACTGGTCGAGCGACTGGCCCGCTTCAACGCAGACCAACATCATGTCCAGCGCGTCCGGGAAGCCGCAGATAATCTGATCCTTGCGCTCTTCCACCCGGCGGGTGATCCAGTATTTCGGCGCGTAATAGCCCACGGCGCCGGGAATGATGATGGAGAGGATCATGGTCCGGGTCGAGGTTTCGCCATCGCCGGAATTGAGCCAGACATAGCCCAGACCCAACGCCAAAGCGAGCAGGCCAAGAGCGAACTGGGCGAAGTGGTAGTGACGCACCGCGTTCTTGCCTTCATAGCCCGCCTGCAACAGCGTCAGCTTCATGGCGGAATATTCTTCCGCGTCTTGTGGCTCAAGGAAGGCTTTATAGCGTTCGAGCTTGTCCGGGCCGGTATCGACTTGCGAGCGCAGCGATTTCTTGTCGCCGCTGTTGGCGGGATGCGTGTCGCGCTTGAGCTTGTCGAGCGGGTCTTCATCGCGTTTGAGCAACTGCGACCCGGCGAAGGCGAGGAGCAGCACCGCGAGAACCACGATGGCGTAGAGCGGTCCCATCGGGCCGAACTGCTGTTCGAGCATGAGTTTGAGAGCTTCCATTGCCTTATACCTTGATATTCACCAGCGCCTTCATCACGAAGACATTTGCGATCAGGAAGCCCGCTGCCACCAGCGCCGCCGGGATGAAGGCGGCGGTATCCTTCACGTCGTCGTAATAATCGGGCTGAATGATGTTGAGCATGACCAGCGCCACGACCGGGAAGCCGGACAGGAAGGTGCCGGACCATTTGGCTTCCGCCGTAATGGCCTTGACCCGGCGAAACAGCTTGAAGCGGGCGCGGATCACCTTGGAGAGACCGGCGAGGATCTCGGCCAGGTTGCCGCCCGATTGCTGCTGGATGGTCACGGCCACGGCGAGGAAGCGCAAATCCTGCATGTCGAGCCGCTCGGCCATTTCCTTGAGCGCCTCGCCCATATCGCGGCCATAGGAGCTTTCATCGGCAATCACACCCAGCTCGGTGCCCAGCGGATCGGGGATTTCCTTGGCCACGATCTGAATGGCCGAGGAGAACGGGTGGCCCACCTGCAGCGAGCGCACCATCAGTTCGACCGCATCCGGCAGTTGTTCCTCGATCATGGAGAGGCGTTTCTTGGCGGTGTTGTTGATCCAGACATAGACCCCGCCGATACCCATCACGATCGCCACGCCAATCCGCACGGCGGGGGAGGCGGAAGTGCCGAAGGTCAGGCCGATATAGGCCACGAAGCTGACGGCGCCCATCAGCATGATCAACTGGTTGGGCGTGAAGGCAATATTGGCCTTCTGCGCTTTTTCCGCCAAAAGCGAATAGAGCGGAATGCCGCGGGCGCTGCTGTGCTGGCTGGCTTCCTTGCGCAATTGTTCCAGCACCGCCTCGCGGTCATGGCCCTTCTCCAGCAGGTCGAGGCGGCGGTTGACCCGTGAATTCAGCGAAATGGATTTGCCGAAGACGATCAGGTAAATGCCGTTGACCAGCACGAGGACGGCAACGAAGATCAGGCCGTAAATAATCGGTTCTGCGGAAAGTACCATGATTTACACTCCCACGGGTTCAAAGATCGAGGGCGGCAGGTTGTAACCCCACTGCCGGAACCGCTCACTGAAGTGACTGCGCACCCCGGTGCCGGTGAAATGACCGATGATCTTGCCATCGGGGCCAAGCCCGGTGCGCTGATAGCGGAACACTTCCTGCATCGAGATCACTTCGCCTTCCATGCCGGTGATCTCGGTGATCGAGGTCATGCGGCGCGAACCGTCCTGCAAACGCGAGGCCTGCACAACGAGGTGAACCGCCGAGGCGATCTGTGAGCGTACTGCCTTGAGCGGCATCTCGATCCCGGCCATGGCGATCATGTTCTCAAGACGCGATACCGCGTCGCGCGCCGAGTTGGCGTGGATTGTCGTCATCGAGCCGTCGTGGCCGGTATTCATGGCCTGAAGCATGTCGATCACTTCTTCGCCGCGCGTTTCGCCGACGATGATGCGGTCCGGGCGCATCCGCAGCGCGTTTTTCAGACAATCGCGCTGCGTCACAGCGCCCTTGCCTTCAACGTTGGCCGGGCGGCTTTCCATCCGGCCGACATGGGTCTGTTGCAGTTGCAATTCCGCCGTGTCCTCGATGGTCAGAATGCGCTCGCTGTCGTCGATGAAAGAGGACAGGGCGTTCAGCGTCGTGGTTTTACCGGAGCCGGTACCGCCGGACACGATGATGTTGAGCCGGGTCGCCACGGCGGCCTCAAGGTAAAGCGCCATTTCTTCGGAAAAGGCGCCGAAATTCACCAGGTCGGAAATGCCGAGCTTGTCCTTTTTGAACTTACGGATCGAAACCAGCGACCCGTCGACTGCAATCGGCGGCACCATGGCGTTGAAACGCGACCCGTCCGCCAGACGCGCGTCCACATGCGGGTTTGATTCGTCGACCCGCCGGCCCACAGCGGATACGATCTTGTCGATGATGCGTTGCAGGTGCTTTTCGTCCTTGAACGTGATGTCGGTCAGCTCCAGCTTGCCGTCGCGTTCGACAAAAATCTGCTGCGGCCCGTTGACCAGAATATCGTTGACCGATTCGTCCTTCAGCAGCGGTTCGAGCGGCCCAAGGCCCATCACTTCGTCAAACAGTTCCTGATTGAGCGACATGCGCTCTTCGCGGTTCAGGACCACATTCATATCCGCCAGCGCCTCGGAGGAAATGGCGGTGATTTCCTGCCGCAACTCCTTCTCGGAGGCGGTTTCCAGCGCGCCGAGATTGAGATTGTCGAGAAGCTGTTTGTGCAGCTCAACCTTGATCTCGGACAGGCGTTCCTTGCGGCGGCGCTCCTTGTCGGAAGGGGCGGCGCGGGCCGGGACGGCATGCGGCGTTGGGGCGGCCTTCGGCGCGGGGCGGATGGCCTGCGCGGGAGATGGTGCGGGTGCCGATGCTGCGGCGGGGGCCGCGCCCGCAACCGCGTGCAGCTTTGGCCCTCCCTCCGCGCGTGCGGGCTTTTTATACTTTGAAAACACCTTGCTCTCCTTACTCAATCCCGGATGGGTCCGGGTGCCGTCTGGGTCCGTCCGGGTTTCTCCCGGATCGGATTATTTTGCAGCCGCTTCTGCGGTTGTGTTCACTTCATGCACCGAGGCGGCAAGCTTCTGAATGTCGCGGCGCAGATGCGATTTTGGCAGCGCCATCGCCAGAGCTTGCCCCTGATCGGAAGCCTGCATGATCTGTTTGCCGCCATCCGCCAGCGATACGTCGATAGAAATATCGAGGCTTTCGGCCAGCCGCTTGACCCGGCTCTTGCCCGCCAGATCGGTGAATTTCGGCGCGCGGTTCAGCACATAGCGCAGCTTTTCCACCGGCAGATCCTCGCTGCGCAGAGCCCGGATCATGCGCACCGCGTTCTGGGCCGAGCGCATGTCGATCTCCAGCGGGGCGAAGAATACATGCGCCGCGTTCAGCACGGTCTCGGTCCATTGCACCACCGTCGTCGGCATGTCGACGATCACATAATCATAATGGGTGCGCGCCATTTCGAGGATGCGCGATACGTCATTGTCGTCGATCAGGTCGAGCGGCAGCATGTCATAGGGCGCGGTGAAGACGTCGAGCTTGTTGGCATAGGTTTCGAGGGCCGCGCGGAAGGTCTCCTCGTCCAACATTTCGGTGTCCGAAAGCAGCTCGAAAACGGTCTCGCGGCGCGGCAGGTCGAGGAAGGTCGAAATCGAGCCGAATTGCAGATCGAGGTCGATCAGGCAGACTTTCGGCGGGTTTTCTTTCTCAATCGTTGCCAGTTCCCAGCCGAGATTGACCGCCAGTGTCGTCGCACCGACGCCGCCGGCGAGCCCTTGCACCGCGATGATGACACCATCCTTGTCGCCGCCGGTGCTTTTCACCACCGGAGCGATGGCGGGAAGACTGGGTTCCGGGGCGGGGGTGCGCAGGCGCTCAAACGCCTCGTGCAGAGCCTTGTCGGGCAGTGGATACGGCACGAATTCTTCGGCGCCCAGCTTCAGAAGCTGGTGCAGCGCGATCGGGCTGACCTCTTCGGCCACCACCAGCGCCTTGATGTTATGCGCCACCGCCTTGCGGATAATGTCCGCGATCTGCGCCAGGTTCGGCTCGTCGCGGGCATTCATGGCGATGGCGATGAACTGCAACGCCTGCGCTTCGGGCTGTTCCAGGAACACGATGGCATCGGCAAGCGGCAGGTCGCCCCAACCCTCGCCGAACTCGGTTTCCATATCCTCGATCAGCAGGTCAAATTCCTGTACGTCGCGCGAAACCGTAATCGCCACAATAGGCGCCGGTTCTTGCCTCAAAGCCACATTCCCACTCATTCGTTTATCCTTTCAAACGACCCCGATCAGACGGCTTTCCCGCCCGGGCCGCCGCGTTAAAAGCGCACACGGTCTGCTCACGAGATGAATGTGGCAGTCAATCCGGGCAAGAATGCGGCACAAAACGCGAATTATTGCGGAATTTTGCGACATTGCGGGGCGGGGGAGGGGGGCTGTTTCCGGGGGGCGAACAAAGCGCAGTTGGGATAAATTGTTAACTTTTTATGAAATAATGTGGGAAAAGAAAAAGGCCGGGCGCTGTGGCCCGGCCTTTTGCTGGAGATACTGGTATTAATCGCCGAGGGTTTCCGATCCGGTTTCGTCCGAATCCTCCGACGCTTCGGTCACATAATCGCGGAAGATGATTTCGGCGTAGCGTCCGTTGAGAATCAGCGGGTGATCTTGCAGGAAGCCGGAAACTTCCGTCACCGTGCGGCGATTCTGACGCTCGCGATTCGGGGTCTGGATCAGCGGCTGGGTCTCGCCATAGGAAACCACTGCTTCCAGTCGCGACCGGCTGATGCCATGACGGCTCAGGAACGCCACCGCCGCGCGCGCCCGGCGCATCCCGAGGCGCTTGTTGTAGGCGGCGGAACCGACGAGATCGGTGTGGCCGTAAACGCGGAAGCGCACTTCCGGGAACTTGCGGATGAAGGCGGCCTGCTGTGTCAGAACCGCGCGGGCTTCCGCGTCCAGCGTCGCCGAGTTGAAGGCGAAGGTGATGGTGTTGGGCACTTCGCGGGCGAAGCGCTTGGCAAGATCGACGACCCAGCGTTTCTCGCCCGTATGGTAGGCGATGTTGTTGGCCACCGCGCCGCCCAGCGGCGGGTTGAACAGGTCGTCGCCCGCGTGGACATAGCGACCATCGGTGCTGCATGCCGCCAGAAGGGCAAGGGCCGAAGAGGCGGCGAGCAGGGTTTTGCTGCGTTTGAATGCCATTGTTACTGCTCCATCACATAGCCATAGGAACCGCCGAAATCCTGCTGGGCCACTTCACCAGCGGCGCCGGTGGTGGGCAGGTTCGGGGCTTCGGTGCGGCCCATGAGGAAGAGATCCCCTTCCGAGGGCGGTTTGATCCGGTCGGTCGGCACGGCGAGGGCTTCGCCGGAAACCGGTGTGACGAGATGCGGGGTGATGATGATCACCAGCTCGGATTGCGAGCGGGTGTAATCGGTCGAGCGGAACAGCGCGCCCAGCACCGGAATATCGCCCAGCCACGGCACCTGACCGTTGAGATCCTTGAAATCGTCCTGCAACAGACCCGCGATGGCGAAGCTCTGCCCGTCGCGCATTTCGACCGTGGTCGAGGTTTCGCGCCGCGAGAAGCCGCTGATACGGATGCCGCCTGCCGTGATCGAGGAGGCGGAGTCGACGGCGGAAACGGCGGCTTTCAGTTCGAGGTTGATGATGTTGCCGGAAATGACCCGCGGGGTGAAGTTCAACTCGACGCCAACCGGCTTGAATTGAACGACAATTCCCTCTTCGGTCGAAACGGGGATCGGATATTCGCCGCCCGCGAGGAACTTGGCTTCCTGCCCGGACAGGGCGGTCAGGTTCGGTTCCGCCAGCGTGCGCACCATGCCCTTGTTTTCAAGGGCTTCGATCATGACCGCAAATTCCAGCGCGCCGACATCGAAGCCGAAGGTAAAGGCGCCGGTGCGGCTATTCGGGCTCGTGGGCGAGGTGGCGACATTACCGTCGAAAGTGGCATCATAAGCCTCGCCATCGGAGAGAACGCCCGTGCCCGCCGCGACCCCGAGATCTCCACCAAGAAGCGAGCCGCCAACCCCGAGCGAGGAGGCGAGGCTTTTGGTGACCGAGCGGCGCACTTCGGCGAAACGCACTTTCAGCATGACCTGCTGGGTGCCTCCAACATTCATCAGGTTGGAGACCCGCTTTGGTGCATACCGCTCGGCCAGTTCGAGCGCCCGATCAAGGGACGCTGCGGAGGAAACGGTTCCGGACAGCACGATGCCGTCATTGGCGCTGCGCACTTCAATGGCTTCGCCGGGAAGGACCTGACGCAGACGCTCTTTGAACTCTTCCAGATAGGGGGTGACGCGCACGTCAACATTGCTGATCAGGCGACCATCGGCGCCGACCAGGGTCAGTGTCGTGGTGCCCGGCGATTTGCCCAGCACATAAATGGTGCGATCCGACAGGGTCGTGATGTCGGCGATGCCGGGATTGGCGACCGAGATTTCGGTGAAGGGCACTTCGCTTTCCAACACGATGGCGCGGTTGAGCGGAACCTTCAGCATCGAAGATGCGGCTCCCTTCAACACGCGTAGCGTTTCTGCCATGCCCGGCGCTGCCGCCGTGAAGGTTAATCCTGCGCCCAACAGCGCTGAAATGAGAATATTCTTTATCTTCATGTGACCTTGCCTCTCGGATCACTTGCGCCCTTTTTCGCCACGACGCGCCCGCGAGGGGAATGCGAAATGCCGATAACGGACTAACTGCTCTATATATGCCGTGTCCTTTGCGGATCTTCGACGATTAGAGGAAGGATGCGCCAGATCGGTTCATTTTGCAAGAAAATCAATAGGGTTCTGTGTTTCCAAGGGGGGTGCGGCGAAAGTGTCACGGTTCCTGATTGTCTGGGGCAGATATTGGGGTGGCTGGCGGGGGAGACACAACGCGGGTGTATTCAACGCGGGTGTATTGGGGGCGATGGGGGCGCGTGAATACGTGGGCAGCGAAGTAAAGGCCTTCGCGCGGGGCGCTTCGGCGAAGAACAGGCAAGGCCCGCCGGGGGCGGGCCTTGGAATATACGGACGCCGTTTGCGTTACAGGTCCGGCGGTTACTGCGGACAGGCGATTTCCCGGGTGATGGTTTCGCCGCCTTTGCGTTCGCGGATGGTGCAGACTTTCGGGGCTTCCGGCGCGGCTTCTTCTGCTGCGCGCTCAATGCCCAGGAGGTCGTTCTGGTCAATCTCGATCGGCCCGGCCTGCGTTTCGCCCGCCGCTTCGCCCTGCGGCACGAGGGTCAGCCACAGCTTGCCCGTGGCCTGCGCCTGCGCCAGACGGGCCGCGCCTTCCTGACTCACTTCGACGGTGACGGTACGAGCGACTTGCGGCGTGGTTGCATCCATATCGGCGGATTGGTCGATGGCGATGATTTTCAGGCTGGTCTGGATCAGTTTGGTAATGTCTTGCGAGACCCCTTCAAGGCTGCCGCTCATATTGGCCCGTCCGATCCAGTACACATCGACATAATCGCCCGGCGCGAGAAAGCCGGATACGCCGGAAGAAGCGTCCACCTTGATGGCGAAGGCGCGCAGGCCGGTGGTCAGACGCGCGGAAACGCCTGCATCGTGGCCCGGTTCCGTGACCTTGACCTGAAGAATGGCTTCGGAGGCTTCCATGGTGCGCAACACGGTGCGGAAACGTTTTTCGCCCTGTGGGAACAATTCGTCGATCGAGGTGAACACCCCTTCCGGGATGGCATCCTGCGGCCAGGCCACGGTGCGGATATTCTCATCGGTAATTTTTTGCCCGTATCGCACCGATTCGGTGACGATCAGGACTTCCTGCGTTGGCACAGCCGGGGCGCGCGCCGCCCGTTCTGCTGCCAGCGCGTTCTGATAGTCGCTGATATAGCCCTTGGCCATATAGACCGCAAAGCCGGCGAGGGCGATGCCCACGACAAGCACGAGTGAAAAGACCGCGCGCATAGTATTTTCCTTTCTTTTCCGACCGCTTACAGGTCGGATACCAGTCATTGATTAACAATCTATGAAGAATTGCGGCATTTTTGGGACATCTTACACAATTCCCCTTGATTGTGCTAAATCGGAAACAATGACGCAATTATTCCTGTGATTGTTTCCTCAGCGGAAAGACGGGAAAGGAAAAGGCCGCGCAGATCGCGCGGCCTCCCCGTAACTTATCCGAAGCGGATTAGTTGTGGTTGGATGTGTTGTGGTTCAGGATTTCCATGGTGGAAAGTTCCGCCGACATGCGGTCGGCCAGAATGTTGGTGCCGTCGCCCACGGAAGC
>PDOZ01000030.1 GCA_002747325.1 Rhodobacterales bacterium
TCAAGGGGCTGCCGAAACACACGTTTCACCTGCACCTGAAAGAGACCGAATGGCGCTACAATCACCGCGCTTCCGATAAGCCAAAGATGCTGCTACGATACCTCCGGGAAAACCCGCTCAGCTAGGCATGACCCATAACATTTAGAACAATAAGTCGAAAAACGCGAAATGGCGCGCGGTCAGGGCAGTTTGATCAGCCGGCCGTCTTCCTGGCGCTCGATGCGTCCTTCCAGTTCCATGTTGGTCAGTTCCGCCAGCACGTCTTGCACCGGCTGGCCCAGGTCGCGCAGCAGGGCGTCTTCCGGCATTGGGGCGCTGGTGAGGCTGGCGAGGATCTGGCTGTGCAGGCTGGCGGTTTCGGCAAGGCTGCGGCGGTCCTGCCGGTAGGGATCGGTGGTTTGGGCGCGCTCGATAATGCGGTCGGCGGCGGGCTGGGCCGTGAGTTGGGTGGCAGGTCGGGCCGTGGGTTGAGCGGCGGGCCGGGCGGCGGGGGTAACATCGGCGGTTTCGGCGGGGATTTCGGCAATGTTCGCATGGTCCGGCAAGGCGTCCAGCACGTCGCGGGCGTTGCGGATCAGGGTCGCGCCGTCGCGTAAGAGCAGGTTGCAGCCGGAGGCGCGGCTGTCGAAGGGGTGGCCCGGCACCGCCATCACCTCGCGCCCCTGTTCGCCTGCGTTGCGCGCGGTGATCAGCGAACCGGAGCGGGCGGCGGCTTCGACGACGATGGTGGCGGGGCAGAGGCCGGAGATGATGCGGTTGCGGGCGGGAAAATGGCGTGCCTGTGGGCGACAGCCCATCGGCGCTTCCGACAGAATCAACCCGCGTTCGGCGATTTCGGCGGTCAGTCGGGCGTTTTCTGCCGGGTAAACCACGTCTACGCCGCCAGCCACCACCGCGATGGTGCCGCCTTCCAGCGCCGCTTCATGCGCCTGCGTATCTACGCCGCGCGCCAGCCCGGAGACCACAACCTGCCCGGCTTTGGCGAGGTCCGCCGCCAGTTTGCGCGCCATGCGCAGGCCGAGGGACGAGGCGTTGCGCGAGCCGACCATGGCGAGTTTTGGCCGGGCCAGCAGGGCGAGATTGCCGCGCGCCCAGAGGAAGGGCGGGGCGTCGGGGATTTGGGCCAGCGCGGGCGGATAGAGCCGACTGCCCAACGGCACGAATCGCGCGCTGATCCGCCGCGCTGCCGCCAGTTCCGCCGCCGCGACTTCGCGCGGGCATATCTTGTAAGAGCGCAGCCCCTTGGCGGAGGCCAGCGCGGGCAACGCTGCCAATGCTCCGGCGGCACCGCCATGTTTTGCGATCAGTTTGCGGAAATTGCGCGGCCCAACGCGGCCGGAGCGCAAGAGCCGGAGCCAGGCGATCACATCTTCCTCGCTTCGGGGTGGGGTGAGGGGGTGGGGGGAAGGGAATAAATCCACGTAACACCTGATTCCGTCTCTTGCCCCCTCACTTTGCGACTAAAAGGTTAACGGAAGGTTAACCGATTCACATTTTTTGCAAAATTTGCAGAAAAAGTTTCGCAGCAAGGGATTTTGGCAGGAATTTTGGAGCTGCCGCACCGGGGATGCGCGCCTTGTTGCTTCTCCGGGTTCCGTCTGCCGCGGGGGGCTTGCACCTCCTGGCGGCTTGGCATACAACGGTATACAGCAAGCCAGACCGGGCCCGCCAGCAACCGCGACCCGGCCTTATCGCCAACAGTCACGGGACCCGAATGCCATGAGCCTCTACACGGATTATCTAGCCGAAATCGAAACGCGCAAGGGCGAGGGGTTGCACCCCAAGCCGATCGACAGCGGCGAGCTTGAGGCCGAACTGATCGAATTGATCAAGGATACGGGCAGTGATGCGCGCGAGGCGGCGCTGAACTTCTTTGTTTACAACACCTTGCCGGGCACGACCGCTGCCGCCGAGGTGAAGGCGAAATTTCTCAAAGAGATTATTCTCGGGCAGGAAGAGGTGCCGGAAATCACCCGCGACCTCGCGTTTGAATACCTGTCGCACATGAAGGGCGGCCCGTCGATGGACGTGCTTCTGGACCTCGCTCTGGGCGACGATGCGGGGATTGCGGCGCAGGCGGCCGAGGTGCTGAAGACGCAGGTTTTCCTCTATGAAGCCGACATGGACCGGTTGGAAGACGCCTATAAAGCGGGCAATGCGGTGGCGGAAGACATCCTGCAAAGCTACGCCAAGGCAGAATTTTTCACCAAGCTGCCGGAGGTTGAGGAAGAGATCAAGGTGGTGACCTATATCGCCGCTGAGGGCGATATTTCCACCGACCTGCTTTCCCCCGGCGCCGATGCGCATTCGCGTTCCGACCGCGAATTGCACGGCAAATGTATGATCTCGCCGGAAGCGCAGCAGGAGATCGTGGCGCTGCAAAAGGCGCACCCGGATGCCCGCGTCATGCTGATTGCGGAAAAGGGCACGATGGGCGTGGGATCGTCGCGCATGTCGGGCGTCAACAACGTGGCGCTGTGGACCGGCAAACAGGCCAGCCCCTATGTGCCTTTCGTCAACTATGCGCCCGTCGTGGCGGGCACCAACGGCATTTCGCCGATCTTTCTGACCACGGTCGGCGTGACTGGCGGCATCGGGCTGGACCTGAAAAACTGGGTCAAGAAACTCGACGCCGATGGCAACCCGATCCTGAACAACGATGGCGACCCGATTTTGGAGCAGGCCTATTCGGTCGATACCGGCACGGTGCTGATCATCAACTCGAAGGACAAGAAGCTCTACGACGAGACAGGCACCAAGGAATTGGTGGATGTCTCCGCCGCGTTTACGCCGCAGAAGGTCGAGTTCATGAAGGCCGGCGGGTCTTACGCGGTGGTCTTTGGTAAGAAGCTGCAAACCTTTGCGGCGGAAGCGCTGGGGCAGGAGCTGAAATCCGCCTTCGCGCCGTCGCGGGAAATTTCCCATGAAGGTCAGGGGCTTACAGCGGTTGAGAAGATTTTCAACGCCAATGCGCGCGGCACCACGCCGGGCAAGGTTCTGCATGCGGGGTCTGACGTGCGCGTCAAGGTCAACATCGTCGGCTCGCAGGACACGACCGGCCTGATGACCATGCAGGAGCTGGAATCCATGGCGGCGACCGTGGTGTCGCCCAGCCTCGACGGCGCTTACCAGTCCGGCTGTCACACCGCCTCTGTGTGGGACCTCAAGGCACAGGCCAACATCCCGAAACTGATGGCCTTCATGAACAAGTTCGGCCTGATCACGGCACGCGACCCCAAGGGCGTGTATCCGGCGATGACCGACGTGATCCACAAGGTGCTGAACGACATCACGGTCAGCGACTGGGACGTGATCATCGGCGGCGACAGCCACACACGCATGTCGAAAGGCGTGGCCTTCGGGGCGGATTCGGGCACGGTGGCGCTGGCGCTGGCGACCGGCGAGGCCTCAATGCCGATCCCGGAATCGGTCAAGGTGACTTTCAAGGGCAAGATGGCCGAGCATATGGATTTCCGCGACGTGGTGCATGCGACGCAGAAACAGATGCTCGAGCAGCACGGCGACAACGTGTTTCAGGGCCGGGTCATCGAGGTGCATATCGGCACGCTGATGGCGGATCAGGCCTTCACCTTCACCGACTGGACCGCCGAGATGAAGGCGAAAGCCTCGATCTGTATTTCGCAGGACGACACCCTGATCAAGAGCCTTGAACTGGCCAAATCGCGCATCCAGATCATGATCGACAAGGGCATGGACAACCCGGCCCAGACCCTACAGGGCCTGATCAACAAGGCGGATGCGCGTATTGCCGAGATCCGTTCCGGCGAGAAACCGGCGCTGGTCCCGGATGACAACGCGAAATATTTCGCCGAGGTGGTGGTTGATCTCGACGAGATCGTCGAGCCGATGATCGCCGACCCGGACGTGAACAACGCCGATGTTTCCAAGCGCTATACCCACGACACCATCCGCCCGATTTCCTACTATAAGGGCGAGAAGAAGGTCGATCTGGGCTTTGTCGGTTCCTGCATGGTGCATAAGGGCGACATGAAGATCGTGGCGCAGATGCTAAAGAATCTGGAGAAGGAGACCGGCAAGGTTGAATTCAAGGCGCCGCTGGTGGTTGCTGCGCCGACCTATAACATCATCGATGAGTTGAAAGAGGAGGGCGATTGGGAGGTTCTTGAGCGCTATTCCGGCTTTGAGTTCGACGATATGATGCCGAAAACCAAGGCGCGCACCGAGTATGAGAATATCCTCTATCTCGAGCGCCCCGGCTGTAACCTCTGCATGGGCAACCAGGAGAAGGCGGAGAAGGGCGACACGGTTCTCGCTACCTCGACCCGCCTGTTCCAAGGCCGCGTCGTCGGCGATTTGCCGGAGAAGAAGGGCGAAAGCCTGCTCGCTTCGACCCCGCTGGTCGTGCTTTCCGCCATCCTCGGCCGCACCCCGACGCTGGAGGAATACACAAAGGCCGTGGAAGGCATCAACCTGACCAAATTCGCCCCGCCGCTGGAAATCCCCGGCACAACGCGCTCGGTGCATTTCTAAAGCAAGGTCAGCGGCTTGCTGCGGCAAGTTAAGGTAGTGAATGAAGAAAAACCGCCCGGAAATCCGGGCGGTTTTGTTGTTGGGGATTATTGTTTTATGCCCGCGCCGAGGGTAGTCGCTTCGTAAGTTTCCGTTTCGGTAGTAGCGGTGACGTGTGTGCCGTTTTGGTCCTCATAGAAGCGCACATGCGGTGTGCCGGGAGTTCCATCGGCGCCGCTGAAGGTGCCCTTGATGTCGCCTGCGATATCGTAAGTCGTGTCACGATGGGTTATGCTCCCATCAACCGTGCCGTCTATCCACATATCGTCGATCGTACCAGCAAGGATCAGGGCGCCGGTCGCTCCGGTCGCGTCGGCACCGAACGGGGTTGGGTAGATACCGTCGCCGTAAACCTCGTTGGTGATGCCGCCGAACAAGTCTGAAACACTGCCCGAGATGGTGTTTCCATCCTCAGCAAACGTCGCAGTCATTTCCATGTCGCCGACCATGAAAAGGGCGGTTTCATCGGCGGCGGGTTGGTTGTAGATCGCGAGACCGGCCAAGCCGTGATAGGTTGCGCTGGTGCCGGCAGGGGGTTGTTCGGTCGTACGGGGCAGATTTCGCGCCCTGTTAACCATTTGCTCCAGCCGCTCCTGATTTTTGAGGCCTTTCTCGGCTTCGGTCAGCGTCATGCAGCCGGACAAGGCAAGGGCAGCGAGCGCTGCGGTGGTGATGGTGTATTTCATATTTTCCCTTCCAATGGCTCCTGCGCCCATTTTCCCGGACGCAGGGGAATTGTGGCATATCGGGAAGGGTGAGGGAAGATCACGTGCTACTCCGCATCATCCGCGTACATGCGTTTCCATCACTGGCTTTACGTCGTGTGTGCCACAAAATACCGCGACAAGGTATTGCAGAGTTTGATCCGCGCGAGCATCCGGTAGATTAGAAACGAGATGGGCGTGCATATCGTCAAAGGTGTATTGGCGTGGGGGCATGTCCAAATGCTGCTGTCGCTCTCACCGAAGCTGTCTCCGTCGGATGTCATGCAGCGGATCGGCGCCGCTGAATACGCCCTTGATGTCGCCTGCGATATCGTAGGTCGTGCCGCGATGGGTTACTCTGTAGTAGATGTTGACTTCTCATCACGGGCGCGCGAGGGTTGAGCTATGGACAAGACACGCGTCAAATCCCGGATTGTGGGGGCTTTGGAGCCTTGTGAGTTCCTTTCTTGGCTGAACCCGCCGGATTTGGTCAGTCGTCCAACGGAAACGCCCTTCTTCAATGGCGCGAAAGTTGCCTATCTCTGGCAGTTTAACGATTGCGAAAACCTGACGGTTGAAGCGGGGGACCGGGCGTTGGAGCGCTTCTTCAATTTTGATGCAGGTCTGAAGAAGGAAATGGCGCAGAAGGCGTATCAAAACTGGCTGGATTATAACGAGATGGTTGGTCTTCTTGAGGCTATTGAGGTCTATCAGGAAGAGGAAGACCGGCCCGACTGGATGGAAAAGTCCCTCCAGCGGCTCTTGCCTTTGAGGAACCTGAACACGCCAGACGATGTCTGGGAGCATATCTCTCCGACGGAAGTGGTGATCACCATGGATCTCTGGTCTGCAGAGCCGGATATATATCTTCAGATCCTGTGCGACTGCACCTGGGAAGAAGAACACGGGATTCAGTTCATCCTTAAAAACGGGTCGAAACTGACGCGTGTCAGCGAACAGGACGGAGACCTGTCTGACTGAGGTTCCCCGGAAGAATGCGGGCGGGGGTGTTTCAGACCCCTCGCCGGAAATCGGACGGGGTGTGGCCGGTATGTTGGGTGAAGGCGCGAGTGAAGTAGGCGGGGGAGGCGAAGCCCAAAGCCTGCGCGATGTCTTTCACCGGCATGTGGGTTTCGGTGAGCAGGCGGCGGGCTTCGTAATGCACCCGGTCGGCGAGGATGGCGGAGGCGGGGCGGCCGCAGGCGCGGTTGCAGACGCGGGTCAGGTGCGTTGGGGTGACGCCGAGGCTTTTGGCGTAATCGCGCACGGTTTTGGTGGAGTGGAAATCCTGTTCTACCAGCGCGGTGAAGGCGGCGGCGAGGCGGGTTGAAGCGTCTTCGGCGGTTTCGGCGGCCGGGGCGGCCATTTGCCGTTCCAGCCAGACCGAGAGCAGCCCGGCATGGCTCATCAGGGCGCGGTCGGTAAGCTGTCCGGCGCCGGTTTCCAACTCGGTGGACAGCGCGTCGATCAGGCGGTTCAACTCCGCGTGTTGCTCCACATCCGACAGGCGCAGATGCACCGGCTCTTCCGGCAGGGCAAGCGCGTCGTCTGATCCGGCGGGGAAGACCACGACCATGCCCGCCACCATGTTGTTCATCTCAAAGCCGTGCATGGTGCCAGCGGGGATGAAGACCGCGTTATGGGCGGTGTAGCCGGCGGTTTTGCCGTTGAGGGTGATGCGGCCCTGACCGCGGGTGAACCAGAGCAGCACCGGAGCGCCGTAAGACCGCATGGCTTCCGTTCGCCAGCGCCCGCCCCGTGCCAGCCGCGCCAGCGGCAGAACCCGAAACGGTGAGGCGAGTTTTGCGGTGTTCATTCTGAGTATCCCTGGTTCCATCCCTTTCGCCGCACCGGCTCCGGTTTGGCCCGGATGTCGCGGCGGTGAGGGATTTCTAACGGGTTTTCGGCGCAAAGTCGCCGGACTTATCCACAGGGCGGGGCGGTTTTCTGTGGATAAGCTGCGGGAAAACCGCGCTTGGGGGGCGAGTGTATCCGATGCGCCACGGGTTGCACTTTTCGAACATTGCGCGGGCGTGGCGGGTCAGAGGGGCGGCACGATGTGATTCCATCCCCCCATCCGGGCGCGAAACCATGTGCGTTGCCGTTTGGCGTATTGCTGCGAGGCGATGATGGCCGCCTGCGCCGCCGCTTCCAGCGTCATTTCCCCGCGCAGATGGGCCATCAATTCGCGCGCGCCGATGGCTTTGGCGGAGGGCAGGGCGGGGGACCAGCCGTCGAAGTTTTCCCGCGCTTCGTCCAGTGCGCCGCCCGCCAGCATGGCGTGAAAGCGGGTTGCGATGCGGGTGCGCAGGGCGTCGCGGTCGGGCATCAGTACAAAGGGCACGGTCTGGGTCAGGGGCAGGCGCGGCGGCGGGGTTTCGGCCCGCCATTGCGCCATGCTTCGCCCGGTGGCGCGCGCCACTTCCCATGCCCGCTGCACCCGCATCGGGTTGAGCGGGTCGAGCGCGGCGCGGGTCTTGGGGTCCAGCTCCGCCAGCAGCGCTTCGCGGCCCTCGTCTGCCATGCGCCGGTCGGCCTCGGCGCGAATTGCCGGCGGTGTCGCCGGAATCTCGGCCAGCCCTTCGGTCAGGGCGGCGAAGTAAAGCCCGGTGCCGCCGGTGATGATCGGGCGCGTTTTGCCGTCGAGCAGCGGGGTCAGGTCGCGCAGCCAGTGGCCGACGGAATAGTCTTTGTTTCCGGGCACATGGCCGTAAAGCGCATGGGGCGCGCGGGCTTCTTCCTCAGGCGAGGGCCGCGCGGTCAGCACCCGCCAGTCGGCAAAGACCTGCAAGGCATCCGCATTGACCACCACGCCGCCGAAGCGTTCGGCAATTTCCAGCGCCAGCGCCGATTTGCCCGAAGCGGTCGGCCCCGCGATCAGCACCGGCGCGCCATTTTGCACGCGCTCGCGGGCCTTTTCGTCGATCTGCTCAAGCATGTAGTGAATTTTGCTCCAAAAAGCGGGGTGCGCGTCGTTCTATGCGTTGATCCCGACGGGGGTTTGCGCCATTTTAGTCAGGACTTTGGCACATGCAATGGGGGCAGGCGGATGAGCGATCTGGCGAAGGATGTCGCGAAACTGAAATACAAGCGGGTGATGTTGAAAATTTCCGGCGAGGCGCTGATGGGCGATCAGGGGTTTGGCCTTAATCCGCCGACGGTGGAGCGGATTGCCGAAGAGGTGCGCCGGGTGCGGGAGTTGGGCGTCGAGGTCTGCATGGTGATCGGTGGGGGCAACATTTTCCGCGGCCTGAGCGGTTCGGCGCAGGGCATGGAGCGCACCACGGCGGATTACATGGGGATGCTGGCGACGGTGATGAATGCGCTGGCCATGCAATCCGCGCTGGAGGGGATGGGGGTGTTTACCCGCGTCATTTCCGCCATTCGCATGGATGAGGTCTGCGAGCCCTATATTCGCCGCCGCGCGGTGCGCCACCTTGAGAAAGGGCGGGTCTGCATTTTCGCCGCCGGCACCGGCAACCCCTATTTCACCACCGACACCGCCGCCACGCTGCGCGCCAACGAGATGGCCTGCGAGGCGATTTTCAAGGGCACCAAGGTGGACGGGGTGTATGACAAGGATCCGGTGAAATTCCCCGACGCCAAGCGTTATGACAAGGTGAGCTACGACGAGGCCCTGGCCAAGCGCCTCGGCGTGATGGACGCTTCCGCCATTGCGCTGGCGCGTGACAACAACCTGCCGATCATCGTGTTTTCTCTCGATGAGCCGGGCGGGCTGCGCACCATTCTGTCCGGTGAGGGCACCTATACCATGGTTGGCGAATGAAACGGGTTGCCCTGATCTGTGCCCTGCTTGGGGCCCCGGCGGCGCGGGCAATGCCGCCGGATTATGCCGGGTTTCTCGGCGGGTATGGCTGCACGCTGGCGGCGGATGTTCTGGTGGCGGCGGAGCAGGGCGGGCTGGACCCGGCGGCGCTGCGGGCGGCGGTGGAGGCCTATCTGGAGCAGGGACAGGCCCGACGCGAGGGGGTGTTTGTGGTGCTGGATGCCGAAGTCTGTCAGATTCGCCTGCCGAAGATCGACAGCCCGTGGTCGGTTTCTGATCCCGAGATCGTTGCGGTAACCACGCCGATTGACCACTTCGCTGAGGAGTTTGGCGAGTATGGGTGTTTTCTGACCGCGCTGGGGGAGGAATTTGAAAGCTGGCACCGGGCCGGGCGGCCAGACACTGACTTCAGGGATTACATCCGCTTTCTGGCGTCGGGCATCCTGTCGGGGGAGATACGCTTTTTCGGCCCCGAACCCTTTTTCACCCCGGTGGGGTTTCAGGTCATGGCCGGGGAATGCGCCAGGGTGCCCAATGCGGCGGAGATTGCGCGCAGCCATACCTTCCTCACCGACGCGAATTTTGACGAATATATCCGGGCGGTGGGGGCGGGCACGTCTTGCGATGCGCGAATGATCGACCCTAACGCTGCGATGATCACCGCGCGCCAGCAGGGGGCGGCGGACGGGTCAGAACCGGCGCAGGAGATCAATGCCTGGCAGTGGTTCGAGATGGATTTCATTGCCATGGCGGCGGGGTGGCGCGTTGGCATGACCTGGCGCGAGAAGGGGCAGCTTCGCCCGCCACTGTGTCATTATGAGGCGGGGTTGGAGTGAGCGTATGGCGGGGGAATGGCGGCTTGGTGCATTCGCGCCCTATACAGTCCCCGCGACCTCGGCTATATCAGGGAAAATCCATGATGAAGAGCGATGAAGAGCAGAGATATGGCTGGTGAAGAATTTGAACTGGATATGGACGATCTGGAACGCCGGATGAAAGGCGCGATCGAGGCGTTGCGGCATGAGTTTCAGTCGCTGCGCACCGGGCGGGCTTCGGCGTCGATGGTGGAGCCGATCACGGTGGACGCCTACGGGTCGCAGACGCCGCTCAATCAGGTGGGCACGGTGAATGTGCCGGAGCCGCGCATGGTGACGATCAATGTCTGGGACAAGTCGCTGGTGCAGAAGGTGGAGAAGGCGATCATGGAATCGGGGCTGGGGATCAACCCGCAGACCAACGGCACCATCGTCATGCTGCCGATCCCGGAACTCAATGAAGAGCGCCGCCGCGAGCTGACCAAGGTCGCCGCACAATATGCCGAAAGCGCCCGCATCGCCGTGCGCAATGTGCGTCATGCCGGGATGGAAGATGTCAAGAAGCACAAGGACGGCATGAGTGAGGACGACCAGCGTTTCTGGCAGGACAGCATTCAGGAACTGACCGATACCTACGTCGCCAATGTCGACAAGGCGCTTGAGGCCAAGCAAGAAGAAATCATGCAGGTCTGATCTGCGCAGCCGACAGGGGCGGGACGTGTTCAAACGCAAGGCCAAGGATGCCCCGGCGCAAGTGTCGGCGGATACGGGAACGGACGGCGGGGCGGACGGTGCGGTCGAAGACGGGCCGCGTCACGTCGCCATTATCATGGACGGGAACGGACGCTGGGCGCAGGCGCGCGGGCGTCCGCGTTTGTTTGGCCACCATGCCGGGGCGAAACGGGTGCGCGAAATCGTTGAGGCCTGCCCGGATTACGGGGTGAAATACCTCACCATTTTTGCCTTTTCGACGGAAAACTGGAAGCGCACGCAGACGGAAGTCGCCGGGCTGATGAGCCTGTTTCGCCGCTATATCCGGCGCGAGGCGGAGGATCTGAAGGCGGAAAATGTGCGGGTGCGCTTCATTGGCGACCGTTTCAAGCTCGATGCGGAACTGCGCAAGCTGATGGATGAGTTGGAGGCGCTGACTGCCGAGTGTGACCGTGTGCATCTGACCATTGCGATGAATTATGGCGGGCGCGACGAGGTTGGCCGCGCCATTCGTCGCATGGCCGAGGATGTTGCCGCGGGCAAGCTCAGGCCGGAAGATGTTGGCGAGGATACCTTGCCGCACTATCTCGATACCCATGTGCTGCCGGACCCGGATCTGGTTATCCGCACCTCCGGCGAGGCGCGGATTTCCAATTTCCTGCTCTGGCAATCGGCCTATGCGGAATACGAGTTTATCGACACGCTATGGCCGGATTTTACCCGCGAGATTTTTGGCGAAGTCTTGCAGCGCTATGGGGCGCGGGACCGGCGATTTGGAGGGGTGAAACCATGAGTTCTGAAAATAAAAGCGGCGAAGGCAAGTGGGGCGACCTCGCGACCCGCTCGGTTTCCGGTGTCGTGTTGGCCTTTATCGGCCTCGCGGCGATCTATCAGGGCGGCTATGCCATTCTGGCGCTGGTCATGCTGGTCGTTGGGGTGATTGGTTGGGAAATCCTGCGCATGGTGGCGCCGGACAGCCCGAAGCTCTGGGCGCCGCTGGGGGTGTTGATGGCTTTGTCGATCTTTGGCGCGTCGATGACGCTCAACCCGATCTGGCAGGCGGTGACGTTGCTCGGTGCGCTGTTGATTACGATTGGCGCCATTGGCGAGAAGGCGGACCGGGTGCGGGCGCTGCTCTATATTGGCTGGGTGCTGGTTGCCGGGTTTGGCCTGATCCTGTTGCGGGTCGAGGGGATGATGGCGGTGCTGTGGCTGGTGGCGATTGTCGTCACCTCGGACATGGCGGGCTATTTCGTCGGGCGTATCGTTGGCGGGCCGAAATTCTGGCCGGCGGTCAGCCCGAAAAAGACCTGGTCCGGTACGGTGGCCGGTTGGGTCGGCGCGGCGTTGGTCGGGTTTTTCTTCATCGACGCGGTGGGGCCGATGGCGCCGGTCTGGTCGATGCCGCTGGCCTTTGCCGGGCAGATGGGGGACGCGGCGGAAAGCGCGCTGAAGCGGGCCAAGGGGGTGAAGGACGCTTCCGACCTGATCCCCGGTCATGGCGGCTTTTTCGACCGTTTCGACGCGCTGATGGGCGCTTCGCTGGCGGTTGGGGCGATTTTGCTGCTGCAAGCGGCGCTCTGACCCGACGCCGCTCTTGCATCGCGCGCCAGAAGGCGGCACATGCAGGGGAAACGTAATCGCAAGGGGATTTCCCGTGGACTTTGCATCGCTGTTGCCTTCCTTTGGCGGGTTTGCCTTCACTGTTCTGGCTTTTGTCGTCGCGCTGATGGTGATCGTTTTCGTGCATGAAATGGGGCATTACCTCGTCGGGCGCTGGTCCGGCATCAAGGCGGATGTGTTTTCCATTGGCATGGGGCCGCGGCTTTGGAGCCGGGTGGATAAGCACGGCACGCGCTGGCAGATCGCGGCGCTGCCCATCGGCGGTTATGTGCAGTTTCACGGCGATGCCAATGCGTCGAGCGCGGGGGCGGACGAGGCGGCGCTGGCGCAGATGGATGAACAGGAACGGCGCCGCACCATGCACGGCGCGCCGCTCTGGGCGCGGGCGGCGACGGTGGCGGCGGGGCCGGTGGCTAATTTCATCCTGTCGGTTGTGATTTACACGGCGATGGCGCTGGGGCAGGGCTACGCGACCGATCCGCTGACCGTTGACCGGCTGTATCCCATTGACGGGCTGGAGGGCACGCTGGCGCCGGGGGATGAAATCCTCGCCATCGACGGGCGCCCGATCCCGGAACTGGCGGAGTTTGGTGCCTTTGTCGATACGCTGCCGGATGCCTCGCCGCTGGAGTGGCAGGTGCGCCGGGCGGGGGATGTGACCACGATTGTCGCGCCGCATCCCTATCCGGCCTTTGTCGGGGCGGTAACGCCGCAGCTACCGGCGGCGGAAGCCGGGTTGCAGGCGGGGGATCTGATTGAAGCGGTGGACGGCGCGCCGATCAACCGTTTCGAGCGTTTGCGCGAGATCGTTGGGGCGGGCGATGGGGCGACCCTGACGCTGACGGTCAACCGGGCGGGGGAGCGGTTTGAGCTGGCTCTGACGCCGAAGCGGGTGGACCTGCCGAACCCGGAGGGGGGCTTTGAGACCCGTTGGCTGATCGGCATTTCCGGCGGGCTGTTGTTTGAACCGATGCGCGAGAGCCCCGGCCTGTTCGAGGCGCTTTGGGGCGGGGTGACGCAGGTGAAATATCTGATTCAGGTTTCGCTGACCGGGTTCTACGAGATTGCCACGGGCGGGATTTCGACCTGCAACATTCGCGGGCCGATCGGCATTGCGGAGACCTCGGGCGCGGCGGCGGCGCAGGGGGGGATGTCGTTCATCCTGCTGATCGCGGTTCTGTCCACCGCCATCGGGCTGATCAACCTGTTTCCGATTCCGGTTCTGGACGGGGGGCATCTGGTGTTCCATGTCTGGGAGGCGCTGACCGGCAAGCCGCCATCGCCGCGCGCGCTGTCGATCCTGACGGCGATTGGTCTGGCGCTGGTGGTGTCGTTGATGGTGTTTGGACTGAGCAACGATCTATTTTGCGGCTAGGGCGGGGCTGAGGGGCCAGCCCCTCAGACTCCCCGGAGTATTTTTGCTAAGAAGAAGGGGGGGCGCAGGTTGGAGGCGGGGCGTTTGCCTTGATTTTGTCACATTTCGGGTCTCAATCCGTCGCATTTTGCGGGCAGGGTTGGGGAAAGAAGGAGTGGGACATGCAAACATTCGAGCAGGGCGTTCATGGGTTCAGGGTATTGATGTCGCTTTATGCGGATCGGTTTTTGTTTGCTGCGGGCCTGCTGGCGGCGCTTTGGGTGGCGCAGTTCATACCTTTTGTCATGCTTTGGTTGGGGCTCTGACGGGGGAGGCGCTCGGCGCGGTTGGGGAGTGTTTGCGCTCACCGGATTGCAACGCCGCGCGGGTTTGGCTAACACCTAGGGCAACTGTTTCAGAGCCTTATGGGAGAGCCGAACATGACCAACACCCGCACCGAAACCGACAGCTTTGGTCCGCTGGAAGTGCCCAGCGACAAGTATTGGGGCGCGCAGACGCAGCGCTCCTTGATGAATTTCCCGATTGGCTGGGAGAAGCAGCCGGTGGCCATCGTGCGCGCGCTCGGCGTGATCAAACAGGCTTGTGCCGAGGCCAACAAGGCCGCTGGGGCGCTTGACGCCACGCGTGCCGATGCCATCATTCAGGCGGCGGGCGAGGTGGTTGCCGGGAAGTTTGACGACAATTTCCCGCTGGTCGTATGGCAGACCGGCTCGGGTACCCAGTCCAACATGAACGCCAACGAGGTGATCGCCAACCGCGCGATTGAGATTCTCGGCGGCGTGATCGGCTCGAAAGATCCGGTGCATCCGAACGACCATTGCAACATGGGCCAGTCCTCGAACGACACTTTCCCCACCGCCATGCACATCGCCACCGCGACCTCCGTGCGCGACGTGTTGCTGCCGGGGCTGAACAAGCTGGCGGCGGCGCTGGAGGCCAAGTCGGAAGAGTTCAAGGACATCATCAAGATCGGCCGCACCCATACGCAGGACGCCACCCCGCTGACGCTGGGGCAGGAATTTTCCGGCTATGCGCATATGATCCGGCAGGGGATTGCCCGGGTTGAGGCCGCGTTGCCGGGGATTTACGAGCTGGCGCAGGGCGGCACGGCCGTGGGCACCGGGCTGAACACCCGTCCCGGCTGGGGCGAAGAGGTTGCCGCCAACATGGCGCGCATCACCGGCCTGCCTTTCGTCACCGCGCCCAACAAATTCGAGGCGCTTTCCGCCCATGACGCCATGGTCTTCATGTCCGGCGCTTTGGCCACCGTCGCCGGCTCCTGTTACAAGATCGCCAACGACATCCGCCTGCTCGGCTCCGGCCCGCGCTCGGGCCTTGGCGAGCTGATCCTGCCGGAAAACGAGCCGGGCTCGTCGATCATGCCGGGCAAGGTGAACCCGACACAGGCCGAAGCGCTGACACAGGTCGCCGCGCATGTGATGGGCAACGACGCCGCGATCAAATTCGCCGGTTCGCAGGGTCATTTCGAGCTGAACGTCTACAACCCGATGATGAGTTACAACCTGTTGCAGTCGATCCAACTGCTGGGCGACGCGGCGGACAGCTTCACCGAGCGGATGCTATCGGGCATCAAGGCCAATGAGCCGCGCATCGACAAGCTGATGAAGGAAAGCCTGATGCTGGTCACAGCGCTTGCTCCGACCATCGGCTATGACAACGCCACCAAAGTCGCCAAGACCGCGCATAAAAACGGCACCACCCTAAAGGAAGAGGCCATCGCGCTCGGCTTTGTCGACGAGGCCACTTTCGACGCCGTGGTGCGCCCGGAAGACATGATCGGTCCGAAGCGCTGAAATGAGCGCGAAACCCGTCAACCTGAACCGGTTTCGCAAACAAAAAGCGCGGGCAGAGAAATCCGCCCGCGCCTCAGAAAACGCGGTCAAATTTGGCCGCAGCAAGGCGCAGAAACAGGCTGAGAAGGCGGAGAAGGCGCGGCGTGCGCGGGGGCTGGACGGGCACCGCCTTGAGCGCGGGGATGATATTGCATGAGCGTTCCCCGATTTATCGTTGCGATCTTTTTATCCATTGCGCTTGGGGGCTTGCTTACTGTCGTGGCACCTAACCTGCAGGTGCTGGATTGCTTTGACCCGGAAACTCGCAAGACCCTTCGGTTTGTCGGGTTTCCTTTTACCTATCGTCCGGGAATAGAGATACACCTCGCCTATCTTGGCATCAAGAATACCCTGTTTTGGCCCCCTTTCCTGTTGAATGCGGTGATTTTGGGGGCGGCGCTTTTTCTTTTCGTCGCTTGGGGGCTGCGTGTTTTGTCACGGTCCGGCTGGGTTACGTCGCTGCTGGCGGTGGGGACGTGTGGAGCGTTGCTGGCCAGTGCCTATCCGATCATTGCGGCCTATGATAACGGTGAGCTTTATCCGTTTTTTCTTCCTTTTTTGTGGTTATGGAGGGGGTGAGCTGCGAAACAAGCTGGGGGTTTGGCCTGACCGATATTTCCATTGTTCCGGAGCAGGGATTTCGGCAGGAGGGGCGTTGAGCGGGGTGTTGGGTCCCTTGAGCGGCGCCAAACCGGAGTGTTTGCCTTGCCCCCGTGCATGGGACGCGGTTTAAAGCGTTATGCGAAGAACGTGAATTCCTTGATGCTGCCTGAAAACGAAGATTTTAAGCGCGTTAAGGGATGCTTTGTGTATCAAGTATTTCGTCAAACGCTATAGTGGGGCAAAATTGGGGGAAACATGCGCAAAAATCATTTGAAGGGTCGGGAAGTTACTGTTTTGGGTGGCGGGATTGGCGGTTTTGCGGCGGCGACGGCCTTGGCGCGGCGCGGGGCGCATGTGCGGCTTTTGGAGCAGGCGCCGGCGATTTCGGAGGTTGGGGCCGGGTTGCAGATCGGGCCGAACGGGGTTCGGGTTCTCGATGCGCTGGGGCTGGCGGAGGCGGCGCGGGAGCGCTCGGTTTCGGCGCGCGGGGTTCGGCTGATTGACGGGCCATCGGGACGCGCGGTGTTGTATCTCGACATGGCGCGGCACCGCCCGCAGGACCCGTATCTGTTTTTCCACCGGGCGGATTTGTTGGACATGCTGGTCGAGGGGGCGGTGGCGTCCGGTGTGACCTATGAGACCGGGGTTCGGGTGACGCAGGTTGCGGTGCGCGAGGACGGGGCGGAGTTGACCATCGACCATGCGACCAAGCGCGAGGTGCCGTTTCTGGTTGCGGCGGACGGGTTGCATTCGGTGGTCCGGCCGGAGATTTGCGGGCGCCGGGAGCCGTTTTTCACCGGGCAGGTGGCGTGGCGGGCCTTGTTGCCCGGCGATGGGCGCGCGCCGCCGGAAGCGCAGGTGCGCATGGGGCCGGGGCGGCATCTGGTGACCTATCCGCTGCGCGGCGGCGAGGTGCTGAACCTTGTTGCGGTGGAGGAGCGGGCGCAATGGGCCGAGGAGGGCTGGTTCAACGCCGATGACCCGGACAATCTGCGCCGGGCCTTTGCGGGTTTTGCTCCGGATACGGCGCGGCTTCTGGAGCAGGTCGAGGAGGTGCATATCTGGGGCTTGTTCCGGCACGAGGTTGCGGAACAATGGCACCGGGGCGCGGGCGTGTTGCTCGGCGATGCGGCGCATCCGACGTTGCCCTTCATGGCGCAGGGCGCGGTGATGGCGCTGGAGGATGCCTGGGTGCTGGCGGATTGCCTGTCGAAGCAGGGGATGGTGGACGGTCCGGCGTTGTATCAGGCGCGGCGCCGCCACCGGGTCGCGCGCATTGTCGACGCCGCCAGCAAGAACGCGCGCAATTACCACTACGCCAACCCGGTCGCCCGTTTCTTAGGCCATAACGCGCTGCGGGTCGCCGGGCGGCTGGCGCCGAGGGCGATGCTGGGGCGGTTCGACTGGATCTACGGGCATAACGTGACGCTGGGCGGGTAGAGCGGCGTGCCTCAGGCTATGGGCAAAGTCTTTTTGTTCTCCCCACTACCTTATTGAACTCCTCAAAGAAGTCTTCTTTTGTCCGGAAGCGGTCGAAGCTTTCCTTGTTTATCAGGGGCCACAGGGTTTCGGCGGTATATCCCGCCTTGATCAACACATAGGCGGCCTTGTTGCGAAAGAACGTGTCGTACCAAGTCCACTTGGAGCGGTAGAGGATATCGAGCAGCGCGAGGCGATCCTCTGCGTTCAACGGCGGCAAGCAATACAAGCCCTCCATGCCCGTGTCGTAGACGCTCCTTTTTTTGTCGCGGATTGCGTCCTCGACCATCTTCATCAGCGGCGCAACCCCATCGGGGCCAAAGATGTAAAGGTTCTGCAGGAAGGACGCCTCGACTTCGTAGGCATAAGATAACGGGTTTTCCGCCGCGCGCAGCATCTTGTCATAATGGGGAAGCATGGCCTCGGGGGGCAGTTTGGACAGCATCCGGCGGGCGGTATTGGCGCTATTGCGGCGGAGCCCATCCTGTTCGTCCCAAGGTTCCAGATCCCCCAGACGTGTCAGAAGAATGCCGGCCAGTTCCGTGTCGCTCATGCGGGACGTCTGGCGCAGATAAAACGTGAAATTGGATGCCCGGGGCGGAAGCGGCAGGCGCGTATTGGTCAGCAAGGTCAGACCAATGGCGATATCGCGGTCATCCGGGTTTGGCCGGGTTGGTGAGGTGCTGCCCCGTTTGGAGAAATCCAGTGTTTCCCAATAGGTCGAGAAGGCATAGCGCGCCGTTTGGGAGGGGATGATGCCGGACCGAATGGGCGTTTCGATCATCTCCTGTATGATGCTGCGGTAGAATTGCCGGGAGTCGTTGAGCAAAGCGCTATCCACGCGTGCGCGGGACCGGAAGATGCCGTAGGGCGCGGAAAAGTCCAGACCGAGCGTCTGGATCAGGAAATCCGGCCATTTCACCCCGCCGGAATACTCTGTTCGGTTGAAATATTTTTCGCGCCAAAACCAGCCTATATCGACGTTAAGCTCGCTGCCGAAAATCGGACCTGAAATCAGGGGCACCGGGAGCAAATCATATTCTCCGCTGGTTCGGCGGAAAATCTCGGTAAATTCGCCGGTTTCCGGGTCACGCTGGTACACGCTATTGCGCCCGGCGCTAACGGTATTGGTGCTAAAGCGAAACCCCAGATCCACGGTGGACTCTTTAGTGCGCACAGAACGGAATGAGATGATGATGTCTGCTTCACCGAGTTGGGTGTTGGTTTTGACAAGACAATTGCCCAGCAACGTATTCAGGGAATACCATTGCGCCAGCGTGACCGGCTCGGTTTTCCCTTGTGCGGGTTGAAAGAGTTGCCAGTACTTTTGTCCTCGCCGGATAGTGTCCGTCGGGGCATCACAGGTTCCGAGGCGTTTGAATTGATAGGCGGTAACCTGAGCTTGTGGGTCCGGCGCGGTCCGATCAGCATCCCATTGAAACACCAGAAATTTCTCTGCCGCGCCGGACAGCAAGGCATTCATGCAAAAGGTATTACATTCGGTGTTTCTGTCGGTGTATCCGATCACTTGGGTGTTCAGGGGCAGTGTAATGGTGTTGGTGTCCCCGGCCTGTAGCGCTGCGACTTCTGCTCGAATGCGTTGGTTGAACGCCAGGGGGGTGAAGTGGAACAGCATATAGGTGGTTAAGGCCGAGAAGGTGAACAAAACCTGTTTTGAGGTTAGGATGGGCGTCGGACTGTGTTGTGGCAACAGAAGGTTAACTATGAACCGAAAGGCGTAGCCGATGATGAGCAGGGTTAACAGAGCCAGAAAGAGGCCCGGCATTGCCCAATAGACAAAGGCCAAGGGGGCTCCGATGACCGAAATTAAGAGGATTATCCCGAGTTCGGGTGCAACCGCCGCCATGAACGCAACAAAGCCGAAAATTTTCAACATGATAACAGCGGTGCGTGAGAGCATTCGGCGGGCCTTTCTCAAAACGGGGCACTCTGCTGGCGCGGCGACCATAGGTTCCCCGTCCTTAGCATGTCCGGCGGGGCGGGCTTAGAGCAAAAGCGTGAAAAATTTGCATCAAAATCAAGGCGGGCGGCGGGGGAAGGGGCGGTTTTGCGTGGTCCCTTGTCGGGTTTCCCCCAGTTTTTACTTGCCAAAGGCGCGCCCTCGTGAAACAGGGAAGTGCCAAACGAAGACCCCAACTCGACCTGATGGAGGTTCCCATGGAAATTCGCGAGGCACTCACCTTTGATGATGTATTACTGGTTCCCGCGGCCAGCGACGTGTTGCCCAATACGGCGGACACGACGACCCGGCTGACCCAATCTGTCAGCCTCAACATCCCGCTGCTCAGTTCCGCCATGGACACGGTGACGGAAGCGCGGATGGCGATTGCCATGGCGCAGGCGGGCGGTATGGGGGTGATCCACAAGAACCTCGACGTGGCGGAGCAGGCGCGGCAGGTGCGTCGGGTCAAGCGGTTTGAGAGTGGCATTGTCTATAACCCGATCACCCTGACGGCGGATCAGACGCTGGCCGACGCCAAGGCGTTGCAGGAGCGTTACCGGGTGACGGGGTTTCCGGTGGTGGATGGCGAGGGGCGCGTGGTTGGCATCGTGACCAACCGCGACATGCGGTTTGCGACGTCTGATGACACGCCGGTTTCCGTCATGATGACCTCCGAGGATCTGGCCATGTTGCACGAGCCGGCGGACCTTGAAGAGGCCAAGAGCCTGATGAAGGCGCGGCGGATCGAGAAGCTGTTGGTGGTGGACGGTGCGGGCAAGCTGACCGGGCTTTTGACCCTGCGGGACACGGAGCAGGCGGTGCTGAACCCGACTGCCTGTAAGGACGACATCGGCCGGTTGCGGGTCGCGGCGGCCTCGTCGGTGGGCGACAGCGGCTATGAGCGTTCGGCGGCGCTGATCGAGGCCGGGGCGGATGTGGTCGTGGTGGACACGGCGCATGGCCATTCGGCGGGGGTTTTGGAGGCGGTGCGCCGCATCAAGCGGGAGTTTTCCGGCGCGCAGGTCGTCGCGGGCAATGTGGCCACCGGCGAGGCGGTGCAGGCGCTGATCGGTGCCGGGGCGGATGCGGTCAAGGTTGGCATCGGGCCGGGCTCGATCTGCACGACACGCATGGTGGCCGGTGTCGGTGTGCCCCAGCTCACCGCGATCATGGACAGTGTTGCGGCGGCGGGGGACGTGCCGATCATCGCCGATGGCGGCATCAAGTTTTCCGGCGATTTCGCCAAGGCCATCGCGGCGGGGGCGTCCTGCGCTATGGTGGGGTCGATGATCGCGGGCACCGATGAAAGCCCCGGCGAAGTCATCCTCTATCAGGGACGCAGTTTCAAATCCTACCGCGGCATGGGCAGCCTCGGTGCCATGGCGCGCGGCTCGGCGGATCGGTATTTCCAGAAGGATGCCGCGTCGGACAAGCTGGTGCCCGAGGGGATTGAGGGGCAGGTGCCCTATAAAGGTTCAGCAGGGGCGGTGATCCATCAGTTGATTGGCGGCCTGCGGGCGGCGATGGGCTATACCGGCGCAGCAACCGTGGCTGATATGCGCACCAAATCGCGCTTCGTCAAGATCACCGGCGCCGGTCTGAAGGAGAGTCATGTGCATGATGTGCAGATCACCCGCGAGGCGCCGAACTACAGGATTGGCATGTGAAATGAAGCACTTACGTGGCGAAGTTAAAGCATGACTCCCGGCGCGCGCATCGCGGCGGCGATCGAGGTGCTGGACCGCTGGCGCTCTGGCGAGGCGGTGGAAAAGGCGCTGACCGGCTGGGCGCGGGGGCACCGTTTTGCAGGCTCCAAGGACCGCGCCGCCATCCGCGATCACGTCTTCGACGCCCTGCGCTGCGCCCGCTCTTATGCGTGGCTTGGTGGGGCGGAGGATGGGCGCGGCCTGATGCTGGGCGCTCTGCGCGCGGCGGGGCGCGATCCGGCGGAGCTGTTTACCGGCGAAGGCTATGCGCCGCCGCCGTTAACCGCTTCCGAGCGGGTCGCACGGTCGCTTACGGATGCGCCGGAAGCGGTGCGCTGCGACTTGCCGGACTGGCTGCTGCACGATTTCCCGGACTTCTCCGGCGCGCAGCAATTACGCCACCGCGCGCCGGTTTTTCTGCGGGTCAACAGCGCCAGAACCTCGCCCGGATCGGCGGCAAAATCCTTGTTAGAACAAGGGGTTGCAACGGAACCTGTGCCGGGCATTTCCACTGCCCTGCGGGTCACCGAAAACCCCCGCCGCATCGCGCAAAGCCGCGCTTATCAGGACGGTTTGGTCGAGTTGCAGGACGCCTCGAGTCAGGCGGTTTGCGCCGCGCTGCCGATCGAGAAGGGCGCGCGTGTGCTGGATTATTGCGCGGGCGGCGGCGGCAAGGCGCTGGCACTGGCAGCGCGCGGCGCGCGGGTGCGGGCGCATGACGCCAACCCTGAGCGGATGCGTGATTTGCCGGAGCGCGCGCGCCGTGCCGGGGTGCAGATCCCGCGCTGGCACAAGGGCGATGGCGGCGGGTTTGACCTGATCCTGGCTGACGCCCCCTGTTCCGGCTCCGGCACCTGGGCGCGCAGCCCGGAGGCCAAGTGGCGGCTGACCCGCGAACGCCTGGCGCAACTTACGGAAATACAAGACAAAATCCTCGATGAGATTGCCCAATTGGCCGGGCGCGATACCGCGCTGGCTTATGTCACCTGTTCCGTGCTGGAGGTCGAAAACCGCGCCCGGATCGACGCTTTTCTCACCCGCCATCCCGGTTGGCATTTGGCGGCGGAACAACGTCTGACGCCTTCGGATCGTGGCGACGGATTTTACTATGCTCTGCTGACGCGCGGGCGGGATTGAACAACTTTTAGTTGTATTTTTCTCGAATTTCGCAGATTTCTGGCAAAATCGGTCGAAAAAATGGGTGCGTGTTAACCTTGAATTAACTTTTTCCGGCCAAACAGGAACAAACCGTGTCCGGGAGAATCCTAATGCGTGCATTGGAAGCCGCCGCCGAAGAATTGGCCCCAAGACTGGGCGTATTTGTTGCGCTCGGCGCCGTGTTGCTGCTCGGCGCTGCGCTGATTTCAAACCCGGCGCTGGCGCTGTTTTTTTTGCTGGCGGGGGTGACGCTGCTGGCCTTGGCGGTATTGGTTAAGTTGCTGGTGGCAAGGGCGAATTTTTCCGAGGAAGCGCGTGTTGCGGAGGTTGCGCGTGTCCTGTGCGCCGATCCGGGGGCCTGTTTTGTGGCCGACCCGGATGGCGTGCTAATGTATGCCAACCCGGCGGCTCAGGAGCGCCAGGGCGCGATCTTGCCTGACCGGCTGACCGATGTGCTGTCGCAACTCTTTGCCGCCCCCGCGTCCGAAATCTATCGGCTGCAAAACCGCGCTTTGGCCAAAGGATCGGCCAGCGAAGACGTGTTTACCCAGCGCGCCCATCTGCGCCTGAACGTGCATCCGGTTGGGGAGGGGCTGTTTTTGTGGCGGCTGGAAGACCTTGGCGAACGGGATGTCGAAGGGCGGGGTGGTGAGGCCGTTCCCTTGCCGATGATGCGCATTTCCGCTTCCGGGACCGTGCTTTATATGAACGACCGCCTGCGCCGTCTGCTCGGTGGGCGACAGACCACGCTGGAGCGGATTTTTCCCGATCTGCCGATGCGCCCCGGCGAGGTGCAGTCGGTTCTGACGGTGGATGGCCCGCGCCGGGTGTTGGTCGTGGCCGAAGAGGGGCGGGACGGGCAATCGGATGTTTATTTGCTCGATGTGCCGCAGGGACAAGTGGTGGAGAGCGCGGAATGGGGCGTGGTGGAAAGCCTGCCGGTGCCGCTGGTGCGCCTTGACCGGGACGGGGTCATATGCATGGCTAATCACCGCGCGCGCGACCTGTTAAGCGCCGATGATGCGGTCGGGTTGCGCCTGAGCGCGTTGATCGAAGGGATCGGGCGGCCGCTCGCAGACTGGCTGGATGCGGCCTGGCGGGGTCAGGGGGCGGTGCGCCCGGAAACCGGCCGGGCCAGCCGCAACGAGGACCGTTTCGTGCAGATTTCGCTGGAACGCTACCGCGATGAAAGCGGCACTTCGCTTCTGGCGATCATGGCAGACGCGACCGAAATCAACGCCCTCAAGGACCAGTTTCATCAAAGCCAGAAGATGAACGCGGTGGGCCAGCTTGCCGGCGGTGTGGCGCATGATTTCAACAATCTGTTAACCGCGATTTCCGGCCATTGTGACCTGCTCCTGCTTCGGCGCGACGAAAGCGACCCGGATTTCGCTGACCTGTCGCAAATCGCGCAAAACACCAATCGAGCCGCCTCGCTGGTCTCAAAACTTCTGGCCTTTTCGCGCAAGGCAAAGCTCACCCCGGAAGCGCTTTACCTGCCGGACGTGGTGCAGGATCTGATCCAGATGATGAATCGTCTGGTCGGAGAGAAAGTGTCCATTGAACTGCAAGTCGAAGAGGATTTGCCGGATGTGATCGCGGACAAAACCCTTTTGGAACAGGCGCTTGTGAATCTTGTGGTTAACGCACGCGACGCCATGCCTTCCGGGGGCACCGTGACCATTTCCTTCGGAGACAACCACCTGTCTACCGGCTTGGTGCGCGACCGCGTTGCTGTGCCTCCGGGGGAATATGTCTGCGTTCAGGTGGCGGATACCGGAACCGGCATCAAGCCGGAAAGCCTGAAGCGAATCTTCGACCCGTTTTACACGACCAAAGGCGTCGGGCGCGGTACCGGGCTGGGCCTGTCGATGATCTACGGTTTCATGAAACAATCCGGTGGCTATGTGTTCGTGGATTCGAAGCTCGGACACGGCACGGTCTTTTCTCTGTATTTCCCGGTTTACCATGCGGGTGCCGCGGCGGCGCTGTCGGAAAACAAGGGCGGCTCTTCTGATGACAATGTAAGCCAGTCGATGGAAACCCCAGCGGTCAAACCGACCCTCGACCCGCCCTCCGCACTTGATCCAGACCTGCCCCCGCCCTGCGTGCTGTTGGTCGAAGATGAAGCCCCGGTGCGGGTATTTGCCTCGCGCGTGCTGAACCTGAAAGGCTATCGTGTCCTGGAAGCGGAAAGCGCCGAGGAGGCGTTGGAAATTCTGGATCGCGAAGAGGCGGAGGTGGATTTGTTCATTTCCGACATCGTTTTGCCAGAAATGGACGGACCCAGCTGGGTGGAAATCGCGCTGGAAACCAGGCCGGAAGTGAACGTCATTTTCATGTCGGGCTATGCCAGGGAAGCCGTTGCCGAACAACAAAGCCGAATCCCCAATTCGGTGTTTTTGAAAAAGCCGTTTTCGCTTGCGGAATTGCTGGAAGTGGTCGGTGAACAACTGGATGACGCGTGATGGGGTTGGCTAAATATGAGGTATTAAAAAAGAAAAACGCGGAAAATGCAGGAAATTTGCTTGAGTTAACCTGTTCTTAACCAATCGCGCGTAATCAGAGATGGAGATTTTTCTTGAATTGTTCTTGTTTTGTATTCATTAAGGAACAAGGTGAGAACACTGAGCGCATTGCCGCGGGTTTGCGGCTGTGAGATAAGGAAGCAGAATATGGCTACGGCAGGGTTGTTCGATATGGATAAAAAACGCGATAGCGAAAAGAAAAAGGCGCTGGACAGCGCATTGGCACAGATCGAACGGCAGTTCGGCAAGGGCTCAATCATGAAGCTTGGCGCCGATTCGCCGGTGGCGGAGATCGAGGCGACATCGACAGGTTCGCTGGGGCTGGATATCGCGCTTGGCATTGGCGGTCTGCCCAAAGGGCGTATCATTGAGATTTATGGCCCGGAAAGCTCCGGTAAAACGACGTTAACCCTGCATTGCGTGGCGGAAGAGCAGAAAAAGGGCGGGGTTTGCGCCTTTGTGGACGCGGAACACGCGCTGGACCCGCAATATGCGAAAAGACTTGGCGTGGATCTCGACGAATTGCTGATCTCGCAGCCGGATACCGGCGAACAGGCGCTGGAAATTGTCGATACGCTGGTGCGGTCCGGCGCGGTCAATATGGTCGTGGTCGATTCGGTCGCGGCGCTTACGCCGAAATCCGAGCTTGAAGGGGATATGGGCGATAGTTCGGTCGGCGTCCACGCGCGCCTGATGAGTCAGGCGATGCGCAAGCTGACCGGCTCAATTGCCCGCTCCAACTGCATGGTGATCTTCATTAACCAAATTCGGATGAAGATCGGAGTCATGTTCGGCAGCCCGGAAACCACCACGGGCGGCAATGCACTGAAATTCTATTCCTCCGTCCGCCTCGACATTCGCCGCATTGGTGCGATCAAGGACCGCGATGAGATTGTCGGCAATGCAACCCGCGTGAAAGTGGTTAAAAACAAGGTCGCGCCGCCGTTTAAACAGGTCGAATTCGACATCATGTATGGCGAAGGCATCTCCAAGATGGGCGAATTGCTGGACCTTGGCGTGAAGGCGGGGGTGGTGGCCAAGTCCGGCGCCTGGTTTTCCTATGGCGATGAACGCATTGGGCAGGGGCGGGAGAATGCCAAGACGTTTTTGCGGGAAAACAGCCATATGGCGCTGGAAATCGAGGATAAAATTCGCGCCGCACACGGGCTGGATTTCGACATGCCGCCCGGCGAGGCCGCTACGGATGCCAAGGATGATGGCGACGAATTGCTCGACTGACCGTCGCTAAACCGGCTTTGCGGCAGAAAAACCGGGGTCGCGGCGCAATCTGCGGCCCTTCCTTATGGACAGCGCGCTCCCGGCGACATACATGGACAGGAACGCCAGAAAACTGCCCGGAAAGACGCCATGTCCAGCCTGAACGATATCCGCTCGACCTTCCTGAGCTATTTTGAGAAAAACGGCCATACCGTGGTCGAGAGTTCGCCGCTTGTGCCGCGCAACGACCCGACGCTGATGTTTACCAATTCCGGCATGGTGCAGTTCAAGAACTGCTTCACCGGGGTGGAAAAACGCGATTACGTCCGTGCGACCTCCAGCCAAAAATGCGTGCGCGCCGGGGGCAAACATAACGACCTTGACAATGTCGGCTACACCGCGCGCCACCATACTTTCTTTGAAATGCTGGGCAATTTCAGCTTTGGCGATTACTTCAAAGCCGACGCCATCCCCTTCGCCTGGGAACTGGTAACGAAAGAATTTGGCATCGACGCCTCCCGCCTGCTGACCACGGTTTACCATACCGACGAAGAGGCGTTCGAGATCTGGAAGAAGGTCGGCGTGCCGGAAGATCGCATCATCCGCATCGCCACCGACGACAATTTCTGGCGCATGGGGCCGACCGGCCCCTGCGGCCCCTGCACTGAGATTTTCTATGACCACGGCGACCATATCTGGGGCGGCCCTCCCGGTTCGCCCGAGGAAGATGGCGACCGCTTTATCGAGATCTGGAACGTGGTTTTCATGCAGAACGAACAGTTCGAGGACGGTTCGCTGGTGCCGCTGGACATGCAGTCGATCGACACCGGCATGGGGCTGGAACGCATCGGCGCGCTGCTTCAGGGCAGCCATGACAATTACGAAACCGATCTGTTCAAGGCGCTGATTGAGGCTTCCGCCCACGCGACCTCGACCGAGCCGTTTGGTGACAAAAACGTGCATCACCGCGTCATCGCCGACCACCTGCGCTCAACCGCGTTCCTCATCGCCGAGGGGGTGCTGCCCTCCAACGAGGGCCGCGGCTATGTGCTGCGCCGCATCATGCGCCGCGCCATGCGCCACGCCCACCTTTTGGGCGCCAAAGACCCGGTGATGCACCGTCTGGTGCCCGCGCTGGTGACGCAGATGGGGCAGGCCTATCCCGAGCTGGGCCGCGGTCAGCTGATGATCGAGGAAACCCTGCTTTCGGAGGAAACCCGCTTCAAGGCGACGCTGGATCGGGGGCTGAAACTGCTCGACGATGCGCTGACGGACCTGCCGGAAGGCGCGGAGCTTCCCGGCGAAACCGCTTTCAAACTCTATGATACCTACGGCTTCCCACTGGACCTGACGCAGGATGCGCTGCGCGAAAAGCAGCGCGCGGTGGACGTGGCCGGCTTTGACGCGGCGATGGAGGCGCAGAAGGCCAAGGCCCGCGCTGCCTGGTCCGGCTCCGGCGCCGCGGCGGATGCAACGATCTGGTTCGACGTGGCCGAAGCGCATGGGCGCACCGAGTTTCTGGGCTATGACACGGAACATGCCGAGGGGCAGATTTGCGCGCTGGTCTCTGACGGCGTGGAGGTGAAAACGGCAAAGGCCGGGGACGCCGTGCAAATCGTGGTGAACCAGACGCCGTTTTACGCCGAAAGCGGCGGGCAGGTCGGCGATAGCGGGTTTATCCGCACCGATACCGGCGAGGCCAAAGTGATCGATACCCGGCAGGCCGCTGGCGTCTTCATCCATATCGCGGAAGTGACCGACGGCACGTTGCAAACGGGGCAGGGCGCGGCGCTGAGCGTTGACCACCTGCGCCGCACCGCCATCCGCGCCAACCATTCCGCGACCCACCTGCTGCACGAAGCCCTGCGCGAAGAGCTGGGCGAACACGTGGCGCAGCGCGGCTCGCTCAACGCGGATGATCGCCTGCGCTTCGATTTCAGCCACAACAAGGCGCTGACCGCGCAGCAAATGAAGAATGTGTCCAACGAGGTGAACACCTATATCCGGCAAAATTCGCCGGTCGAAACCCGCATCATGACCCCGGATGACGCCCGCGACATCGGCGCGCAGGCGCTGTTTGGCGAGAAATACGGCGACGAGGTGCGGGTCGTGTCGATGGGGCGCGCGGCGACCGGCAAGGGGCTGGACGGCAACACTTATTCCATCGAACTTTGCGGCGGCACCCATGTCGAGCGCACCGGCGATATCGGCCTCTGCGTCCTTCTCGGCGACAGCGCCTCTGCTGCCGGCGTGCGCCGCATCGAGGCGCTGACCGGCAAGGCGGCGATTGCCTATCTGGAGGCCGAGGCCGAACGGGTGGCCGCGTTGGCGGGCGCGCTGAAGGCCCAACCTGCGGAACTGCTGGACCGGGTGCAGGGGCTGCTGGATGAGCGCAAATCGCTGACGGCGGAAGTGGCGCAACTGCGCCGCGAACTGGCCATGTCCGGCGGTGCGTCCGACGAAGAAAACGCCAAGGAAATCAATGGCATATCCTTTAAGGCGCAAGTGCTGGTCGGAGTGACCGGCAAAGACCTGCCGCCCCTGATCGACGAGATGAAATCCGGCCTGCAACGCGGCGCCATCCTGCTGATCGCCGATGCGGGCGGCAAGGCAGCGGTCGCGGCGGGCGTCACCCCAGACCTGACCGACACGCTCTCCGCGGTCGACTTGGTGCGCGCCGCCGTAACTGCCCTCGGCGGCAAAGGCGGCGGCGGTCGCCCGGACCTCGCGCAAGGCGGCGCCAAAGACATCGAAGCCGCCGATGCCGCCATCGCCGCCGCCGAAGCGGTGATCGCGGGGTAAGCACCAAACACCACCGCTCCCTTCTTCTTAGGGAAAATACTCCACGGGGGTCTGGGGGTGTGAAACCCCCAGCTTTGGCGCGTGGTCCGGGGCGTGCGACCTTGGTGATTACGCGGCGATAAAAGAAATTTGCTGCACTGCGGCGATTGACAGTTTTTCCGGGCCGGGTTAGATGCGACGTGATGGTTCTCGCGGGCCGAAGGTCTGCGGGATGAAAAGGGAACACGGTGCGGTGTAGCCAACAGGCGCCAAATCCGTGACTGCCCCCGCAACTGTGAGCGGAGAGCGACCCGTCGAGCCACTGGACCCAAAGGTCCGGGAAGGGACGGCGAGCTTTGACCCGCGAGTCAGGAGACCTGCCATCGCAGATGAAACGTAATCCGGGCGGGGTGTCCGGGGAGGATCGCATGGCATATGGCGCCAGGGCCGGGCAACCGGCAGACGCTGAGTACATGGCTGGTTTTGCCCATTCCCCCGCTGTTGAGCGGAGGACAGGCCGATCTCAGCCGAAATCATTTCAGAATTAACGCACCGCATCGCTCCCGAAATGGGGTCCGCGCGCCTGACCATCGAACAGGCGACCTGGGCGCCGCGCCGGGGCGCGCCGCTGTTGCTGCACGAAACCAGCTTCGAGGTGGAGCCGGGGCACGTCTTGGGCGTGGTGGGGCCGAACGGTGCGGGGAAAACCACGCTGCTGCGGCTGATTTATGGCTTTAACCGTCCGTTGAGCGGGCGGGTGATGATTGACGGGGTGGATCTGGCACAGATTCCGGCCCGTGCGGCGGCGCGCAAGGTGGCGGCGGTGTTGCAGGAGCAGCCGACGGATTTTGCCCTGACGGTGCGCGACATCGTGGCGCTCGGGCGGGTGCCGCACCGCACCGGATTTTCCGCGCCGGGGGCCCATGACGGGGCCATCATTGACGCGGCGATGGATCGCCTGGACCTGCACGGCTTTTCGCAGCGCACCCTCTCGACCCTGTCCGGCGGCGAGCGCCAGCGGGTCATGGTCGCGCGCGCGCTGGCGCAGGAACCGCAGGTTCTGGTGCTGGATGAACCGACCAACCATCTCGATATTCGCCATCAGTTGGAGGTCTTGCGCCTGATCCGCGACCTCGACCTGACCATCGTCACCTCGCTGCACGATCTCAACCTTGCCGCTGGCGTCTGCGATCAGGTGTTGGTGCTGAAGGGCGGGCGGCCGATGGGCTATGGCCCGCCGCAGGATTTGCTGACCGACCGGCTGGTGTCGCAGACCTTTGGGGTCGCGGCGCGTCAGGAGCGGCTGGAGCCGAGCGGCGTTGACCATTTCACGTTTCACCTGAGCAATGAGCAACCCGAACAAGCAACCCGAAAGGAACCGATATGAAACTTGTCTCAACTGCGATTGGCCTCGTCATGCTGGCCGGAGCGGCCCATGCGGGCGTGACCGTCAAGAGCTGTAACCGCGAGGTCACCTTCGATGAGCCGCCGAAAGCGGCGATTTCCAACGATGTGAACCTGACCGAGATGATGCTGGTGCTGGGTCTGGCCGACCGCATGGTGGGCTATACCGGCATTTCCGGCTGGAAGACGCTGGACGAAGAAATGCGCGCGGGCGTCGAAGAACTGCCGGAACTGTCCGCCAAATACCCGAGCAAGGAAGTGCTGATCGGTGCCGATGCGGATTTCTACTTCGCGGGCTGGAACTACGGCATGAAGGTGGGCGGCGAGATCACCCCGGAGACCCTCGAGCCGTTTGGCATCAAGGTGTATGAACTGACCGAGAGCTGCATCCATATCGGCGAGAAACCGAAGGTCAGCATCGACGACATGTATAACGACATTCTGAACCTTGGCCGGATTTTCGACGTGGAAGAGCGCGCGGAAGCTCTGGTCGAGGGTTACAAGGCAGAGGTTGTGGCGCTGACCGCTTCCGTTGAGGCCGCCGATCCGCTGCGGGTGTTCGTTTATGACAGCGGCGAAGATGCCCCCTTCACCGCCGGGCGTTACGCCATGCCCACCGCGCTGATCGAAGCGGCGGGCGGCGTCAACATCATGGATGATTTCGAGAAAAGCTGGGCCAAAGTCACCTGGGAAGAGGTGGTGGAGCGCAACCCCGAAGTCATCGTCATCGTCAACTACGGCGATGTGACCGCGGAAGAAAAGCGCGCTTACATGATGAATAACCCGGCCTTTGCCGATATCGACGCGGTGAAGAACGACCGTTTCGTGGTGCTGGAATATGTTGAAGCCACGCCGGGGCCGCGCAACATCCGCGCCATCGAGAAGCTGGCGACGGCGTTCTGGGGCAAGTAAGATGGGGGGAGCCTTGCCATTTCGGGTATTTGCCCTTGTCTCGGTGGGGCTTCTGCTCCTGTCTTTGAGTGTTGCCATTTCGGTGGGCGCGGTTTCCGTGCCCATCGACACGGTCTGGGGGGTGTTGGCGCATAAGATTGCGCCGGAAATGATCACCCCGGACTGGTCCAAGGGCCGGGCTGCGATTGTCTGGGAAATCCGGTTCCCGCGCGCGTTGCTGGCGATGATGGTCGGGGCGGGGCTGGCGGTGGTTGGCGCGGCTTTGCAGGCGGTGACGCGCAACCCGCTGGCCGATCCGCACCTGCTGGGCATCTCCTCGGGCGGGGCCTTCGGCGCGGTGCTGGCGCTGTTGCATACCGGGCTGTTCATGGGCCTTCTGACGGTGCCGCTGCTGGCTTTCGTCGGCGCGCTGGCGGCGACGCTGATCGTGCTGGGCGTGTCGCGCATGGCGGATGCGACCAGCGCCGACCGGCTGGTTCTGGCCGGGGTCGCGGTGTCCTTCGTTATCATGGCGGGGGCCAACATATTGATTTTCCTTGGCGATCCGCGCGCGACCCATACGGTTGTGTTCTGGATGCTGGGCGGGCTGGGTCTGGCGCAGTGGTCGCATCTGGTTTACCCACTGGCCGTGCTGCTCCTCGTCGGGCTGTGGCTGTGGCGTCATGCGGCCAATCTCAACGCCATGACCATCGGCGACGAGACCGCTTCGACGCTGGGCATTGAGGTGGCGAAATTCCGGCTGTCGGTCTTCGTGGCCGGGGCGCTGATCACCGGGGTGATGGTGGCGTTTTCCGGCATGATCGGCTTTGTCGGCCTGATGGTGCCGCATATCGTGCGCATGATCGTTGGCGGCGATTACCTGCGGGTCTTGCCGGCTTCGGCGCTGGCGGGCGCGGTGTTTTTGCTCTGGGCCGACATTGCGGCGCGCACCATCATGGCCCCCGAGGACATGCCCATCGGCATCGTCACCGGGCTGGTCGGCGGGCTGTTCTTCATCTGGATGCTGCGGCGCCGGGCAGGCTGAGGCCGGGTTGAGGCAAAATCCGGTTGACCCGCGCCGGGCGCGGGTCGATCCTGCCCACGACAATATGGGAGGCGGAGATGTCGAAGAGCGTGGCGCGGGTGGAACGGGCGGCTTTGCAAGCTGGGTTGGCGGTTGAGGTGGTGCGGATGCCGGACAGCACGCGCACGGCGGCGGAAGCGGCGCAGGCCTGCGGCTGCGATGTCGGGCAGATCGTCAAATCGCTGATTTTTGAAGGCGCGCAGAGCGGGGCGCTTATTTTGCTACTGGTCAACGGGGCGCAGAATGTCGATCTTTCGCAGGCGGAGCGGCTGTTGGGCGAGGGGCTGGTGCGCGCCGATCCCAAGCGGGTGCGGGCCGAGACCGGCTTTGCCATTGGCGGCGTTGCGCCGATCGGGCATTTATGCGCGGTGGTGACATGGATCGACCCGGCGCTTTTGCAGCATGACCGGGTCTGGGCGGCAGCAGGCGCGCCGAACGCGGTCTTTGCCATCGACCCCGGGGCGCTGCGGGCCGCGACCGGGGCGCGGCTGTTGCCCGAAGGCATGGTGACGTCCGGGAAAAGTGGATAAACGCCCTATCGCTGGCCGCAGAATTCCTCTATAGGGACAGGGTCTGGCCCTTTGTGCCGCACGACCCGAATTTCTGACGGCCCCGCCGTCCTCCGTATCCCGAGGCCCGTCCGCGTGACGCGCCCGCATCGCCCTCTGCCCCGACCGGGCCGCTTGGGCGCCTGCAAGTCTCTAAGGAAATAAATGTTCGATTTCGATATGCTCGGCCTCGCGCCGTCCCTGACCAAAGCCATTGCCCGCGCGGGCTTTACCGAACCCACCCCGATCCAGAATCAGGCCATTCCGCTGGCGCTGGACGGGCATGACATCATGGGGCTGGCGCAGACCGGCACCGGCAAGACGCTGGCCTTTGGCCTGCCGCTGATTAACCACCTTCTGTCGCAGCCGGGCAAGCCCGCGCCGAAAGAGGTCAGGGCGCTGATCCTGGCGCCGACCCGCGAACTCGTCGGGCAGATTGCCGACAGTTTGCGCCCGCTGTGCGAGGGCAGCAAGGTGAAGGTCAAGACCGTGGTCGGCGGGCAGTCGATCGGGCGGCAGATCAGCTTTCTCGAACGCGGGGTGGATATTCTCGTCGCCACGCCGGGGCGCCTGATCGACCTGATGGACCGGCGCGCGGTCCATCTCGGCTCGGTGCGCTACCTTGTGCTGGACGAGGCGGATCAGATGCTCGACATGGGTTTCATCCATGCCCTGCGCAAAATCGCCCCCGCCCTTGGCACACCGCGCCAGACCATGCTGTTTTCCGCCACCATGCCGAAGCAGATGGAAGAGCTGTCGCGCGCCTATCTCGACAATCCGCGCCGGGTGCAGGTTTCGCCGCCGGGCAAGGCTGCCGACAAGATCAAACAATCCATCCACTTCCTGCCCAAGCTCGACAAACCGGCCAAGCTGCGCGAAGTGCTGGCATCGGATGTGGGGGCGCTGACGCTGGTCTTTGCCCGCACCAAATACGGTGCGGAGAAGCTGATGAAGGGTCTCGTGCGCGACGGGTTCAACGCTGCCTCGATCCACGGCAACAAGAGCCAGGGCCAGCGCGACCGGGCGATCAAGGCGTTTCGTTCGGGGGAGACCAATGTGCTGGTGGCGACCGACGTGGCGGCGCGCGGCATCGACATTCCGGGCGTGTCTTATGTGATCAATTACGAACTGCCAGAAGTGCCGGACAATTACGTGCATCGCATCGGTCGCACGGCGCGGGCGGGGCGCGAGGGGGAGGCGATTGCGTTTTGCGCCCCCGAAGAGGCGCAGCAGCTTAAGCAGATCCAGAAGGTGATGAAGGTGGAAATCCCGGTCGCCTCCGGCACCAGCCCGCTGGAGGGGCTGGCGGAAGGGTCGGGCAAGCCGGGCGGGGGTTCCGGGGGCCGGCGGCGCGGTGGCAAGCCGGGCGGCAAACCGGGCGGTGGCGGGCGCAGCGGTGCGCGCCGGCGTCGGCGCGGCGGCAAGCCAAAGAGTTGATTTGAGACGATTTGCCGCTTTTACGGCATCGCTTTCCCTTGAATTAAATTTCTGCTCTGGAATATGAAGGGCCAGATATTCCGGCATGCCAGTAACAGCCGCCGGAGAGATGGAGGGATTTATGGTCAAGGATCTGAAAGCGACCCGCAGGGGCTTTATGGGGCTGGCGGCCGCGGGGGCGGCGCTGGCGGCAACCAATGCGCGCGCGGCGGCGCCGAAAACCGTCGACACCAAGGCGAAAGTGCTGATTTTGGGGGCAGGGGCCGCGGGGACCGCGCTGGCCAACCGCCTGTCGGAGCGCCTGATCGGGGCGGAAATCACCATCGTCGATCCGCGCAAGGAGCATTGGTATCAGCCGGGCTTCAGCCTGATCGCGGCGGGGTTGAAGCCGGAGAAATACGTGGTTTCCGGCACCGGCGCGTGGCTGCCCGGCTCGGTCAAATGGGTGGCGGATCGCGCCGCCGAGGTTGACCCGGTTTCGAAGAAGGTGCGGACGGAAGGCGGCGAGGTGCTGCCCTTCGATTACCTGATCGTGGCCACGGGTCTGAGCCTGAATTACGGCGCCATCGAAGGCTTCGAGATGGACATGATCGGGCGCGACGGTATCGGTTCGCTCTATGCCAGCCCGGATGCGGCGGCGAAAACCTGGCAATCGGCCGGGCGCTTTGTTGACGAGGGCGGCGTCGGGATTTTCACCCGCCCGGCCACGGAGATGAAATGCGCCGGCGCGCCGATCAAGCACACCTTCCTGATCGACGATCTGGCCCGCAAGAACGGCACCAGCAATCTCGACATCCATTACACGGCGCATTCCGGCGCCCTGTTTGGTGTGCCGATTGTGGCCGAGAAACTGCGCATGCTGTTTTCGCAGCGCGAGATCACGCCGCATTACAAGCATGTGCTGAAGCGGGTCGATGCGGGGCGTAAAGTGGCGACCTTCGATACGGAGAACGGCGAAGCCGAGATGAAATACGATTACCTGCATGTGGTGCCGCCGCAGCAGGCGCCGGAGGTGATCCGCAGCAATTCCGAGCTGACCAACCCGGAGAAATGGGGCGGGCGCGGCTGGATGACGGTGGACAAATACACCCTGCGCCACGACCGTTTCCCCAACATCTTCGCCGTGGGCGACGTCGCCGGGGTGCCGAAGGGCAAGACCGCGGCTTCGGTCAAGTGGCAGGTGCCAGTGGTCGAGGAGCATCTCGTGGCGCAGATCGCGGGCGACACCACGGATGCGCGCTATAACGGCTACACGTCCTGCCCGCTGATCACCCGCGTTGGTCGCGCCATGCTGATCGAGTTCGATTACAACAACGATCTGACCCCCTCTTTCCCCGGCATCATCGCGCCGCTGGAAGAGCTTTGGATCACCTGGCTGATGAAGGAAGTGGCCCTGAAAGCCACCTATAACGCCATGCTGCGCGGCGAAGCATAAAGGAGCTAACCCCATGAAAGAGATGACTTTTGGCACCCTGATCGCCGTATTCGAAGAGATTTTCGGCCGGGGATTGTTCTGGACCATGGTGGTGGTGGCTTTGGTGATCACCGTGGCCTATATCTACGTGCTGATCCGCGACGCGTCGGTGTCGTGGAAGAAATATATGTGGGCGCAGATTTCCATGCCGTTTGGCGCGATTTTGGCGGTGCTGTTCGTTTTCCAGATGACCAGCTCCGGCATTACCGACATCGGCGGGCCGATTGACGTGATCGTGCTGCTGGGCATCGCCACGCTGGGCGCGATTGGCATGGCCATTCTGGTCTACACCGTCGGCAGCCTGCTGCGTCCGCAGGGGCGGGTCGAGAAATAAACCGGGTCTTTTGACCGGGATGCAAGCCGCGCGGGCCCCCTCGCGCGGCTTTTTGCTGTCCGCACTGGATTTTCTGTCGCTCGGTTGAGCGAAACCCTTGCGACAATTGCACCGCGCGTTTTTTAGGAACAGACCCTGCGGGTGGTCTATTTCCCTTTGGTCACCCGCCCCCGCTGCATCGCATTTTCCGGAATGGCCGGGGGGGAGTCGATGGTGGTAGAAGTCTCGGGTTTTTCCGTAGTGAACAGCCCCCATTTTGCCAGATCCCCTTCCAAGCTGCGGTTAGGGTCCGCAGACACGCTGGCATGCTCGTCCCTTGAAATACGGACCTTGGGTTTTCCACTAGAGATGACGCCCATGTGGATATACAGGAAAGAGTAATCCGAAACCCCATCCATGCTGGCGGAAAAGTTCCGTGCAATCACTTGCCGGCTCCGGGTATCTTCCACCTCATACCCGTTGGGACCACCGGACCTGATCCAGACATTTAGAAAACTTTCAGAAAACTCCGGGCGAAATGCGGTATAATCTTTGATGATCAGGTCTGCGACGAGGTCATGATCCTTTTGCACAATCATCTCTCCTTCAGAATCGCGCACATACAAACGGGACCGATCTCCGTCTGTCATCAACCGGATCCATTCAAGATTCGGATTTTGAAACAATTTCATACACATCTCCGAACAGGGCTGGGCATCGCGTGTTCTGCTCAAAGATTTTACCCACAGTTGCACCGATTTCGGCGGTTGCGTCAGGTCTGCAAGAAATGGGGGCTGTAATAAGGGTTGGTACTTTTCACTATAGGTTCGATACACGCCGGGTAACAAAATCGCCCCGCATAATAGAACAGCCGCCGCCAGAAGCCCTTTGAGAAAGGATCTTTGCATGATCCAAACGGCAGGTATCAGAAGGACAAGCACCGCAAACAGGTTTAGCAAGATATCGGTTAAAATCATGCTCGCACCAAACGTCAAAATGGCTGCGACCACAAGCAGGCTGGGTATTAACAAAATTGCTACAGCCACGCCGAGGATAGCCACCAAAATCAGATAAATGCGCATATTTTTCCGAACCATTATTGTGTTGCATGGGAATGCTTTGGTTTCACCCTAGGCAATGTCAATAAATGAAGTCAAAGGGGGATGCTTGTGCAATCGCTGTTTCACGGCGGATGAAGGAAGGCGCGGAAGGCCACCGATCCCGCCGGCGGATGCTTTCTGTTGTTACCAATTCTTATGCCGCGCGGGCCCCCTCGCGCGGCTTTTTGCTGTCCGCACTGGATTTCCTGTCGCGCCGCGCCTATGGCTACGCGGATGACAAAAGAGGCGCGTATGTTGGATCTGTTTATCATTGGTGGCGGCGTGAACGGTACGGGGATTGCGCGGGACGCGGCGGGGCGGGGGCTCAGCGTCGGGTTGGCGGAGATGGGCGATCTTGGCAGCGCCACCTCGTCCGCCTCCTCGAAAATGTTTCACGGCGGGTTGCGTTATCTCGAATATTACGAGTTCCGGCTGGTGCGCGAGGCGCTGTCGGAACGCGAGGTGCTGCTGGAGGCCATGCCGCATATTTCCTGGCCCATGCGCTTCGTCTTGCCGCACCATAAGGGGCTGCGTCTGCGCTGGATGGTCCGGCTGGGGCTGTTTCTTTACGACCATCTCGGTGGGCGCAAAATCCTGCCCGCCACCCGCACGCTCGACCTGACGACGCACCCGGCGGGCGACATTCTGCGCGACGATTTCACCTGCGGGTTTGAGTATTCCGATTGCTGGGTTGATGATGCGCGACTGGTGCTGCTCAATGCGCTGGATGCGCGCGAGCGCGGGGCCGAAATCCTCACCCGCACCAAGCTCATCGCCGCCACCCGCCACGCGGATCACTGGGAACTCACCCTTGAGGATCAGCGCAACGGGCGCCGTTTTACCCGCGCGGCGAAACGGCTGGTCAATGCGGCGGGGCCGTGGGTCAAACAGGTGCTGGACGGGCCGTTGGGGTTAGACAGCCCGGAGCGCATCCGCCTCGTGCGTGGCTCGCATATCGTGGTGTCCCGGCTGACGGCGCATGAGCAGCCCTATATCCTGCAAAACGCGGATGGGCGGGTGATTTTCGTCACGCCCTTTGCCGAAAACACCACCCTGATCGGCACCACGGAAGCGGATGTGCAGGGCGGTCCGGGGGCGGCGGTCTGTTCCGACGCGGAGGCGCGTTATCTCTGCGAACAGGTGTCGCATTATCTCAAACAGCCGGTGACGGAGGCGGATATTCTCTGGCGCTTTGCCGGGGTGCGTCCGCTTTATGATGACGGTGCTTCGAGCGCCACGGCGGCGACGCGCGAATACGTTTTGCGCCTTGACGCCGCGGGCGGGGCGCCGCTGCTGTCGGTCTTTGGCGGCAAGATTACGACTTACCGGCGGCTGGCGGAAGCGGCGCTGGAAAAGCTCGGGCTGGGCGCGCCCTGGACCGCGCGGGTGCCGCTGCCCGGCGGGGATTTTCCGTGGGACGGGGCCGGGGATGTGCAGGCGGCCTTGCGGCGCGACTATCCCTTCCTCACCCCCGATCTCGCCGCGCGGTTGGTGCGCCAATACGGCACCCGCGCGCACGATGTTTTGGGCGGGGCGAAGCAGGCGGCTGATCTGGGGCGCGATTTCGGCGGCGGGTTGTATGAGGCGGAATTGCGTTACCTGCGCGACACCGAATTTGCCGAGAGCGCCGAGGATGTGTTGTGGCGGCGCAGCAAGTTGGGATTGCGCCGGACGCCCGAGCAGGTGCAAGCTGTGGAAAACTGGTTTCAGGGAGCCACCGCATGACCCATATTCTGGCCATTGATCAGGGCACGACCTCCTCGCGCGCCATCCTGTTTGACGCGCAGTTGCGCCCGGTTTTCACCGCGCAACAGGAATTTGCCCAGCATTTTCCCCGCTCCGGCTGGGTCGAACATGATGCGGAGGAGATTTGGGCCTCGGTCGCGTCGGTCGTCGAACAGGCGCTGGAAAAGGCGGGCGATGTGGCGGCGATCGGCATCACCAACCAGCGCGAAACCACCGTGATCTGGGACCGCGAGACCGGCGCGCCCATCGCCAACGCGATTGTCTGGCAGGACCGCCGCACCGCTCCGGTTTGCGAGGCGCTGCGGGCGGAGGGGCTGGAGGCACAGCTGCGCGCGCGCACCGGCTTGCTGCTCGACCCGTATTTTTCCGCCACCAAGGTGCAATGGCTGCTCGACAACGTGCCCGGCGCGCGGGAACGGGCGGCGGCGGGGAAACTGGCCTTTGGCACCATTGACAGCTTCCTGATCTGGCGGCTGACCGGCGGGCGGGTTCATGCGACCGACGCCACCAACGCCGCGCGCACCATGCTGTATGACATCACGCGCGGCGACTGGGACGCGGAGATATGCGACCGGCTCGCCATTCCGCCCAGCTTGCTGCCCGAGGTGCGCGATTGCGCCGCCGATTTCGGCGTGACCGACCCGGCGCTGTTTGGCCGCGCCATCCCGATTTTGGGCGTGGCGGGCGACCAGCAGGCCGCGACCATCGGACAGGCCTGTTTCGCCCCCGGCATGGTCAAATCGACTTACGGCACCGGCTGTTTCGCCCTGCTTAATACCGGCGCAACGCCCGTTACCTCGCAAAATCGTCTTTTGACAACCATCGCTTATCAGTTGGACGGCGTGCCGACCTATGCGTTGGAAGGCTCGATTTTCATCGCGGGCGCGGCGGTGCAATGGCTGCGCGACGGGTTGGGGATCGTGGCGGATGCGGCGCAGAGCGGGGCGATGGCGCGGGCGGCGGACCCGGAGCAGGAGGTGGTGCTGGTGCCCGCCTTCACCGGGCTGGGCGCGCCCTATTGGGACGCCGGGGCGCGCGGGGCGATCTATGGCCTGACCCGCAATTCCGGGCCGCGCGAATTTGCCCGCGCGGCGTTGCAGGCGGTGGGGCAGCAAACGGCGGACCTGCTTGAAGCCATGCGCGCCGACTGGCCGGACCTGCCGCAAGGGGCGGCGCTGCGGGTTGACGGCGGCATGTCCGCTTCGCGCTACACGATGCAGTTTCTGGCCGACATCACCGGCACCCCGGTCGAACGCCCGCCGGTGCTGGAAACCACCGCTTTGGGCGCCGCATGGCTCGCCGGTATGCGCGCGGGGATCTACCCCGACCAAGCCAGCTTCGCCGCAGGCTGGCGCGCCGACGCACGGTTCGCGCCGGAGATGGACGCGCAGACACGGGCGGCGAAACGGGCGCTCTGGGCGGATGCGGTGCGCCGGACGTTAAGCGGTGAAACCTGACGGCGGACGCATGGCGTGGATTAAGGTGGCGTGATAACCTTATGATTTATAAGGATAAGAAAAGGAAGCCCGCGATGAAACCAAAGATCATACCTGCCTTGGGCCTCCTGTTGCTTTCCTGCAATATGGCTTCTCACAACGTGCAAACCCCCGACGGAGCCAAACGCACATTTGCCACCTCCTTTGAAAGCGTGACGGAGTTTGACGGCTTTTACATGACGCCACAAAACCATCTTGGAACCACGTTTCACGAACTGACCGACGCAAATGTGCATCGCGGCAAACATGCGCACAGGGCATGGATAGACGGCGCAAATCCCGTATCCGCGGGCAACAATAATCACCGCGGCTACCCCACCGTTCAGTTGCAAAAAACGCCAGCAGGCTCCTTTCAGACGCCTTGCTATGTGTCCTTGTGGGTCTGGTTGGATATGGACCTGAAGGCCAATCCCGGCGGCGAAGATGACTGGTTCAGTTTTGCGACCTTTACCGATGATGAAACGGACAATTGGGCCAGAACCGTGTTGGTCAATCTCAGTGCGGATGGATTTGTGCATTTGCAACATACGACCGATCAGGGGCAACAGGCCCGTATCTTCCAGACGACGAACACCCCTTTTCCGCAAAGGGAATGGGTTGAGCTGAAGATATTCCTCGATTTCGGCGAGGAGGGCTACGCGAAGGTATGGCAAAATGGCAAGCTGGTTTCTCACGCCAAAATCGGGAATATCACCAACAGGCTGTCGCAAGCGCATTTCGGGCTCTATGCTTCCCCGCGCGTGGCGGCGGGGCAGGTGTTCAACGACGATTTGAAGATTATTGAAGTTGAGAGCGAATAAATCACTTTAAGAATGCCGCGTAAGGCACTGTAAATAATGAAAAGAGGCGCCGGAGCGCCCCTTTCTGTGTTTTCCCCAAGGCTTCAGAAGAACCCGAGTTTGTTGGGGTTGTAGCTCATCAGGATGTTTTTGGTCTGCTGGTAATGCGACAGCATCATCTTGTGGTTCTCGCGACCAATGCCCGATTGCTTGTAACCGCCGAAAGCGGCGTGGGCGGGGTAGGCGTGGTAGTTGTTGACCCAGACCCGACCGGCCTCAATGGCGCGCCCGAAGCGGTAGCACCGGGTGGCGTCGCGGGTCCAGACGCCGGCGCCCAGCCCATACATCGTGTCATTGGCAATCTCCAGCGCCTCGGCCTCGTCCTTGAAGGTGGTCACGGACACGACCGGGCCGAAGATTTCCTCCTGAAACACGCGCATCTTGTTGTGGCCCTTGAGGATGGTGGGCTGGATGTAGAACCCCTCCGCCAGATCGCCGTTGAAGCGGGCCGCCTCGCCGCCGGTCAGCACTTCCGCCCCCTCTTCGCGCCCGATGGTCAGGTAGGACAGGATCTTGTCCTGTTGCTCCTGACTGGCCTGCGCGCCGACCATGGTCGCCATGTCGCGCGGGTCGCCCTGCACGATGGCTTCAACCCGCTGGATGCAGCGCTCGATAAAGGCGTCGTAGATGTCCTCCTGCACCAGCGCCCGCGACGGACAGGTGCAGACCTCGCCCTGATTGAAGGCGAAGAGGACGAAGCCTTCGACCGCTTTGTCGAGGAAGGCGTCGTCTTCCGCCATCACGTCGGAGAAGAAGATGTTGGGGGATTTGCCGCCCAGTTCCAGCGTCACCGGGATCAGGTTTTCCGTCGCCGCCTGCATGATGATGCGGCCGGTTTCGGTCGATCCGGTGAAGGCGATTTTGGCGATGCGCGGCGAGCGGGCGAGGGGGCCGCCCACATCCGGGCCCATCCCGTTGACCACGTTCAGCACCCCGTCGGGCAACAGATCGCCGATCAGCTCGCACAGCACCATGATCGCCGCCGGGGTCTGTTCCGCCGGTTTCAGCACGATGCAATTGCCCGCCGCCAGCGCCGGGGCCAGTTTCCACGCGGCCATCAGGATGGAGAAGTTCCATGGGATGATCTGCCCGACCACGCCGAGCGGTTCGTAATAGTGATAGGCGACCGTATCGGCGTCGATCTCCGACATGGTGCCTTCCTGACTGCGCAGCACCCCGGCGAAATAGCGGAAATGATCGACGGAAAGGGGGATGTCGGCGGCGGTGGTTTCGCGGATCGGCTTGCCGTTATCCCAGGTTTCCGCCTGTGCCAGCAGGTCGAGGTTTTGCTCGATCCGGTCGGCAATGGCCAGAAGGGTGTTGGAGCGCTCCGCCGCCGGGGTCGTGCCCCAGCCGTCCTTCGCCGCATGGGCTGCGTCCAGCGCCAGTTCCACGTCGGCGGCGCCGGACAGCGCCACTTCGCAGACCTTGGCGCCGGTGATCGGGGTAATGTTGTCGAAATACTTTCCCGATACCGGCGGGACAAATTTGCCGCCGATATAATTGTCGTATCGCGCCTTGAAGGGCGAGTGATAGGCGCTCTGGTTTTGGGCTGTTTCGGTCATGTTTTCCTCCTGTTGGTCCGGTTTTTTCCCGGTTTTCATTCGGGTTTGATTGTTGAATTGTTACAAAACCCTACCGCAATGTTGCAGAAAACCTTTCACCCGCGCAAGCGTTCAGTTTTTTCTGAATACTGCGCTGATTTGCCTCTTAGAATCGATGCCCGGAGGGGTTATATGTGCTTCGCGGGATGCCCCAACAGGCGGAGCGATCCAACCCAAGGGTGCCTTCCGGGATGATTAACAAACGGGGGGTCCAATGCTGGACATTCGCAATCTTTCGGTCTCGATCGAAGGCAAGGAAATTCTTTCTGATATCAACCTGACCATCGGCGACGGCGAGTTGCACGTTTTGCTGGGGCCGAACGGGTCGGGCAAGTCGAGCCTGCTCGCAGCCGTCATGGGCCTGCCGCCTTACGAGGTGACGGCAGGGGATATTCTGCTCGATGGCAAGTCGGTCTTGGACATGGGCATTCGTGAGCGCGCCGCTTTGGGCATGGGCATGGCGTTTCAGCGCCCGCCGAGCCTTGCGGGCGTGTCGGTGCGCGCCTTTGCGGCGGCGATGGGGGCGACGGATATTCTGGAACGGGAGGCGGCGGCGCTCGACCTCGCGGAGTTTACCCGGCGCGACATGAATGTCGGCTTCTCCGGCGGGGAGATCAAGCGTTGGGAAATCCTGAAACTGTTTCTGCAAGACCCGCATCTGTTGCTGTTTGACGAGCCGGAAAGCGGCGTTGATCTGGAACACGTTTGTGCCATCGGCAACGCCATTCGCCGCATCGTTTCGACGCCGGACAAAACCGGGCGGGCGCGTTCCGGGCTGGTCATTACCCATACCGGGCTGATCCTGAACCATTGCGACGCCGACCGGGGCCACATCATGAAAGACGGCAAGCTCATCGCTTCCGGCGACCCGCAGGCCCTGTTCGACCACATTCGCCAGCACGGCTACACCCAGCCGAACGCGGCCTGATTCCGAGGAGAAAGACATGCAAGATACCAACAAAAACGCGGTTAACGGCCAGTTGAGCAACACGGAAATCGACATTCTGACCGATGTGGGCTTTGAGGCGATGAAGGATCGGGCTGCCACGGCGGTTCTGGCCGATCATGCGCAGATCGTGTCCGTGTCCAACGACCCGAACGTGATAATCATGCCGCTGGCGCAGGCGCTCAAGACCTATGATTTCGTGCAGGACCTGATGTTCGGGCTGGTGGACCCGGAGGCGAACGAGCATGTGGCGATGGTGGCGGAGCATATGCACGATCCGCTGGGCCATTTCATCTGGGTGAAGAAGGGGGCGAAGGTGAAACTGCCGGTGCAGACCTTTACCCTGCTGGAAACCCCGCAGGCGCGCCAGTTCACCCATGACGTGACGCTGATCGACGAGGGCGCGGAGGTCGAGATGATCTCCGGCGCGGCGGTGCCCGGCGCGGTGCATAAGGGGCGCCATATTTCGGTGTCGGAGAGCTACCACCGCGCGGGATCGAAGGTCACATCCGTGTCGATCGAGCATTGGGGCGAGGCGATGGAAGCCTATTCCTACGATTACTCGCGGCACGAAAAAGGCGCGCAGTCGCGCTCGACCTCAATCATGCTCAACCCGATCAAGTATCAGGAAAGCTACAGCCACTCGGTGCTGGAAGAAGACGCCAATTCGGTCGATCAGTCCATCGTTTTTGCGCCCAAAGGCACGGAGCGGGTGATGAATACCGAAACCATTCTGGCAGGCGCCGGGGCCAAGTCGGAAGACATCGCGCGTATGGTGTCGGCGGGCGGTCGCATTGCCAACAACGCGCTGCTGATCGGCGACGCGGCGGGGTCCACCGGGTTCCTGGGCTGTGACGGGCTGAAGCTCTCCGATGAGGGCGAAATCCTCGCGATCCCGGCGCTGCAAGCCCCCCGCGAAGGGGCGATGCTGAGCCACGAAGCCTCCGTCGGCATGATCGACAGCCAGCGGTTGGAATACCTGATGGCGTCCGGCATGGACGAAGACGCCGCGCGCGATCTGATTGTGCAGGGCTTCCTGGCGCTGGACGACGACAACCTGCCGCCGGGCATGAAAGCGCGCGTGGCCGAGATGATCTCGCAAGCCAAATCCGGCGGGATGTAATCCCTCTGGTCGCCCCCTTTTCCTGCGGGGCGGCCTTTTCGGGCGGCGCGGTTTATCCCGCCGCCCGTGCGCGGCCCAATTCGCGGGCCAGGGCGCAGAAACCTTCGAGATCGACCCGCTCCGCCCGCTCGGTCGGCGCGATTCCGGCGGCGTTCAGCAGGTCTTCGACCCCCGGATGCAAACCCTTGAGCGCGGCGCGCAGCATTTTGCGCCGCTGGTTGAACGCCTTCGCCACCACCTCTTCCAGCAGCGCCGCATCCGCTTCATAACGCGGCGCGTCCAGCGCGGTCAGATGCACGACGGCGGAATGCACTTTCGGCGGCGGGGTGAAGGCTTCCGGCGGCAATTCCATCACCACCCGCGCATCGGTGCGCCACGCCGCCAGCACCGCCAGCCGCCCATAGGCTTTCGAGCCGGGCTGCGCCACGATCCGCGCCGCCACTTCGCGCTGAAACATCAGCGTCAGGCTTTGCCAGAAGGGCGGCCATTGCGGCGGGGTGAGCCAGCGCACCAGCAATTCGGTGCCGATATTATAGGGCAAATTGGCGACGATGCGGATCGGGACGTCGAGATGCTCGCGCGGGTCGATCTCCAGCGCGTCGGCGTTCAGAACCTCCAGCCGTCCGGGGTAATGCGCCGCGATTTCCGCCAGCGCCGCCATGGCCCGGCTGTCCTTTTCCACCGCCAGCACCCGGCGCGCGCCCTCCGCCAGTAGCCCGCGCGTCAGGCCGCCGGGACCGGGGCCGACCTCCAGCACATCGCAGGCCGACAAATCCCCCGCCCGGCGGGCAATCTTCGCCGTAAGGTTCAGATCCAAAAGGAAATTTTGCCCCAGGGATTTCTTGGCGCGCAGATCATGCGCCGCGATCACCTCGCGTAGTGGTGGCAATCCGTCCAGCGCCGTCATGCCGGCCCCTCGCTCATATCGCGCGCCATGCGGAGCGCCGCGATCAGCGAGGACGGGTCGGCGGCGCCGGTGCCCGCGATGTCAAAGGCGGTGCCGTGATCCGGCGAGGTGCGGGTGAAGCCCAGCCCGAGGGTGACGTTCACCCCGCCCGCGAAATCCAGCGTTTTGATCGGGATCAGCGCCTGATCGTGGTAGGTGCAGATAGCGACGTCGTAGCGCGCGCGGGCGGCGGGGTGAAACAGGGTGTCGGCCGGGTGCGGGCCGGTCAGTGCCAACCCCTCCGACGCCAGCCGCGCCACCAGATCGTTCATCCAGTCCAGCTCCTCGCGCCCCATCGCCCCGCCTTCGCCCGCATGGGGGTTCAGCCCGGCCACGGCAAGGCGCGGCGTGGAAATGCCCTGTTCTTTCAAGGCGTTATGGGTGATGCGGATGGTGCGTTCCAGGAGGTCTGGCGTCAGCGCGGTTGGGACTTCGGAGAGCGGGATGTGGATCGTTGCGGGCACCACGCGCAGCGCCTCGCAGGCCAGCATCATCACCACGTCGCGCCCGCCCGCGAGGTCGGCGAGAAACTCCGTATGCCCCGGATAGCGGAAATCGGTGCCCTCTTGCAGCGCCTTTTTGTGGATCGGATTGGTGCAGATGGCGCGCGCCGTGCCCGCCTGCACCAGCGCCACCGCCTCGCGGATCGAGCGCGCGATATGGGGGGCGTGACGCTTGTTGGGGCGGCCCGGCGCGCGCGGCGCGCCGAAGCGGCGGGCCAGCACCGGCACCCCGCGCGCCATTGCCGCATGGGCCTCGCCCGGCGCGGAAATCGGCACCACCGGCGCGCCTTCGGGCAGGTGCGTCGGGTCGCCGATCAGGAAGAAGGTCAACTCATCCTTCAGCGCCTGCCACGCGCCCAGCGTGATTTCCGGGCCGATGCCCGCCGGTTCGCCGGAGGTCAGCGCGATCGGGGCGGCCGTTGCGCCGGTGTCAGTTGACATATTCGATGCGCGCGTTGGCCTTGAAGTCTTCCAGCAGGAATTGCGCCGCCGTGCCAATCCGCTGATTTTTCAGTTGGGTTTCAACCATTTCGCGGGTCAGCGAGCGGGGCAGTTCGTTGCCGCGCTTGCACAGCATCAACACGACCTGCGCCCCGGATTGCGATACGAGATTGGTCGAGACTTCGCCCGGATCGAGGTTGCGCAATTCGGCCCCGTAAGGCGCGGGCACGGCGTTTTCCGGCCGCTCCTCCCGGATCAGGGCATTGTCGCCCAGGGTGCGGGCCACGGGGTAGAAATCGTCGCAGGAGGTGGATTGTTCCGCCAGCTTTTTGGCCCAGCGCAGATTGGCGTCGCTGCGCCCACCCGGCAGCAGAAGCGCGGCATATTCCACCATCACTTTCGGCGTGCCGCCGCGCACGGTGTCGCGGTCACGCAGCAAATACAGGCGCACATCTTCCGGGGTTTCCACGATGCGCGACACCTTGCCAACCGCCAGCCCGCGCACGGCGGCAGCGGTGGCCGGGGGCAGGGCCCGGATATCGACCCAGTTCATCTCGCCGCCGGTATTGCGCGACAGGCTGATGGACATGCGCCGGGCGGCATCGGCAAACCCGGCTGCATCGAGGCTGCGCAGCCGTTCGGCCCGTGCTTTTGAGGCTTTGCGCGACGCGGGGTCCGGCGCGGGCAGCACGATCTCGGAGAGCAACACTTTCACCCCCGGTTCCGGCTCCGCCTCCGCCATCGCGGCATCAATATCGGCCTGCGAAATCGACACCGTGGGGATCAATTCAGCGCGCACATATTCGCGCCAGATCACCCCGGCGGAGATGAAGTCGCGGAAGGTTTGCGGGCTGATGCCCCTCTGGGCGAGGTATTCCTGCAACTGCTCCAGACTGAGCGTGCCGCGCGCGGCAAATTCTTCCATCCCGGCAACAATCTGTTCCTCGGTCGCCGTCACCCCGGCCTGACGCGCCAGACGCAGCTGGATCAATTCGTTTTGCAACTGCTCCGAGGCGAGGCTGCGCACATCTCCGGGCGCGCCGAGCGCGGTCAGGAAGGCGATTCTTTCCTTCATGTCGAAGCGCGTGATCACCTCATTGTCGATGCGGATCACCGGATCGAACAGGTTCTGCGCGCTGACAGGCGCGGCCAGCCCCAGCCCGGCCAGCAAGGCGACTGCCCCTAACTTCTTGGAATGGTTCAGAATTTCCGCGAACATGCCCATGCTCATATCCTCATTGCTCCGGGCTTCGCGGCTCAGACGCGATCCATCCCGCGCCCCAGACCCCGGCCAGCCCCCGGTTTGGCGCTACAATAGGCCGGTTTTGCGCCTTCTGCGAGCCATATTTTGCCCGCGTCCTTTTTACGCGCCCCAAGAGCCATAATGGGGGACTGGTAATGGTGGGCGGCGGGGGGTAGGTCTGAGGGGATGAATACGGCCCGAAACGGGGCCGAAAATTATGAACAGATCTGGAGAGAAGACGCATGACCGACGTGGTGAAGGCACAATTCGAGGCGCTGGATATTGAGGTTCTGGCCAAGGCGACGGGCCGGGTGGTGGTTTTTGCCGAAATGGGCGGGGGGATGGATAAATCCGCCAAGCGGGTGAACAAGCTGACCCGCGGCGCGCTGGCCCGGCTGATCGAGGGCGAGGCGTTTGAGAAGGCCAAGGCGGGCGAGGCGCTGGAGCTGGGCTACCCGACCGGCATGGCGGCGGAGGCGGTGCAGGTGATCAAATATGACCGCCGCCACGACGCGGAAGCGGCCCGCAAGATCGGTGCGCGCATTGGCGAAAAGGCGCTCGGCAAAGAGGTGCTGGTGATGGCGGGCAATCTGCGCCATGTCGAAGAGGTCGCCCTCGGCGCCATGCTGCGGGCCTATTCCTTCGTCGATCACCGCACCGGCGAGGCGGGCGAGGTCAAGATCGGCGCGCTCACGGTGATGGTGGCCAGGCCGGACGTGGTGAAGGCGAAAGCGGCGGCGATTTCGGCCATTGCGGAGGGGGTGTTCTTCACCCGCGATCTGGTTAACGAGCCGTCCAACGTGCTGAACACCACCGAGTTCGCCGACCGCCTCAAGGCGCTGTCCAAACTGGGGCTCAAGGTTGAGGTGCTGGAGGAAGCGGAGTTGGAGAAACTCGGCATGAAGGCGCTGCTCGGCGTTGGGCAAGGCTCGCGTGCGCCGTCGAAAGTTGTGGTTATTCAACACCTTGGCGGCGAAAAAGATGCGGCTCCGCTGGCGCTGGTCGGCAAGGGCGTGGTGTTCGATACCGGCGGCATCAGCCTGAAACCGGCGGCGGGCATGGAAGATATGGTAATGGATATGGGCGGCGCGGGCACCGTTGCGGGCGTGATGAAAACGCTGGCGCTGCGGGGGGCCAGGGCCAATGTCGTGGCGCTTGTGGGCATCGTCGAGAACATGCCCGATGGCAACGCGCAGCGCCCCGGCGATGTTGTGACCTCGATGAAGGGCGACACGATTGAGGTGATCAATACCGATGCCGAGGGGCGCCTCGTGCTGTGCGACGTGATGTGGTATGCGCAGGAGCGTTTCAAACCCGCCGCGATGATCGACATGGCAACCCTGACCGGCGCGATCCTCATCGCTTTGGGCCACGAAAACACCGGCGTGTTCTCCAATGATGACGCTTTTTGCCGCGATTTCCTGAAGGCAGCGGAGGCGGAGCGCGAGGGGGCGTGGCGGATGCCGTTGTCGCCCGTCTATGACAAGGAGCTGAAAAGCCGGGTGGCGGATATGAAAAACGTTGGCGCCCGCACGGCCGGGTCGATCACGGCGGCGCAGTTCCTGCAACGCTTCGTCAAGGACGGCACCCCCTGGATCCACCTCGACATCGCCGGCACCGCTTTTGGCGCCAAGGCCAGCGACTACGCCCCCGCAGGCGCGACCGGCTGGGGCGTGCGCGCGCTCAACCGGCTGGTGGCCGACAATTACGAAACGGAGTAATGGCCGCGTATTTTTACCATATGACCCGCGCCCCGCTGGAAACTACCCTGCCGGTTCTGCTCGGCAAGGCGCGCGGGGCGGGGTGGAAGGTGCTGGTGCGACCGGGACTTGCGGAGCGGGCGGGCTGGCTCGACGATCTCCTCTGGCGCGTGCCGCCGGAGGGGTTTTTGCCACACGCGCTTTGCGGCGCGCCGGACGCGGCCGACGAGCCGGTGCTGATCGGGCAGGAGGCGCAAAACGGCGCCGAATGTCTGGTCTCGGTCGACGGGGCGGAGATCACGGCGGCGGAAGCGGCGGCGGCGACGCGGGTGATGGTGCTGTTTGACGGCAACGACCCGGCAGCGGTGGAACGCGCCCGCGACCAATGGCGCGCGCTGACCGGGGCGGGGATCGCGGCGCAATACTGGTCGCAGGAAAGCGGGCGCTGGGAGATGAAGGCGGAGCGTTGAAGCGGTTTCTGCTCTAACGCCGCAACACCAGCACGCCGCGCTCGAAGGACACCGAAGAAAAGCGCTGCAAATAGGTCATGCCCAGCAGCGAGCCATCCATCTCGCCGCCATTCACATAGGCCACGACGCGGCTGTCTTCAAAACCGCCGAGGGTGAAACTGTCGAGCCGCACACGCGCGGTCTGCACCTCCCCGTTGGCGGTTTGCGCAAGCCCGATGAAGGCCAGTTCGGACGGGTTCAGCCCCACGCGCACCGCATCTTCGCGCGTCAAAACGATGTTCGAGGCGCCGGTATCGACCAGAAATTCCACCGGCTCGCCATTGACCCGCGCGACGAGGTGGTAATGCCCGTCCGGCCCGACCGGCACTTCCAGCGTGTCTTCGGACACCATGCTTTGCCGGGGCATCAGCTGGCGTGAAATGTCGCCCCAAAGCCCGTAAACTGCCACCAGCCCGAGGATGATAATCAGCCAGATCGACGCCTGTTTCGCCACCTGCCCAAGGCTCTGGCGCCCCTCGACAAAGAAATACCCGCCCACGGCGGCGAGCAGCAATATGAGGTAAACCAGATTGGCAATGTCAAAGGTGTCCATGGGCATAATATGGGGGCAATGGGCTGTGGCGGGAAGCCCTGTCCGGGATTTTTGTTTTCTAGGGATACTGGGAACAATAATTGCACAAATCGAACATTTTAACCGCATATTGCGCTAAAGAAACGTTATTAAGTTGCACTTTTTCAACATTTTACGCAAAGCGCGGCGCGGTCCGGGCCTTACCCCTCTGCCGCCTCAAGTCGCTCGCTCGCCGCCATCCACAGCGCCTCCGCCTTGTCCAGCCCCTCCATCACCTCGGCATATTTCTTCTGCCAGACCTCCAGATCCCCGATCCGGTCGTCCTCGTAGAGCGCCGGGTCGGCCAGTTTGGCGGCGAGTTTTTCGCGCATCTCCTCGATCTTTTCCACCCGCGCTTCGCATTTGCGGACTTCGGCGCGCAGGGCCAGCAGGGTATCGCGGTCGGCGCGTTTCTGTTCGCGGGTTTTTGTCTTTTCTTTCAGGGGCTTGGGCTTTTCATCCCCCGCTAGCAACTTCGCCCGGTAGGCTTCCAGATCGCCTTCAAACGGCGCGACCCGCCCCCCTTCGACCAGCCAAAGCCGGTCCGCCACGAGGCTTAACAGGTGCATGTCGTGCGACACCAGCACCACGGCGCCGGAATAGGCGGTCAGCGCTTCAACCAGCGCCTCGCGGCTTTCGATGTCGAGGTGGTTGGTCGGCTCGTCGAGGATCAGGAGATGCGGCGCGTCGATGGTGGCGATCAGCAGGGTCAGCCGCGCCTTTTGCCCGCCCGACAGCGCCCCCACCAGCGTCACCGCCTGATCCGCGTTCAGGCCGAAACCCGACAGGCGGGCGCGGTGCTGGGCCGGGGTTTCCGTTGGGCGCAGGCGGCGCAGGTGGTCGAGCGGGGTTTCGTCCGCGTGCAGCACATCCATCTGATGCTGGGCGAAATAGCCGATGCGTAGCTTGGAAGACATGGTGAAACGGCCGGTTTCGCTTTTGAGTTCCCCGGCAATCAGCTTGGAGAGCGTCGATTTGCCCTCGCCGTTCTTGCCTAAAAGCGCAATGCGGTCGTCCTGATCAATGCGCAGGTTGAGCCGGGTCAGAACCGGCGCCCCGCCGTAACCTACGGAGGCGCCTTCCATATTCACGATGGGCGGCGATAATTCCTCCGGCTCCGGGAAGCTGAAACGGCGCAGGGCGGCTTCCTGTGGCAAGGTGGTGAATTTCAGCCGCTCGATCATTTTCAGCCGCGATTGCGCCTGTTTTGCCTTGGTCGCCTTGTAACGGAAACGGTCGACGAAGCTTTGCAGATGTTCGCGCCGGGCCTCCGCCTTGCGGTTCTCCGCCTGCGCCACCGCCATCCGCGCGGCGCGGGTTTCGGCGAAAGTGTCGTAGGGGCCGGAATAATAGGTCAGTTTGCGGTCTTCGAGGTGCAAAATCCCGGTCACGGCGCGGTTGAGCAGGCCGCGATCATGGCTGACGATGATCACCGTATGGGGGTATTTGGCGAGGTAATTTTCCAGCCACAGCGCCCCTTCGAGGTCGAGATAGTTGGTCGGTTCGTCGAGCAGCAGCAGGTCGGGGGCGGAAAACAGCACCGCCGCGAGGGCCACGCGCATGCGCCAGCCGCCGGAGAAATCGGCGCAGGGGCGCGCTTGTGCGTCGTGATCAAAGCCCAGCCCCTTGAGGATTGAGGCGGCGCGGGCCTCGGCGGACCAGGCGTCGATGTCGCTCAGGCGGGTCTGGATCTCGGCGATGCGGGCGGGGTCGGTGGCGGTTTCGGCCTCTTCCAGCAGCGCCGCGCGCTCCGTATCCGCCGCCAGTACCGTGTCGATCAGGCTCACATCCGAGCCGGGCACTTCCTGCGCCACGCCGCCGATCCGTGCGCCTTTGGGCAGACGAATATCGCCCCCTTCCAGCGTCCACTCGCCGCGAATAAGGCGAAACAGGGTGGTCTTGCCGGTGCCGTTGCGCCCGACGAGGCCAACCTTGTGCCCCTCCGGGATGGTGGCGGATGCGCCTTCCAGCAGCGGGCGGCCTTCGATGGCGAAGCTGATATTATCTATGACGAGCATGGGGCGGGGATGCCTGACGGCGCGGCATTTGGCAAGGGGATGCGGGGGCGCTGCGGGGCGATTTGGGCTTTCTTTGCCCGCGCGCCCATGTTACGGCGCGGGCAGAATTTGGCGGGCGGCCGCTCGCCGGGCAAATCCGAGACCAACGTAAGACCAGTGAGGACATCATGGCCATTCAACGCACCTTTTCCATCATCAAACCCGACGCCACCAAGCGCAACCTGACCGGCGCCATCAACGCCAAGATCGAAGCCGCTGGCCTGCGCATCGTGGCACAAAAGCGCATCCAGCTGACGCAGAAACAGGCGGAGACCTTCTACGGCGTGCATAAAGAGCGCCCGTTCTTCGGCGAGTTGGTCGAATTCATGATCTCCGAGCCGATCGTGGCGCAGGTGCTGGAAGGTGAAAACGCCATCGCCGCTTACCGCGAAGTGATGGGCGCGACCAACCCGGCGGAAGCCGCCGAAGGCACCATCCGCAAGGAATTCGCGCAGTCGGTCGGGGAAAACTCGGTCCACGGCTCCGACGCCCCGGAAACCGCTGCTGAAGAAATCGCCTATTTCTTCTCCGGTCTGGAACTGGTGGGTTAAGCGGTTTCTGAGACCGGATCGACCGAAATCGCCGCCCGCGCCCAGTCGGCGTGGGCGGTTTGCGTTTGCAGATGGGCGCGCAGCAGGGCGACGTTGCGGGTGTTGGCATTCCACGCGATGTCGAACACATCGCCCAGCCCCGGCACAAGACCGACCAGCACATCCACCGCCAGATTGAGCGCCATCCGATACAGCAAACGCCGCGACGCGCCCAGATCATAGGCATGTTTCATGATATAGGCGCCGGGGATCAGCGAGGCAAAATCCCCCACCACCGGCACCAGCCCCATCACCGCATCCAGCCCGAACCGCAGGTCCGTGCCCGGAATGGGGATCAGCCTTTCCAGCCGCCACGCGAGCTTTTCAAGATGCTGCAGGCGGGCCTCAATGTTAACGTCCATTACATGGATATGGGGGCCGGGCGGAGAAAAACAAGCGATGCGTCCTGTCCGCTCCCCGCATTCCCGCGCACCTGCCCGCCGCCAAGCGGGCCGGGCAGTCAATCGTCCGATTTGCGAAACAGGGTAAAATAGGCCAGTGGGGCGCAGATGCCGATGGTCATGATCACGAACAGGACGCTGGTGATGATCGGCAGGTCGGACGGGCGGCCGGTCAGAGCGAGGTAGCCCTTGAACACGGCGATTTCCGCGAAGGCGATGGCGACGGCAAGGAGCAGGGAATTTTTCCAGCGGCGGCTCACGGGCCCGTTCTCCGTTACGGCTGATAGGGCAGGGAGGAGTGGTGCAGGACGATGCGCAGCACACCGTTCGCGTCCCGTTTATAGCCGAAACTCTTGTCTGCCTGCGTGACTTTGCCGTTTTTGTCGGTCAGGATGCCCCGGCCCATCCACATCGCCACGTCGCCTTCGATAAAGCTCGCGGCGGTGACAAATTCCGCCTTGCGCCAGCTCAGAAGGGCAAAGCCGCCATCGCGCGGATAGGTCGGATCATGGGCGATGAAATAGGAGAGCGCGCCGTCGCGGGTCGGGCGGAAGGTCTGGTCGCCGCTGGCGAGGGTCGGCTTGAACAGAACCGGGCCGTGCCCGTAACCATAAGCCGCATCCAGCACCTGCTCCGCCGCCGGGCGGGCTGCGTCGATGCCGCCGTCGTCAAAGGCTTTGGCGATGGTGATGAGGCCTTCGCCCCAGGCCTGACGGGCTGCGATCAGATCGTTTTCGGTAATCGGCATGGTGTTCCTCCCTTTATTGCGGCGCAGTATGCGCAGCGTGGGGGGGCGGGTAAAGCCGGGATGCCGAAAATCCCGGCGGCAGCGCGACTTACGTCCCGTCACGCCGCCGGAGGGATAACAGGGGCTTATTGCCGCTGCACATATCCGCGCAGTTTGCCCGGGCGGGTCACGCCGTCGACCGTGATCGTCATCCCGGAATCGGTGCGGCCATTGAGGGCGATAAACTTGCCATCCTGCCCGGAAAAGGCGGTATATTCGGCCTGACCGCCGAACTGCACCACCTTGCCGTCGTGATCCAGCCGCCCGTTGATGCTGGTGGGGAAAAACGACGCGCCTTCGTCCGGGGTGAAGTTGGAAAGCAGGGTGATCGAGCCATCAATCGGCGTGAAGCGGGCGTAAAAGTCTTCCAGCTCCTCGTCGGTGAGCTGCCCGCGCAACGCATCGCGCAGTTCCTGTTCCGTGGTTGGCGCGCCCTGAAAGTTGGTCATTTCCCCCGTCAGGGTGCCGCCATTGTCGTCGAAACGGGCGAGTATGTGCAGGTCGGCGGAGCCGGCAAACATTTTCTGGGAGGAGGGCGCGTATCGGATGCCGCCGGTGCCGGCATATTCCGCGCTGCCGGTCTTGGGCAGTTCGGTCTCTTCGATCCAGACATCGTCGAGATGCCGGCCATAGAGGTGATAGCGCTCAAACTGCCGCTCGGCGGCGTTGGCGTATTTTGACCCGCCGGATCCCCCGCTACAGCCGGTCAGCGCCAGCGCGGCCAGCCCCAGTGCCAGCGCGCTTCGGGAGAGGAGTTTCTGTTCGACGTTACGCATTTTTCCCTCCGTATGCCGCGATCCGGCTTTGTCCCAAGACCCGCGGCGGATACCTTTCAGAGCCGGGGTCAGTGTAGGCGATAATGCGGTGGAGGGGGAAGAAAAAAATGCGGTTATGAAGTCCCGTTGAAAGACAGGTCCGTGCTGGCACTTGCGTGTGGGGGCTGTTTAGGGCAGGCGGCGACCGGGGCCACCATCTGCTAGGTCGGGCGCGTCGGACCGGGTCAGTCCTTTTGCAGGTAACTGCTAAATGAGCCGGTAACCGCTGCGCCGTCTTCGCTGACGGTCATGCCTCGGACGTTGCTGCCGTCGATGATGATATATTGGTGCTCGCCGCCAATAAAGTTGCTACCAGAGGCAACGCCGCCGACCTTCAGCATATGCCCGTCATAGGTCAGTTCGCCATCCAGCGCGGTGTTGAAATCTTGGGCATTCACATCAATGCCGGAAAAATCGGCATTCATGGTGATTTGCCCCTGAACGGGACGATACCCGCCATAGAATTCGGCGGCCTCAGCGGCGGGCAGGGTGCCGTTCGATGCGTGATCAAGTTCATCTTGCATGACTTCCCGGCCGTAGAAATTGTTTGCCGCGCCGGTGAGCGTGCCGCCCGTTGCGGTGAAGGTGGCGGCCAGGTGCGTATCGGCGCTGAGATTGTGCAGCTTTCCCGCCGGATCGACATAGCTCAGTCCTCCCGCGCCGGAATAGGACGCACTGCCGCTGTTGGGCAGGTTCACCATTTCGTCCCAAACATCATCTGCACCGGCTGCCAACCGTTCATGGGTCCGGAACTGCTGTTCGACCACTTCGCCGTAATTCGCGCCGGACATGCAGCCGGACAGGGCGAGGGCGGCGCCGATGAGAGCGGTTTGGGCAAGTGAGCGCATGATGTGTTCCTTTACGCTGGGGGGCGGCTTCGGCCTCGGGGGTGTCTGCGCACGATACCAATCGGGCGGAATATGCCAAGAGAATATCTGGGTTTTTTCCGAGGAGTTTTGAGGCGTTAACAAAAAACACGGGCCGTGGCCCGTGTTTCAATGTGGTGCAATCGAATGCTTGTTAACGACTCGACCGCGGGTTTTGAACTGTGGGCAATATACCGGATATTTTCCGCAAGTCGAGCGCGATCTTTGCGGGTGGCATCTCGCGTAAAGATAATGTTGCGTTGGGCCGGCTGCCGGGGCAAAGTCCCGGGCAAAATGCGGCCAGGGAGGGAACGGATGGGAACGCGGTTGGGGTTGGATATTGGCACGAATTCCATCGGGTGGTGGCTTTACGCGACCGATGGCGGGGAGATTGCCGGGGTTCTGGATGGGGGCGTGCGGATTTTCTCCGATGGGCGTGATCCGAAGAGCAAGGCGTCGCTGGCGGTGGACCGGCGGATGGCGCGGGGGATGCGGCGGCGGCGGGATCGTTACCTGCGCCGCCGGGCGGCGTTGATGAAGCGGATGGCGGATGCGGGGCTGATGCCGGCGGACCCGCAGGCGGCGAAGGCGCTGGAGCTGCTCGATCCGTATGAATTGCGTGCGCGGGGGCTGGATGAGGCGTTGCCGCTACCGCATTTCGGCCGGGCGCTGTTTCACCTCAACCAGCGGCGCGGCTTCAAGTCCAACCGCAAGACCGACCGGGGTGACAATGAAAGCGGCAAGATCAAGGATGCAACACGTCGACTTGATCAAGAAATGGCAGTGGCGATTAAGGATGAAAGCAAGCGTACTCTGGGGGCTTTCCTGCATATGCGCAGGCAAAAAACACCTGAGAAACCTTTAACTGAACCTAAGGAAAACAAGGATCATACTCGTAAAGACTATCGGCGCACGCCTTCGGTGCGCACACGCATGAGTGTGGCGGTGCGCGGCGGGCCGGATGCGAAGGCCGAGGAAGGCTATGATTTCTACCCCGACCGCCGCCACCTGTCGGAAGAGTTCGACAAGCTCTGGGCGGTGCAGGCCCGGTTTCACCCCGAGGTTCTGACCGACGATCTGCGCGACGAAATCCGTCTGATCATTTTCCACCAGCGCCGCCTGAAGGTGCCGAAGGTGGGGTTGTGTCTGTTCACCGAGGAAGAACGCCTGCCCGCCGCCCATCCGCTGAACCAGCGGCGTATTCTGTATGAGACCGTCAACGCTCTGCGCGTGACGGCCCCCGGCGAGGCGGTGCGCGCATTGACCCGCGAGGAGCGCGATCAGATCATTCATGCGCTCGACAACAGGAAACACACCAAGTCGCTGTCGGGCATGGCGCTGAAACTCAAGGCGTTGGGCAAGACGATCGGGCTGCGGTCGGATCAGCATTTTACTCTGGAGACCGCCAACCGCGACAGCATTGCCTGTGATCCGGTGCGCGCCAGCCTGTCGGACCCGCGCCGGTTCGGGCCGGGCTGGTCGGCGCTGGATGATAGGGAGCAATGGCGCGTTGTTCGGCGTGTTCGAAATGTACAAGGTGAGCGATGCGCACAAGTGGTTGTCGATTGGCTGATCCGCCAGCATGGCCTGCCTCAAAGTAATGCGTGGGAGGTTCTGAATGCACCGCTGCCGGAGGGCTATGGCCGGTTGGGCCGGACCGCCACGACCCGCATTCTGGCGGCGCTGGAGGCGGAGGTGATCCCCTATAGTGCGGCGGTGGCGCGCTGCGGCTGGCACCATTCGGACGAGCGCACGGGCGAGGTGCTGACCGAACTGCCGTATTATGGCAAAATCCTTGAGCGGCATGTTATTCCCGGCACCTATGAGGAGAAGGACGACGACATTACCCGCTATGGCCGCATCACCAACCCGACGGTGCATATCGGGCTGAACCAGTTGCGCCGTCTGGTGAACCGGATCATCACGGTGCATGGCAGGCCGGACGAGATCGTGGTCGAACTGGCGCGCGATTTGAAGCGTTCGGAGGACCAGAAGCGCGAGATGCAGCGCGAGATCCGGGAGAATACCAAGGAGGCGATCCGGCGCGGCGAGAAGCTTGATGAGTTGGGCGTTCGCAATACGGGCGAGAACCGGATGGTTTTGCGGCTGTGGGAGGATCTGAACCCGGAGGATTGTCTGAAGCGCTTTTGCCCTTATTCGGGGCAGCGGATCAGCGCGTCGATGCTGTTTGACGGTTCCTGCGACGTCGATCACATCCTGCCCTATTCGCGCACGCTTGATGACAGTTTCGCCAACCGGACCCTGTGTCTGAAGGAATATAACCGGCAAAAGTCCAATAAGACGCCGTGGGAGGTCTGGGGGGAAACGGCGCAATGGGCGACGATTGAGGCCAATCTGAAGAACCTGCCAAAGAACAAGGCGTGGCGCTTTGCGCCGGACGCGATGGAGAAGTTTGAGGGCGAGCGCGATTTTGAGGCGCGGGCGCTGAAGGATACGCAATACCTGTCGCGCATCGCCCGCACCTATCTGAGCGCGCTTTATGACGGGGCGGATGGCAAATCGCATGTCTGGGTGGTGCCGGGGCGGCTGACCGAAATGCTGCGCCGCCATTGGGGGCTGAACGCCCTGTTGTCGGAAGGCAAGGCAGCGAACAAGGCCAAGAACCGCACCGACCACCGGCATCACGCCATTGACGCCGCGGTCATCGCCGCCACCGACCGCAGCCTGATCCAGCGGATCAGCAAGATGGCCAAGCGCGATGAGCTGGCCGGGGCGGAGGAGGTGGCGCGCGCGGTGCCGGCGCCCTGGGAGGATTTCCGCGATGACATCGCCGCCCAGCTTGCCCGCATTACCGTCAGCCACCGCGCCGATCATGGCCGCATCGACCCGCAGGCCCGCAAGTCCGGGCGGGACAGCACCAGTTGTGCGCTGCATCAGGAAACGGCCTATGGCCTGACCGGGGAAACCGATCCACGCGGGGTGCCGCTGGTCGTGACCCGCAAGCCGCTGAGCAGCCTGACCCCCGCCCTGATTGCCCGCGAGGCTCCCGGCAAAGGGGGGATGATCCGGGATGCGGAGCTGCGGCGCAGGCTGGCGGTTGCGACCAAGGGCAAAGAGGGCAAGGCTTTTGAAGCGGCCATACAGGATTTTGTCGCCAAACCGGGAGCGTATCAGGGCACGCGGCATGTGCGGGTGGTGGAACCGATTGGGGTGGCGCCGATCCATAACGGGAAGGCGAAACCGGCCAAGTCCTATGCGACTTCGGGCAACCATCGCTATGAGGTTTGGAGAATGCCCGACGGGAAGATCGTTGACTGGGTCGTGCCGAATTTTTACGCGCATAAAGCCGACCTGCCAACGGATGCCCGTCCGGCCACCCCGGCCACCTGCCTGCGTCCGCACCCGGCCGCGCGTCTGCTGCTGAAGCTGCAAAAGAACGATATGGTCCGGTTGCGCGATGCGTCTGGGGCGTTGGTCGTGGCGACGGTTGAAAAGTTCTCCAGCACGGGGATTATCGAAATGGTCCCCCATTCCGAGGCCAATGCCGCGGACCGTTACAGCAAGGACAAATCCGACAATGTCTACATCCGAAAAACGGCAAACACGCTGCTGAAAGCGGAGGCCCGGCGGGTCTATGTCGATGAAATGGGCCGGGTGCGCGATCCGGGGAAGGCGGGGTAGGGCGCGGCTTTCCTTCCTGAAACCAGCCCGATTTGGGGAAATGCCTTGCGCGTATTACACTCGCACCGGGAGGGGTGATTCGCCTTGGGCGCGAGGGTTTGGTGTTGGATCAGATCATTGATATCGCCACGGATGGACGGCATCTGTCCCGGCAACGCGGCTTCCTGATTGTCTCCGAAGAGGGGCATGAAATCGGACGCACGCCGCTTGATCAGGTGGCGGCGGTGATTGTGCATGCGCATGGCACGACCTGGTCGACCTCGCTGCTGGTGGAACTGGCGGAACGCGGCGCGCCGGTGGTGTTGTGCGCCGCCAACCACGCCCCCCGCTCGGTGCTGATGCCGCTGGAAGGGCACCACTTGCAGGGCGCCCGGATGCGCGCCCAGTGGCAGGCGAAAACACCGCTGATCAAACAGGCGTGGAAGCAGGTTGTAGCGGCCAAACTGCGGATGCAGGCGGCGGCGCTGGAGGCGGTCGGGGAAGCGCCCGCGCCGGTGCGCATGATGATCCGCAAGATCACCTCGGGCGACAGCACCAACATGGAGGCCCAGGCCGCGCGCTACTACTGGCCTCGCCTGATGGGGGAAACCTTTCGGCGCGATGCGACCGCCGGGGATGAAAACGCCCTGCTCAATTACGGCTATACCGTCCTGCGCGCCGCGACCGCGCGGGCGGTGGTCGCCGCCGGTCTGCACCCGACCATCGGCCTGTTTCATGCCCATCGCGGCAATGCTTTCGCGCTGGCCGATGACCTGATGGAGCCGTTCCGTCCGCTGGTCGACCTGAGCGTGCGCCATATCGCAGCGACCCGCGGGGCGGCGGTTGACCCGGAGGCGAAACAGGCGCTGGCCGGGCTGATCGCCACCGATCTGCCGCTGGGCGACGGCGTCACGCCGGTTTCGGTGGCACTGATGAAACTGGCCACCTCGCTGGGTCAGAGCTTCGAGACCGGCAAACTTGCCCTCGCGCTGCCCGACCCGCCCGATCCGCTGGCGCTTGCGGGGCTGGGCCAATGAATGTGCCGGTGACAAAATTATCGGGGTATCGTCTGATGTGGATTTTGGTGATGTTCGACCTGCCGACGGATACGAAAAAACAGCGCAAGGATGCGGGCACGTTTCGCAATTTCCTGCTCGACGAGGGCTTTGAGCGCAGCCAGTTTTCGGTCTATGCCCGCTTCGTCAACGGCAAGGAGGCCTTTGCAACCCGCGTTAACCGTATTGAGCGTAACCTACCCGCCGCAGGCGACGTGCAAATCCTCAACTTCACTGACCGGCAATATCGTGATATTGTGCATTTCTCGGATCAGGGTCGGCGCAAGGCGCGGGAAAATCCGAAACAACTGGTGCTTTTCTAAGGTGATTCGCGATGGAATTTTACAATAGACCCCGGCTAGTTCCTTGTATTTTCAAGGTGTTAGCGCGGGATCTATTGTAACAGTTCAAAACCCGAGGTCCAGCCGCAACAACCTAGGGGGCGCTAACGCACCCCCGACATTGTAACAGTTCAAAACCCGAGGTCCAGCCGCAACTCCCGGCGCATGGTGCTAAAAGCAAAGTCAATTGTAACAGTTCAAAACCCGAGGTCCAGCCGCAACCGGCCGAGGAGCGCGCAGTTTAGCGCGCTGATCCGGCGACTGTTCGTCGTAAAATGGAAGCGGCGGGTTTTTCATCCACTTAACGTAACAAGTGTTGGCGCGCCGGTGGGTATAGTTCCAGTTCTGTCTTCGGGGCCTGCCCCAGCGGCGACTGGTCTTGTTGCATCTGTTGATTATTCGCCGATTGGCTCTGTTTTGCAGCAAAATTTCGCCTCTGCTTTGGATCAGTTTGTCGAGCTTCAGGCCCTCGATTTTCAGCGTTCGAAGCTTCAGAGGCGTAATCAGAAGTTGACTGAGGCGCTTGCGCGTGAAACTTTGAACCCATCAGTTGCGGGGATTTATGGTGATGGTTCGTCTGCTGGTGGTTCTGATCCTTCTGTGTCTTTTGGCAGCGGTCGCGGCAAACGCTTAGTTCGCGGGGTTGACGGTCGTTCGGTTATTGTTTCTGATGCCGAACCTATGCCGCTTTTTTGCGGAATATCTTGATATGTCTGGTAATGTTTATTACGGCGTTAACCCTAATGTCCCGGATGCTAAATAGTTAGTTTCTCCTGCGAGTATCGAGTTGGTTGATACGTTATCTGGTGATCCTAAAGTTGGTGGTAATTTCGTTGGCAATTCTCTTCGGTATATTGCCAAGGGTGGCGTGGTGGGTCAGGCATATCGTTATTTGACAGATACGTCATTTGATCCTCCTCCTTCTCAGTTTTATTCTCCTCCACCTCTTCCGTTGCTTCCGTCAACTCGTCTTAATCCTTATGGCGTGATCAAGTTCGGTCCTTCGACGCTTGACCAATATGTAGGTCTGCGTAAATAATCCAGCAAAATCAATAACCTAAAGAAGAGTCTTAATATGAGTCTGTCTCGTTTCCAGCAGCCGCGTTCGCGGCGTCATGAAAACCGACATATTGTCGGCAAGTTTCGCGGTGGTAAGTTGCAGCCGGTGCATATGCTTCCGGTGCGTGGCTCTGAGAGTGGTTTTGTCACCAATCAGATTGCGTTCAAGGTGGACCCGCTTGCGGGCCAGCTTATGAGTCCGGCATTTAAGAATCCTGACGCGGATTATAGCGGCTCTGCCGATGTTGTTCGTGCGAAGCTCGAAACTGGCGCGCCGCTGTTTGATCTTGAGCCGGAAAACTTGATCAGCAAGTTGTGTCGCATCAATCCGCGCCGCATTGATGGCCGGAAGTATGCTAGTGAGATGGTCCGTCTTGCACATAACTGCGCGGTCAATCACTTGCGCCGCGCCAAGTATGTAAACGCGGGGTAAGATTTTAACACTACAAAACCCAACGTTCAGGCACAGCAATGAAGGTGAACAGGAAGGGGCCTTACTTGAATATGGCTATAAGCACTAATGCAATCAGTAGTCCAAGTATCGAGTGCCTGCTACGCCAGAGGTATGATCGCTGGATTCTCCTCTCCCAATCTATCGCTGGTGGCGTTTTGATTGTGATTTCTGACAGCCTCGCGGGTTCGATCGCTCCTGCGGGCATACCGACATCGATTGAGTCTGGGTAAGCCTTGAACGCTTCGGTGAATATGGTTGCGGTTCCCTTCAAGGGGAGGGTCGGGAATTTTCCGATATGGTCAAAAAGCGAGTTAAACTCATGCTTGCCAAGGAGCAGGAAGGCGCTTGTCCCATCCCAATCTGCAAAAAATCGGCCCGACTCCCCAGCTAATACGCCATCCTCGGGAAGCCCTGTCGGGTCTAAACATGCGAATTCCAAGTTTAACGTAGACAGTTGATACTTCCCGCCAATGGGTAAGTTCTCATGGTTTGGAAAAATGTCGACATTACATCGGGTGATGGTTTCATAATTAGGGAGTTCTTTATTTTCTTTCGCATTAGAGAACACCTTTATCGAATGTGGACTCATGAGGTTTGCGTCGAAGAAACCGCCAGTAGCGTGAATAGATCGGGTTATTCCGCTTGCTCCGGGGGTGTTGTCGTTCCAGTCGATATTCTCTCTGTCGCTCAAAGATATTCGATTATTTTCTGAATCCCAGCTCACGCGGCAGCCTAACCGGATGTTTTCAAGGCTAAGAATAATTTGCTGCGGCATCTTGCTAATCTCTTCACCCGTTTCCGTATCTTTGAAGAGACGGTCCGATATTTTTTCCCATTTGGGAGCGTTTTTGAAAATGGTCATAAATTCCTCGCATCACGGTGATGGGTGGATAGGAGCAAAAAAAGCACCAATAAACAACAGAGGGCGTGAAATGTATGAAAACAAATGACATTTGAGAAAGTGTTGAAAACAGTGCGTGACGTCGGGGGGGCAACGCGGTGGCGGTTGTCTTTTGGCTATAAGCCTTTGATTTTACGCCGATGCTTCGTGGATTTTGAGATCAAAATCCACTCCCGTCAGCTATACCCAGCCAATGCGGGCCAGCTTGTGAGGGAACATCCTCATGCTACCGGGCGCGCCAGCCAAAACACCCCATCACAAGCCGACGGATTCCGAAAGATAAACGACCCATGGACAGGCTCTTGCAGAGCGTCTGATCCCACGGCGCAGAACGGCGTCGGGTTATTGCTTTTCGCCGATCGCGCTAAGGTAGACGTAGCGCTGCACGACCCCGTTGCGGGTTATGACGAAGGGCTCAGCGCTATCGTCGCTCGAGGACCGGAGTGTGATATTTGCGTCATCTTCTGTCGCCGCAAATCCGCCGCTGAGACTGCCGCCGACAACCACATTGTTATCCCCGTCCAGTAATTTTCCATCAATGGAAAGGCCCGTAAAATAAGGGTAATCCGTCGATAGTCTCTTGAGTCGGAAGTGCGGGCTGTCGCTGCTGATCCGCAAAGTGCCATCGACTTCCCGGTTAAACTTTCTGATCAGTTGCACCCGCTCTTCATCGGTCATGTCGGCGTAGTCATAGACGGACCACAGGGGCGCGTTCTCCTCCATGGTCAGGCCAATGGCGGAGTAGAGATTGTCGATCTTGCCGTGGATCGCAGTATCGTAGCCATCGAAGTCGACTTCGAGGTTCATGTCTCCGATCATCGTGACGTCCCGGAAATACTGCCACTTCGGGGAGTCATACGCCACCACGGCGCTGCCGGAATAGGTTGCGGACCCGCTTGTTGGCAGGGGACCGTCTATGAGATCCCCAGATATCACCTCGTTTCGGGCCACCAAATTATGCCCGCGCTGGTCGAGAAGGGTTTCGGCCGAAAGTGGGTGCGGTGTCCCGCCCGCGCCGCCGCCGCCACCACCCGGCGTTCCACCGGCGCACCCGGCCAGAATGAAGGCTGCAATTACCAGGCTGATCCGTTTCATCTTTACACTCCCAGAGTTGGGCATTTAAAGGATAATCTACTGAACTCAGGGAAAATTTCAAGCATTACCCGACCTCCGCCTGCGTCGCCTTGTGCCCCCCGCCGCGCCGCCGAAGCTGGGTTCGGGCAGGGGGATGGTGGCGCGCAGGAGGGGGAAGGGGTCGGCGGCGTTGGGCAGGGCGGAGGCGTTGACGAAATGCTCCTGAAAGCGCGGTTCGACGGCGGTTTCGATCTTGGTGATCTGCCGGGCGAGGCGTTCAATTTCGCCGCGCGCGGCGCGGTTGAGCAGGGCGATGCGCGCGCCGGTGCCGGCGGCATTGCCTGCGCTCGTCACTTTCTCCAGCGGGCAATCCGGGATCATGCCCAGCACCATCGCGTGTTTGGGCGAGATATGCGCCCCGAACGCGCCCGCCAGCACCACTTTATCCACCTGTTCCACCCCGCGCTGATCCATCAACAGCCGCGCGCCGGCGTAAAGCGCGGCCTTGGCCATCTGAATGGCGCGCACGTCGTGGTTGGTGACGGTGATCTGCGGCGTGTCGTCGGTGCCGGGCCAGAGTTGATAGGCATAGGTGCGCCCGTCGGGCAGGATATGCGGCGAGCCGGTGGCTTCGGGGGAGCCGATCAGGCCGGAGGCGTCGAGCAGCCCGCTCATGCGCATTTCCGCCACCACCTCGATGATGCCGGAGCCGCAAATGCCGGTCAGGCCGGTGCGGGCCAGCCCCTCGGCAAAGCCTTCCTCGTCGGACCATGCCTCGCAGCCGATGATGCGAAAGCGTGGCGCGCCACTTTCCGGGTCGATCTGCACCCGCTCGATGGCACCGGGGGCGGCGCGCTGGCCGGAGGAGATTTGCGCGCCCTCAAAGGCCGGGCCGGTGGGCGAGGAACAGGCGAGAACGCCGGTGCGGTCGCCCAGCAGGATTTCCGCGTTGGTGCCCACATCGACCGTCAGCACCAGCTCGTCGGACTTGTGCGGCGCCTCCGAGAGCGCCACCGCCGCCGCATCCGCGCCCACATGGCCGGAGATCAGCGGCAGCACATAGACCCGCGCCCCCGTGGCCATCGGCAGGCCCAGATCGCGGGCCAGAAGCCGCTCCGCCGCGTCAGAGGCCAGCGCGAAGGGCGCCTGGCCCAACTCATAGGGATCGAGGCCCAGAAACAGGTGGTGCATGACCGGGTTCATCACGAAAACCGCTTCCAGAACAAGGTCTTGCGCCACGCCTGCCTCGGCGCGCAGCGTGTCGATCAGCGCGCCGATCCCCTCGCGCACCGCCTGCGTCATCTCCGCCGCGCCGCCCTCGTTCAGCATGGCGTATGAAACCCGGCTCATCAGGTCTTCGCCGTAGCGGATCTGCGGGTTCATCAGGCCGGAAGAGGCGCGCACCTCGCCGCTTTCCAGATCGACCAGATGCCCGGCGATGGTGGTCGAGCCGATGTCGATGGCGAGGCCGAACAGCCCCTCCCGATAGCCCGGCCACAGCGCGGCAATGACCGGCGCGCCCCCATCTTCATGGATCGCCGCCGTGACCTGCCAATCCCCCGCCCGCAGGCATTTTTGCAAGCCCGGCAACAGAGCCGGATCGAGCGTCAGCCCCCGCGCGCCGGTCTGTGCCTCCAGCGCCGCAATCAGCCGCTCGCGGTCGCCCATCGCCACTTCCAGCGTGGGCTTTTCCACTTCGACATAGACCCGCCACAGCGCCGAATCCAGCGTGATATCGCGCGCTTCGGCTTCCTTACGGATCACCTGTTTATGCACCTGACTTTCCGGCGGCACGTCAATGACCATATCGCCCCGGATCACCGCCTGACAGCCCAGCCGACGCCCCTTTTTCAGCCCGCGCCGATCGTCATAGCGGCGTTCCACCTCGTTTAGCGGCTCCAGCGCCGTTTCGCGCGCGGTGATGCCGTGTTTCGGGAAGTCGCCAAAGCCCGGCGCGCATTGGCATTTGCCGCAGACCCCGCGCCCGCCACAGGTCGCTGCAAGGTCAACGCCCAAAGCCCGCGCCGCATCCAGCACGGAACTGCCCGTCGCCACCCGGCCCCGGCGGCCGGAAGGGGTGAATATGACCAACGCGTCTTCTGTCATGGCGCCCCTTTTAGCCCCGCACTTTGCCGCGCAACAGGGGCGGCGTTTTCAAGATCAATATGAGACAGATCGGGGTTCAGGTGGAAAACTTAGATGGAAAATGAGGTGCCGCAGCCGCAGGAGGTGGTGGCGTTGGGGTTGTCGATGGTGAAACGCGCGCCGATCAGCTCTTCGGTGAAATCGATGGTGGCGCCCGCGAGGAAGGGCAGGGAGACCTCGTCGATCACCACCGTTTCCCCCGCTTCCGTCAGCCGCAAATCGTCGTCACTCGGCGTGTCTAGCGTGATTTCATAGGTGAAGCCCGAGCAGCCGCCCCCCTCCACCGCTACGCGCAGCGCTTTGCCCGCCGCCGCCGCGCCGATCTCGCCCAGCCGCTCGAAAGCGCGGGAAGTGACTTTGGGGGGCAGGTTGAGTTCCATGCGGTTTCCTTAGGGTTTCCTTTTCGGTGCTTTTTCAAATATATGCGGGCTTGGGCCGGGCGACAAGCGTCTGGCGGCAAGATAAGCCGGGAGGCGGGAATGTTGGCGAAATATGCGTGTGATCCGGCGGCGAGCCGGGGGCGGTTATACAATGAGCCGGAGGGGTTTCGCAGCCCGTTTCAGCGCGACCGCGACCGCATCATTCATTCCTCCGCCTTCCGCCGCCTCAAGCACAAGACGCAGGTTTTCGTCGAGCATGAGGGGGATTATTTCCGCACCCGCCTGACCCATTCGATCGAGGTGGCGCAGGTGGCGCGGACGCTGGCCGGGGCGCTGGGGCTGGACGGGCACCTGACGGAGGCGGTGGCACTGGCGCATGATCTGGGCCACACGCCGTTTGGCCATACGGGAGAGGACGCGCTTGATGCGCTGATGCAGCCCTATGGCGGCTTTGACCACAACGCGCAAGCCCTTCGAATCGTTGCGGGTTTGGAGCGTCACTATGCCGAATGGGACGGGTTGAACCTGACTTGGGAAAGCCTTGAGGGCATCGCCAAGCATAACGGTCCGGTGACGGGGGAGCTGCCCGCCGCGCTGGCCAATTACAACGCCCGCCACGACCTCGAACTGGCGACACATGCCTCGGCGGAAGCGCAGGTCGCGGCCCTGTCCGACGACATCGCCTACAACAACCACGACCTCGATGACGGCCTGCGCGCGGGGCTGTTCACGGTGGCGGAAATCTGTGAATTGCCGATCATCGGCGCCTGTTTTCACGAGGTCGATCAGCGCTATCCGGGGCTGGACGCGCGGCGGCGGCGCTATGAGGGCTTGCGGCGGGTGTTTGGTGTCATGGTGGAGGACGTTTTAGCGCGCTCACGGGCGATTCTGGCGCAGTTGGACCCGGCGGATGCGGCGGCGGTGCGCTATGCGGGACAGCCGGTGATCCGCTTTTCCGACGCGCTCTGGGCCGACCTGAAACAGATCCGCGCCTTCCTTTTCGCCCGCATGTATCGCGCGCCCTCGGTGGTCGAGATGCGCGCGAAATGCACCGGGGTGATCGAAGACCTCTTCCCCGCTTTCATGGCCGATCCGAGTCTGTTACCGCCCGAGTGGCGCGAGGACGTTGCGCGGGCGGCGGATGAGCGGGAACTGGCGCGCATCGTGGCCGATTACATCGCCGGCATGACCGACCGCTTCGCCCTCTCGGTGCATCGCGACTTATTCGCCTGAACGCCCCCGCCAGAGCCGAAACGCCGCCCAGAGGATCGCCCCGGTTGTCGCCAGTGCCAGAAGGCTCTGGGCGCTGGTGAAGGCGGTTTCAAAGCCGCGCGGGAAGGGCCACCAACCGGCGCTGCGGATCGTGAAGGCCAGATTGGTGGTGCCGTGGCCTGCGTTGCGCAGCAGCGGGAAAAGCGTCAGCAGCGCATAGGCGGCGGCGAGCAGGGCAATGCCGATGCTGAACCGGGCGCTGCCAAAGGCGTTTGGTGCATAGGTCAGCCCGACCATCAGCGGCACGAGGAAAACATAGCCGCCGCCGATGCTGCCTGCGGTATTGCCCAACGCATAGAGGATGTTGTCGGCGTTGAGCGTTGTGAGTGCCTGCACGATCACCAGCGCGGCGATCAGGGCGGCGAGGGGCCATTCGGGGCCGCGCGGATCGGCGCGCATGGCGGAGAAGGGGGCGACGAGAACCAGCAGGCCCAGCAGGACGGTGCCGGTGATCAGCGCCCACGGCGCAAGCGGGGTGAGCAGAAACAGCAGCGCCAGTGCCGGGCCGAGTGCCGCCTGCGCCGGACCCATGAGGGCGCGCGGGCCGGGAGCGGTGGCCAGTGCAATGGCCAGTGCGGCCAGCGGGGCTTGGGCGAAGAACTGCATCAGGCCGGGATAGTGGTCGAAAAAGTCGTTGAAGAAATAGTAAACCGGCGCGGGAGCCTCTGCCCCGGCCATCGTGCCCAGCGTCGTGACCTGAAACACCAACTGCACGAGAGGAACCAGCGCCACCAGCCACGCCGCCAGTCGCAGCCCGCTTGCGCCGATTTCGCGCGCCCGCACCGCGAGCGTGGCGATCAGGGTGATGAAGAAGAGCTGAAACAGGATGGCGCCGAAGAAATACAGCGCTTCATAAAGTTTGAAACGCTCGAACGGGTCGGACATGCTCAGGGTCGGCAGGTTCAGCACCACCGTGTCGAACAGCAGTTTTAGGGCGAGCAGCAACAGGGTTGCGGCGAAGAGGCGGCGTTTTGGCGTGGTGGTCATGTCGGTTTCTCCGGTTACGCGGGCGGTTGGCAGGCGGGTTGGCTGCGGGACTGGCTGACCTTTGCGCCGGGATAGGGCGGCGCGGGGCAGGGGTCAAGGCGACGAATTGACAGGGCTTCGCGCGCGGGCGCGGCTTGACCTTCGTGCGCGGGGTGGTATTGCCTGTCGCCAGGCTACCCGCCGCCAGAGCCGCCCAAGATCAAAGGAACCCCCGATGAACCTGTTTGCCGATATTCGCGCCCTTGTCCTCGATAGCCTGACCGCGCTGACCCGTGAAGGGGGGCTGCCGGAGGGGCTGGACTTTGCTAATGTCACTGTGGAGCCGCCGCGCGATCCGGGGCATGGCGATATGGCGACCAATGCGGCGATGGTGCTGGCCAAGGGGGCGCGGATGAAGCCGCGCGACATCGCGGAGGCGCTGGCGGGCAAGCTCACGGCGGATGCGCGGGTGGCGCAAGCCAATGTCGCGGGGCCGGGCTTTCTGAACCTGCGGCTGGAGCCGGGGGTCTGGGCCGATCTGGTGCGCGCCATCCTCGATACGCCGGGCTATGGCCGCTCCAATATGGGCGCGGGACAGAAGGTTAACGTGGAATTTGTCTCTGCCAACCCGACCGGACCGATGCATGTCGGCCACACCCGCGGCGCGGTGTTTGGCGACGCGTTGGCCAGCCTGTTGCAGTATTCCGGCCATGAGGTGACGCGGGAATATTATATCAATGACGGCGGGGCGCAGGTCGATGTGTTGGCCCGCTCAGTCTATCTGCGCTACCTTGAGGCGCATGGGCAGGACGTGGCCTTCGAGGAGGGCACCTATCCGGGCGACTACCTGATCGCGGTGGGCGAGGCGCTCAAGGAGAAGGTGGGTGACGCCTATCTCGATCAGCCGGAAGCGACCTGGCTCGTGCCGATCCGCGAATTTGCCACCGAGCAGATGATGGACCTGATCCGGGCCGATCTGGCGGCGCTCGGCGTCACCATGGATGTGTTCTTCTCGGAAAAATCGCTCTACGGCACCGGGCGCATCGAGGGCGCGCTGGCCGATCTCGAGGCGAAGGGGCTGATCTATGAGGGCGTGCTGGAGCCGCCCAAGGGCAAGAAGCCGGAGGATTGGGAACCGCGCGAACAGACCCTGTTCCGCTCGACCGATCACGGCGACGACGTGGACCGTCCGGTGAAGAAATCCGATGGCTCGTGGACCTATTTCGCCCCGGACATCGCCTATCATTTTGATAAGGTTTCCAGAGGCTTCGACGCGCTAATTGATGTGTTTGGCGCCGATCATGGCGGCTATGTCAAGCGGATGAAGGCGGCGGTTTCGGCGCTGTCGGAAGGCAAGGTGCCGCTCGATGTGAAGCTGATTCAGTTGGTCAAGCTCTACAAGAACGGTGAGCCGTTCAAGATGTCGAAACGGGCGGGCACCTTCGTGACCCTGCGCGATGTGGTGGAGCAGGCGGGGGTCGATGTGACCCGTTTCGTCACGCTGACGCGCAAGAATGACGCGCCGCTGGACTTCGACTTCGACAAGGTGCTGGAGCAATCGCGCGACAACCCGGTATTCTATGTGCAATACGCCAATGCGCGGGTGCATTCGGTGCTGCGCAAGGCGGCGGAACTCGGGGTTGAGATCGACCCGGACCGCGCGCCGAAGCTGGAGGATGCGGCGGAACTGACGCTGGCGAAAAAGCTGGCGGAATGGCCCCGGCTGGTGGAAATCGCCGCGCGCGGGCATGAGCCGCATCGCGTCGCTTTCTACCTTTATGAGCTGGCCAGCGACTTCCACGCCCTGTGGAACCGGGGCAACGACAAGCCGGAACTGCGCTTCGTCACCGAGGGTGACTCGGATGCAACATCTGAGAAAATCGCCCTCGCGCGTGCTGTTTCCGTTGTTATTTCGTCCGGTCTTGCTATTCTGGGCGTAACTCCGGCGGAAGAAATGCGCTGACAACAAGCGCAACCTGTCCGGGGACGAGGCTAGAGTTTAAGGCCGTCCGGGCGGGTTTGTAACCTCGCGGCGGGTGGCTCGTGAGGCAGGCAATGGCAAATGACATTTATGGGCGCGCCGCACCGGCGACGCATTCCGGGCATCCCTCGGGTTTTCAGAACGGCACCTATGCGGGCGCGGCAGCACCGCAATCTCCGGGATATGCGCAGGCGCCGGGCTTTGTGCCTTCTGCGCCGGGTGTGGGGGGGGACCCCGTAGCGCCGCAGCTTCAGGAAGCGCCGGTGCATGAGGCGTATGTCCGCCCCGGCCCGTCTTCCGTGGTCAGTCGCGCGGTGTCTCAGGCGGTGGCCAATGGCGCGCCGGCCGAGCCGCCGAAGCTTTACGGCACCCATCCCGCTGCGGCCGCCCGTCAGGCGGCGCAGGCTCCACAGGCCGAAGCCGCAGCCTTGCATCCGCGCGGTGTCGCGGCGCAGGGCGGATACGGCATTCCCGATCAGATCGGCGCGGGCTACGCGGCGTCAGAACCATATGCCGAAACGGCGGGGGGCGATGCCTCGACCGTGACCAAGGCCTTTTCCATTGTCGGCGCACTGGCCTCGGTGGCGCTGGTTATCGGCCTGGGCGTCTGGACCTATCAACTGATCATGCGCGACGTGTCTGGGGTGCCGGTGGTGCGGGCGCTGGAAGGGGAAATGCGCGTGCAGCCGGAAGATCCGGGCGGCGCGGTGGCCCAGCATCAGGGGCTGGCGGTCAACAAGGTTGCGACGGGCGCGGGGGCGGAAGGTCCGGCGGAAGCGGTAGCGCTGGCGCCCGATGCGGGCGGTCTGGCGGAAGCGGACGGGCCGGTTTCGGCGCCGGAAGTGACCGTGGCGGAAGCGGCGCCGAAGGTGGTGACGCCGCAAGCGCCGGTGGATAGGCCGGTGGATGGCGTGGCGGGGGCTTCGGCGGATGCCATGGCGCTGATTGACTCGATTGTTGCGGAAAATCAACCGCTTAGCGGCGAGCCTGTTATTATTCCCGCCGCCCCGGAAGCTGCTCCGGAGGTTATCCCGGCAGCGGTGCCGGTGGTGTCCGGCGTGATCCCGACTTCGGTTCCCGGCGTGGTGCGCAGCCCGCGTCCGCCGGTGCGTCCGGCGGGGATCGGTGTGCCCGGCCCGATGGCGGCGGCAAGTGCCTCCCCGACGGTGCGCGAAGTGCCCGCCGCGCAGGTGCCTGCGGGCACGCGTCTGGCGCAGGTCGGTGCCTTTGACAGCGCCGAGATTGCCCGCAGTGAATGGGCCACGCTTTCGGGCCGGTTCGAAGAGTTTTTTCAGGGCAAGGAGCGGGTGATCGAAGAGGCGCGTTCGGGCGGCGACACGTTCTACCGCCTGCGGGTCAAGGGCTTTGTCGATCTCGCGGATTCGCGCCGCTTCTGCGCCGCGTTGGTCGCTGGGGGCGCGCCTTGCATTCCGGCGGTGGCCCGGTGAGCGCGACCGGCGCGTTCCTCGCCGCTCCTCAGGGGCCGCGGTTGAGCCGCGAGGAAGCGTCGTTTTTTGCCGCAACCAACCCGTTCGGCTTTCTGATCGAAAAACGCAATGTCGAAGATGGCGAGCAACTGGCCTGGCTGGTGACGGAATTGCGCGCGGCGGTGGGGCGCGACGCGCCGGTCTTTATTGACCGCGAAGGGGGGCGCGCAACGCGCTTTGGCATTGCGGGCTGGCGCGATTTCCTGCCCGCACGCGAACAGGTGGCGCAGAACAAGCGGGGGGCGGCGCGCGCGATGTATCTGCGGCACCGCCTGATGGCCCATGAGCTGCAAGCCCTTGGAATTGATGGCGATTTTTCCCCTGTAATCGACCTTGCAATCCCCGAAACCGAAGCCGATCTTGCCGGGCGCTGTTACGGCGACGGGGCGGTGGCGGTGGCGGAAATCGCCGCGTTTGCTGCCGAAGGGTTGATCGACGGCGGGGTGTTGCCGGTGGTCAAACACCTGCCGGGCATGGGCCGGGCGCAGGTTTCGCCGATGCAGGAATTGCCGGTCATTACGGCAAAGGAAAAGGCGCTGCGTGTGTCGGATTTTCTGGCCGCTGAGGCGGTTTCCGGCCTGCCGATCGGCCTTGTCGGCCACGCGATCTACCGCGAGATCGACGCTTCCCGACCCGCTTCGATGTCGCGCCCGGTGATGCAGATCATCCGGCAGAAAATCGGTTTTAACGGCCTGCTGATCGCCGATGAAATCACCACCCCCAGCCTGCCGGGCAGTGTTCCTGAACGGGCAATCAAGGCGATTGGCGCCGGGGCGGATCTCGTGCGCGCGGGAGGGTGTGACCATGATGCGCTGTCGGCACTGGCGGATGCGGTTGGGGCGATGCCCGGCGCGGCGCTCAAACGGGCGGAAGCGGCGCTTGCATGGCGCCGCGCGCCGCTGCCCATTGACATTGAAGCCGCGCAAGAGGAATTTCAGACCCTGATGGGGGGATGATCATGGCGCAAGACGGGCTGTCTGATGCGGAGGCGGCACATTTTCAGGACGACACCGATGTGCGCCAGCGCCTTGAGCGCGAGGCGTTGATTGTCGATGTCGACGGGTTTGAAGGTCCGCTCGACCTGCTTCTGTCGCTGGCGCGCACGCAGAAGGTGGATTTGCTGAAAATCTCGGCGCTGGATCTGGCGGAACAATATCTTGGTTTCATCGCACAGGCGCGCGATCTGCGCATTGAACTGGCAGCGGATTACCTCGTCATGGCCGCCTGGCTCGCCTTCCTGAAATCGCGGCTCTTGCTGCCGCCGGAACCGGGGGAAGAAGGCCCGTCCGGCGAGGAACTGGCGGCGCATCTGGCCTTTCAGCTTGAGCGTTTGCAGGCCATGCGCGATGCCGCCGCCCGGCTGATGGCGCGCGATCAGAAGGGGCGGGATTTCTTTGCGCGCGGCGTGCCGGAGGTGGTCGAACGGGTGCGGCGCGTCACCTATACTGCCTCGCTGATGGATCTGATGCAGGGCTATGCCCGCCTGCGCACCCGCGACGAGTTTCGCCCCTTTGTGATGGACCGCGACGCAGTGATGACGCTGGAACAGGCGCTGGAGCGGATGCGTGGGCTGATCGGCTATGCGGGCGAGTGGACCACGCTTACTTCCTATCTGCCCGAGGGCTGGGAGAGCGATCCGGGGCGGCGGCGCTCTGCGACTGCGGCCAATTTCGCCGCCACGCTTGAATTAACCAAGCTCGGCCTGTTGGAAATCCGGCAGGGCGAGACCTTTGCGCCGATCGAGATACGAAAGAGAGAAAGCGATGGTTGAGGACGCCGCACAGGAGGAGAGCCTGTTTGAAGCGCCCCCGATGGGGGAGCAGGAGCGCATGGTGGAAGCGGTGTTGTTTGCTTCCGCCGAGCCGGTCACGGTGGCGGAACTGGCGGCGCGGTTGCCGCATGGCTCGGACCCGGCGGAGGCGTTGGTGCATCTGCGCAAACGCTATGAGGGGCGGGGGGTGCATCTGGTGAAAACCGGGGATGCCTGGGCCATGCGCACGGCGCCGGACCTCGGATTTCTCATGCAAAAAGAACGGGTTGAGACCCGCAAGCTCAGCCGCGCTGCCATCGAGACCTTGGCCATCATTGCCTATCATCAACCCGTCACCCGCGCTGAGATCGAAGAAATTCGCGGCGTCAGCGTGTCGCGCGGGACGGTGGATCAACTGCTGGAGCTGGAATGGGTGCGCTTTGGCCGCCGCCGTATGACGCCGGGGCGGCCGGTGACGTTTGTGGTGACGGCGGAGTTTCTCGACCATTTCGGCCTCGAAAGCGCGCGTGACCTGCCGGGTCTGAAAGAGCTGCGCGCCGCCGGTCTGCTCGAAAGCCGCCCCACGCTGGACGGGCTGCAACTCACCGAGCCGGAGGAGGACGAGGCGCAGGATCCGGGGCAGACGGAATTGTTCGAGGATTAGGGCCGATTTTGGTGTTTTGGTTTAATGTGATAGGCTGATCGGTAAAGAGAGGCGCAGATGAGTCTGGATAGAGTGATCAATATGGTGCTGCGGCGGGTGACGAACCTGTTGGTGCGTAAGGGCGTGGACAAGGGGATTGATCTTGCGGCGAAGCGTGGTGGCGGGGAGGCTTCGCAAAGCCCGGAGCAGCAAAAGGCGGCGCAGGAAGCGGCGAAACGGGCGCGGCAGGCGGCACGGATGCTGCGGCGGATGCGGTGATGCGCGTTTTAGGCTGCGGGGGGCTTTGTTTTGAGGCCGAGGTATTTGGCGCGTCGGTGTTGTGAGTATTTTTGCTAAGAAGAAGGGGGCGTGTTTTTTTAAAATTTTATCTACTTATTCTTGCGGCGCGCGAAAATGTTTAGAGAGTTTTAACCCCTGTCCCTGATAATTGGACGCGAGACCCGCCCCATAGAGAATATCCGGGAGAGCCGCCATGCGTTCATAGACCAACCGCCCCACGACCTGCCCGTGTTCCAGCGCGAAGGGCGCTTCGTGGCACCGGACCTCCAGAACCCCGCGTGATCCTGCGCCGCCTGCCGGGTCGTGGCCGAAGCCGGGATCAAAGAAGCCTGCGTAATGCACGCGAAACTCGCCGACCATGGCGAGGTAAGGCGCCATTTCCGCCGCGCAATCGGGCGGGATATGCACCGCTTCGCGGCTGACGAGGATATAAAACGCGCCGGGATCAAGGATAATGCGGCCCTTTTCCGCCCGAATCGGTTCCCAGTATTCTTCTGGCGCGTAATGGCCGATGCGGTCGAGGTCGATGACGCCGGAATGGGGCTTGGCGCGGTAGCCGACAATTTCCGCCCCACCGAGTTCGAGATCAACGGAAAAGCCCAGCCCGTGATCAATTAGCGCCGGCCCATCGACCAACCGCTGTTCGGCGTGGCGGCGGGCGAGGTCTTCGTCGGACAGGGCGGCTTGCCCCGCGCGAAAGCGGATTTGATTGAGCCGCATGCCGGGGCGCACCAGAACCGAGAAAGAGCGCGGGCAAATCTCGGCATAAAGCGGGCCGGTATAGCCTTCGGTGATGCGGTCAAATTCGACGCCGCCATCGGTGATGGTGCGGGTTAACAGATCGAGGCGGCCGGTGGAGGATTTGGCGTTGGCGACGGCGTGAATGCCTTGGGGCAGGGCAAGGCTTTCGAGCAGGGGAACAACGTAAACCGCGCCTTTCTCCAAAACCGCGCCGCCCGCGAGGTCGATGCGGTGCATCTCAAACTCGCTCAACCGCTCGGCGACCGATGCCCCTTCGCCCGCTAAAAACGATGCGCGCACCCGGTAGGCGACGGCGCCCAGACGCAGGTCGAGCGAGGCGGGCTGGATCTGCCCTTCAGTCAGCGGCGCCGCCACGGAGATCGCGCCGCTTTTCAGAAGTGCGCCGATATGCTGGCTCGCCAATACGCCCGTGCTGAAGGCGCGCACGATGTCTGTTTCAGATGCCATAGGCTCCCCCTTTGGCGGCGAGTTTAGAGCAGGCGGGGAGAAAAGCGAACCGCTTTTCGCGATTGGCGGCAGGGGAAAGGAAGGCAGGATTGCGAGGGAAATTGAGCTGGGGCGTTTGTGTTTAACTGTTTGAAACCGATGGTGCTTACAGTATTCGCGTCAGAAAACGCGTTTGAAATCAGTAAGATATAGGGGAGAGGTCGCAGATGCGGTTCAGAGTGTTTTTCCTTTTGGAAAGATAATGCGGTGTCAGGTGTCGAGTAACGGTTTCGGGCGGGGCAGGGAAATGGGTGCCTTGGCGATGTGCGGAATAACTGCAAAGAGATGCGGCTGGAAAGTGGATGTTGCTGTCGTTCGATGTTGAACGCCGCGAAATGGGGTGTCGATAGCAGAAATCGCTAAATCTGAATCAACAATCGCTGCCTCCGGGGGGGTATTCTGCGGATTTTGAATGCAAGTGTTGATGCGCGTATTTAAGATTAAAGTGATTTCGTTTTAGCGCGTTTTTTGAAAATTCTGAGACGCTGAGCATCTTTTGATGCGTCCGAACTCTTTGCATTCAGGCAGCGTTAAGAGATTTGGGTTTTTCGCATAACGCTTCAAGACGGTGCGGAACGGGGGACTGGCCCCGGCGGGGCGGTGAATTGGTCGGGCTAGCAGGACTTGAACCTGCGACCTTCCGTCCCCCAGACGGACGCGCTACCAGACTGCGCCATAGCCCGAACAGCGCTCTTTCTAGCGGGTTTTTTTGCGGGGGCAAGCGGGAAATGCGTGGGGCTGCGGATTGGGTCAGTTCCGGGACATGCGCGCGGCGAGGTCGGAGAGCCGTTCGGCCAAAGCGCGGGCTTCGGCGGCGGCAATCGGCGGGCGGGCGCGCAGATGGGCTCCAAGCGCGGCATGGGCGGTGGTCAGATCGGCATCATCCGCCGGGTCGGGGCCGATATCGGGCAGGGTCAGCGCGGGTGCGGCGGGTTCCGGGGCCGAGCTGGGGGCTGATTCGGCCTTTGCCTGCGCCGGGGTTGATTCTGTTTCGGGCGTGGAAGCGGGGGCATCGTCCGCCGGGGCGCTTGCTTCCGGCTCGGGGGGGGGCGGCGTTTGCGGTTCTGCGGCGGTTTCGGCTGGCGCGGCTGCCTCTGCAACTACCTCTGCTTCTGGCTCCGCTTCCGGCTCGGCGGGTGCGGCGGGCGGTGTAGGTTCCTGCGCTTCCGGTTCTTCCGACGCCACGGGATCAGAGAAATCCAGCCCGGAGAGGTCGATCTCGGGTTCCGGCGCGGCTTCTGCCTCCGTCGGGGGTTCTGGCGCGGTTTCCGGCGCGAGATCGAAACCCGCCTTGCCGGCGTAGCTGTTGGGTTGGGCCTCGTGGGAGAGGAAATCCATTTGCACCGGGTCGGGGAGGGGGACTTCGTTGGGGGTGGTTAATTCTGGTTTTGGGGCTGGCTCGGGCGCAGCTTCCGGCTCCGGTGCTGACTCCGGTTCCGGCTCGGGAGCAACCTCGATTTCCACTACCTCTTCAGCGGGTTCTTCCACCTCCTCTTCGGCGCGCCCGTCAAACTCCACCACGTTCGACGTGACTTCCACCGCCTCGGCCTCGATCACGTCGCCTTCGCTGTCCAGCGCCGGGTCCGCCAGCGCCGCAACATGGGCAACCCCTTGTTCACGCAGGATTTTTTGCACCCCGCGAATGGTCATCCCGTCGTCATGCAACAGCTTGCGAATACCGCCCAGCAGCGCCATATCGGCGGGGCGGTAGTAACGGCGCCCGCCCGCGCGTTTGACCGGCTTGACCTGCGTAAACCGGCTCTCCCAAAAGCGCAGCACATGGGTCGGCACGCCGAGCCAATCGGCCACTTCGGAGATGGTGCGAAATGCGTCTGGGGATTTATTGTCCATTGCCTGCGCCTCTTGCCGGTGTCGTTCGCGCCGGATCTGCTCGTGGGAGATGCGTGCTTAGCGTTTGTTGCCGCTGTCCACCCGCTCTTTCATCAGATGCGACGGACGGAAGGTCAGCACCCGGCGCGGTTTGATCGGGACTTCTTCGCCGGTTTTCGGATTGCGGCCCACCCGCGCGGCCTTGTCGCGCACGGAAAAGGTGCCGAAAGACGAAATCTTCACATTCTCGCCCGCGACCAGCGCGTTCGACATATGGTCCAGCACGGATTCGACCAGTTGCGCGCTTTCGTTACGCGACAGTCCGACCTCGCGAAATACCGCTTCGCTGAGGTCCATCCGGGTTAAGGTTTTGTCCGCCATGTTTCCCCCTGATATCTGGCGCGCCCAACCAACCTGCCGCGGCTCCATTATGGCAGCCGCAACCGCAGTTGTCGTTACGTAACGCGCAATAGCTCCCCGCAGAATGGGGAAACTTGTTTTTCAAGTCAAGACAATGGTTTGCAGAAGTTTGTTCGTGTGAACGCTACCAACGCAGCAACACCGCCCCCCAGGCCAGCCCGCCGCCGATGGCTTCTGTCGCGATGAGCTGCCCCTCGCGAATCTGCCCGCGCGCCTTGGCGACGGAGAGGGCCAGGGGGATCGAGGCGGCGGAGGTGTTGCCGTGGGTTTGCAGGGTCACGACCACCTTGTCCATTGGCACGCCGAGTTTCTTTGCCGTGCCCTGAATGATGCGGATATTGGCTTGATGCGGCACAATCCAGTCGAGATCGTCATGCGTCAGCCCGGCCTTGTCCAGCGCCGCTTCGGCGGTTTTGGCAAGTTTTTCAACCGCTTGGCGGAAGAGGGCGTTGCCCTGCATACGCACGAAGCCGGTCGTTTGGGTGCGCGACACGCCGCCATCGACATAGAGCATGTCGCGTTTGCTGCCGTCAGAATTGAGGTCGGTGGCCAGAATGCCGCGATCGCTGGTCTCGCCCGCACTTTCCACCGCTTCCAGCACCAGCGCCCCGGCGCCGTCGCCGAAGAGAACGCAGGTTGCGCGGTCTTCCATGTCGAGCAGGCGCGAGAAGGTTTCCGCGCCGATGACCAGCACGCGTTTGGCCTGTCCCGATACGATCAGGGCATTGGCATTGGCCAGCGCGAAGACGAAACCCGCGCAGACCGCCTGCACGTCGAACGCGTAGCCGCCGGTCATGCCGATGCCTTGCTGCACGATGGTGGCGGTGGCGGGGAAGGTCAGGTCGGGCGTGGTGGTGGCGACGATCAGCGCGTCGATCTCGTCCGCCGCCAGCCCCGCATCCGCCAGCGCCGCATTGGCGGCGGCGATGGCCAGTTGCGAGGTGGTCTCGCCCTCGGCGGCGAAATGGCGGCTTTCAATGCCGGAGCGGGTGCGAATCCACTCGTCGGAGGTTTCGATGCGTTCCTCGAACCAGCTGTTGGGGATCACCTGTTCCGGCAGGTAATGGCCCACGCCGCGAACCACTGCGCGTATCGTCATTGTTTGTCGCCTTCCGTCGGGTCCGCATCGCCCTCGCGCGGGGGCGGGCTATAGGCCAGCCGGGCCGCGAGGCGGTTGGAGAGGTGGGAACGGGCCAGATCATAGGCCAGAGTGAGGGCGGCGGCCATGCCTGTGGCGTCCGCCGCGCCGTGGCTCTTGACCACGGTGCCGTTCAGGCCGAGGAACACGCCGCCATTGACCCGGCGCGGATCCATGCGGGCGCGCAACTGGTTCATGGCGCCTAGGGCGAAAACCGCGCCGATTCGCGACAGGATCGAGCTTTTGAGCGCCACGCGCAGCAGGCCCGAGACCTGATGCGCCGTGCCTTCGCCGGTTTTCAGCGCCACATTGCCGGTGAACCCGTCGGTCACGATGACATCGACCCGGTCGGAGGGAATGTCATTGCCCTCGACATTGCCGACGAACTCGAACCCGCCTTCGCGCGCCGCATCCGCGATCAGCTCGGCGGCGGCCTTGATTTCCGGGCGGCCCTTGTGTTCTTCGGTGCCGACATTGAGCAGGCCAACCCGCGGGCGCTCCAGCGCGAGGCCGTTGCGGGCATAGCTCGCGCCCATCAGCGCATATTGCAGCAGGTCCATTTCATCGGCGCGCACATCCGCGCCCACGTCCAGCATGACATTGAATCCCGCCGGGTTGGCAGAGGGCCAGAAACAGGCAATGGCCGGGCGGTTGACACCGGGCAGTTTGCGCAGGCGGATCATCGAGAGGCCCATCAGCGCGCCGGTATTGCCGCAGGACACGCAGACCTCGGCTTCCTGCGCTTTTACCGCGTCAATGGCGGACCACATGGAGGTGTTCTTGCCGCTGCGAATGACCTGCGCGGGCTTGTCGGTCATGGACACTACGTCGTCGGCATGCCGCACTTCGCAGCGCCCGGAAAGCTCCGGCCGCTTGGCGACCAGCGCGTCGAGCTGCGCCCCGTCGCCATGCACGATAAAGGCAATGTCGTCGAGTTTCTTGGCGGCGCGGGCCATGCCGGCCACCACCGCTTCCGGTCCCCGGTCGCCGCCCATTGCGTCGACCGAGATGACGGTGCGCGCAACAGAAGAACCAACACCAAAACCGGCGCCGCCCGTTTCAGGCGCGGCCCCGGTTTCGGGTCTGGATGCTGCGTCAGAAGCTGCCCCATCGGGTTCAGTCGGGTTCTGCGGATGTGCCGTCAGATCGGACATGAGGAGGGGCCAGTCTGGCTTACGCCGCGTCTTCGTCGTCGAAATCCGCTTCCACCATGGCGACCACTTCGCGGTCGGCATAGGTGCCGCAGGACGGGCAGACGTGATGCGGGCGCTTCAGCTCGCCGCAGGACGGGCATTCATTCGGGTTGTCCGCGACCAGCGCATCGTGGCTACGACGCTTGTTGCGACGCGAACGGGTAATCTTATTCTGGGGGACAGCCATGTCCAACCTCAATGTTTTGGGGGCCGCAGCCCGGTTAGCTCTCGGGCCTGGCCCGTTCGATACGGGGGAAGCCCCGCTTAGGATGTGCGGGGTGCCCCCGCTTGTGCAGGGTCGCCCCCGTCTGTTCTGTTCCGCCCCGGTCCGGGGGGTATGGCTGGCTTCTATGCGCTTTCGCGCGGCCTGTCCAATACCAAATCGGCCCAAATCGCGGGCCGACCTTCGGAGTGCGCGGAAAATAGTGGCTTTGCCCGTGTTTGCAAGCGGTTTTTTGCGCCTTTCTTTGCGCCGTGCCGGATGTGGGGCTTATTCGCCCCCATCTGTCTTGTCGTCCAGCCGGTCGCGCAGGCTGGCCAGCCCGGCAAAGGGGCGGGCGTCTTCGTCGGTCATGGCCTTTTTGCCCGGTTCGGTAAAGACCAATTCGGCGGTTTCGGCCCCCTCGGCGCGCGGATAAAGCGGCAGGGCCAGCGCCAGCGCCTCGCGCATCGCCGCCGCGAGATCGAGCGCGGCGCCCATCGGCTCTTCTTCCACCCCCTCGGGCATCTCCATTTCGTCGCCTTCTGGCGTTTCCACCTCCGCCAGATAGCGCCGCTCAACGCTTTCCTCGATTCGCGTGGTCACCGGCGCCAGCGTCACGCCGCATTCCTGCACCACCGTCGCGCCCAATTCCCCCGTGAGCCGCCAGTCGCGTTTGCCAAACGGCGCGACTTCGCCCTCGAATCGCAGTTTTTTCAACCCGATCAGCCCCAGATCCGCCGCGATTTCCGCCATCTGCGCCGCCTTGGGCGCAAGGGCGAAGCGCAGCGGCGCGCGGCCCGAAAGTTCCGACCATTCCACCGGCCTGCTCCCGTCTGTCTTTGCCATACTGTCCTCCTGCGTCCGTTCGGTTCCGGTCTGTTTGCTTTCCGTTTTCCGTCCGCTGTCACGCCTGTTCGCGTTTGCGGGCGGATATGCCGCCTTTTTACCGGCGAATGTGCCGCCTTTGCGGCGGGTTGGGCACCGCGCGGCTTGCAACGCGGCCCATCCTCAAGTAAGCCGAGTGACAGAACAAGCCGCGCAAGGCAAGGGGGGCGGGATGTCGAAGACAGCAGGAAACTTTCCGAAAACGGTGCGCCGGATGGTGGCGGTGGCGCTGATCGCGGGTGCGGCGGTGGCCTGTAGCCCGGTGCAGACCTATCACGGGTTCATCCCGACGGACGCGGACCTCGAGGAATTGATGGTGGGCGTCGATACCCGCACCACGGTGGCCTCGATCATCGGCAAACCGGCGGCGTCGGGGCTGCGGGCGGAAAGCGCCTGGTATTACGTGATGAGCGAATTTACCACCCGCGGCGGCTTCGCGCCGGAAGAAACCAATCGGGAAGTGGTGGCGATCAGCTTCGACGATGAGGGCGTGGTGTCCAATGTCGAGCGATTCGGGTTGGAAGACGGTCGGGTCGTGGTGCTGTCGCGCCGCGTGACCGAGAGCAATATCGAAGGCCTCGGCTTCCTGCGCCAGCTCTTCGGCAACCTCTCCGGCGCCGCCAACTTCGCCGAGCGCTTCCAGCGTTAAGTTTGGTTAAGTTCGCCGAGCGCTTTCAGCGTTTAAGGCTCAGCCCCCGTTTGTCTGTCAAGAATGCGGTGACAGATTTGGTTAAGGCATTAACCTGAACGTGTAAGGGTTCGTGCATTAAGGTTAATGTGTTAAGGTTAAGGTGTTAAGGTTAATGCGTTAACCTTAACACTTCGAAGGGGCTGGTTTTCGTGCGGATGTATTCACGCAGGGGCGAATTTGATTTGATCTGTAACATCGCGCATCAAAATTCGCGTTTGAAATCAGCGGGAGGCCGCCCGGAGGCAGAAAATCTTGATTCCGATTGAGCGATTTCTGCTCTGAGATGCGTTAACGTTAATGTGTTAAGGTAAATACGTTAAGGTTAATGTCCGTCAGGTAGAGTGTTTCAAGGTAAACACATTGCTTTTCGCCGTGGGGCGCTCAGGTGTTAAGGTTAATGCGTTAAGGTTAAAACACTAGGACCAATCGACATTCAGGATTCCCAAAGGGTGTGTTTGTGTGATTCATAGAGCCCCATATTGAGCAATCTGGGGGCAATCACATGGCCAAACGAT
>PDOZ01000004.1 GCA_002747325.1 Rhodobacterales bacterium
TCCTCCCGGAAGGCCTGCATCAGTTGTTCCTGGAAGGGTTTGATCAGGTAGCTCAGCACGGTGCGGTCGCCGGTTTGCACATAGGCTTCGACCGGCATTCCGGGCACGAGATCGCGGCCTTCGAGGCGGGTCAGTTCTTCGGGTGATACCGCCAGAGTGACGCGGAAATAATGCAGGCCGGTGATCTCATCCAGCACGGAACTCGGCGAAATATCCGCCACCGTGCCGCTCAGTTCCGGTGTGGTGCGTGCATTGAAGGCCGGGAAACGCAGCTTGGCGGGCTGGCCGATATGGACCTGATCCACCGAGGCCGGGTCCACGCGGGTCTGGAAGGTAACTCCCTGATCCGTTGGGATAATTTGCAGGATCGTCGCCCCCGGCGCGATCACCCCGCCCAGCGTCGTGACCTGCAATTCATGGATGCGGCCAGCGGACGGCGCCCGGATCGAGATCCGATCCAGCTGCCGCTCGGTCGACAATATCTGCTGGCGCAATTCCTGAATCGATGCAATGACATCCCGCAACTCGGTCACAACCTCTTCCTTGGCCTCGCGCTGGCCTTGCAGGATTTCCAGTTCCGTATCCCGGATCGAGTTTCGGATGCGCGCCAGTTCCGACTGATGCTCGGCAATTTGCCCCAACAGGTCCGCCTGATTGCGCTTGAGCGCGGATAATTGCGGCGCGCGCGCCAGACCGCTCGCCACCAGCGTCGTCGCGGCCTCAATTTCCGGCTCCAGCAATACCAGTTGCTGTTGCTTGGCATGGATCAGCGCCTCGACCCCGACAATCTGGTGCCTGAACTGAAGGATTTTCTCGGCCAGCTGTTCCTGCCGCCCCAGCTCCAGCTCTCGCCTCGCCTGAAAAATCTCCCGCTGTCCGGAACGGTGCAGATCATAATCCACCGCGGAAATCATGCCATCCGCATCGGCAAAGGTGATTGCATCCTGTCCGGTTTGTTCGGCAATCAGGCGATCGCGCGTTGCCATCGCTTCGGAAAGGCGGGTGCGGTAAATGACCAGATTGGCGCGCAACAGCGTGTCGTCCAGCCGCACAAGCTCCTCGCCCTGCGCAACTTTCTGACCGTCCGAGACCAGAATATCCTCCACCACCCCGCCATCAAGATGCTGGACCGATTTCGGCTTGCCCGCGACTTCCACCACCCCCTGCGCGATTACCGCACCGGAAATTTCCGTCACGCTGGCCCAGAACACCAGCCCCCCAAACAGCGCGATCAGGCCGCCCAGGCCCAGAATGACCGGCAGGCGAAACCCGGTTTTCAACTGCTCCTCCTGCATCAGGCCTCTCCTGTCTCAACCGCATCCGGCACGGGCCGTTTCGACCGGGTTGCCTTTTGCAGCACGTCTTCCTTGTCACCAAACTCGCCGACCCGCCCGCCATGCAGCACCAAAACCTTGTTCACCGCCGCAATGGCGCTGGGACGATGCGCCATGACGATCACGGTCGAGCCCTTGGCGCGCAAATGCAGGATCGCGCGGCCAAGGGCCTCGTCCCCGCTGGCGTCCAGATTCGAATTCGGCTCATCGAGGATCACATAGCGCGGGGTGCCATAGAGCGCCCGAGCCAGTCCAAGGCGCTGCATCTGCCCGCCGGACAAAGGCTGCAACCCATATCCCAGCTCGGTCATATAGCCCTGCGGCAGTTGCAGGATCATTTCATGCACGCCCGCAATCTTTGCCGCCTCGATCACCTTCTCATCTTCGGCATCGGGGTCAAAACGGGCGATGTTGTCGCGAATGGTGCCCGCCAGCAGTTCCAGATGCTGCGGCAGATAGCCGATATGGCGCCCCAGCGCCGCGTCCGGCCATTGCTCCAGCGTGGCGCCGTCCAGCCGGACCTCCCCCGCATCCGGCTTCCATGCGCCAACCAGCAGCCGGGCAAGCGTCGATTTGCCCGAGGCGCTCGGCCCGATCACCCCGACCGCATCCCCCGGTTCCAGCTGAAACGAAACATGATCCAAAATCGGCACACGCTCTTCCAGCACCGCGCCGGGGGCAAATTTCGTCAGCCCGGCCACCGTCAGATAGCCTTCAGGGGCTGGCAAATCGGCCTTGGGGAATTGCCGGCGCTCCTCTGCCGCGAACACCGCATGCAGGCGACGGTTTGCCTCGCGGGCGCGCAGGATGGCCCGCCATTGACCAATCACCTGATCCACCGGCGCCAGGGCCCGCCCCGCGATGATCGAGGTCGCCACGATCATGCCCGCCGAAATCTCCTGTTGCAGCGCCAGATAGCCGCCCAGCCCCAAAAGCGCGCTTTGAAGCAGCATCCGAAACGCCTTGGCCCCCGCCGTAAATCCTTCAGCCCGGTCGCCGCCCACCTGTCCGGTGCCAAGGCCGCGCCGGTGCATCTCATTCCACCGCGCCTGCAACCGCGCCGCCATGCCCTGCGGCACGATGCTTTCGGCATTGCGGCGGGTCTGTTCGACAAAGAAGCTCTCGGCCCCGTCCATCGACATGGCTTTTTCATAGGCTTTGTGGGTGGTCAACTGGTTGAGCAGCGCCACAAAAACCACGATGCACAGCCCGCCGAGCGTCAGAAAGCCCAGCCAGGGATGCACCAGAAACACCACCAGCAGGTAGAAGGGGATCCAGGGCGTATCGAACATGCCCAACATGGCCGGGCTGGACAGGAACCCCCGCAGAACCGCAAGGTCATTGAGCGGCCGTGACGGCAGGGCCGCATGGCCCAGACCGGAACGCATCCAGATGTCATAGGCCGCCGCCCCGACCTCCTGATCCAGTCGATAGGCCCCGCGCGACAAGAGCCGCACCCGCAGGAAGTCGTAAAAGCCCAGAAAGGCAAACAGCACCACGACGATCAGGAACAGGCCCTGCAATGTGGGCACCGATCCGCTGGACAGAACCCGGTCATAGACCTGCAACATGAACATCGGTCCGGTCAGCATCAGGATATTGACCAGCGCGCTGAACAGCCCCACCAGCCAGAACGAGCGCTTCAGTCGTTTCAGCGCCCGCACATAGCTGTTTTCCGTATCCCCCATTCCGGCTCTCTCCCGCATTTGTTCAGCCCTTAATAGAAGGTGAACTGGTCACTATCCAGAGCTGCCAGACGGGTGCCGGCCAGGAACAGTTCGTCTCCGTTGCCGAAATCGAACAACACCCCGCCGAGGGTCTGCGTTGCGGTGGCGAGCAGATCGTCATAGCTGCCAATCCCCTCGACCGACAGGCGCAACTGGTCGCCTTCGATGAAGGAGCGGCGCGTGGCGCGTGAGGGCTGGAAGCCGAAGATCGTATCCCGCCCGTCGCCGGTTTCAAACACGAACTGATCGCTCGATGTCCCGCCGAAGAGGAAATCCCGCCCGGCACCGCCATGGATCAGATCCCTGCCGCTGCCACCAAACAGGAAGTCGCGCCCGTCACCGCCGATCAGCGTATCATCGCCGGACCCGCCAAACAGCACATCGTTGCCGCTGCCGCCGGACAGGAAATCATCGCCGCGCCCGCCGAACAGGTAATCGCTGCCCGCGCCGCCCGACAGCAGATCATCGCCGCCGCCGCCCAGCAGGAAATCGGTTCCATCACCCCCAAGCTCGACATCGCCCGAAGCATCCTCGCCGACATAGGGGTTGTCCACCGTCACCGTTACCGTGCCAGTCGCCGTATCCATGCCATCGCTGACCGTGTAGGTGAACTGGTCCTCGCCCTCGAAATCGTAATTGGCGAGATAGATCAGCACCCCGTCCTCAAGGGAAACCTGCGCATTTTCGCTGGCACCGACCGCAACCACGCTCAGCGTGTCGCCGTCAAGGTCGCCGTCATTGGCCAGCAGCGCATTGACATCGACATGAACCGGCACCGGAACCGTCACCGCAAAGGCATCATCGCCGACCACCGGGATCGTGTTGCGCTCTTCGAAGTGCATGACAAAGATGTCGGACACTTCGACATGCCCATCGGTCGCGATCAACTCGATCTCAAAGTCGCCCGCCGCCTGACGCGGCGCAATGCCCGACCAGGTCTGCCCATCAAAGTGCAGCCAGTCCGGCAGGGCCGACCCGTCCGACAAACGCGCGGCGAAGGCCAGCGGGTCACCATCCGGGTCGCTGAACGCATCGGTCTGCACGTCGATGACAAAGGCCTGCCCGGTGGCCAGCGTGGCCCCGTCATTATCCGCACTCACATCCAAGAGCGGCGCATTCAGAACCGGCGCGTCATTGATCGGCGTCACATGCAGGGTGAAATCATCCGAAATCACCTCCTGCCCGTCGCTGATGCTCAGGCGCAGGTCTACCGGACCGTTAAAGTTCTCGGGCGGCTGGCCGGTCAGCGCAAAGCGCGTGGCGTCGAACTGAAGCCAGCCGGGCAGTGCATCGCCATTCTCCAGCGTCAGATCGAAACTCAGCGCATCCCCGTCCACATCCGCAATCAGGCCGCGTTGCAGGGTAATGTCAAAGGCTTCGTCCTCGTCGGTATAGCGATCCGACAGCGGACCCAGCAGGATCGGCGCATCGTTGACCGGAGTGATTTCCAGCGTGAAGGGCTGTGTGGTGGTCAGACGTCCGTCAGAGGCCTGCAACTCCAGTTCGAGAGCGCCGTGGAAATCTGCGGGCGGCTGGCCGGTCAGGCGCAGCGTTTGCGCGTCAAACGACAGCCAGTCGGGCAGAGCCGTGCCGCCGGCGCGGGTCAGCGTCACCGTCAGCGCATCGCCGTCCGGGTCGCTCACACTATCCACCGGCAAGGCGATATCAATTGCCTGATCCTCGGCGCTGTGCTGATCGCCGGGGTTGAGGACAACCGGCGGGCGGTTGACCGCGGCGAGGTCAATCACCACCTCGCCCGCGCTGCTCAGATCGCCGTCCGACAGCGTGTATGCCAGCGTAATCTGCCCCTCCAGCTCAGGCGCCCGGCTCACAACCACATTGCCCAGCCCGTCCAGCACCGCCGAGAAGCCCGGTCCGCCGGTGACGCCGGTGATGGAAAGGGCATCGCCCTCCACATCGGCATCATTGCTCAGCAGTTGCGACAGCGGGATGGTGATGATCACATCTTCTCCGGCATTGACGAAATCCGTGCCCGCCACCGGCGCATCATTCACCGGCGCGATGGTCAGGGTCAGCGGCGCGGTGGTCTGCGCGTTGCCGTCATCCGCCGTCACCACCAGATCGAGCGTGCCGTTGAAGTTCAGAGGCGGCGTACCGTTAAAGCGCTGCCCGTCGAAGGACAGCCAGTCGGGCAGAGGCGCCCCATCGGCCAGTGTCGCCGTTACGGTGAGCGCATCCCCCTCGACATCGCTGAACGCCTCCGGCGGCAGATCGGCCACCAGTTGCGTGTCCTCAATGCCGTCGATCGGCGCCAGCGTGGCAATCACCGGGGCGTCGTTCACCGGCGCAATGTCGAGCGTGACCGTCGCGCTGTCGCTCATCCCGGTCACATCCGCCATCGTATAGGTGAACTGCGCCGGGCCATTGTAATTCGCCTCCGGGGTGACCACCACGCGGTTGAACCCGTCAAGGATCACGCTGACCCCCACGGCCCCGGACAGGCCGGTCACGGTGCGGGCTTCGCCATCGACGTCAATGTCATTGCCGGTCAGCGCAGCGAAGGGCAGGATCAACTCCTGATCTTCCAGCATGTTGAAATGATCGTCCACGGCCACCGGCGCATCCGGCGTGTTGTGAATCTGAATGTCCAGGAAAGTGCGGCCCATACCGCCCTGCCCGTCCGTCACGCTATACCACAATCGCGCGGTGCCAAAGGCATCGGCCTGAGGGGTGAAGCTATAGGTGCCGTCGCCATTCTCGCTCAGGCGCGTGTCCGCATCAAAGCCCGCGAAACTCAGCGCATCGCCATCCGGGTCCTGATCGTTGCTCAGCAACGTGGCCGGATCAATCAGCAGCGTGCCGTCCTCGTCCATCTCGGCAAAATCGCTCACCGCAAACGGGTTGTCATTGGTCGGCGTCACACTCAACGAGACATAGCCCACGCTCTGCGCCCCGTGTTCATCCTGCACGCGGTAATGGAACCCCGCATTGCCGAAATAGTTTTCCCGCGGGGTGAAGGTGATCACATCCCCCACCATCTCCACCGTCCCATTGTCACCATCAAAGGCGTCCACGATGGTAAAGGCATCGCCTTCCACATCATTGTCATTGGCCAGAAGATCAGCGGGAGACAGCACCAGCGGCGTGTCCTCTGCGGTTTCAAAGCCACTGTCATCGCGCACGGTGGGCGCGTCGTTGACGGCAGCGAAATCGACCTCGATCTTCCCGGTGGCTTCGCGGCGGCCATCGCTGATCACATAGTCGAACACCACCACCCCGTTCACGTCGTCATTCGGGGTCAACTGCCACGAACCATCGGGACGCTCAAACGCATTGCCCTGCATGCCCGCCGCTTCGATGCGCACAAAATGGATCGTGTCTTCGGGGTTCGGGTCGCTGTCATTAAGCAACAGTTGCGCCGGGTCGATCACGATCGGCGTATCCTCGGTGCCCGAGAAGGTATCCAGCACCGCCAGCGGCGCGGCGTTGTTATCGAGCACGTTGACGGTGACGGTGCCAATATCGGTGCCGTCGCCATGATCGGTGACTTCGTATTGGAAGGTGGTTGCGCCGGTGAAATTCACCGCCGGCGTGAAGGTAATCACCCCGTTCACCAATTCCACGCTGCCATTCAGCGCATCAAAGACCCGCAGCACGGCAAGGGTATCGTTGTCCACATCCGTATCATTGGCCAGAAGAACAGCCGGGTCGATGGTCAGCGCCTGATCCTCGATGGCCGTTACCCGATCATCCTCCGCCACCGGCGGGGCGTTCACCCGCGTGATGTCGAAGGTGACGAGGCCCTGCGCCGGGCCTTCGGCGTCATCGGTGATGAAATATGCCAGGGTGAACTGCCCGTCCGCACCCGCGGGCGGGGTATAGGTCAGGGTCACGCCCGCATTGCCGTCGAAGGTCAGGGTATCGCTTGCGCTGGCCTGATCGGTGCCGTTGTCGATGGTCCAGACAATGTCGAGCGTTTCCAGCACCTCCAGCGGCACAGTGGCCGTGATCGCCCCGGTCGCCGGGTCCACTGCCGTCACATATTCGGGCAGCGGGTCGCCATTGGCCAGCTCGGCACGGATCACCCCACCCGCCAGAGCGGGCAGGCCATCCGGCGCGGCAAAGACCTGTTCCGGCTGATTTACCACAACGTCCCCCTCGGAAGGCGGGCTGATGGTAATCACCCGGAGCGGATCGCGGTCATCATCCACGTCATTGGCCAGCATCTCCGCCAGCGTCACGGTAAGCGGCGTATCCACAAAGCCCTCGAACAGATCATCGCCCGGTTCGGGCAGGTCGCGCTGCGGACGCACATTGACCACCAGAACCGCCGGCTCTTCGGATACCGCCCCCTTGTCGTCGGTCGCCCAGTACCGCACGGCAAAGGCGCCGTTGAAATCCTCGGGGTGGGTCAGGTTCATGCTCTCGGCATCATAGGTGCCGTTGATCCCGCTGCCCCCCGCGGTTTCAAAGATCGGGTCAACCACCAGATCGCGGATGATCGAATAGCCGGGATGGCCGCCCCCGGCGGGAACGTCCACGCGCGCCTCGATCTCCCCGACAAACTCGGCGGGCGGCGTGCCCTCAAACGCGAGCATCTCGGGATTGAAGGTCAGCCATTCCGGCAGATCAGCGTTATTGGCCCTGCGTGCCACCAGACTGGCCGGATCCACTTCGGTCAGGGCGAACATGCCCAGTTCGGTGAAGAGCGCTGCGTTCTGCAACATGGCGTTGATCGCCGGATCAATGCCCGCCGCCGGATCAATCACGAATTCCAGCGCGAACCCGTGATCCGAGGTCAGATGGAACTGGTTCGGCACCACCATCCCCTCGGGCATATCCGTGGTGAAGTTGACCCGCAGCCGCAGCAGCCCCGCATCGGCATCCGGGGCAATCCCGGTAGAAACCAGCGTCATCGCATCCGCATCAAAATCAATCCAGGATGGCAGCGGATGGCCGTTGGCCGACGCCGCGCTGACGATGAAACTGGCAAGTCCGGTGCGCACAAACAGCGTGTCATCGGCAAAGTGCATGCCTTGTGCCAGTTCCGCCGCATCGTCGATGGTCAGCGTTTCCTGATGGCTCAACACCCCGGCATCCCGATCCAGCGTCAAGGTCAGGGTCAGCTCCAGCGGCAAGGTCACATCGGCAGGCACCTCCCCCGAAACAGACAATGTGTCTGCATCGAAAATCAGCCATTCCGGCAGCGCGCTGCCATCCGCGAGGGTAACTTCCGCCCCGACCTGCGCAGGGATTTGTCCCTCATACCCATATTGCTTCAGATAATCGGTCGTTGCCGCATTCCAGTTTGCCCCCAACTCGAAACTCGACTGGAACGCATCGCGCACATAATGCTGCTGGGCAAAATACTCGTCCAGATCAATGCCCCGCGCCAGTATTTCCGCATCCCCCGCCTCAAAGGTCAGGGTTTCGTGAAGATTTCTCGCAGGTGTATTCAGCTCAAGCAGGTCATAGAGATAATGCTCAACCCCGTCGCGATAGATCGCGGGCGTTCCTGCGGGAGGATTGGCCGGGACCAGCAGATTGGCATGCAGCAAATCACCTTGCATGGAGCCCCAGCGCCCCATTTTGGCGGAAATATCCACCGCAACCGTTCCCTCGAAATCTTCCGGCATCTCGCCGGACAACAGGTGGGTTGTCGGATCATAGGTCAGCCAGTCCGGCAGGCTGTCATCGTCCAGCCCCACAAATCCGGCCGTCCACATATAGCCCGGTTCCAGAACCCCCATGATCTCGGCGCGTTCAATAAAGATCACATCGCCATCGGCATCGTAGTCATTGCCGAAAATCTCGCCCGGCAGGATCACGATCGGTTCGTCTTCCAGCCCATAGGTCACGTCATCGCGCAAGACCGGCGCGTCGTTGGACGGAATCACGTTGATATGAACAAAGGCGGTGTCAGTAAGCTCGCCATCGGTGATCGTGTATTCGAACCCGGCATTGCCGTTGTAATCCGCGCGCGGCGTGAAGGCGATGCGCCCATCCTCCAGCAGCTCGACCTTGCCGTTGAGCGGGAAACGCTCGACCTCGCTGATCACGATCAGATCGCCGTTCGGGTCGCTGTCATTGGCCAGCAGGTCTGCGGCCTCAAAGATCAGCACCTGATCTTCCAGTGTCTCGAACCCGGTATCATCCCTGGCCCGCGGCGGGTCGTTCAGCGGAATGACGTTCAACTCCACAATATGCGTGCTGCGCGCGCCATGTTCGTCTTCGAGATCGTATTTGAAACTTGCGGTGCCCAACGCATCCGCCACGAATTCCAGATACGGTCCCTCCGGCCCCTCAACCGTGACCAGAGTGCCGCCGGTAACCGAATGAATGCCTTCGAAGGTAAACGCATCCCCCTCCGGGTCGCTGTCATTGGCGCGGAACTCCGCCATCTCGATGATGTTGGTCTTGTCCATGCGCACGGTGATCCGGTCGTTGCCACCGCGCGGCGCATCGTTGACCGGGGCAAAGTGCAGCTCCACCTCGGCGGTCGAGGTCGCCCCATCCGGGTCCGACACCGTGTAGGTAAAGCCCGCAAAGCCGAAGTGGTCCGGCACCGGCTCGAACAGCCAGCCGCCCGCCGTCCCGTCGATCCGGCCATTGGTCAGATCATAACGGCTACCGGCATAAAGCTCATTGCCATCCTCGTCATAAAGCGGCTCAAACCCCGCCACATGCAGCGTGTCGCCATCCACATCGAAGTCGTTGCCCAACAGGTCTTCAAAGCTGATGAAGAGCGGCTGGTCCTCGATGCCATGGAACACCCCGTCATCGGCGGCTTCCGGCGCGTCATTAACCGGGGCAAGGTTCACTTCGACCCGCGCCGTGCTTTCGCGCCCGAACGGATCGCGCACCACATAGTCGAAGAACGCATCCCCGTTGTGGTTTTCATCCCCAAGGAAGGTCAGGGTACCATCCGCCGCCAGGGTCGGCGTGCCGCCCGAAACCGGGATCACGCTGACGATCTGCAACGCCTCCACCCCCTCGGTCGCGTCGTTTTCCAGCAGACGGGCCACGTCAAAGGTAAAGACTTCATCCTCGACCGCGAACAGCTCAATATCATCCTGCGCATTGAACCGGCCCAGACGGGTCAGCGCATCTATGTGGTCCCGATCCCAGATCACGCCGTCACCGAAGACAATCTCTTCAATGCCCGTATCGACGCCAAGGAAATGATCCGTCACCCGCAACGTATCGGTCACGATCCCCACTTCGCGCTCCAGCTCGATCAGCAGGTCATCGCCCTCGCGCACGATCGACACGTCACGCGGTTCCACCGCCGCTTCCAGCAGCACACGGTCCACATCCCCGGCCATCCCGGCCTCGCTGACCACATCGGTGCCAAAGCCGAAGCCGAACCGATAGCTGTCAGACCCGGCACGCCCGGCCAGCGTATCATGGCCGATCCCGCCGGATATTACCTCGTCGCCCGCGCTGCCCAGAATGGTGTCGTCCCAGTTGGTGCCGTTCACCGCCTCGAAATTGGCCAGCTGATCGCCCGCCGCGGCCCCCGCGCTGCCGGTGCCCGCTTGCAGATCGACCGCGATGGCCTCGTCCTCGCCCGAATAGTCCAGCGTGTCAAAACCCGCACCGCCATCAAGGACATCCGCCCCCTGACCGCCGCGCAGGATATTGTCGCCCGCGTCACCGATGATCGTATCGTCATGATACGAGCCGCGAATGATCTCGATACTGTCGAACGTATCGCCAAGCGCATCGCCGCCCCCGGCGCTGCCATCCACCATGTTGACGCTGACGCCGCTGGCCGACAGACGGTAATCCGCCATGTCCATCCCCGCGCCGCCGCGCAGCGTATCGGCCCCGCGCCCGCCAATCAGCCGGTCATCGCCGGCATGGCCTTCCAGCACATCGTCGCCGCGTCCGCCGCTCAGGATATTGGCCGCCCCGTCGCCTTCCAGCAGGTCGGCATGGTCAGACCCCGTAAGGTTTTCGATACTGTCAAAACTGTCGCCTGCCGCCTCGCCGCCGGTCGCAGAACCGTTCAGCAGCGAAACCTGCACACCCGCCTCAGATTGCCAGTACGTCGCCGTATCCAAACCTTCGCCGCCCTCTAAACGGTCCGCGCCCAGACCGCCTTCCAGCGTGTCGTCGCCCGCACCACCGCGCAGCGTATCGTCCCCGGCGCGCCCGGACAGAAGGTCGGCCCCGCCGGCCCCGTCCAGCACATCCGCATTACCGGAACCATACAGCTGGTCGCCATAGTCAGACCCGATGAGCGCCTCGATATCGCGATAGAGATCGCCCTGCGCATGGCCGCCCTGACCGAGGCGCGATACCAGATCGGCGCGCACCCCAGTATTCGAGCCCTGGAAGCTGACCGTGTCATGGCCGGCGCCCCCGTCAATATCGTCAGCCCCATCGCCGCCAAAGATCAGGTCGTCGCCCGCGCCGCCGCGAATGAGATCGTCGCCCTCATTGCCGCGCAGCGTATCCGCGCCGCCTTCACCGAACAGATCGTCATCGCCCAGACCGCCGGAAATCTCTTCGTCCAGCCCGTTGCCGATCAGCAGGTCACGCCGGTCGCTGCCAAGCTGCACACCGTCATATTCCGTCGCCACCAGCGCCTCGATCCCGGCTTCATCCGTCAGCCCGGTCGGATCGCTGATTTCATAGGTCAGGTCCACCTGCCCGCTGAACCCCGGATCAAAGCGAACAATGGCGAATTCATCGCTGTATTGCTCGATCACACCGGAAGACGCCGACAGCATCTGCGAGAAGCTGACCTCTTCGTCGTCCACGTCGAAATCGCTTTCCATCAGGTCCGACATGCGGATCACCAGCGGCACGTCCAACGGCGTGGTGCCCGCATTGTCGTGCATGGCGGTCGGATCGTCGGGCACCGGAATGATGCGCAAATCGACCAGCGCTTCCGCGTTGCCGTCCGCATCATCGGTCACCACATAGACGAACCCATCGCTTTCGGTCACATTCAGGTACGGGGTGAACAAAAAGCCCGTGCCGTCATCGGTAAACTCTACCGTGCCGTTGAGGTCAAAAAAGCCTGCAGGCCGACGCTCGTGCCAGCCGATCACCCGCAGCGGATCGCGGTCAATGTCGCTGTCATTGCCCAACAGAACCTCAAACGGGATGACAATCGGCACGTCTTCATAGAGTTCGATCACATCGCCCTGCGCGTCGGGCGGCGCATCGCCCACATTCTCGAACCACAGCACCACATCCGCCGCATTCACCGCGCCATCGGTATCGCGCACATTGTAGGAGAAGGTGGTTTCGCCCCAGAAATCCTGATCCGGCGTGAAGACAATATCGCCATCCGCGTTGTAGCTGATATCGCCATGAATCCCGGCAGAGGTATCAATGAACTGCACCCCGCCATCTTCAACATCCGTATCATTGGCCAAAAGCAGCGCAATCGGGATCACCATCGGTTGATCCTCGAAGCCCCTGAGGGCCGCATGATGGGCGTAAAAATCGCTTTGCGGGTTGGGAATGTCGTTGATCGGGCTGACATTCACCGTAACCACCGCATCGCTCTGACCGCCCTGAGCGTCATCCACGCGATAGGTAAACTGCGCGGTGCCGTTGAAATCGCCTTCCGGGCGGAATTCGATCGTGTCGTTGTTGTGCAGGGTAACCGAGCCGTTCTGCGCGCCAAAGGCGTCAACAACGCTCAGCATATCGCCATCCCGGTCCAGATCGTTCGCCAGCAGGTCCGCAACAGAAATCAGGATGATGTCATCCTCGTCCATGCTGAACGTATCGCCCTGCGGCTCCGGCGCGTTGTTCACCGGCTCCACATAGAAGTGGACCGTCGCGGTGCTTTCCGCCCCATCGGGATCGGAAATTGTGTAGGTGAAGCTGGCATCGCCGAAGAAGTAATTGGCGGGCGTGACCAGCACATAGCCATCATCGGTCAGTTCCACCGCCACATCCGCATTGCCCTGCACCGCAGTGACGCTCAGAGCATCCCCGTCGATATCCACGTCATTGGCCAGCAGATCCTCGGTCCAGATCTGGAACGGGGTATCCTCCAGCGTCTGATAGCCGCCATCATTCACCGCGCCGGGCACGTCGTTGACCGCGGTCACATTGAGGGTGACAACCGCTTCGGCCCGGCCCCCTTCCGGGGTGTTCGCCGCGTAGCTGAACCGGGCGATGCCATTGAAATCGCCCATCGGCGTGAAGACAATATCCCCGCTGGAATTCAGGCTGACCACCCCGTTCACCGCGTCAAACACCTGACCGACAATCATCCGGTCCCCGTCCAGATCGTTGGACAGAAGCCGCTCCGAGCGGATGGTGATCGACCCGTCTTCCTCGACCGTGAATCCGTCATCGTCGCGGGCTTCGGCCTGTGGCCGGATGCGCAAATCGACGGAGGCGGTTGAAATGCCGTTCTGCCCGTCGCTGACCGTGTAGGAGATGCGGGTCGCCCCGAAGAACCCCGCCGTGCCGGTAAAGACGACATTGCCGTCACCGTCGAGTTCCGCCACGCCATCCGCGCCGCCATCAACGGCGATGATCTGCAGCGGCTGCCCATCCGGATCATAATCGTTGCGCAACAGATCGGCCGCGCCGATGGTCAGGCTGCTGCCTTCCGTCCCGGTGAAATAGCCGTCATCCACGGCAACCGGCGGCAGATTGTCGAGCTTGGCCAGAATGTCCGCAGGGGACCAGGTCACCCCATCCGAGAACACGATCTCTTCGATCCCGGACCCGTCCGCGCTCAGGGCGTTGAACACCGTCACCGTATCGTCCGGCGAAGTGGCAAATTCAAACACCACCGTATCGCTGCCCTTGAACAGGCGTTTCACCGATGTCTCGGAGGACACGAAGTTCACGAACTCGATCCGGTCGGTGGCGCCATCCAGCCCCGTATCGCGGATCTCGTCAAACCCGTTGCCCCGCGACATGAGATAGGTGTCGGCGCCCGCACGACCCTGCAGCATGTCATCGCCCGCCCCGCCGCGCAGCGTGTCATCGCCTTCAAAGCCGGTAACCAGATCGTTGCCCACGGTCTGCGTGCCGAGCAGCGTCACCACCCGCATCATGTCGCGGTTCCACTCGGTGCCATCGGCAAAGGCTATCACATCGACGCCCCGGTTGCCGGGGGCCAGCGCCTCTTCCAGCGTGATCCGGTCGCGCTCGCCGGCGAATTTCATCACCAGATCGGTGCCATCCGCCCCACTGCGCGCCACCCAGACAAGATCCTCGGGATTGTAATCCACCAGCACCAGCCGGTCGCCGGTATCATTGCCGCTGTCATGGATACGATCATCGCCATCGCCCTCGGCAAAGCGATACACATCCTCCCCACCGCGCCCTTCCAGACGATCAGACCCTTCACCGCCCGCCAGCGTATTGGCGCGGGCATCTCCAAGCAGCGTATCATCCCCCGGCGTGCCCGCTTCAGCCAGCAATGCCTCGCGCACGGTATCAATCTCGATACGGGTGCCGCTGTCGGTCAAGACAATCGCTTCAAACCCTCGGGATCCCAGTGTTTCCAAAGCATCCGTGATGATGATTGCATCGCCCTGATCGGAAAAATTGATCCTGAGATCCGTGCTTTCTGCGCCAAATCGCGAAAAACTGAGATCTGCTTGCGCATAACCGGAAATGTGCAGTTCATCCGCACCGCCGGTATCGGTGATCCGGTCATCGCCATCCCCGCGCGTATATTGGTAAATATCGTCGCCATATCCACCAAGCAGCAAATCATCGCCTTTTTGCCCATTGAGCGTATCGGCCCCGGAAGTTCCTTGCAGCACATCATTACCGTCAGAGGCATTGGCATTGGCAATCCGGTCGGCAAAGCTGTCGCGAGACCAAACCGTGTCATCGGCAAACCGAATCTCATCAACCCCGCGGCGGCCATTCGCCGTCGCGTCCCGGAGCGTGATCCTCGCGCCATCATCCGCGTCCGGCGCGCTGGGGGCAATGATAACTTCAATATCCTGACCAATGCCTTTTACCAGGGTCACTTCATCCGGATTGATATCGACGAACAACAGCTGATCGCGAATAGCTGGGCTGTTATCAAACTCGTCATCAACAATGATGTCCGAACCGTCCCCACGGCGATACAGATACGTATCAGACCCATCCTTGCCGTTGATCTGATCATCACCGCGCCCCGCGTCGATCACATCCGCGAATTGCGACCCATTGATCAGGTCATCGCCATCGGTTGACTGCCCCGCCAACAGCTCTTCCGCAATCCTGGCCTTGGTCCATATCCCCCCGCCATCAAAGCGGATTTCCCCAAAATCCGCCGCAGAGGCCGCTTTGTGAACCGTTATGGTTCCGGCATCCCCAGCGCCGGGGGCCGTTTCGGCAATCTCAATGATCAGAAGGTCTGAGACCTGCTTCAGGCTTACCTGATCCTCAGAAATGCCTGCAAGTTCCAGGATGTTGTCAGTAGAAGAGGGACTGTATTGGTCCAATCCCAAAACAATCTGATCATCGCCGTCGCCACGGGCATACCGATAGGTATCGTCCCCGGACCGCCCCGACAATATGTCATCCCCAAGACCGCCAACGAGAATGTCATTCGTATTCGTGCCAACGATATGATCATTCCCATCCGTGGCACTATCCAACAGAATGGTTGCAATCACGTCCCGCATCGACCGTTCAGAATGATCGGCAAATTCGATGGTTTCAATCAGCCTGTTGTTCTCGTCTCCCGTAAGGAACGCATCCTGAACGGTGATAGATCCCTCCTCGATCCCATCCGCCTCACGTGCCGGAATGCGAATGATCAGGTCTTCCCCAAACCGCTCGAATATCACGTCATCCTGCAACAGATCCGGCAATTTCAGCCGGTCTTCGGAACCACTTGCACCCGGCGGAGTGATCTCACCATCTATGGGTTCAGGCGGGCCAAAGTCCGAACCTCCCTCGGGAGGAAACTCACCGGGATATCCCTCACCGAGCACCCAATCCCGGCTACTTTCGACATAAATATCATGCCCATCGCCATTGCGATAAATATAGGTGTCGTTAAAATCATGTGTTGCGACGTAGTCGTTCCCTTTCTTCATCTCATAGGTGCCATCGGTTACGGCGCTCAGAATGAAATCATCACCATCCGTTGCCGTATTCCCGGCAAGGTTGCTGAAAATATCAAACGCGCTCCAAACCGTGCCACTATCTGAGAACTCTACCTTCGCAATACGCGGACCCGGCTGTGGCGGCGATTCGAACTCTTCAGAGTTCCCCGGCAACCAATAGCCATCGACAAAGCGAATGCTGCCAACATCTCCCGCCCCCGGTGCGCTTTCTGCAATGCGGAATATCAGATCCCGACCATGCACCAGAACCGTCACATCCGAAGGATCAATGCCATTCAGGCGCACTTCGTGTTGAATGTTCTGCGGCGGTCCGAAACCTTCATCTTCCGGTGAACTCGCGGCGACGAAAACAAGGTCATCCCCATCTCCGCGCGTGTAAACCACCACATCCTGATAAGAAAGGGTGCCTGTAATGATATCATCTCCGGCACCGCCTTCCAGCGTCGCAGGCTCCAAACCAATGGCCGCAATGACATCATCTCCGGCACTCGCCATCTCAGCGTTGACCGTTTGGATGATTTCCGTTTTGGACAGCGTCTGACCGTCGGCAAAGGTGATGTCAAAGCTGTTCAGCCCCGTCAGGGGACCTGCCAGAATTTCGCCAGCGTCCGACCCGTCCGCCGCATGTGCCGCGATGGACAAAAGCAGCTCAGAACCACGCACCCCGATGCTGACGTCATCGCGGTTTACACCCTCAAAGGTGATGGAGGCATCGTTGTTGAACCCGTCCGATCCACCGAGGTAATAGGTGCCGGAGGACGTCGCCCGATCATAGATCAGATCCCCCTTTATCACCTGAGAATCGGCAGCCGCGGCCTGATCCGCCAGCGCACGCATTTCTGCGCCTGAAAGGGTGACATCGGTAAAGACGAATTCCTCCACCCCGAAATTACCCGTATTGGCAAAGAAATTGGCAATCCGCAGATCGTTGTCGGGAGAGCCAAAAGTGATCAACAGATCATTTGCGCCAGAATAAGACTGCTTGAACGGCAAATGATGCAGGGTGATCTCGGTCGACGCAATATCGGTGAAAACAACCCGATCAGACGTGCCGCTATATGTATTCGAGCGCTCCACAAACGTGTCATGCCCCCCATCGCGGCTATAGGTAAGGCTGTCATTTCCATGCTGCGTCTTCTGCCCGAAAATCTCGTCTTCGGACGTAGATACGAACGTATCATCCCCATAGGTGCCGGAAATCACGCTCTGCTGTCCCGGCGCTGCCGCGCGTTCGGTCAGTGCGGCCGTGATCTCCGCCTGTTGCCAGACCACACCATTGGCAAAGCGGATTTCGGTCAGATGCTCCCTGGCGTCCAGCAGCCACAAACTATCGCGCGTTCCGACAATGCGCAGTTCATAACTGTCGCTTCCAGCGTCGCTTTGCCCCTCAAAAACCGGCCCAAGCAGAACAATGTCCGCCGGTGTAAGCTCGGGCAGATCCAGAACATATTGCCCATTATTATAGGTCTTGCCCATGGCCGTATCGCGACCATCGCCCGGACCAAAGGTAATGATATCAATGCCTGCTTTGGCATCAATCAGGTCGTCACCCGCCTGTCCGTCAAAGACATCATTTCCGTATGTTCCGACAAGCGTATCGTCCCCCGGCGTTGCCGCATTCCGGCTTTCCGTCAACAGAGCCGCCAGATCACTTTCATTCCACTCGGTTCCGTCATCCAGCGTGATACGGTTAAAGCTCCCGTCGGACATTGTTGTCGCAGCCCGCAGGGTGACCTTGTCATCGGTCCCGGCAAAAGTCAGAACCAATCCGTTTCGATCAACCGGGTGGGGCGCGATAGTGACTTCATCGGCGCTGTATCCATGAATGACAAGAGACACGTCATCGTAACTGGAGTTGGGTCGGATCTCATCCTGACCATCCCCGCGACTGAAAACGATCGTGCTGTGCCCGGAACCCGTTTCAATCCGATCATCGCCAAGACCCGCTTCAATCGTCCCGGTGCCGACGACAAAATCATCTCCGTCCGAGATCTGTGCCGCAAGTTTCTGACTGCGAAGCTCCGCGACGACGTCACCAAGCTCCAGTGTCGCGTCCTCGAAAGTGAGCGTATGGAACCGCTTGTAATATCCGGCCCGCGCGCCATCTGTTAGCGTGATCGAATCTTCTGTTCCGGCAAAACGGATAACCAGATCGTTTGGATCGCCCGGCGAAATATCAAATTGCGCGTCCCCCGCCGCGTAGCCCCGAATGTCGACAATGCCTTCCCCCGAAGAATTGACAAAGACATCCCGTCCGTCCCCGCGGTTAAAGACATAGGTATCATCGCCGGAATTCCCGGAAACCAGATCGTCGCCGGTGCCCCCTTCGAGCACATCATCTTCTTTGCTGCCAAGAACCGTATCATCCCCGGCAAGGTCCTGCTGCGCATGGATCAATGCCGGAATGTCGGTGATGCGAATTGTCTCCCCGTTGTCAAACCTGATGTCTCCGAAACCGCCATAAAACGCATCGTCAATGACGATTTCATCCGTCGCCGAGAAGCGCAGGATCACGTCCCTGGGCTTGTCCATTGGGCGAATGAATTTGACCTGATCCAGCGTATATCCCTGCACCAGCAACGTGTTGTTAGCCTGCTTCCAGGTGCTTGCGCTATCCGAGTCATCAATGAAATCGCGCCCGTCGCCCCGGTTGTAGATATAGGTGTCGTCGCCCGCCGCACCGCGCAGAGTGTCGTTGCCGGTTCCACCGATAAAGGTGTTATCCGCCGAATTGCCGTCGATCAGATCATCCCCGACCGTCCCGGTGCCAATCGCCGCATCAAACAGTTCGGATCTGGAAATCTCAGTGCCATCACCAAAGACAACCGTATCGACCCCGTGCAGGGTTCCGTAGACATCCCGGTAGCGCAGCAGAATTTCATCTCCGCCAGCCTCAAACGTCAGCAGAAGTTCTTCCTTATCCGGATTCGGGCGCGTGATCCGCAGATCATCCAAGCGATAGCCGAGGATTTTCAGCGTATCGTGCCCCCCACTATCGGCAATCACGTCAACCCCGTCGCCACGGGTGAAGACATAAGTATCATCGCCGCCGCCGCCCTGAATATCGTCATTGCCGGTGCCGCCTTCGATCCCCTCGTCGGCAGCCGTGCCGGTGATTACATCGTCAAAGGCGCTGGCTTCGCTCGCGACCAGAGCCCGCATCAGGTCGGCCTTTTTCCACTCGCTGCCATCGCCGAAGACGATGGTCGGGATCTGGCCCGCGTTTTGCGCCCCGGCCAGAAGGATCTGATCGCCGGTTTCCGGCACGTCGATCAGAAGATCCTGCGTGCCCGCATAGCGCACGCGCACGCTGCCCGGCGCAAAATCGGGCAGGGTAATCTGCGCGTCGCCCACGCTGTCGGGCAGGATCAGCGTATCCATACCGTCGCCCTGCGACAGCACCACCGTCGTGTCGCTGTCCATGACCACCCGGTCCGCCCCGGTGCCCGGCGCAATGGCCCAGATCGGGTCGATGCTGGTGCCGTCGATATGGTTGACGCCGCTGACTTCCAGCGCGTTGAACAACTGCCCGCGAATATCCGCCATCGACAGTTCGCGCCCATCCTCGAAGGCAAAGGTTTCGATCACATCCGCCGTAGCGCCGCCCAGGATCACGATGTTCTCGCCGCTGGCCGTCAGAGTGATCAACAGATCGCCATCCGCATCGCGGAAGGTCAGGTGGCCCGGCGCAATGCCCTGGCCAAATTCCAGACGGTCAACACCGCCGCTATCCACGATCTCGTCCTGACCATAGCCATGACCGAAGCGATAGGTGTCATCCCCCGTGCCACCGATCAGGGCGTCCGACCCGGCGCCACCGTCCAGCACATCGGCCCGGTCGTCAAAGCCGACAAGCTGGTCGTTGCCATCGGTGCCCTCGGTCAGCCGGTTGCGAATATCTTCGACGCTCATATCCGGGTCATCGGCGAAGGTGATGCGCTCGATCGTATTGCCCGCAAGCCCGCCAACCACGGTCAGCACATCGCTGCCATTGCCCAGATCAATCAGCAGATCGTCGCCCTGACGGCGCAGGATCAGGTCCGCGGCCCGCACCCCCTGCCCCATCACCACCGTGTCGATCACGCCCGCGACATCGGCCACCTCTTCGATCCGGTCGAAATCATACGCAATGCCAAAGGCATAGGTATCCGCCGCATGGCCACCGATCAGCGTATCGTCGCCCTGACGTCCGTCCAGCACATTCGGCTGATCCGGGTTGCCGGTGATCACGTTATCGCCACGGTTGCCGCCCACAATGTCGAGCATTTCCTCAACATCAGAAATGGTGATCGTTCCGTCATTGACGAAGTCGAAAAACTCCACCCCATCGGTCACGTCCCGGAACTGATCGCGGATGCGCAGGCTGTCCGGGTGGCCGGTCAGGGTAATCAGCAGGTCGTTGCCATCCTGTGCGAAATTCACCATGTCGCGGGTCACATCGGCACCAAAGGCGATGCGGTCGCCGGTCTCGACCTCGCGGCCCTGCCGCCCCTTCCACACCGACGCCACCTGTTTGTCGATGATCACGTCCTGACCATAGCCAATGCCAAAGCGATAGGTGTCGCCATCGCTGCCGCCGATCAGCGTATCATCGCCGCCCCGACCGTCCATGACCTCGGCAAAGTTGCTGCCTTCCAGCACCTCTCCCGCCGAGGTGCCGACCCGGTCAATATCCTCGGGGTTGATCTGACGCCAATCCACTTCCTGATCGTCGAACCGGAAGATCTCGACGGCGGCGCCCTGCCCGCCCGCGCGGATATACTGGCCCTCAAAGGTGAATACCTGCCCGGTATCGCGGTGGGTCAGGATCAGATCGAGGCCGGTGCGCGAGAAATCCACATCCGCCAGCTCGATGCCGCGCAATTCGACCCGGTCAGCCGCCCCGCCCGCGTCAAAGATCGTGTCACTGCCCTCGTCCAGCCGCACGATATAGGTGTCATTGCCGCCCATGCCCTCCAGCCGGTCATCGCCCAGCCCGCCATCCAGCGTATCGGAAGTGAGGAAGCCATAGATCGTGTCATCCCCATCGGTTTTGGCAAGGTCGACATAATGCTGCAACAGCTTGGTGTAATGCCAGACCGTGCCATCGCCGAAGGTGATTTCCTCGATCAGGTTGATAAAGCCCTGGAACGGAGCATTTTCCAGGAACCGGGTCAGAACCACCCCGTCTTCCGTGCCCTTGACCCGCAGGGTCAGGTTGTCGGATGCCCCTTCGCGCAGGAAGTCAAAGTCGGTCCAGCGCAGATCGTCCTGAAACTTCAGATAATCATCCGGCGCACCAAACAGCTTGACGCTGTAATCTCCGTCAACCAGTTCATCCAGCCCGTAGTCGCGGCCATAGAGATAGGTGTCGCCCCCTTCGCGGCCCGACAGGTAATCGTCCCCCGCGCCGCCATCCAGCGTATTGGCGTGCAGGAAGCCATAGAGCGCATCCGACCCGTCGGTCTTGCCATCGTCCAGAACCTGCTGCGCCACCTGCTCGAAATCCAGCGACGAGCCGTCTTCGAAGATGAAGCGCTCAATGATGTTGGGCGCGATATAATCCAGATCCAGCGACGGATCGACGTTCTGTTGCAGGAACCCCGAAAGGTTCAGGCGCAGCCCGTCGAACATGTCCACGATCTGAATCGTGTCGTCGGTCAGGTTCCCCTCATCGTCTTTCAGGGTGATGAACAGGTCTTTCCCCTCGCCAAACCGGCGCAGGTGCAGGTCGTCCCCGGTCAGGTCATCCCCGATGAATTGCAGGAAATCCAGTCCCGCCGACAGCGGATTGGACGCACCAGCATTCTCTTCCTGAATAACGTCCTGCCCGTCCCCGCGGCGATAGAGGTAGAAATCCCCGCCGGCCCCGCCGCGTAAAACGTCATTGCCCTTGCCGCCGTCCATGATATCGAGATCGCCCGACCCGATAATCACCTGATCGCCATCCTCCGGGCGCGATACCGCCCGCGCAATGCGCACCCGGTCCCAGATCACCCCATCGGCAAACACGATGGCATTCATCCGGGTCTGCTGCGCGCTGTTGCCAAAGGAAGGGTTCATCTCGCCCAGGAAGTGGTTTTTCACCGTCAGCACATCGTCGCTGCCCTCCGTGGTCAGGATCAGGTCCTGCCCGTCACGGGTGGCGATCACCTCGGTGGATTTGACCGACGTGAAGCGCAGTTCATCCGCCTCGCCGCCATCCACATCTTCGATCACATCCTGGCCGAAATCCGACCCGACGACATAGGTATCGCCCCCGCGACCGCCGCGATAGGTCTGATCCCCGCCCGAGAGGTAAATCAGGTCGCCGCCCCGCGTGCCATTGACCTCGGTATCGTCCACCCCATGCGCCACCAGCCGGGTTTCATCCATCGACAGCGCATTCATGATCGCGGGCAAATCCACGTCCAGCGGGTATTTCTCATAGGCCGGGATGACCATTTGCAGCAGGAACTTCTGATCCACCGAAACCGTCGCCCCGAAGAAGTTGCCCTCGCCGTTCAGCGCATAATCCGGGTAGACCTGCCACAGGATCTCGTCCCAGCCCGCCAGATAATCATAGGCTTCGTCATACCCCTCCGGAGCTTCGGCAAAGATCGCCTCGAATGTGGGCGCAAGCTCGCGGTCGCCGGTGGCTTCGTAGCGGTCGGTCTCGATGTTGTAGGTCAGCTCCGGCGCAAAGCGCGACAGCCCGCCCTGCAAGGCCATGCGCACGGCGAAAGCCCGGCTGGCGACCACATAATGGTCCATCATCTGACCGACCAGATCAATCATGCCCGGAATGCCGCTGTCAAACCCGCCATCACTGGCAAAGTTCGTCGTGCCCTCGTCATTGACCGCATAGGTAATCGTGCCGGTCGCCGGATCGATCTCGCCCGCCAGCAAGGCCGGTTCAAAGGTCACGCCGATCAGCCGGGTGGCGAAGTTGAACTGCGCGGGCGTCATCATCTCGACCCGCACCTGACTGTCATCGGTGGAGCCCACCTCGTCCAGCGTATCGAAATCAATCTCGTAATTGCGCAGGTTGAAATCGCGCGGGGTGCCGAACTTGTGCTGCAATTCCAGCGCGCGGTCGAGATTGCGCGCCCAGACATGGAAAACGCCGTCCTCATCGGTCAACTCAACGCTGTAATCCACCGCCACCCCGTCAATGAAGCGCACCGCAATCTCGTCAACCTCGATCCCGGCCAGCGGGTTGTGGCCCAGATTTTCCGCCCGCCATTCGCTGCCCTCCGGCGCGCTCTGCGCCAGCACGTCGTCCAGACTCGGATTGGCAATCACCACCCCATCCGCATCCAGCACATCCGCGCCACTGGCCAGGCGCCAGCTTCCGTCCGGCTGCTCGATGCCATAATCTTCGACCACGAAGCGGTCTTCGACCACCCGCCCCATATAAGGCGCATTGGCCCGGTCCGTCAGCGCCTCGGGGCGCGAGGAAGGCGACCACATCTGCTCCAGCGTCCAGCCCTGATCCGCGCCCGCCTGCTGCGCAAGGATATCCGCCATGCCCGGACGGGCGATCACCGCCCCATCCGCATCCAGCACTTGCGCGCCGGAATGCAGCGCCCAATAGCCGCCCTCGGCATCTTCGACATACACGCCGCGATCCAGCAACGTGGTCACGCCATCGACGGTTTCGGTCAGAACCGGGGTCAGCTCGCGGGTCAGATTCTGCGCGTAGCCCCATTGCCCCAGCGCGTCGCCAGACAGGGCGCGCAGCTCCTTCAGGTTCGGGTTCACCATCGCCTCGGACGCCGCAATCACCTTGTCCGCGATCTCGAAATCATTGGCCATGGCCACCGCAAAATCGGTCACCTCGCCCAGACCCCGGCTGTCGATGATCTTGTCCTTCAGCCAAGCCGGCACACCGCTCTCCCCGCGGAAGCGCGTGGCGATATCGTTCATCTCGAAGATCGCTTCAAAGGCCCGCGTCAGGGTGCCGTCTTCGAATTCCACATCCCCCACTTCCCGCAGGAAAGCGCCCTGTGGTGTAGTGTGATTCAACGTCACACTGTCGAGCGAAATCGACTTGATGCCAAGCGCCTCCAGCGAGGACAGCTCGCCTTCATCCGTCTCGGCATCCCCGTCAATATCCTGCCAGACCAACAGCTCGGACCAGATCAGATCCGCCATGTCGATCTTGCCATCCCCGTTGCTGTCATAACGCGCCAGCTCTTCAAAGCCGAATTCTTCGCGGTTGCCGAACATCTCGTTGATGTCGTCGATCAGCCCGTTGCCGTTCTTATCCAGCGCCAGGAACCCGTCATCCCCCGATAACCACCCGGTGCCCTCCGCAAAGAAGTCCCCGTCAACGTCAAAATGAATGCCCTGCGAAATGTCGATCGTCTCGATCCCATCACCATCCAGATCAATCACCAGCGGGTCATTGCCTGAGGACCATTTATAATTCTTGAATGCCAACGCCGCAGCACCCGCAAGAGTCAAAACCGAATCAATCAAAAGAAATGTACGATTCAAACCGCCGGGAAATCCGGGCAACATCGAGAGAATATGCAGCGAGGGATGGGTGTACTTGAAAATCATCCCCATATCGCCGATCAGATCTGTATTCAGCTCAGAGCCAGACGTCAGCACCCCGGCCTCATTATCAGAAGCCTTGAAGAATGCCCCTCCCCAAAGAACCGCTGTAGCTTCATCAAAATTCTTGAACACCATTGGGCCGGAAGCAAACCCAGCTGTATCCGCTATGGTCCCTGATACTGGTCCCTCACGCAGTGAATTAATAATGCGCAATTCACCCGTCTTATTATCGATCTTGTAGACCATCGTCGGGTTGAAATAATCGAAGAAAATCTTCTGCCGCCAGAAAGCAAGATTGGCCAAACCACTCATTGGAGCCAGACTGCTAAAGAAATTCAGCACCGGAATATCGCTGGACCCACCGACCATTGGAAGTCCAAAAAACGCCAACCGATCCGCCTTCTGCGGATCCCACATCGTTACACTCGGCCACCACCAGATCTTGTCGCTGTTCTGCGACTTGTCGAGCGAGTCATGTTGTTCCCAATTCTTTGCTGGCAACCCATCAATCGTATCGCCGTAAATATGCCCACCTGTGGAGGTGTTGAAAATCCAGTCCCGTCCGGGGCCACCGATGGTTATAGCGCCTTCGCCGAGGATGGTCAGTACCCAGTCGTCGCCCTCACCACCATCAATGAGTTGGACGTATTTTCTGTCGGCCTCGATCCTCACATCTTCAAGGTCATGGCCTCGAAGCTCATACTCACCAATCAGTTCACCTGCTTCTAAAATCTTAGGGCGCCAACCAATCAGCGTATCATCTCCAGCACCACCAAAGAGTTCGCCATAGCCATCATGGAACAGAATGTTTTCATGCTCGTTCCCAATCATCTTAGCTGCATCATGACCAACCAGCCACGCCCCGCCCATTTCATCTGTCGCGGCTACAGTTGTACTGTAGTAGCCGTCTAAAACAGGGGGCGGAGGTTGCATGCCGAAAATGAGAGTTGGGAGACTTCCAACAAAATCAGTAATTGACTTTGCAATATCCTCAAGCGGAACCCATGCCTCAACTTTCTCAAGAAAGTCCAAAACTATTGCGTTCCGGGCAACCTCAGGATCATTTGAATACTTGGCTTCTCCATACGAAGATTTATCGTAGCCCGCTGCAATTAGAAAGTTTCTCAGATATTCTTTGTATTCGGCATAAAGCGCTGCGGACCCTAAAACGAGCACACCAGCTACGCCATAGGGCCCTGAGAGGGCGATAGCCGCAGTTGACGCACCCAACACAATCATTGACGCAACAATGTTGTAAGTAGCCGAAGCAAGCAACTCCGGCGCTTGATCCACAGCCCAATCCAAAAATGGCTGTTGCTGATCAACGGTTTCAGCACGCCATTTCGTTTCGACAAACTCAATTGAGATCAACGCACCGAGAACAGAAAGTGGAGCTGCGACCGCGAATTTCGAACTTACGGCACCACCTTCGTCCGCCATAGCCTTCGATAGCATTCCGCCCAACAATCGGTCCGCACGATCATAGACTTCTGGAACAATGTTCAAAAACTTTGAATATACATTCCGCAGATGAGATTCTGCCTCTTGAACGCCCAAAAGCTTTGGACCGTCCTTCTGGATCTTTTCGGAATATTGATCAAAATCAGAGGGCAACCTATCACGATCAGGGAACAATTGGGTATTGTTCAAGTCAGATAGGATCTGATTTTTCAAAGCCGCAAATTTCTCACCAGAGGTATTATCTAGAATTTTCTGACGATCTGCCGCAGTGAAATCCGTAATCGCTTTCCCTTCGGGAAGAGACGCGCTGATAAGCTTGTTTCTGGCAATCATATCGGCACGCTCTTCCAACGTCAGGACCAGCTTGCCATCCTCATCATATTTCAATCGGTTGTTGCTCAGTTCGTTCGGCGAGTGACCTTTAAATGTTTCCCGTGCAACTTGCGTATTTGCCTGTCCACCTTGATAAAGCGACTGAAGATTAACTTCATCTCCAACTTCATCTCCATTTAGGCCGGGCAATGCAGAAACATCAATCGAAGTCAGCCGGTCAAAATCAATGTCACCCGCAATGCGCGACATGTTCCAGTCATTACTAACAGCAGTCAGCTTGTCATTTGCCCAGCCTCTGCGCCCCTCGACATTGCGCAGATCAGTATCGTTATACGCCAGCAGGATTTTGTTTTCGTCCAGACCAGCTTCCGGAATACCCCCTTCCTGCACACCAAGCATTCTGAAATGCATCGCAACCTTTGTTTCGCGGGCCGCAAAATTGTTTGCGAGTGTCTTCCCATCGGCTGCTATTTTGTCATCATCCGGTATCTCACCGGCCTCAATTGCGGCGAGAGTTTTTCGATTAACGTATTCTCTTTCAACATCATCAGCGCGCGATGCAACCTGTTCATACAGCTCACCCATAAAGCTATCAAGCTGCGCATGGGAACTATGTGGAGAGACACGTAACGCAAGGGCATCCAGCTTGTTATTGGCCCCAAAGGTCCCATTTTCCTTAAAACTGCGGTGATTGTGCCTAAATCCTTCGCTGACGTCCGAGGCCTCAATTCTGCCGCGCAGACCACTGAACTCGTCTTCTAAGGCCCCATGGTGAAAAGTATTGCCAAACAGATGGTCTTTATCAAACCGACCGCGAAACACGTCTCCCGGCACGACGCCACGCTCAACGTCCTGCAATCCCAGAACGATTTTCATGTCACGCGGGGTGCCGCTTGGGGTTGTTGATCCGAGAAAAGTATTATTTGTCGTCATTACGCACCTTATTAAAATCGTTGGTCTATGGAGGGGAGATCAGTATTCGTCGAATCGGATTCTGGCTTCAAACCCGGTCAATCCCGCCGCCTGCAGCCGCTGCCACAAGGCTTCCGAGAAAAAGGAATGTCGCCTTGCCCTAATTTCTCTCCAGGCTCCGAACAATTTCTCTCCAGGCTCCGAACCCTTTGATCCGATCTGCATACACAGAAAACTTGGAATAGAGGCCAACTTGAAGTGACTCCAAATCACCGCGTGAGCTATTCAACCCCACCGGTTGCAAATCACTGCCTTCGGTGCGGATCGCATTGATGGGTCGCAGAATGCGCATGAAATAATGGGTGGCCAGCGGCGTGCCATCATGGTCTTCAACCGCTGTGGGCAC